>VBGR01000001.1 GCA_005880695.1 Chloroflexota bacterium
CATCGTTGAGCGCTACAACTCATGGCGGCGCACACCGCACGTGGCGATCCTGGCCGCCGTCGTGCCGCCGGTGGGTCTCGTCTATCTCGCCGGGCAGAGTCCCGTGGCCGCCGTGTTCCTCGGCGACCTCTACGCCTTCGGCCTGCTCGGCTCGTTCATCCTGACGAGCTTCTCGCTGGACGTGATCCGGTGGCAAGAGCTCCGGCAAAGTGCCACCTTGCGCCGCCGGCTGGTGTTTGCGATCGGCGTCCTGACGACCCTGCTGGTGCTGCTCGGCTGGAGCGTCAACCTGGTTGCAAAGCCGTACGCCACGATCTTCGGCGGCGGGTTGACTGTGCTCGGAGTGATTGTCGGCCTCGCCACCTATCACTACAACTGGAGCCGGCGACCGGCGGTTTTTCCGGTTCCTTACACGGCAACCGGCCGCACCATCGAGGAGGCATTTCGCCGCCGGCCCGCGGAAGTCCTCGTCCTGCTTCCGCACCAGCCCGCGCAGGCTTTGGCTGTCATCCAGGAAGGGATCCGGGCCGCCGCCGGCAAAAGCGTTGTGTTTCTGTACCGGGGCGGCCGGGAGCACATTGACGGCGGCGACCTCTGGGAGGTCAACGACCC
This sequence comes from Chloroflexota bacterium, assembly GCA_005880695.1. Classification (GTDB taxonomy): domain Bacteria; phylum Chloroflexota; class Dormibacteria; order Dormibacterales; family Dormibacteraceae; genus VBGR01. The sequence goes on from VBGR01000001.1 coordinate 613, forward strand.
GTACCTGCGCGACTACCACGCACAGGATGCGCTGGCCCGGGCTGAAAGCCTGGCCCGCAACCAGGTCCCCGATCGCCGATATGTGTACGTCCCGCGCCGCGTGCAGCGGGAGGTCGTGGCGGACGTCTGGCGCGCCATCCACCCGCGGGAAACCGTCGCCGCGGAGGAGGACCATGAACTTCTACCGCCGATCGCCCTCGAGCGCGTCCGCCGGCACCTGGTGGACGGCCAGGTCGTGCTGCACATGGTTACCGGCCGCCACCTGCGCGCTGCGGCCGGAGCCTAGTCCGCCTCCAAGCGATAACCGACTCCTGGTTCGGTGCTGATGTAGCGAGGCCGGGCCGGATCATCGCCGAGCTTCTTGCGCAACTGCGTGATGACGTAGCGAGTGTTGTACCGATCGCCGATCGCGTACTCGCCCCAGACCTCCCGCAGCAGCATCGTGTGCGTCACGGGCTTGCCGGCATGAATCGCCAGCTGGCGAAGCACCTCGTACTCGGTCGGGGTCAGGTGCACAGTCCGGCCGCCGACGCTGACGCGGCGGTGCTCGAGATCGACCTCGAGGTCCCTGGCGCGAATCACGGGGCGGCCGTCGCCGACCGAGGCCTGGCGACGGAGGACAGCTCGAATCCGGGCGGAAAGCTCCTGGATCCCGAAGGGCTTGACGAGGTAGTCATCCGCGCCGAGGTCCAGAGCCCGCACCTTGTCCTTTTCACCGGGCATCACGCTGACCACCATCACGGCCACCCGGTTCTTACCGGGCATCCGGCGGAGCACTTCGAAACCGTCCAATCCCGGCAGGCCCAGGTCGAGCAGAACCACATCCGGATGCCACGCGCCAACCTCGGCGAGAGCTTCCTCGCCGGTTGCAACGGCGCGGACCTCGAAGCCTTGATAGCCAAGTCCCGTTTTCAGTGCCCGGCGAATCTCCTGCTCGTCGTCAACGATGAGAACCCGACCGCTCACGTCGTGGTCAGGATTTGAGTGGCCGGCAGCGTGAACGTGAAGCGAGGCCCCGCGCGGCGGTTCTCGGCGCGGATGGTTCCTCCGTGCGCGTCGAGAACTCGCTTGGAGATCGCCAGGCCAAGCCCTGATCCCCGCTCGCGACGGCTCCAGAACTTGTCGAAGACGCGGTCCAGATCTACCGGTCGAATGTGTTCGCCCTGGTTCTGGACCCAGACGCTGACGATCCCCTGCCTGAACGCCGCACCGACCTCGATCTGACCTCCCGGCTGAGTCCATTCGGCGGCGTTGGCCAGGAGATTGCCGATCACGAGGTGCATCTGAGACTCGTCAGCCTCGATGGGCGGCAGGTCGTCCGCGACGTCAACGACAACTTTGAAGGGAGCGAGCGTAGGTTGCAGCTCGCGGAGTGCTGATCCGACCAGCTCGGCCACGCTCACCGACTGCTTTTCAAGAGGCAAGCCCGATTCGAGCCGGGACATGGTGAGCAGATCACCGACTAGCCGGTTGAGCCGATCCGTCTGCCGGTCCAGCCCCTCGACGATCGCTCGCTCGTCCTCCTTCAGGCCGGCGGCTGGCAGCGCCAGGGTGGAGAGCCCTGCCCGAAGCGACGCAAGGGGGCTCTTCAGCTCGTGGGAGATCGACGAGAGAACGGCTGCCTTCAACCGATCCGACGCCTCCAGCTCGCGCATGCGATCCGACTCCAGCTCCGACTTACGGCGGTCGAGGAGAAGCGCCCCCAACGCCAGCAGCGCGGCGAGCAGGCGGCTGTCGGCAGGCGAGATTGGTTGGCTTGAAAGGTGCACCGCGATGACCCCTGCACCCAGCGGCAGAAAACTGTGCTCGGACTCGGCGCCCGCGGTGCGAAAGAAGTCCACCTGGCCGTCGCGGAGCCGGATGCCGAGCGGTTGGCCTTCGCGCACAGCCCAGCGTGCACGTTCGCGTTCACGAGCGGGCAGCTCGGGTCCCGCCAGTGTCTCTTCGCCGCGTTCGTCCAGAAGGGTCATCGACTCGATCCCGGATATGCGCGCGGCCGCGGCAACTACCGCGTCCAGGCTTTCGCTCACGAGCGGCGCTTTGAGCGCGCTGACCGCGACCGCGTAAAGAGTCTCGGCGGTGAGCGCCGCCTTCTGGGCTGTCATTCTCGCCTCGCGCAGCCAGGCCGCGAGGGTGCCGCCGAGCACGGCGGCGGCAAGCAAAACGAGGAGATTCAGCACGTCTTTGGGAGCGCTGATCAGCAGGGTGCCGTAGGGCGGTACGAAGAAGAACTCGTAGGTGAGGAAGGCGACAAGGGCGACCAGGATCGCGCGCAGCCGCCCGGACGCGGATCCGACCCAGAGCACGAGAAGCACATAGGAGACGGCCAGAGAAGGAACATCGAGCCAGGGCCGGACCAGCCCGATGAAAGCAGTGATCACGGCGACCCCGCTGAGCGCTAACGCGAGGCCCTTGAGTTCGCGCACGCTCCGAGAATAGCCCTGCCCCTCAGATACGAAACGTGGCAAAGGAGTTTGGAGGGATGCAGATGGCGCGAATAAGAGAGGATCGGTCCTTGCCCGAGCCGGGTCGATCGCGTTCGCTGTCTTGACGGTCGCCGCGATCACAGTTGGCGGCGCGCCGGGCGGCAACTACGTCGAGGCGGATGTCGCGACCTACGTCTCCATCGGCCACTTCCCGGCGGTCATCCTGAGCGGATACCTGGCAGTGTTCGCGATCCTCGGCCTCATCTGCCTGCTGGCTTACCTTCGCGAATTGATCAGCGCCGAACCTGGCCGCCGGCTTGCCGCGAGCATCTTCTGGGGCATCGGCCTCTTCGACGTCTGGCTGATCCGTCGGGGGCCTAAGACTGGTGCGCCGTTAGCTCGACTACCGAGTTGAGGCCCGCCGGATGCACCGCCGCGACGGCCAGCCCCGAGTCGGCCGCAAGGGCGGCGAGCTCGGCCAGACCACGTTCCTTGCCGGCGAAATAGACGAGCATCCGGAGGTCGCGCGCAGTGTTCGTTACCTCGCCGCTGGGTCCAGTCCTTTCCACGACGAACACGCGGCCCTCGGCCCCCGCCGCTTCCGCGCAGCGACGCAGGATCCGGCGCGCGTTCTGATCGTCCCAGTTGTGGATGATCGCTGACAGGAGGTAGCCTCCCGCTCCTGCCGGCAGCGGATCGAAGAAGCTGCCGGCGACCGCTTCGGCTCGCTCCGCGAGGCCGGTCGCGGCGAACGCCTCCCGCGCCGCCTCGGCCGCTGCAGGCAGGTCGACCACAGTGCCTCGCAAGCCGGGATGCTCGGTCAGGAGCGCGATCAGCAGCGAACCGTTGCCGCCACCGACGTCGACCACGTGTCCGAGCGACGACCAGTCGTAGGCAGCATCGATCGCGCGCGCCTCCAGGGCGACGTCGACGCCCATCAAAGCGTCGAATGATTCGGCCAGCGCCGGGCTTGCCGAGAGGTCTTCCCAGAAGGACCTACCGAATTGCGCCGCAAAGGCCGGCTCACCACTACGGACGCTGTGCAGCAACTGGAAGAAGGCCAGGTCGGCGCGACCGACAGCACCTTCTATATCCAGCCTCGCGCGATTGCCGTCGGGGTGATCCTGACGCAGGGCGCCTCCGATTTCCGTCAGCGTGAACCGGCCGGCCGCGTCACGATGGAGCACTCCCGCGGTGGTCAGGTGCCGCAGCACGCGATCCAGGGCGTCGACGTCGGCGTTCACCGTTTTGGCCAGCTCTGCCGCCGTCTGCTTACCGTCCGCGATCTGGTCGGCGATCCGCAACGTGGCCGCCACCCGAACCGCCATCGGCGTCGCCAGGTCCGCGAGCGCCCGCAGGTCAGCCTCCGCTGTTCGCATTACCGTTTCAACCCTCCAGGCGAGACGATACGCAGCTACTCAAGTGCTAAACCGCACCCAAATCATGGTTCTCGCCTTCCTCGCCGCGGCGTGGGTCGGCGCCGGAGCGATTGTCGTGCTGGCGCCTTCGGTCTACGACCAAGCAATAGGGCTGCGTGGTCCGAAGACTCAGCTGTTCGAAGCCGCCTTCCTGGCCGCGCTCTCACTCTTCCTCGCCGTCCTCGCGGTTGGCGTGGTCCGGAGGTGGCGGTGGATCTTCTGGGTCATGCTGGTGGCGTCGCTGGCAGGTGTGCTAAGGCCTCTCGCTTCGGCTCTGGAGCTGGCTGGGATCTTGCCGTTGCAGGGGCCGGCCTGGTACGTGGTCCTGCAGGGGGTGATCGGCGTGATCCAACTAGCGATCGGGATCGCGATGATCGCCGGCTATCGTCGCGGAGGTCCCTGGGCGGCGTTCTAGGCCTCGCCAGCTCAGGCCGAGGTGGGCACTGGCTCAGGCGACAAAGGCGGAGGGCTTGCGACAGCCTCGCCTTGGTAGCCGAGGCGCCCGCGAGTGGTAGCTATCAGCAGCACGGCGACGACCGCGATCCCGACATAAAGGAGGCGCCAGTCAACTCCCGGATAGAACACCGCCAACACAGCGCCGGAGGCGGTCGCATCGATGGAGGCATGCAGCAAGGCAACGACCGGCAGGCTGTCGCCGGTGGAATTGAAGACGCCTGCTGCCAGGATCCCGCTCGCTCAAGTGCCGGCGATTTTCGCGACCAGGTCGCGCTGCGAGGCATCGAACCAGGGCGGCTCACCGGCCAGCACGTTTTGACGCAAATGCTCCAAGTCCTGAGTCGCGGTCAGAACGCCGCTGATGCGAGGATCGCTGGCGATCCACTTCAGCACGGCCTCCGGCCAGGATGTGACGCTGAGCTCGCGGAGCTGAGCAGGCTCCGGCTTGCGGTCCAGGATCCCGCCCTGCAACGGGCTCATGACGAGGACGCCGAGACCCAGCTCGGCGGCGAGCGGAAGCAGCTCTTGCTCGGCGTCGCGCCGGAGCGGGTTGTAGGGGATCTGCACCATGTCGAGCCGTCCCGTCCGCATCACCGAAGCGAGTTCGCCGAACGCCGATTCCTGGTAGTGGGTCGCACCGATCACGGTCACCCGGCTTTCCTTCTTGAGCTCCTCGAGCAGAGCCAGCTGCTCGGGCCAGGCCACCAGGTTGTGCACCTGATAGATCTCGACGTGACCGAAGAGGTTCAAGGCGGAGGCGGCCTGGCGACGCCCTTCGGCTGAGTCGGAGGTCCAGATCTTGGTGGCCACCTGGGCCTCCGCCCGGCGGCTGCCGAGCGCCTTCGCGAGCGTGAGCTCGGCCCGCCCGTACATCGGGGAGGAGTCGAAGAGCGTGACGCCCGCCGCGAGCGCCGGATTGACCAGCGGGGCGCGGTCGGCCGTGGTGTCGAAGGTCCGCCAGGTACCCATCCCGATCACCGGGACGTCGACCTCGCTCGTGCCAAGCGGGCGCCGTTCCACGAATTGGAGGCTATAGCATCACTATCAAGAAGTGAACGAAACCGGAGAGCGCTACGACCGCGTCCTGGCCGAGTCGACCGCGGCCCTGCAGAGGGCCGATGTGCACCATGCGCTGATCGGCGGCATCGCGGCCGCCTTTTACGGCCTCCATCCGCCGGGCCGCGACATCGACATCTTCGCCGACCCGAGCGACGCCCCGCGGACGCGGGAGGCGCTGGCCGGCGCGGGGTTCAAGGTCGGTCGCGGCGACCCGCCACGCACGGTGTCCGCGTCAAGGGACGGTGTCACCGTCGAAGTCGTGTTCGAGGCGGCCGGCAGCATGCGCTTCGACCGTGAGTGCCAGGCCCACGTGGTCGAGGGCGACTACCACGGCCGGCGCCTGCGCGTGCTCGGCCGCGAGGACCTGCTGATCATGAAGGCGAACCGGTTCGGAGGCGGCCAGCCTCAGCATTGGTTCGACGCGGTCGGCCTGGTCATCCCGGAGCTGGACTGGGAGTACCTGGTGCGCCGCGCCCGGCCCCTGGCCCGGCCCGTCCTCAGTCTGCTGCTCTGGGCGCAGGCGCAGGGCAGGTCGGTTCCCGACCAGACCGTGGTGGACCTCTTCGAAGCGATCTTCGGCGGCGAGACGCCGCGGCCGGTCGAGGAACCCGCGGACGCCGACCGGCGACTGGCCGCCCGTATCCACGAGCGGCTGGCGGCCGACCCGCGCGTTTCGGCGCCGGAGCTGGAGGTCAGCATCCGCGGCGGCAAGGTGGTGATCACCGGAGTCGTAGCCACCGAGGAGCGGCGCTCCGCGATCTCGGCGCTGGTTGATGAGCTGGTCGGGCCGGGCCGGGCCGAGAACCGGACCCGGGTGCTCCCCATGCGCGAACCCAAAAAGGAGCGACTCAAGTGATCCGGGTGGCGGCGGTCGCCGACGTCCACTTCGGAGCCGACTCCGCGGGCCGGCTGCGGCCCAAGGTCCCGGTCCTGTCCGTGCTGGGAAACCACGATTACCACTCCTGCCAGGAAGCGGACGTTCGCAAGGCCATGGAGGGCGCGGGCGTGCGCGTGCTAGAGGGAGAGGCGGAGGTGCTCGAGGTGGCCGGCGTGCGGATCGGGGTGGCCGGGGTCAAAGGCTTCTGCGGGGGCTTCACCGGCGCGGCCACCGAGTTCGGAGAGCCGGAGATGAAGGCGTTCGCCGCGGCGGCCCGCTCGGCCGGGGAATCGCTCGAGCGATTGCTGCGCGAGATGGAGGCCGACTTGAAGATCGCTCTCATGCACTACGCGCCGATCGAGGCCACGCTGGTCGGCGAGCGCTACGAGGTCTGGCCCTTCCTGGGCAGCGACCGGCTGGCCGAGGCGGTCGACCGCGGCGGCGCCGATCTCGTCCTCCACGGCCACGCCCACGCGGGGAGCGAACGCGGGGTCACGGCCGGCGGCGTGCCGGTCCGCAATGTGGCGATGTCCTTGATCAAGAGCTCGTACGGGCTCTTCACCCTGGAGGCGCCGGTCCGAGCGCGCTAGCCCGCTAGCCGCCGATGAGTCCGCTCGCGAGGAGGCTCAGAAGCCCGCCGATCACGTTCAGAACGATCCCGACAACAGCGCCGATGACGCGGCCGGAGCGGATCGCGATCACCGCGCGCCAGAGCCCGAAGAGGGGCAGGACGGGCAAGTAGAAGCTGGTCAAAAGCGGCGCCAGGATCGAAGCTGCACCGAACCCGATCGACCAGGCGGCTGATCCCCCGAACTGCCAGCCAAGGTGGCTAGAGACGCTCAGGCCGACGCCAGTGGCGCCCGTTGGTCCGGGAGTCACGTACTGGTAGGGATTGTTGTTGAGGGGGCTGTCAGCGCTGAGCGCCGGCGTCCCGGGAGGGTTTGTTGCGACTGGAACCCACTGCTTGCCGTCCCAGCGCCAGGCGCCATCGGGCGAGATTGCTGAGACCCATTTGAGGCCGTCCCACCAGGACCTGCCGTCGGGCGAGAGCTGGCCCGAGGGGGGCGCTTGGACAGCGGGTTGAGGTGATGGCGGATCGATGATTGGCGGTGGGACGCTCATTGCGCCCGGACATTATTGGATGTTTTGGACATGATTGGGCGCTGCAGGTTCGGGGACGGCTGTCCGCTTCTCGGCGTTGGAATGCGGGCGGGCTTCCGATCGGTAAAGATTTCGTGGCTCGAGACGGCGATGACGTGAGGGAGGGCGCATGAGGTTCCTGTCGGTGCTGGAGCTGCTGCTTGGGATCGTGGTCGTAGGCATCACGCTCTTCGACCTCTTCCAATCGGTGGTGCTGCCGCGCCCGGCCGTGGGCCGCATCCGTTTGAGCCCCTGGCTGATCCGCCTGAGCTGGGCGATATGGCGCCGCTTCGGCCGCCTGCAGTGGGAAAACGGGCGGCGGGAGGCGATCCTGGGTTCTTACGGGCCGCTAGCGCTGCTCACCTTGCTGGGCGCCTGGGTGCTTTCCCTTGTCCTCGGCTACGGGCTGGTCCTGCACTCGCTCGGCAGCCAGCTGTCGCCGGCGCCGGACTTCGGCACTGCCCTCTACTTCTCGGGGGCGTCGCTGCTCACCTTCGGCTATGCCGGATTCGAGGCGATCGGCGTGCCCGCCCGGATCGTCGTCCTGACTGAAGGAGCCAACGGCCTCGCTCTGGTCGCGCTCGTCGTCAGCCTCCTCTTCTCTCTTTATGCGAGCTTCCAGCAGCGCGAGGTGCTGGTGATCACGACCGACGCCAGCGCCGGCGCTCCTCCCTCGGGAGTCACCCTGCTTGAAAACGCCGCAGCTCTCGGCATGGGGGATCTGCTGGCGGACACCTTCGACGCCTGGAAGATCTGGTCGGCGCAGGTGCTCGACAGTCACCTCGCCTATCCGATTCTCGGCTACTTCCGGTCCAGCCACGACAACGAGTCCTGGCTCAGCTCGCTCGGCGCGGTGCTGGACGCCGCGACCCTTGTCATGACCACCGTCGAAGGCGCGCCGCACGGCCACGCCAAGCTGATGTATGGCGTGGGCACTCACCTGGTCGAGGACCTGAGCCAGGTCATCGGACCCGAGCACGACCACAGCGTCGGCATCGAGCGCTTCGAGTTCGATGACGCGCGCGAACGGCTCTCCGCGGCAGGGTACGAGCTGCGGGATGCCGACCTTTCCTGGGAGCGGTTCTCGAAAATGCGCTCGCTCTATGCCGTCGACCTGAACGCGCTGGCCCGCCATTGGGAGATTCCGCCCAGCCTCTGGATCGGAGACCGCACGCTCCTGGCGGCGCATGTGGCGGCTCACGCGCGACCCGCCCACTAAACTCGGAACCGCCGCCCCGCTAGCTCAGGGGAAGAGCAACTGCCTTCTAAGCAGTGGGTCCGGGGTTCGAATCCTCGGCGGGGCGCCAAAAAACGCGACGCCGAAGACTGAGGCCGGATGTGCACCTCCGGCCCGGCTCCGTCAGACGCTGACCTTGCAGCAATCGCAGCCGCAGTCGCAGTCCGGGTCCGAACAACCGCTGCAGTCGCACGCCTGGACCACCTGGACTTCCGCCGTCATCGCCATCACCTCCTCCTGGGTTGGTAGCCAGCACTCGCAATCGCCGACGTGGCCGCAGACTGGCACCTGAGCCTGCCCGAGCCGCAGGTAAAGCGACTCCAGCTCGGTCTTCAGCTCGGCCAGCTCAGAGACCCGGCGTTCGGTTTCGGCCAGCTTGTGAGCCACGACGTGGCGCAGGCGCGAGCGGTCGGCCGCGCTGTCACCGCGCGGGCCATCGATGAGCGCTCGAATCTCACTCACGGAGAGCCCGAGCGCCTGGGCGCGCCGGATGAAGCTGAGCCGGCCCCGCGCGTCATCGCCGTAGAGGCGATAGCCGGCTGCGGATCGCTGCGCCGGCGGCAGCAGACCGGCTTCCTCGTAGTAGCGCAGGGCGGACGTCGCCAGGCCGGCCGACCTGGCCAGCTCACCGATTCGCATTTGCCACGGACGGGACGCTACACCTTCAAGCGCACTTGAAGGTCAAGACGGTCGGCTAATCGGTCAGTTTTTGAAGACCGCGAGCGACATGTAGGCCGACACCCCCCAGTTCGGCTGATCGACGATCTGGCTGATTTTGAGGTCGGCCGCCAGGCTGCAGAGGACGTAGGCGTCCTCGCGGCTCAGGGAGTGCGCCGATCCGAGCCAGTCGATCAGGTCCCGGACGGCGTTCCTGGCGTTCTCCATCAGGTCGGGACCGAGCGCGGTGCAGGCGAAGTAGCCTTTCGCGTCCGACTTCGCCTGAAGCGAGCCGGGAGGCGTCTGGAAGTGATAGCGCCAGGGCTTGATGGTGATGCCTTTGAGCACTTTGAAGCGGAGGGCGAACGCCATCGGGCATTCGATCCCGGTGACGCAGACCTCGCCGTCGCCCTGGGTGCCGTGGCAGTCGCCGGCTGAGAACAGGCCGCCCGGGACGAACACCGGAAGGTAGAGCTTGGCGCCCACGTTCAAGTGTCTGGTATCGATGTTGCCGGCGCCCTTCGTGGGCGGCAGAACGTCGTGCTTGCCCGGCTCGTCGGTGGCGACGCCCATGGTGCCGCAGAAGGGCTGCAGCGGGATGCGGACGTGATCGCCGAGCGCGGTATCGCTGCCGTTGCTCAGGTCGAAGTGGCGGATATAGGGATCGGGGAAGTCCGCGGCCAGCAGGCCGAGACCCGGGATCAGGCCCGTCCAGCCCCACTCCAGCGGGCGCAGCTCGAGCATCTCGACCTCGAGCACGTCGCCCGGCTCTGCGCCCTTGACAAAGACAGGACCCGCCAGCGGGTAGAGACGGTCGAAGTCCAGGCTCGTCAGTGCCGAGGCGGGTGCGCCCGGCTTGATCTGTCCATCCGTGACCTCGTCGGTCTCGAAATGGACTACGTCGCCGGACTCGATCTCGACCGCCGGCCTAAGACTGTTGTCCCACTTGTAGTGGACCTTGCCCCGCTCGATCGAATGCTCCATGCCAACCATGCCAGCCACCTCCTTCGGCTGACCATAGCGCGTGCCAGCACGCAGCTCCATGTTCAACGGGGGCGGCCTCACCTAATCTGATAGCATCCTTGTAGCTTTCGGCACCCGCGAGGGTGCCGGAGGCGACCAACCAGAATGCTTCTCCAACTCGTCGTCTTCTTCGCGGCCGCCACAGCTACCACGACCGTCTTTGCGGTGCTCGGGGGAATCCGCCGCACCATCTGGACCGGCCTGCCCCTAGGCCTCGTGGCCTTGGCCCTGGCCGGCGCCGTGATCCGGCTTTTCTTCCAGGACCAAGGCGTCGCGATCGCGCTGGTTGCCGCCGGGGCGGCGATCGCGCTCCTGACGAGGCTCCTCTTCCGCAGCTGGAGCTGGCTCGGCGCCCAACTCTTCGCCGCGGTCGTGATGGGCGGCTTGAGCTACCTCGTCTATGCCGCTGTCCTCACCTTCACCGAGGACCTGGGCATCGCCGGAACCCTGTTCTCAGTGCTGCTTCTCGTGCTCGAGTTCCTGGCGCTGACGCTGAGCGCGTCATACATCCTGGAGATCGTCGACGTCCTGAGCCGCAACACCCGGCTCAAGCACCGGTCCGACCCGGCCTACCAGCCGAAAGTCGCGCTGCAAGTGCCTGCCTACAACGAGCCGGTCGAGGTCGTGGGCGAGACGCTCCGAGCCCTGGCGCGCAGCGACTACCCGAACCTGCTGGTCCAGGTCGTCGACAACAACACCGAAGACCCCGATGTCTGGCGACCCCTGGAAGCGCTCTGTAAGGAGCTCGGGCCGCGCTTTGAGTTCATGCACCTCGAGAAGTGGCCGGGCTTCAAAGCAGGGGCCTTGAACGAGGCCACCCGGCGCTTACCGGCCGACGTCGAGCTGGTCGGAATCGTAGACGCCGACTACCTGGTCGATCCCGATTTTCCGGCCGCCGTGGCCGGTCACTTCGCCGACCCGAACGTGGCCTTCGCCCAGACGCCGCAGGACTACCGCGACTGGCGTGACGACGGCTACCTGCGCGGCCTCTACTACAGCTACCTCTACTTCTTCAGGATCACGATGCCGGCGCGGGCCAATCGCAACGCGATCATCTTCGCCGGGACCATGGGCCTGATCCGGCGCCAAGCCCTGGAAGAGATCGGCGGCTGGAACACCGAGTGCGTCACGGAAGATGCCGAGGCCAGCCTGCGGATGCTCGGGCACGGCTACGAGGGCGTCTACGACCCGCACGCCTACGGCCGCGGCCTGATGCCGCTCAGCTTCGACGGGTTGAAGAAGCAGCGCTTCCGCTGGGCCCTGGGCGGCATCCAGATCCTGCGCCTGCACTGGCGCGACCTGTTCGGACCCGGCGGCAAGCTCCGACTCACGGCGGCCCAGCGCTTTCACTACCTGGCCGGCAGCCTGCAGTGGTTCGGCGACCTGATGATGGCCGTCTTCACCCTGCTCCTGCTGATCACCGCGGTGGCGACCGTCCTCCATCACCAGCTCCCGGTCCGGCGGCTGACGGGTGCGGTCCTGGTGGTCCCGCTCGTCTTCCTCGCGACGGGCCTCCTGCGGGCTCTCTGGGCGATGCGCGCGACGACTGGCGCCAGCTGGAGCGACGCCTTCCGGGCCCTCCAGGTCTGGTTCGCGCTGAGCTGGGTTGTGAGCCTCGCCTGCCTCAAGGGTCTGCTCGGGTCCGAAACCGCGTTCCTGCGCACGCCGAAGCGCCGGGAAGGCGAGTCGGGCTGGCTGCAGGCGCTGCGGGCGGCGCGCACCGAGACGCTGATCAGCGGCGCCGGCCTGCTGGCGGCGGTGGGGATGGTCATCGCCTCGCCGTATCCCTCGACGCTCGCCCTGGCCGTTCTGCTCACCTTCCAGTCGCTCACCTACGCCAACGCGTCCTGGGCCGGGGTCAAGGCCGAGGGGATCGAGCTGACGCCGCTGCGCAAGCGCTACCTGGCGTCGTCGCAGAACGTCGGCGACTGGCCCGAGGCCGGGCCGGGCCCAGGCGCCTACCTGTCGTTGATCGCGATCGTGGGCGCCATCGTGGTCGCGCTCGCCGTCCTCGGCTCGCCCGCCTCGGCTCCCGCGCCGCCTTCGGAGCCGCTACTGCCAGTGATCGGGAAGCCTCCACCCGGAATCGGACAGCCGGCAGCCAGTCCCAGCCCGGAGCCGACGCCAAAGGCGACAAGCCCACCGCCCAGCCCGCAGCCGAGCCCGACCGGCAGCCCGACGCGCTAGCTCGAGGCTATGCGGTTGGGACGGCCGGGCCTGAGGTCCGCTGGCGGAGCCACGCCTCCAGCGCCGACCCGGGCAGCGGACGGCTCACGTGATAGCCCTGGACGAGGTCGCAGCCGAGCTCGGCAAGGATCGATTGGCTGGTGGCGTCCTCGACGCCTTCGGCGACCACCGAGAGGCCGAGGTTGTGCCCGAGGTCGATGATGCTGCGCACGATCGTGGCGTCCGCGTCGCTCCGGGCCAGGTCGTGCACGAAGGAGCGGTCGATCTTGATCTCCCTGACGGGCAGCCGGCGCAGGTAGCTCAGCGACGAGTAGCCGGTGCCGAAGTCGTCGATCGAGAGCCGGATCCCCATCTGGTTCAGGCGGGTCAGGATCTCCAGCGCGCGCGCCGCGTCGGCCATGACCGCGCTCTCGGTCAGCTCCAGCTGGAGCCGGCCGGCGCCCGAGGGATGGTCCTTGATCGCCTCGGCTATCGATTCCGGCAGCTGGCGGTCGAGCAGCTGCCGGGGCGAGAGGTTGACCGCGACCGAGACGTCGAACCCGAGCCAGGTCCAGCGGTCGCTCCACTGCAGTGCCTCGCCGATGACCCAGTCCGTGAGAGGGCCGATCAGGTCGCTCTGCTCGGCGATCGGGATGAACTCGGCCGGAAGGAGCAGTCCGTGGTCCGGATGCGGCCAGCGGACGAGCGCCTCGACGCTGCTCACCGCGCCCGTCGAGCAGCTCAATTTGGGCTGGAAATGCAGCTCCAGGCCGCGGCGCATGATGGCCTCCCGCAGCTCGGCCCGGAGAGCCAGCCGGCGCGGGTTGTACTGGTCGTCCTCGCTCTTGTAGACGGCCTGGTCGGTGCCCGCCCGCTTGGCCGAGTAGAGGGCGACGTCGGCCCGCCGGATCAGCGACACCGGCTCGTCGCCATGGACCGGGTAGAGGGCGATCCCGACGCTGGCGCCGACGCTGATCCGCTGACCTTCCACGACCGGCGACTGCTCGAGGGCGGAGAGGAGATGATGCGCGCCGACCAGCGCGCCGGCCTCGTCATGGACGTCGCGGAGCACGATTCCGAACTCGTCGCCTCCCATTCGCGCGAGCGTGTCCGACTCGCGCATGGCACCCGCCAGGAGGGCGCCGGCCTGCCGGAGAACGTCGTCTCCGACCTGATGGCCGAAGGTATCGTTCACGGCCTTGAACTCTTCGAGGTCGACGATCATCACCGCCAGCACCTCGTGGTTGCGCGCGGCGCCTTTGAGAGCGCGGGCGAGCCGGTCCTCGAGGAGGGTGCGGTTGGGGAGCCCGGTCAGTGCGTCATGCAGTGCTTGATGTCGGAGGCGCTCTTCGACGCGCTTGCGCTCCGTGACGTCGCGGGCGATGGCTTGGATCCCCAGCGGCCGGCCCTGCTCCTCCACGAGGAGCGGGCTGATCTCGAGGATCAGGCGCCGGCCGTCCTTCGCCATCCACTCGATCTCGTAGGGCAGCGCGCCGACCTGGCCGTCGAGGCAGTCCTGGAGCATCGCCCGCACGCGCTCCCATTGGTCGCCCGGGATCAGGATGCCCGGGTCCATGCCGACCATCTCCGTCCTGCTGTAGCCGAGGAGCCGCTCGGCCGCCGGGTTGATCGACGTCAAGGTGCAGTCGAGGTCGTACGTGAAGATCACGTCGTGCGCGAATTCGAAGAGGTCGTCGAAGCGGCGATCGCTCATGACCCTCGCCCTGGATTCGGCCTCGACCCGCTGGCCGAGGTCGCGGAGCTGGCCCACGACGGCGCCAACCAGCGTCATCACCAGCACCGCCGCCGGCGCGGCGCCGCCGGTCTTGAGGACCAGGTCGGCGGCTGGGACGCGGAATGCCACCAGTTCGAGGACCGACAGCGGAAAAATCACGAAACCGACGATCGCCCCCGCCCGCAAGCCGAAGAGGTACCCGGCGACGAGGATGGGCAGCGCGCAGAGCGCCGTCATGCCCGGCCCGCCCCAGGCGTAGATGAATGGATAGATGAGGGCGAATCCGGCGAGCGCCCCCGCCGTCACCGCGAAGCGGGACCGAAAGTCGCGGAGTAAGTCCAAGGCTGGGATAGCCTAAGGCCGCTGTGGCCCGGATCTTGCTGAATTTCGTCCTCCGGGACGTGGACGGCGATCCGTACCCCGCCAGCCGCCTCTACGGCCGGCCGACCGTCCTGGTCCTGCTGCGTCATCTCGGCTGTCTCTTCTGCCAGCAGCACCTGAGCGAGCTCCGTCCTCATGTCGCCGAGATCGAAAACGCCGGCGGCCGGATTGCCGTGATCTCCTTCGCGCCCCCGCAGCACCTGGCTGGATTCGCCGCGGCGCTCGGGCATCCATACCTCTGGCTCTCGGACCCCGAGCGGGCGAGCTACCAGGCGATGGCGGTCGGCCGCGGCGGCTTGCTGAACCCTTTCAGCCCAGCCGACATCTGGCGCTCCCTGACCGGCCTCCTCCGGGGCAAGCCCTGGATCCCCCAGCAAGCCGACGTCTGGCAGCTGGGCGCCGACTTCGTGTTCGACAGCCAGGGCCGCCTGACGATGGCGCATCGCTGCCGGTCGAGCCACGACCGGCCGCCCGTCGCCGAGGTGATGAAGGCCTTCCGCGCAGCCGTCCCAGTCGCCGCCTCCCTGCCCTAGCTCGGCGTCCGCGTCAAGCGGCGAAGCTTATATTGGAATTATCACTACTGACCGAGTGGAGACGCCCCGGCCCGGGGTCTTGGGAACCTTCGCGGACCGGGCCGCCGCGGAGGCTGCCGTGCAGGCGCTGGAGGGCGCCGGCTTCACGCCGGAGGAGATCGGCTTCCTGGCGCCTGAGACTCCTCGCGACACGCCCGCGGACGCGCATCCGCTCGCGGGGGTGGCGGTCGGCGCCGCCACGGGCAGCGTCGTCGCCGGCTTGCTCGCCGGCCTGACGGCGATCACCCTCGCCGGCGTCGGCCCCTTCGTCGCGGGCGGCGTGCTGGGAGCGATCATCATCGGCGCCAGCGTCGGCAGCGTCAGCGGCGGGATGATCGGCGGCGTGATCGGGTCTCACCTCGGCCAGGAGCCGCCGCCGGACTTCGAGGAGCAGCTGCGCAGCGGCCGCGCGATCGTCACCGTTGAAGGCGACCGGCTGGACGAGGCCCGCCGGATCCTGGAAGAAAGCGGCGCCCTCCGGATCAGCTGATCCCGGCGCGCGCTCCTAGAGGCGCCAGGTCCTGACCGCGTTCCCCGCGAAGAGCGCGTCGAGTTGCTCCGGGCTGCCCGGCGGGAGTGATTCGAGCACCAGATCGAGCCAGTCGCGGTAACCGATCACTGTCGTCGAGACCGGCCAGTTGCTGCCGAAGATGACCCGCTCCCAGCCGAAGACGCGGACCGCATGCCGGATGATCGGCGCCATCGCCGCCGGGTCGAGCGGCGGGTCCTCCGGGGTCTGCACGACGACCGACACCTTGCACCGCACATTCGGGCGCTCGGCGAGCTCGGCCAGCTCCGCCTCCCAGACCGGCTGGGGCTGGCGGCCGACCTCGGGCTTTCCGAGGTGGTCGAGCACGATCGTGGTTTCGCGACACTCCTTGGCCAGCTCGACGACGCCCTCCAGCTGGAAGTGCTTGACGCAGACTTCGCCGACCAGGCCGAGACGTCCGAGCTCGCGGAAGCCGTCGATCATGGGCGGTCGCGCTACATATCCGGGGTCCGGGTGAAACTGGGTGCCGCGCCTGATCCCGCGCACCAGGCGGACCTCCCGCAGCAGGGCGAGCTCGCCGCGCCGGGCCGGATCCTCGAGCAGGTTCCCGGCGACCAGGCCGCGCAGCCTCGGCTCGGGGATCGCAACCGAGGTCACGAAGGCAGCTTCAGCCACACCGTCGATCTCGTCCCGAACCTGGACCATGAGCCCGCCCTTGACCGGCAACCCATGCCAGGCCGCTTCGAAGTCGGGCCAGAGGAAGTCCCGCTGGAGCTCCCCGGCCGAAAGGAGTCCGGCGTTCGGCACGTCAGCCCGCCGGAAGAGGTGGAAGTGGCTGTCGACGATGCTCGCGGGGAGCGCTGGCGCGCTCACCAGTTGGATTCCATGTCGATGTAGCCCCGGCGGCGCGCCATGCGATCGCTGATGAGGTAGGTGAAATAGCCCAGCACCAGCGTTCCGGCCACGGCCAGCACCAGGCGCCCCAGCACCTCGCCGTCGGAGAGCTGCGGGAACATCTCGTAGACCCGCCCATGGAGGATTGCGCGCCGGCAGAGTTCGAGCCAGTAGCCGAGCGGCGAGAGGGCGGCCAGCCAGGCCAGAGGTCCCGGCAAGAGCGAGATCGGGAAGATGGCGCCGGAGAAGAGGTAGAGGAACTGGGCCATGATCTCCCCGTAGCCATGCGAGTCGCGGCCGGCCAGCAGCACCATGCTGAGCGTGACCGAGAAGGCCATGATCGCGACGAAGGCCAGGAGGCAGGCCACCACCAGCAGCGGGTAGTCGATCGCCAGCGCGTTGATGGGCAGCCCGAGCGCGAAGGTCCCCACCACCAGCACGATGACGACCGACGCCGAGGCGCTCGCCAGTTTGGAGGTCGCCCGGCCCACCAGGAAGATCGGGAAGTCGAGCGGAGCCAGGTAGGTGTACTTGAGGACGTGATAGCGGCCGCGGTCCTCCAGGATCCCGGTCGCGAACTCCGAGACACCCTCCTGGATGAAGGACCAGAACGCGGTCCCGATGATCAGGAAGGCGAGGTAGGGCCGGGCGGCGGCGCTGTTGTGGGTGATGACCGCGTACATGACGGCCAGGATCAGCGCCATCGAGATCGGCCGCAGGACCGAGTAGACGATGAAGAGGAGCGGCCGGGTCCAGTTGCTGGAGATCGCCCAGCCGAGGCGGACCGCGGCCCAGTAGCCCTGCCAACCGCGGGCGATGGCTACTCCCATCGGGTCACCAGCTTCCCCTCGCTGCGCGCCCTGGTCTCCAGGAAGCGCAGGGCCACGCCGGCCAGGACCGCGTAGAGCGGGACCTGGATGGCCACGATGGTCGTCTCCAGTCCGACCGGGATGAAGACGGGCGTCCCTGGCAGCAGCAGCTGCCGCATGGCGTCAAGGCCCAGGGTCATCGGGACGAGCGAGGCGCCACCGGCGACGTAGGACCCGAGCGCGCGAACCGGGAAGTAGAGCCCGGAGAGGAAGTTGACCGGCTCCTGCAGGGCGGTCGCAAGGTGCCATGCCTCGCGCCCATAGAAGAGGAAGAGGCTGGCCAGGAGCATGCCCAGGCAGTAGAGCGCCGCCAGCGTGAGCAGGAAGACCCCGATCGCGGCCAGGGCCCCGCCGGAGGCGTAGCTGATCCCGAAGAGAAGTGAGCCGGCGACCAGGATGACGCCGGCGCGGATAGTCGTCGTGATCATGGAACCGACCGCCATGCCGAGCAGCACGGCTTCGAAGGTCGTCGGCGCGATCGTGTAGAGCTCGAGCGTCCCGTTGCCGCGGTCCCACGAGAACTGCGTCGCCATGCTCCAGAGCACGTTCTGCCAGAAAGCCAGCATGGCGCCGCCCATGACCACAAAGCCGAGGTACTGACGGGGGGCGTGCAGCCCCTGATAGACCAGGACCATGGCAAGGGAGCCGACGATCGGGAAGGCCATGTCGAAGAAGATCCAGGCCACCTGCCGCCAGGTGGCGATGACGCGCGGGTAAGCGCGGGCGACGACAGTCTTGAAGAAGATGCGCAGCGGCGAGTACTGCGTCATGCGCCGTTCTCGGCGCTGTCCTCTTCGTGGAGGCTGCGCCCCACCAGCTTGACGAAGGCGTCCTCCAGCGTGGGCTGGCGCCTGATCAGGCCGGTGACCCGGCGGCCGGAGCCTTCGACGGTCGAGAGGACACGAGGCAGGACCGCGTCGTCGGCCAGCAGGAGGCTGAACCTGTCGATGCCGTCCTCTTCGCGTGCGCTGGCAGCGCCGACGCCTTCGACCGCGCGGAGGGCGTCGAGCAGAGGGCGGCCGGGCTCCAGCTGGAGATCGACGATCACGTCCTCGTCCACCTGCTGCTTCAGCGCCTGGGGAGTGCCGTGAGCGATCACCTCGCCCCGGTTCACGATCGCGACCCGATCGCAGAGCTCGTCGGCCTCCTGCATGTAGTGCGTCGTCAGGATCACCGTCCGGGTCGGATCCTCCCGCATCCAGCGCCGGACCTCGGTGCGGACGTCGCGGGCGGCGCCCACGTCGAGGGCGACGGTCGGCTCGTCCAGGAAAATGACGCGTGGGTCGGTCATCAGACCGCGCACGAGGCTCATCTTTTGACGCATACCGCTGGAGAGGCCGGTGATCTTGCGGTTGGCCACCTCGGCGAGGCCCAGCCGCTCCAAGAGCTCGTCGATGCGGCTGCGCGCCGCGGATGAGCTCATGCCGTAGAGCTGGCTGAAGAGCCAGAGCTGCTCGCGGACCCGCAAGAGGCCGTAGCCGGCGTTCTCTCCGCCCGACACCATCGAGATCCGGTGACGCAGCGCGCGGTAATCCGTCACGACGTCGAGCCCGTCGACCCAGGCCTGCCCAGAACTCGGCAGGAGGAGCGTGACCAGGATCTTGATCAGCGTCGTCTTGCCGGCGCCGTTCGGGCCGAGCACGCCGAAGAGCTCGCCCTGGTTAACGCTCAGGTCGACGCCCTGGAGGGCGACCACGACGTCCTTGCGCGATTTGTAGACGCGGCCGAGCTGCCGAGTTTCGACTGCAGGGCGTGACGAATTGGAGGAGGGAGAGGTGCCCGCCACGGCAACCGAAATTCTAAACGAGCCGGGAGATCGAGTTGGCTCTTTTAATGCAGCGGTTTCGGGTCGAGGAAGTCGCGGATCAGCCGGTTGGTGGCTTCCGGCAGCTCGTATTGCGGCACGTGACCGCAGTCCTTCAAGACCACGGAGCGCGAATGGGGGAGGGCTGCGGCAATCGCGCGGCCGTGCGCCGGCGGCACCAGCGGGTCATGGTCGCCCCAAACAAAGAGGGCGGGCGCGCTGACCGATTGCAGCCGGTTCCAGTAGCCGAGGTCGCCGTGCGGCTCCTCCAGGTAGATCTCGCGCAGGGAGGAGAAGAAGGCAACCCGGGCGCCGGGGTCGCGGAAGACCCGCACGAACTCGTCGGCGGCGGCCTCGAGCCACTCGTCAGGCATCCGGGAGGGCTTGGCGAAGAGGCCGCGCAGCGCGAAGAGCGCTTCCGCCCTCAGCATCGGGATGGGAATGGCGGCCAGCTCGGGCCGGAGCAGGCGAACAAGCGGCACCAGCTGGCGCAGGCGGTGGACGATCGGCGCCGCCGCCAGGAGAACCAGGCGGTCGACGCGCTCGGGCGCCTTCATCGCGACCTCCAGTGCGACCCGGGCGCCGAGGGAGTTGCCGACCAGGTGGACGCGGTCCAGGCCGAGGGTGTTTAGCAGGGCCACCACCCAGTCGCCATAGAACGCCGCGTCGTAGCGCCGGATCGGCTTTCCGGAGTCGCCGTGGCCGGGCAGGTCGGGCGCGATCACGTGGTGGTCGGTGGAGAGGTCCCACAGGGTGGGCAGGAAGGAGACATTGGTGCCGCCAAGGCCGTGCAGAAGGAGGATGGGGGTGCCCGTCCCGGCTTCCAGGTAGAAGGTGTCCACCCCGCCGGCCCGGATCCGGTCGGCCCGCGGCGAGCGGCGATGGCGGTGGCCGTTGCCGAAGGCGGTCTCCAGCTGGACGGCGAGGGCAAGACTGCCCCGGACGTGAATGTGACCGTCGAGAAAGGCTTTAAGGCCCGGACGGCGGCCGTCCAGGATGGCGGCGAGAGTGTCGGCATCGCCGGTGACCTCGGCGGAGGAACGCCCCTGCCGGGCCCTGAGGATCCAGGAATGCCCATGGACTTCTATTGCGAGTGCGCTGGCTGAGGCCATTTCAAGAACGGCGGGGTTACGCATTAATTTACGGCTAAACCGGCCAAAGTGGGCGGCCGAATTTTTGTAGCTGCTACCCAGGCGTTCGCCAGGCGAGCCTCGCGGCCGCCATCCAGGAGGGCGGCTCCTGGCCGTCCAGCAGCAGCCCGACGAGCCGCCGGGCGGCGTTGAAAGCGAAGCCCAGCCCGTGTCCGGTGTACCCGCCGCAGACGAAGAGTCCCGACCGGCCGGGCACCGGACCGACCAGGGGCAGGGAGTCGGGCGTGAATCCCATGATGCCCGCCCAGCGATGCGTGACCGGCGCCTCGACGCCCATCGCCTGCAGGTGACGCTCGAGATGGTTCTGGATGCGGTCGCTGGGCTCCTCGACGTAGCCGACCTCCTCCTCCGGCGCGAGGTTCCGGAAGCCGCCCAGCAGCAAACGGCCGTCCGCCAGCTGCCGCCAGTAGCGATAACCCCAGTCCGAATAGGTGGGACGGTCGACAAGAAGCTCACCCGCGGGCGCCGTCGCCAGCATCTGGGCGCGGACCGGCCGGATCGGGGCCGCCGCCAGGAGCTGGGGCGTGTAAGCGTTGGTGGCCAGGACCACCGTCGCCGCCTGGAGGTCCCCCCGACTGGTCTCCACGCCACCTGCGCCGAGGCTCGTGACCTCGCAACCTTCGATCACCTGGCCACCCTGTGCCAGGGCGTCTACCGCGGCGGCCGGGTCGAGCTCCCCATCGCGCGGGTTGAGCAAGCGGCCGGCTCGGTATTCGGCCGGGAAGCCGTCCTCTTGCATCAGGCTGGCGGCTGCCTCCAGCTCCAGCTCTTCCTCCGCCGATGCGGCGAGCGTGTAAGCGCCGAGGCGCCGGTGACCGGCCGCCCCGGCCAGCGCCTCCGCCAGCCGGGCGTGGTTCTCGGCCGTGAACGCCCAGACCTCGCGCGCCACCGCGCGGCCGTGCTGGCGCACCGCCGCCGCATAGTTGGCCGCCGTACCTTCGAGCAGGAATCCCGCATTGCGGCCGCTGGCGCCGGCTGCCAGGTGGCGCCGCTCGAGCAACAGCGCGTCGATGTCCCGAGCGGCCAGTTCGCGGAGTAGGCTCACGCCGGTCATGCCGCCCCCGACGATCAGCACCTCGACCCGACGGGGCAGCCGGCGCCTCTTTACCGGCCTCGGACGGGGCCAGAAGGGCTGGCTGCTGGGTGTGGCCCTGCTGCTCTCTGCCTTCAACGGCTACGAGGTGATCATCCACATCCTCCGCCGGCCCTTCCAGCCCGACTTCGCGGACTACTACGTCGCCGCCTACATCGGCCGGACCGCCGGCTGGTCGCACGTCTACGACTTCGCGACCCAGCAGGCGCTGCTCGCTCACTTCGTCCCCGGCTGGCAGTGGCTGCCCTTCTGGAACCCGGCTCCGCTGGCGTGGCTGGCGCTCCCCTTCAGCTATCTCGACTTCTATCCAGCCTTCTACCTCTGGGAGATCCCGGTGGTGGGCGCCTGGGTGGCGGCCTGGTGGTTCCTGGCGCCCGGCACCAGGTTTGAGCGGGGCCTCCAGCTGGCCCTGCTGTTCGCCCTCTTTCCGGTCGCCTTCGGGATCTGGCTCGGCCAGCCGGTGTCGTTCGTGGCGGGGCTGCTGGGGCTTTCCTGGTGGCTGAACCGGCGCGGACAGCCGGCCTGGGCAGGCGTTGCGCTCGCCGCGGCCATGTGGATCAAGCCGCATCCGCTCGTCCTGGTGCCGTTCGTCCTGCTCCTGACCGGGCACTGGCGCTGGTTCTTGAGCTTCGCCGTGAGCGCCGTTGCCATCGGCGAGCTGGTCGTCATCTCGCTCTGGCCCGCCGGCATCGACCAGTTCGCGACCGCGCTCCACGCCGCGGCGATGTCGGAGCGCTGGGCGGACTACACGATCGCGGGCACGCTCGGCTTTGGCCCGCTGGCCAGCCTGACCCGCATCCTTTATGTGGCGCTCGCCCTGGCGGGGGCCTGGCGCTGGCGCAGTGCCGGACCGGAGATCCCGGTCGCGGCCGCGGTCGTCGGGTCGCTCGCCATCGCGCCCTACCTGCACCTCCAGGACCTGGCGCTCCTGGTCCCGGCCGGCTGGCTGGCGGCGCGGGCGCTGACCGGCGCCTGGCAGGCCCGCTTCGCGATCGCCGGCTGGCTGAGCGTGGAGCTGGCGGTCGGCATCGGCCGGCCGCTACTGGTCCTGGAGGCTCTCTGGCTGGCGTTCCTGCTGGTCGCTCCGCGGCGTCAGGTAGATCAGGACGCTGGACGCCAGGAAAGCGCCCGCAGTGAGCTCGAAGGCGAGGTTGTAGCCGCCAAGCCGGTCGTACAGGTAGCCGGCAAGGAAGGGTCCTAAGCCCGACAGGATCCCCGACGGCAAGTTCTGGACCGCCGTGATGGATCCGTATGCCATGCGCCCGAAGTGGTCCGCCATGGTCGACGCCCGCAGCGGCGAGATGGCGCCGAAGGTGGCTCCGTAAACGAGCACGAAGAGCACCGGGTTGCCGGTCAGGAGAATGGCAACCGCCGCGCCCTGGAGGGCGGTGCAAAGAGCCAGCAGCCCCTGGGGTCCGACGCGGTCGCTGAGCAGGTTGAAGAGGAATCGGCCCGGCAAGCTCGCCACTCCGATCAGACCGAAGACGCCGGCTGCCAGCACCGGGTTGTAGCCCCGGCCGATCAAGAAGGGCACGGTGTGGACCAGGAGGACGGCGTAGGCGAGCGCGCTCAGCGCGTTGGAGGCGGTGAGCAGCCAGAAGGGCGGCCGGCGCAAAGCCTCCCCCAGCGCCGATCCGGTTGCCGGGCCCGCGCCCGCCGGCGCCTGGCGGACGAGGAGCGCGTGGAGAGGGAGGGCGATGAGCAGTACGGTCGCCGCCAGGACCTCGAGAGCGTCGCGCCAACCCAGGTGCGCCACCAGCCAGCCGGCCAGCGGGACGTAGAGCGGCGAGGAGAGCCCGCCGATGACAGTCAGCAGCGCCAGGGCGGCGCCGCGGCGCTGCTGGAACCAGTTGGCCACCACTGTGAAGGTGACCGGATAGAGCGTGAGAGCCATGGCCGTGCCCAGGCCGCCCGACCAGAGGAGGTAGAGCTGCCAGAGCTCGTGGATCCGGGCGAGGCCGAGGAGCGAGAAGGCGGCCAGCAGGGAGCCGGCCGTCATCGGCCAGCGGGCGCCGCTGTGATCGACCAGCCGCCCGACCGGCACGCCGAGCACGCCCCAGACGATCAGGCCAAGCGAGAAGGCGCCCGAGATTTGCGCGCGGGACCAGCCGAGATCGTGCTGGATCGGGACCACCAGCACGCCGAACAGGTACTGCGTGACCCCGTAGGAGACAATCGTTGTCACGCCGAGGCCCGCAACCAGGATCCAGCGCTCGCCCGGCGCCTTCAGCAACATGCGACAGCGCAAATTCTGGGGCTGGGGCTACGAGGACGAGGACCTCGACGTGGCCGCGCGCGAGGGACTCCGCGTCTTCCTTGCCGACCGCTTCGGAGTCGACCCGATGCCCGTCACCCCGCCGCCGGCGCTCGCCGAGGTCGAGCTGCCGAAGCCTCGGCTGCGACCGCCCTCTCGCCTGGCCGAGATCTGCAGCCAGGACAAACGGGAGCGCGCCTCGCATGCACATGGGATGTCCTATCGCGACGTGGTCCGCGCCTACCGCCGCGACTTTTCCAACCCGCCCGACTGGGTCGCCCTGCCGCGCACCGAAGAAGACATCGAGCGGCTGCTGGACTGGTGCGCCGGCGCCGGCATGGTGGCGATCCCCTTCGGCGGCGGCACGAGTGTGGTGGGCGGCGTCGAGCCGCCGCCGGACCGCCCCACGGTGAGCCTCGACCTCCGGCATTTCGGCCGTGTGCTCGAGGTGGACCGCGCCTCCCGAGCCGCCTTGATCGAGGGCGGGGCCAGCGGTCCGGCGCTGGAAGAGCAGCTCAAGCCGCACGGCCTGACGCTGCGTCATTTCCCGCAGTCGTTCGAATTCGCGACGCTCGGCGGGATGATCGCGACCCGGTCGGGCGGTCACTTCGCCACTCTCTACACGCACATCGACGACTTCGTCGAAGCGCTCCGCGTCGTGACGCCCGCCGGGGTGGTCGAGACGCGGCGCCTCCCCGGGTCCGGCGCCGGCCCGCAGCCCGAGCGGCTTTTCCTGGGCTCGGAAGGCACGCTCGGCGTCATCACCCGCGCCTGGATGCGGCTCCAGGACCGCCCGCGTTTCAGAAGCCGGCTGGCCGCCCACTTCAGTCGCTTCGAGGACGCGTTGGGCGCCTGCCGGACGATCTCGCAAGCAGGCCTCTATCCGGCGAACTGCCGGCTCCTGGATCCCAACGAGGCCCTTTACAACGGCGCCGGCGACGGCACACAGACCATTCTTCTGGTCGCCTTCGAAAGCGCCGATCACCCGGTTGACGCCTGGGCCACTCGGGCGACCGAGATCTGCGGCGACCACCATGGCGAGGTGCCGCCGGGCCACGAAGGCGCCGGCGAGACCTGGCGCGACGCCTTCATCAAGATGCCCTACCGCCGGGACGCGCTGGCCGGGATGGGGGTGCTCAGCGAGACTTTCGAGACCGCCGTCACCTGGGACCGTTTCGAGAGCTTCAACCAGGAGGTCCTGGCCGCCACAAGCGCCGCCATGGCCGACGCTGGCGCCGGCCGGGGCTGGATCTCGCTCCGATTCACGCACGTCTACCCCGACGGCCCCGCGCCTTACTACTCGGTGATGGGGCCGGCCCGGCGGGGCCAGGAGCTGGAGCAGTGGCAGGCGATCAAGACCGCCGCCGCGGATGCCATCAGCAAGGGCGGCGGCACGATCACCCATCACCACGCGGTCGGCCGCGACCACCGTCCGTGGTACGACCGCGAACGCCCGCCCCTCTTCGCCCAGGCGCTCCGCGCCGCCAAGCAGAAGCTGGATCCGAGCGGCATCCTCAACCCGGGAGTCCTGCTCGACCCCTAAATCGGCAGCCCTTCGCTGCTAGCGGTACTGCCACCTTTCCCGCAGCGGCCGTGTCCGGATGTGGGCGGCCTTTAACACGAGTTCACCAACCCAGCCTCGAATCTCTCCTCGCCCCTTCGATTCTTCCGCGTCGGGTGCGAACCAAGTTCCTCTCTCTCACCGCGTCGGCGCTTGCCGCCCTGCTCATGGCCGCGCCCCAGGTCTCGACCGCCCAGGCAGCCGGGGTGTTGGTCTCGGGCGCCGGCGGCACGGACATCTCCTGGCCCCAGTGCGGCCGCGACAACCCCGAGGGCTACGCCTTCGTCGTCGTCGGCGTCACCGGTGGCCGCCCTTACACCGGCAACCCCTGCTTCGCCGACCAGTACGGCTGGGCGGCCGGCAACAAAGGCCGGGCGACCGAGGTCTACGTCAACCTGGACTTCGGGATGAACCCGGAGGGGCCGCTTTCCTGCATGGATGGCGAGGATTTCTGTCAGGCCTACAACTACGGCTACGACGCCGCCGCGGCCGCTTACACATACGCGGCGCGAGTGACCAACGGCGCGACCTTCCTGCAGCAGGTCTGGTGGCTGGACGTGGAGACGGAAAACAGCTGGTCCGACAACGTCGACCTCAACAGCTTCGTGATCCAGGGCGCTATCGACTTCCTGCAGCGGACCGAGGGAGTCACCGCGGGCGTCTATTCGACCAGCCACATGTGGGAGCTGATCGCCGGCAGCTACGCGCCGACCGGCATCCCCAACTGGGTCGCCGGGGCCGGCGGCACCGACGACTATGGCAAGTGCGGAGCCTCGCTCTGGCCCGGCGGCCAGGTCTGGGCGTTCCAGTACCTCAACTTCGACCTCGACCTGGACCAGAACACAGCCTGCTGAACGCGTAGCGCGGGCCCTCCAGGGCCGAGAACCGCGGCTCGAGGCGAGCCCTAATCTTTGGCCGATGCAGATCGCCGTCGTGGGCGGTGGCCCGGCCGGGCTCTACTTCGCGATGCTGGCCAAGCGAGCCGACCCACGGCACCAGGTGACCGTCTACGAGCGCAACCGGGCCGACGACACCTTCGGCTTTGGCGTCGTCTTCTCGGAGCGGACGATGGAGTACCTGGGTGAGCAGGACGCGGGGACACACGCCGAGATCCACGCCGCCGCCAACTCCTGGGACCCGATCGAGGTTCGCGTCCACGACCGCGTTCTGCGCTGCGGCGGCATCGGCTTCTGGGCCATCTCGCGCAAGCGGCTGCTCGGCATCCTGCAGAGGGGAGCCGCCGGCGAGGGCGTCGAGCTGCGGTTCGAGACCGAGGTACGCGACCTCGAGCAGCTCGGACAACCTGACCTGGTAGCCATCGCCGATGGCGTCAACAGCGCCACCCGGACCCAGCTCGCCGAGCACTTCAGGCCGCGCGTGGAGACCGGCCGCACCATGTTCGCCTGGTACGGCGCGGCCCTCCGCTACCCGTCCTTCACCTTCCTCTTCGAGGAGAACCAGGACGGCCGCTTCTGCGCCCACATCTACCCCTACGAAGAGGACCTCAGCACCTTCATCGTCGAAACGGACCCGGAATCCTGGCGCCGGGCCGGCCTCGAGTCCGGTGACGGCCTGGAGTACTTCCAGCGCCTCTTCGCCAAGCACCTGGAAGGCCGCGCGCTGCTGGCCAACAACTCCAAGTGGGCCAGCTTCCGGACGCTGCGCAACCGGACCTGGCACTGGCGCAACTGCGTCCTCATGGGGGACGCGGCGCACACCGCCCACTTCTCGGTGGGATCCGGAACCAAGATGGCGATGGAGGACGCGATCTCCCTGGCTCACGCCGTACGCGTCCACGGAGACGACCTCCCCGCCGCGTTCAGCGCCTACGAAGCCGACCGCCGGCCGCGCGTCGAGCACATCCAGCGCTCGGCCCAGCCGAGCCAGCGCTGGTATGAGCAGTTCCGCCACTACTGGGGCTTTCCGGCCGAGCGCTTCGTCTTCCACTTCCTGACGCGGAGCAACTACGACTACGCGCAGCTGAAGGAACGGGACGCGGGCTTCATCCAGCGGGTCGAGGAGGCACTCTCGGAGGAGCTCATCGACCTCGAGGCGAAGATCGTGCGGCCCGAGCGGCCGCTCCTGCACCTGACCGACCGCGTGGCTCGTGACCTCGACCGGGCCGGCATGGACCAGGTGCGCGACGACTTTGCCGGACAAGCGCGCGGTGGCGCCGCCACGGGACAGAAGACTCTCCTGCTGGAGTTCGGCCGCGGCCACCTCCTGGCGAGGTTCTTCTCGCCGCTCAGCAACCGTCGCAGCGACGAATATGGCGGCTCTCTGGAGAACCGGCTCCGCTTCCCGCTCGAGGTCCTGGACGCCGTGCGGGCGGCGTTTCCGGGCGAGCTCTGGGTGGCGATGTCGGCCAGCGACTGGGCGCCGGGCGGGTTCACCGACGACGACTCGCTGGAGGTGGCACGGGCGCTCCGCGCCCACGGCTGCGACCTGGTCGTGGTTCGCAGCGGCCATGCCACGCCGGACTGCATCCCCGTTTACGGGCGCTGCTTCAACGCCCAGTTCAGCGACCGCATCCTGAACGAGGCCGGCGTCCCGGCGGCTTTGACCGGTGGGATCCTGAGCCTGGACGACGTGAAGAACGTGCTCCTGGCGGGCCGTGCAACGAGCGTTTTCCTGGACGCGGGCTACAAATGACGAAGACCTTCGAGATCAGCCCGCTCGGTGCCTACTCGCTGGAGGAGAGCGCCGAATTCATCGGCGCGCTCTCGAAGGACGCGTCGACACCGACTCGTTGCGGGCTCAACCGGAAGCGGAGGCGCTTAAACGCACGGTTGGGCGCAAAGACGCGAAATTCGCAGCGGAATTGCGCATGTGTGGCGCCAAACGTGCTGTTAGCCGTCCTCCGGGGCGCAGAGGTTGACGCATTCACCGACGCCTTCGACGGCCGTCCGAACGGTCTGGCCGGGCTTCAGGAAGATCTGTGGTTTGCGCCACTGTCCCACGCCGGAGGGCGTGCCCGTCGCAAACAGGTCCCCTGGCTCGAGGCTGATGAACCCGGAGGCGTAGGCGGCGATCTCGGCTGGCGTGAAGACCATGTCGGCGGTCGTCGAGTCTTGCATCAGCTGGCCGTCCACCTCGCAGGTCAGGCGCAGGTTCGAAGCGTCGACTTCGTCGGCGGTGATGAGCCAGGGCCCGACCGGCGTCGAGCGCTCGAAGGCCTTGCCTTGCATCCACTGAGAGCTGCGCTCGAGCTGCCAATCGCGCATAGAGACGTCGTTCAGGACCGTGTAGCCGGCGATCGCGGCCTGGGCCTGGCTGGTGGACGCGTGGCGCAGCAGGCGGCCGATGTAGAAGGCGAGCTCGACCTCCCAGTCGACCTTTTCCGAGTTGCGTGGCAGCACGATCGGGTCGCGCGGACCGATCAGCGAGCGTGCGAATTTGTTGAAGAGCGTCGGATGCTTCGGGAGCTCCGCGTTCTGCTCGCGCAGGTGGGCCTCGTAGTTTTGGCCCATGCAGATGATCTTCGGCGGGTTCGGGACCGGCGTTGTCAGGTCGGCGTCAGCCAGCGGAAAGGACTGGCCGGTAGCGCCCCGGACCTGCTCCAGCGCGCCCGCGGCGAGGATCGCGCCGACATCGGGGAAGTCGAGCTCGATTATCCGGTCGCCCTCGACCCGGCCGGCCCGGGTGCCGCCTGCTGTCCGCACCGTTACCAATCGCATCCTCAGACTCCCAAGTAGCGCCGCTGGAGGGCGCGGTCCTCGCCGAAGGCGGCCGCCGTCCCCTCATGCACGATCTCGCCCCGCTCCAGCACGTAGACCCGGTCGGCCACGGCCAGCGCGAGGGCGAGGTTCTGCTCCGCGATCAGTATCGACAGGTCGCCCTCGCGGCGCAGGCGACCGACCAACTCGCCAATCTGCTGGACGACCTGCGGTGCCAGGCCTTCGGACGGCTCGTCCATGAGGAGCAGCCGGGGCTGGGTCATGAGCGCCCGGCCGATGGCCAGCATCTGCTGCTCGCCACCAGAGAGGTTGGAGCCGAAGACGCGGGCCCGCTCGGCGAGGACCGGGAAGAGCTCCTGCACTGTGCTCAGGGCCGCTCCCCGGCGTGCCCCCAGCGTCAGGTTCTCATCAACGCTCAGCGCGGGGAAGATGCGGCGGCCTTGAGGGACCAGGGAGAGGCCCAGCCGGGCCACCCGGAAGCTGGGGAGCCCGGTCGCCGGCCGGCCGTCAAGCGCGACGGCGCCCGACCGGATGGGGAGCGCTCCCGCCACCGACAGCAGGGTCGTCGTCTTGCCCGCGCCGTTGCGACCGAGCAAGGCGACCGCCTCACCCGTGCCGACGCGGAGGTCGATGTTGCGGATCACGGCCGGGCCGCCGTAGCCGGCGGTCAGGCCCTGCACCAGCAGCCGGTCAGGAGCGGCCGAGGTAGACCTCCTGGACGCGCGGGTCGGCCCGCACCTCGGCCGGCGTCCCGTCGGCGATCCTGACGCCGTGGTCGAGCACCGTGATCCGCTCGGCGATCGCGAAGACGGCGTCGATGTCGTGCTCGACGATCACGAGGGTCACCGAGCGTGGCAGGTCCCGCAGCCGCGCGAGCGCCGCCTGGCGCTCGGCGCCCGAGAGGCCGGCCATCGGTTCATCGAGCAGCAGCAGCCTGGGTTCGCAGGCAAGAGCCAGCTCGATCTCCAGGGCCCGCTGCTCGCCGTGGCCGAGACTCACGGCCGGACGCTCGGCGACCGCGGAGAGGCCGGCCGCGGCCAGGCGATCAGGCACCGCGCGGCGGCGGCCGCCCAGGGCACCCCGGCGGACCGCCAGCTCCAGGTTCTCGCTCACGCTGAGCCTCGGGAAAAGGGCCGAACGCTGAAAGGTGCGGCCGACGCTCATGCGGGCGCGCCTCCAGGTGGGCAGGGACGTCACGTCCCGGCCGTCGAGCAGGACCGAGCCCGAGGCTGGCCGGAGCTCACCCGCGATGACGTTGAAAAGCGTCGTCTTGCCGGCGCCGTTGGGCCCGATCAGGGCCCGCCGCTCACCGCTCTGTACGTCGAGGCTGACCGAGGCGAGCGCGGCCAGGGCTCCAAAGCGCACCGAGATCTGCCGGGCCTCGAGCCTCATCGCCTGAGCCAGCCCAGGCGGCCGAGGCTGATGAGCCCGCCTGGCAGGAAGAGGACCACCGCGATGAAGACGGCGCCGAGCAGCAGCTGCCAGTGCTCGGTGTAGGAGGAGATCACGAGCTGGACGATGGTGACGAAGAAGGCGCCCAGCACCGCCCCCAGCAGGCTTCGCGTGCCGCCCACGATGACCGCGATCAGGACCAGGCCGGAGGTATGCCAGTAAAGCTGGCTGGGGTTGGCGTAGCCGTTGTAAAGCGCCGTAGTGGCGCCGGCCAGGCCGGCGAAGGCCGCCGCGATGACGAAGGCGGCCAAGCGGTAGCGGTAGGTCGGATAGCCGAGAGCGCGCATCCGTCCCTCGTTCTCCCGGATGCCCTCCAGGGCGCGGCCGAAGGGTGAGCGCGTGATCGCGGTGAGGCCGGCGAAAGCAAGCACGGCGACGGTGAGCGCGACCACGTAGAAGGGTCCCGCCGTCCGCAGCGCCGGCCAGACGTTCTGGCCCTGCTCCTGGAGCCAGTCGGGCACCGCCTGGGGGATCCCGCTCATGCCCTCGGTCCCACCCGTGAAGCTGGTCCACTGGAAGGCCAGGCCCCAGACCATCTGGGCGAAAGCCAGCGTCAGCATCAGGAAGTAGATCCCCCGCGCGCGCACCGCCAGTGCGCCAATGGGCAGCGCCGCGATGACGCCCGCCGCCATGCCCGCCGCCAGGAACGCAAGCAGGCCTCCGCCGGTCAGCTGGGGGAAGAGCTTGCCGCAGGCATACGCCCCCATCCCGTAGAAGGCGGCGTGGCCGAAGGACGGCATCCCGCCGAAGCCGAGGAGCAGGTCCAGGGACATGGCGAAGACGGCCAGGATCAGAGCCTGGATGGCGACCGATACCCAGTAGCGCGACGGTGTCCAGAAGGGCAATGAGATGAGCACCGCGAGCAGCACGGCCGGCATCGCCCAGCGCCGCGCGGTCGTCACGTGCGGATGCCGAAGAGGCCTCGCGGCCGGAGGACAAGGACCGCCGCCATCAGCGCGAAGACTATGGCGATCGAGAACTCCTGGAGGTAGAAGGTCCCGAACGAGTAGGCGAGGCCGATCAGGAGCGAGCCGGCCAGCGCGCCCTCGATCGAGCCCAGCCCGCCCAGCACCACGACGACCAGGGCCAGGATGAGGACGTTGTCGTCCATCGCCGGGTGGATGGCCACGAAGGGCGCGGCCACAACCCCGCCCAGTCCGGCTAGGGCGGCGCCGAAGGCGAAGGTCAGCGTGAAGACCAGCCCCAGGTCGATGCCGAGCAGCCCGACCATCTCCTTGTCGCTGACGCCCGCACGCAGCACGGCGCCGACCTTGAGCAGCCGCCACCCGACGAGGAGCGCAGCGCCGACTAGCAGCGACACGCCCAGGATGAAGACGTCGTATTTCGTGAAGTTGGCGCCGGCTACGTGAAAGGCGCCGCCCAGCCCGGGTGGCGGCGCGATGCCGTAGGTCCGAGGCCCGAACCAGGAGCGGACCAGGTCGACGAAGACCAGGGTGAATCCGAAGCTCAGGAGCACCTGCGCCAGGTGGCCGCGCTGGTAGAGGCGGCGGAAAAGGACGAGCTCCATGACGGCTCCGATCAACCCCACGGTGAGCGGCCCGAGCAGCAGCGCCAGCCAGAAGCTGCCCGTCCGGGAAACGACCGCGAAGGCCGCGTAGGCGCCCAGCATGTAAAACGACCCGTGGGCCAGGTTCAGGACGTCCATGACGCCGAAGATCACCGAGAGACCGGCCGCCAGCAGAAAGACGAGGCCGGCGAAGACCAGCCCGTTCACCGTGACCTGGAAGAGGATCCCGATGGCGCGGAGAAGGTTACTTGGGCGTCACAGCCGGGCGGGACGAATCCCGGCCCTACTTGCCGGGGTCGGCGACCCCGGCGACCGTGGCCACCACCTTGTTCGTGTATCCGAGCTGGGGGTCTTTGACCAGCTCCCGGATGTAGACGGGGTTGATGACGTTGTGGGTGGCGGCATCGAACTTGAAATCGCCGCGAGGGCTCTTGAAGGAGACCGCTCCGATCGCGGCCAGGAATTTGGTCGGATCCTTGGTGTCGCCCTTGACCGCGTTGAGCGCGTCCACGATCACCCGCCCTGTGTCGTAGCCGTCCATGGCGAAGACGTCGGGCGGCTTGTTGTACGCCTTGCGGTAGGCCGCGACGAAGTCCTTGTTCTCCTTGGTGTCGAGCGTCAGCGCCCAGTGCAGGCCGCTTACCGCGCCGACCGGCGCCCGGTCGCCGACCGAGCCGAGCACGTCCTGCTCGACGAAGAAGCCGGACCCGGTGACCTTGATGTTCTTGAGCGCGCCCAGCTCGTTGGCCTTGTTCAGGAACCCCACCGAATCGGTGCCCGAGAGGAACACATAGATGCCGTCCGGATTGGCGGCCGTGATCTTGCTGACCCAGACCGCCCAGTCGCCCGTGTAGCCGAGGGGAGGTGCGACGTCGGCGGCCGCGAACTTGCCGGTGTAGGTCTCTCTGAAAGACTGCGCGGTCTCGGCTCCGGCCGGGTAGTTGGCGTAGACCAGGAGGACGTTCTTCAAGCCCAGCTTGTCCTGCACATAGCTGCCCATCGGGTGGGTCGGCTGCCAGTTGCTGAAGGAGGTGCGGTAGATGAAGTCGGACTTCTTGGCGCGGCTGATCACGTTGGCGCCGGCGTTGGCGATGATGGTCGGCACCTTGTTGCTGGTCAGGTAGTCGCGGTTGGCGACCGCGTTCGGGCTCAGCACGTAGCCCGCGATCATGTCCACGCTCGTCTGCTCGACCAGCTTCTTGGTCGCCGCCACCGCATCATCGGTGGAGACCTTCTCGTCCTCTTTGAAGACGGTGATCTTGCGGTTGCCGGCCTGGTTGCCGACCTTGTTGAGGTAGAGCTGGATGCCGTTGGTGATGCTCGAGCCCAGCTCGGCGTACACGTTCGAGTAGGGGAGCACGATGCCGAGCTTGAACTCGGCGCCGGTCGGTCCGCTCGGACCCGGCGTGACGGTGCCGCCACCACAGGCGGCCAGGGCGGCCAGTCCGGCCGCCGACGCCGACAGCTTCAGGAAGCCCCGACGGTCGACGTCCTCGCCAAGCTTGGAATCCAGGTAGCGCTCGATCTCGCTCATGTCGCTCCTCCGCCAGCTATCTTCTCGGCCATGCCTCGACTCCGGCTCGGCGATGCGGTCCTAGCCTACGACGCCGCGGGCGCCGGTGCACCAATCGTCTTCCTGCACGGCGTCGGGTCCAACCGCAGCACCTGGGCCGGCCAGCTCGCCGAGTTCGGCCGCGACCACCTCGCAGTCGCAGTGGACATGCGCGGCTACGCCGAGTCGGAGGCCGACCCCAGCACGGTCTCGCTGCCAACCTTTGCCCTTGACGTGGCCGCACTCATCGACCATCTGGGCGCCGGCCCCGCTCACGTCTGCGGACTCTCCATGGGCGGCCTGGTCGCCCTCCACCTCTGGCGGGAACGCCGGGACGCCGTGCGCTCGCTGGTTCTCTGCGACACCTTCGCCTCCCACCCGGTCGCGGCAGCCGGCCATCCCAAGCGGATGGCTGAAATCGAGGCCAGCACGATGCCGGAGCTGGCTCGCGCGCGCATGCCCGCCGTCTACGCGCCAACGACCGACAAAGCGATCGTCGAGCGCGGGATCGCCGTCTACGCCAAGCTCGACAAGGAGGTCTACCGTGCGGCGAGCGACGAGGTCTGGCTGCAGCGTCTGGAGGACGTCGCCCGTTCGGTCACGGTGCGTACCCTCGTGCTCGTCGGCGAGCACGACACGATCACGCCGCCGCCGCTCTCGGAGGTGCTCCACGCGCTCATTCCCAAGTCCAGGCTGGCCCTGATCCCGGCGGCGGGCCACCTCGTCAACGAGGAAAATCCGACGGCTTTCAATGGCTTGGTGCGCGAGTTCCTCTATGAACTTGGTTAGGCGTTTCGCCCCGATCCTCGGTTTGCTGGCGCTGCTGGCCCTGCTGCCAGTCGGCGCGCAAGCCCACCCCGAGCGGCCCGCCCACTTCCCGCCGGGCACCGGCCAGGTGCCGACTGTGCACTTCGGCGGGCCCAGGCTGATCGTCTGCACGAAGGACCTCTTCGACTTTCAGAAGCGCATCGCCCGTTACCAGCCGGGCCTCAAGATCACCAACGAGGCCCTCTTCGGCGACTGCCTGAGTCGCGGCTTCACGAGCCTGCAGGACGCAGTCGACCACGTCGTCCAGCCGGGCACGACGATCTCGATCCTGCCGGGCGTCTACACCGAGGACGCCTACACCGGCCCGCCGTCAGGCGCCTGCGCCAACCTGAAAGCACCGGTCTCGACGGCCTACGGCATGCAGCTGCTCTCCTACGAGCAGCAGAAGGCCTGCCCTCACAACCAGAACCTGGTCGCCATCCTCGGCCTGAAGAACCTCCAGATCGAAGGGACCGGCGCCTCCCCGCTCGACGTCATCATCGACGGCCGCTTCCAGAAGCTGAACACGGTCCGCGCCGACCGCGCTGACGGCGCCTACTTCCGCAACTTCACAGTCCAGCGGGCGTCCTTCAACGCGCTTTACGTCCTGGAATCGGACGGCTTCGTCATCGACGGCATGGTCGGTCGCTGGAACCTCGAGTACGGCTTTCTCACCTTCGCCACAGACCACGGCCTGTACTCGAACTGCGAGGCGTACGGGAATGGCGACTCCGGCATCTACCCGGGCGGCACCTCCGACATCAACAAGAGCCGCGGCTACCGGGTGCCGCGCTACGCGATCGAGGTGAGCCACTGCCGCTCGCACAACAACCTGATCGGCTACTCGGGAACGGGCGGCGACTCGGTGCACGTGCATGACAGCGAGTTCGACTCCAACACGACAGGAGCGACCATGGACAGCGCTTTCCCGAACCACCCCGGCCTGCCCCAGAACCACGCCTTCTTCGAGCACAACCGGATCCACGGCAACAACGTCGACTACTACCGCTACGTGCGCGACGGCACCTGTCGCAAGCCGCTCCTGCTGATAGGGATCGAAAAGGGGGTGGTCTGCCCTGCCGTCGGCCCGCCGATCGGCACCGGGGTCGTCGTGGCCGGCGGCAACTGGAACACCTTCCAGGCCAACTGGATCTACGACAACTGGCGAGAGGGATTCCGAAGCTTCTGGGTTCCCGCCTTCATCCGCTCGGACTACAACCTCGGGGACCAGTTCGACACCTCCAACCACGACCGCTTCATCGGCAACCACATGGGTGTGGCGCCGAACGGCAGGCAGCTGCCGAACGGCCTCGACTTCTGGTGGGACGGGCAGGGAGTGGGCAACTGTTGGGACGCCGGGTATTTCGCGAGCGATCCGGTTGGGCTGCCGGGCTGCAACTCACCATCGGCGAGCCCGCTCAATTACATCCCGGACCCGGGCAAGGCCGTTTACGGTGTGAACTGCTCCAACTACAACCTGCGCAGCTCCGCGATCCCGGCGGGCTGCGACTGGTTCGACCGGCCCGTGCGGCCTGGGACTCTCGCCTGGCGGTGGAGCTGGCTCTGGCCGCTCTCCATGCTGGCCGGAGTGCTGGTGGCCGGCGCTACGCTCCGACGGCGGCGAGCAGGTTCGCCACCGCCACGAGGGAGAAGGCCACGACGACGAACCGGAGGCCGACCCAGGCGGCCCGCGGTCCGGGCCTGACGGCGATCGCCAGGGCGGCCACGAGCAGCAGCTTGATCACGATGTAGAGCCCGAAGTTGCCTCGCGTGAGGGCTGCGGCCACGAACGGATTGTCCTCGTGCCGCCCAGCCGTGAGGCTGAACCAGGTCGTCGCGACGTCGGCGAGCTGGCTCAGGGCCAGGAGGCCGATCCAGGTGCCCGCCAGACGTCGGCTCACGACCAAGGCTTGCGCAGCGTACGGCCGGCCGCCGTCAAACCCAGGACAAAACGCGAAAACGGCTACTTTGACCGGTCCGATGATGCCCTCCATGAAGTAGAGACCATCGAAGCGTTTTCAAACGACGCAGGGGCTGGGAATCCGCCGTCGAAGCGTGTGCGGCGGCCCGGGGCACTTGAGGCCGCCACCGCGATCAGCCTCTAAGAGCGCCGCCCGTGATGCCTTCGACGAAGTAGTCGAGGAAGACGTTGTAGAGGATTGCGACCGGGATCCCGGCCATGAGGGCGGCGGCCATGAGCTCACCCCAGAAGTAGATGTCGCCCCGGATCAGGCTCGCAGGGATACCGACGTTGAGCAGCTGCTGCGAGGAAGAGGAGGTGAATGTGAGTGCGTAGACGAAGTCTTGCTGGGCCAGCGTGAAGGCGAAGATGGCGGTTGTCAGGATGCCGGGGACGCTGACCGGCAGGACGACCCGGATCACGGCCTGAACTCGGTTGCAGCCGTCGACCAAAGCCGCTTCCTCGATCTCCAGCGGGACGCGTTTGAAGAAGCCAATCAGCAGCCAGAGACAGAAGGGGATGGTGAAGCTTGGGTAGACGAGGACGAGCGCCCACTTGTTATTGCCGAGGCCGAGGCCGCCGCTGATCACCTGGCTGAGGGGCAGGAAGAGGAGGGTGGGCGGCACCAGGTACGTCATGAAGAGGCCGATCGCGATCTTCTCGCCGCCTGGGACGTGCAGGCGCGCCAGCGCATAGGCGGCCGGGACGCAGATGGCCAGCGTGATCAACAGCACGAAGGCAGCGATCACATAGGTGTTCCAGTACCAGGTCATGAAGTTGGTGTGGAGGAAGAGCTGGTCGAAGTGCGTCAGCGTGAGCGGCCGCCGGAACCAGAAAGGACTGACCGAGGTGTCGATCAGGTCCGTGTCAGATTTGAAGGCCGCCATCATCATCCAGTAGAGAGGGAAGACTGCGATCGTGAGGTAGAAGACGAGGGCCAGGTAGAGCAGCGCCCGGTTGCTGATCCGGCGCGGGCCGGGGCGGTTCTGACGGATCGCAGGTACGGTCACGCTCACAGCGACTCCCTCCGGTAGAGCATGCGCAGGAAGATGACCACTCCGATCAGCAGGAACGGGAAAAGGGCGAGCGTGATGGCCGAGCCCTGCCCCAAGTTGCCACCGACGATGCCCACCTGCCAAGCCTCCATCGGAAGGGTCTCGGTGGCGTAGCCAGGGCCCCCCTGGGTCAGCCTGTAGACGGCCGTGAGGTCGCCGATGGTGAAGGTGACGTCGTAGATCAGCCCAATGAAGAGGATGGGCGCGATGATCGGCGTGATGACGTAATGCCAGGTCCGGAAGAAGCCCGCGCCGTCGACCTTGGCCGCATCGAGGAGGTCGCCCGGAATTGACGTGAGGCCCGCCAGGATGATCACGCCCGCGAAGGGGAAGCCGCGCCAGATGTTGACGATGAGGATGGCCAGATACGACCAGAAAGGATCCCCCAGCCAGTCGGGATAAGGCTGCTGGAACCAGTGAAGTTCATGTCCGAAGAGGTAGTTGATAATGCTGAACTCGGGGTCGTACATCCACTGCCAGCCGAGCAGGGAAAGCGCAAAAGGCAGCGTAAAGGGCAGCATCAGGAAGGCGCGCACGATCTTCTTCCCGAACAGCGGCTGCAGCAGCAGGAAGGCCAGGCCGATGCCGAGCACTGCCTTGGCGATCTCACTGAAGAACGTGAAGCCGAGTGTGTTCCAGAAGGCGCGCTGGAAGACCGGGTTGTCCAGGAGGCCAGTGAAGTTGCCAGCGCCGACGAAACCCTGGTATTCCCCACCGATGAAGACCCGGTTGACGCTGAAGTAGAGCGACAGGAGGAAGGGGTAGCCGACGAGCAGGAGGATGTAGAGGATGGCCGGCAGGGTCAGTAAGTAGCCGGTCGCCAGCTTCAGCCAGGCACCGCGCCCGCGCACCCTGCGCTCAACGACGGCGGCCCGTCGGACGCGAATCGACAGTGGCCTCATCCCAGCTACGTCAGTCGGCTTGGAGTACGGTACCGCTTGCGGCCAGCAGATGCACCCTACCGCAAGAGTGACACCAACCGCGGCGCGACGCGTCCGGGGCCCCTCTTTGCGACGGTCGCCTCACTGGGTGACCGGCTACTGGCTCTCTCTTCCCGCCCTCTCCGTGGTGCTCGGATTGCTCGCCTACCCAGTCGCCTACGACGTGGTGCTCAGCCTCACCAGCGCGCACGAATTCGCCGCCTCCGGTCCCTACGTGGGCCTGGCGAACTACGGGGCGATTCTCGCTGACCCGCGCTTCTGGACCGGGGTGCGCTACTTCACCTTCTGGATCCCGGCCACCGTGCTGCTGGAGGTGGCGGTGGGCCTGGCGACGGCGCTGCTGCTGTGGTGGCGGTTCTGGGGGCGGACGCTGCTCTTCGTCGCAGTCTTCGTGCCCTGGGCCTTCCCTGCGTCCTTTTCCGCGTTCGCCTGGTACTCGATATTCGTTCCGCCCTTCTTCTCCTTCTATACGCACCGCGCGGTGCTGCTCAAGTTCTGGCTCGAGGACCATTTCGGGCGCGGGACGATGGACTTCGCCGCCCTCAGCGCCATGGGCGTCTGGAGAGTCAGCTCCATCATGGCGATCTTCCTGCTCGCTGGCCTGAATACCATCCCGCGGGACCTGATCGACTACGCGCGCTTGGAGGCGCGGAGTCCGCTTAACTACTTCTGGAACGTTCTTCTGCCGCTACTTCGGCGCTACCTGGTGCTGGCCGCGATGATCGGCGTTGTCATCACTTTCATCGACTTCGACTCCATCTACCTCGAGAGTGCCCAGCGAACGACCGTCCCGGTGGTCGGGACCCTCGCCTACCAGCGCGGAATCCTCCTTGGCGACACCGGCTACGCCGCCGCTCTTAATGTCATCAGCCTGCCCGTGCTTCTACTGGTCGCCTTAGTCGGGCTGCGTTTGATCAGCCCTAACCGCGACACTCCAGCTCCCGCGGCGGATGTGCGCCTGCCAGAACGGTCTCTGTTCGTGACGGGCCTGCTACAGCGATCCGGCCGAGGTGCGCCGCGGACGCCGCGCCTTCCCCTGCGCTGGCGCCGGCGGCTCATCTTCGCGGCCGGCACCTTCGCGGCGATCCTGGTCGTGGTCTTCCACCTCTTCCCGGTCTACTTTGTTTACAACCAGGCTGTCGTACCGGTCCAGGAGCTGGCACTCGGGCAGCCCTTCTTCGTTTTCCACCCCGACTACAGCAACTTCCACGACGCGGCGATCCCCGGTCCTCTGTGGCTCTGGGCTCGCAACACGCTGGTCGCCTTCGGCGGCGCGATCCTCATCGGTACGACCCTGAGCATGCTGGCCGGGTATGGTCTGGCGCGATTCAAGCCGCCGGGCGCGGAGCTGCTGGCCAAACTGGCCTTCGCCAGCTTCTTTGTACCTCAGTTCGCTGTACTCGTCCCTCTCTACGCCATCTATGCGGCCACCGCCTTGGACAACACCCTGAGGGGACTGCTCCTGATCTACCTGACGATGGTGGTGCCGTTCTCGACGTGGCTCTTCTACGTCTACTTCCAGGGCCTCGATCCCAGCGTCGAGGAGCACGCCTGGCTCGACGGCAACCGCCGCCAGGCGTTCGTGCGCATCGTGGTCCCGATGAGCTGGCCGGTCTTCGTCGCGAGCGCCCTGTTCAGCCTCGGTATCCTCGGCTCCGACATCGTCTACGGCTCGGCGCTTGCTCTCAGCGACAGCGTGAAGACGCTGCCTGTCGGCCTGGGGCTAAGCGCGATCTCGCTCGACGAATGGGCGAACGTGAGCGCTGACATGCTCGTCGCCTCACTTCCTCTCATCGTTCTTTGCGCCATCCTCGGTCGCAGCTTCGTGCAGGGCATCCAGGCGGCCTTGCTCGAAGGGGCCTGAGGAAGGAAACACATTCGAGGGGCGGCGTCCTGAAGTCGCCCCTCGAATTCCCCTGCGGCGGACCCGCTACTTGACGTAGATGGTCTTGAGCTGCGAGACGGCGAACTTGATCGCGGCGTCGACCTCGTTCTTCGTGGTCCCCCGCACAGCCGTCTGGACCATGTCCGGGATGATGTACTGGGCGAGGACCTGGTTGGCCTGTGCCGTGGGCGGACCGGGATAGCCCCAGGTGGCGATGTTATCGCCCTTCCATTTGCTAAGCGGAGTGAACTTGGGGAGATCCAGGAACTCGCCCCCGACCGACTTGTCGCTGTAGATGCCTTTGTCGAAGAGCTTGTAGTGGGTCGGTGAGTTGTAGTC
Source organism: Chloroflexota bacterium (assembly GCA_005880695.1). Classification (GTDB taxonomy): domain Bacteria; phylum Chloroflexota; class Dormibacteria; order Dormibacterales; family Dormibacteraceae; genus VBGR01. The sequence goes on from VBGR01000001.1 coordinate 41,072, forward strand.
GCGCGACTGCTGGAAGGTGAGCAAGTAGTTGTCGATGTAGTGGCGCAAGAACTTCTTGGCGTTGTCCTGGTTCGGCGACCACTTCCAGATGCCCATGGCGCAGTAGTCGGGCATGTCGAGGCCGCTCGAATGGGCCTTCGAGACCATCGGTGGGTAGATGATCGCCTGGCCGTAGATGTCGACGCCGCCGACGGTTTTGCCGCGCACGCTGTTGAGCGCGCTGATGGCATCGTGTATGAACCCGCCGTTGCCGGAGTCCATCCACTGGTTGTCCGAAACGTCCTGCCAGGCGAACACGTCCTCGTAAAGAGCCGTGTGGTAGAACTCCTGCATAAAGGTCAGGAAGTCGCGCATCTGGGACGAGTCGACGGTCACCGTCTTGCCGTCGCTTGCGACCTCGCTGGCTCCAAATGACCACATGATGCTTCGCATGTTGTGGTTGGAGTCGTTGCAATGCGAGATGGCCGTGCCGCCCGGCTTACCGATCGCCTTCAATTTCTTGCCGACGCGGAGCACGTCCTGCCAACCTTTGATCGAGTTGGGATCCTCGCCGACCTGCTGAACCAGGTCCCCACGCATGAGCAGAGGCTGGTTGATGAAGAAGTTCGGCCAGGCGCGCCAGGTGCCATTGACCTTGCCGATCTTGTTGCTCGCGGGATCTAGAGCGCCCAGCTTGCTCTCGGCGTAGCTCACGATGTCACCCACGTCGAGGAGGCTGTGCTCGAACAGGTAGGTCGAGGGCTGCCCGATCATCTGGATCAGATCGTGCCCCGCCTGCGCCGCCACCTCCGCCGCAAACCGGGCGGGCAGGTCGGCGATGTTGATGTGATCGATCGTGACCGTGATGTTGTTCTTGGAGGCCCAGTCCTGGACCCAGGGGTCATACCACTTATCGAACTCCGGGATGAAGTGGTTCCAGGTCAGGACCTTGAGTTCCTTGTTAGTCTGGGCAACGCCGCCTCCGCCGCCACCCGATGTTGTGCCAGGCGGAGCGCAGGCCGCTGCCGCCGCCCCCAACGCCACCGTGGCCGCGCCGCCCATGAAGCGGCGCCGGCTGACACGCTTCTCGAAGAGCTCGCTCATTCAGCGCCTCCCGTCTTGTCGACGGCTCGACGACCAGCGCGAGCGGTCCCCCGGCCGCCTACTGCGAT
>VBGR01000088.1 GCA_005880695.1 Chloroflexota bacterium
TCTTCCCGCCGGTGGATCTTGGCGCCGACGAGCTGGCTGACCGACATCTCTACTCCCCCCCGGCTGTCGCGGCCGTAGCCTGCGGCTGCTTTACCTGGCCGCCCATCGTCTTAGCCGCCGTCCGGACGGCCTTGACGATGTTCACGTAACCGGTGCAGCGGCAGAGGTTGCCTTCCAGACCCTTGCGGATCTCGTCGTCCGTCGGGTTGGGATTCTGAGAAAGCAGGTAGACGCCGGCCATGATGAAGCCCGGCGTGCAGAAGCCGCACTGGAGCCCGTGCTCATCCCAGAAGGCCTGTTGGAGCGGATGCAGCTGGTCGCCTGTGGCGAGCCCTTCGATGGTCTGCACGTCCGCGTCCTGCGCCTGAACCGCGAACATCGTGCAGGACTTGACAGCTTTGCCTCCGATCAGAACCGTGCAGGCCCCGCACTGGCTGGTGTCGCAACCGATGTGGGTACCGGTGAGGCCGGCCACGTCGCGCAGGTAGTGGACGAGGAGCAGTCGAGGCTCGACTTCATCCTCCCGGCGCGTGCCGTTCACCGTCAACGAGACCTTCCGCTTCATGGGCTCCTCCTATGGCGGGTACGGAGAAGAAACAGGTCGCGCGACGTGCCTTCGGAGCGGCCCCACGAGCCCGACCGGAGGCGCTGCTTGATTATAGTCAGCCAGGAAGGGACTCCCAGAAATGCAGATCGAAAACGCGTTCAGCATCGCGGCGCCGCCGGACCGGGTTTATGCCTTTCTTCTCGACGTCAACCACGTCGTGGGCTGCGTACCTGGAGCCGAGCTTTCGGAGGTGGTGGACCCTTCGACCTTCAAGGGCCGGGTGCGCATCAAGGTCGGACCGGTGACGGTGGCCTACGCAGGAACCGCCCGCATCACCGAGCGCGACGAGACCAAACGCACGGCCACCCTGGAAGGCGAGGGCCGCGAGACGACCGGACCGGGCTCGGCGCGGGCCAAGGCGCAGATGAAGGTCGAGAAGGGCGCCGACGGCGGCTCCAACATCACCATCAGCACCGACCTTGCGGTGGCCGGTCGGGTGGCTCAGTTCGGCCGCGGGCTGATGGAGGACGTCTCCAGGAGCCTCGTCAACCAGATGGCGGAGTGCATCCGCGAGCAGCTGGAGAGGTCGCCGGAGCCGCCGCCAGAACCTCCCGCCGAATCGACGCCGGACAGCGGCGCAGCCAGTCCCGACTCGGAGCCGCCGCCCGCCGCAACAGGTGGCAGCGTCTCACGTGCGGTGAGCGCTCCGACGGTCCCCAGGCCGGTCGCTCCGCGTGCCGCAAGGGCGGTCGCTCCTCCGGTCGCGAAACCGGTCAACGCGTTTGGGCTCCTCTGGTCGGTGTTCGTGGCCCGGCTCCTGGGCCAGGATCACGCCCGCGGCTTTGCCCGGCCCGAGCCGACGCGCACCTATCGGGTCACCTACGGGCCGCTCTGGTTCACGCGGCGCCCGGGCTACGTCCTCTACATGATCCGCGACGTCAGCGTGGTCTTCGTCTCAGCCTGGTTCGTCTGGCTGATCTGGGAGCTCTACCGCCTTCATACCGGCGACTTCACGCATCAGTCGGTCGGCACCGGTTTCGTAATTTTCAGCGTCGTCGCCCTCTTCTTTGCGCTCTGGCACAGCATCACGTTCTTGAACCTGAGCGGGCTGATCCTCCGCATCCCCTTCGGCGACGGCTACCTGCCCCCTGTCTTCGTCAAGGCGATCGCTTTTGGGGGCTGGGCCCTTGCCTCTGTCATCGGCGGCTTCCTGCTCATCTGGCTCGGCAGCTTCAAGCAGTGACCGCGGCTCAGCGCAGGTAGACGGCTACCAGGAGGTCGCGGTTCACGTAGACGAGCGGCCGCTGCCACTCGGGCGCCTGGGCGCCGATAACGCTGACAGTGGCGTCGACGACCGGAAAAAAGCGCGACTTGAAGAGCATGTCGCGATGCAGGCTCGGATCCGCTGCGGTGGTGAACTCGACCGAGCCTTTCACCGAGAAAGTGGCGCCCTGCAGGTAGATGAACCGCTTGCCTTTCTCGAGCGCCTCGTCTGGCGGCGGCGGCTCGGCCTCGACCATGACGCAGAGCCCGAGGAAGGCCTTGGTCAGGGTCCCTTCCGGTATGCCTTCCAGCTGCGGCGCGCCCGGAACCAGAGGAGTGGTCGTGATCGACCGCAGGTTGAGGAAGGGATCGACATCGTTGAGGGCGCTTTGCAAACGGCTTCGCAGCAGCAGGTCGGCCGTCACCCGCTGATACGCCGTGAACAGCTCCACACGGGCCCATCGGGCCTCTACGTTGATCAAAGTTTGTAGAGGATACTCAGGTATCCCGTGAGAGTCGATGAGGCGCGCCGGCGCATCGCGGAACGGGCCGACCTGAACGCGTTCATCTCGCTTACGGGAGAGGCCGGCGAGGGAACCGTCGTGGCGGTGAAGGACCTCGTCGACGTCGCCGGGACGGTGACGACGGCGGGGGGCGTGATTCTGCCCCGCGAGCCGGCGGCCGCCGACGCCCCGCTGGTGGCTGAGATGCGCCGCCACGGCTGCCTCGTGGTGGGCAAGGCCAACCTCCACGAGTGGGCCTACGGCGTCACCAGCTCCAACCCGCACTACGGCCCGGTGCGCAACCCGCACGACCCCACGCGGATCGCCGGCGGCTCCTCGGGCGGATCGGCGGTCGCGGTCGTGGCCGGCATGTGCGACTGGGCCGTCGGTTCGGACACGGGTGGCTCGATTCGGATCCCGGCGTCCCTCTGCGGGTGTGTCGGCTTCAAGCCCACCCTGGGCACCATCTCCACGGAGGGGGTGTTCCCGCTGGCGCGATCGCTGGACACGGTCGGGCCGCTGGCGCCGCACGTCGTCGGCGCCGCCTCGGCGCTGGAGCAGCTGACAGGTCGGAGCTACCTGCCCGCAGGCAAGATCGATCGCTTGGGGGACTTCCGGGTCGGGATTCCTCAGGGCTGGGCGGAGGGACTTGACGAGCCGACCGAGCGAGCCTGGCGCCGCGTCACACAGGGGCTGCCGGCCGTCCCGTTTCCGGAGCCGGAGACGCTGGGCGGGCCGGGGCTGACGATCCTTCTTTACGAGGCGGCACAGCTGCATCGCGACTGGGTGCTGACGCAGCCTGAGAAATACGGCTCCGATGTCCGCGAGCTGCTGACCATGGGTCTCCAGGTTTCGGAGAGGGACTATCGGGACGCGCTCACGGCCATGACCGCCTTGCGCCACGAAGTCCAGCAGGCGATGACCGGCTGGGATGCGCTGCTCGCTCCGACCACAGTTGAAGTGGCGCCAAAGATAGGGGCCGGGCTCGAGCACCGGGCGTCGCTGACGAAGTACACGCGGCCCTTCAACGTCAGCGGCCAGCCCGTCGCCTGCCTCCCGGCACCGGTCGAGTCCGGGCTCCCGGTAGGCATCCAGGTGGTCGGCCGCTTCGGCGAGGACGCCAATACGCTCCGCGTGGCCGCGGCGCTGGAACTTGCCTGGCACCGATGAAGTCCAAGGAGCAGCTCGCGGCCCTCTTCAGCCGCCAGGCGGAGCCCTATCGGAAGCGGCTGGAAGAGATCATGAGTCAGCACCAGGCCGCCGGTCGGGAGCGCGTTTTGGAGTTCATCTCGGCGAGGCCGGGAATGCGCGTCCTCGATCTTGCCTGCGGTCCGGGCACCCTCACCTTCCGGCTTGCGCGCCAGCTCGAAGGGAGAGGCGAAGTGGTCGGCGTCGACCTCGCTGACGGCATGATCGAGCTGGCCCGCCGGCAGCTCGCCGGTCGGAGCCTGCCGGTCCAGTTCCAGCGGATGGATATCGAGCAGCTGAACTTCCCGCCTGCCAGCTTCGACGCTGTCGCCTGCGGCCATGGCCTGCAGCTGACACCCAACCTGGGCCGGGCACTGCTGGAGGCCCACCGGGTGCTCAAGCCCCGTGGACCCTTCGGCGCCAGCCTCCCGGTCGACCCGCCGGAGCCGGTGCCGGCCGCCGCAGCCTTCGCGGCCGCCCTCGACGCCCGGCTCGGCGCCTGGGAACCGCCGGGCGATCTTGACGCGACCCGGGCGATAGCAGGAGACGCCGAGCGGCTGCGCTCGGCGGGCGTGGCCGCCGGCTTTCGCGAGGTCGAGGTCGAGCAGCTGACCGCGGAGCTGGCCTGGGAAGGCCCCGGCCAATTCGCGACGAGCCAGCTCGAGTGGTGGTCGCAGGCGGACCGCATCCGCGACTTCAGCAGGCACGTCAAGTCGCTCATCGCCAAAGAGACCGAAGCTGCCGTGGCTCGCGTGACCGGTCCGGGGCCCTTCAGCACCCTCAGCGCATCGCTGGTGCTGACCGCGCGAGCGTAAGAGTGATAATCACTCCCCTCATGCCCAGGTGGGCCCGATCGGTGGCCATTTTCACTCTCGTCCTAACCGCGTGTACCGGCACCAGCACACCGGTGCCGGTGCCAAGCGCGCTGCCGATCTACCCCGCGGAAGAGCCGACCCCGACCGCGCCGCCGGTCCCGCTGGTCGGACCGCCGCAGTACAGGGCTCTCTGGGT
>VBGR01000002.1 GCA_005880695.1 Chloroflexota bacterium
ACCCGGCCTCGCAGCGAAACAACGCCGCTCGTTACGCCGATGTCCATCCTGGCCGGGTCCATCCAGAGGATCCGGATCATGACCTCCTGGATGATCTCTTTGCGGATCTCCTCATCGCGGCGCATGAACACCGCCAGGAGGTCGCCCCGCGTCACGATGCCCAGGAGCCGGCCGTCGTCGTCCACGACCGGCAGGCGCTTGACGCCGCGGTCGTGCAGCACATGAGCGGCCTGCGCGAGTAGCGCCGCCGGGTCGATCGTGATCGCCGGCGAGCTCATCAGGTCGCTGGCCAGCACGCCGTCCGCCTTGCGCCGTTCGCTTTTTTGAACGGCTGACTCGAAGTGGCCGTGGTGGGGGTCGATTATCTCCTTCAGCATCAGGTCCGCCTCGGAGACCACCCCCACCACCAAGCCCTGGACGTCGACCACCGGGACCGCGCTTATGTGACGGGAGGTCAGCATTTCCGCGAGCTCCCTGAACGGCGTATCCGGCCGCGCTGCGATCACGTCGGTGGTCATTACATCGGCAACGGTGGTCTTCATTTCGTGACCAACGCTACCGGCGGTCGAGCGAGGCAAGAAGAACCATTGGACCTGTCACGGTCGGGACCGTCGCCGGACTTTGCCAGGCCACAAGTCCCCGCTCCCGCGGGCCCTTGGCCCCCTGACCTGACTGCCATCCCGGCAGATGTTTGGGTCGTGAAGAATTTGGAGGTGACGCTGACATGTTCAAGACGATCATCGCCGCGCTAGATCACGACGAGCATGCGGAAGAAGTCCTCGATGCGACTGCCGCCATCGCGGGTTCCGCACATGTCGAGGTCGTCCACATCCACGACCTTTTCGGATCCCGTCCGGACGCCGAGGCTTTGATGCAGGCTGCCGTCGACCACCTCGCACAGCAAGGAGTGGAGTCGGCCGGCCAGCTGCGGGTGGTCACTCGTGGCCGCCGTGCTGAAGAGATCGCCGAAGCCGAAGCCGACCAGCCCGCGGACTTGATCGTGATGGGGTCGCACGGCCGCTCGGACCTGGCTGCCCTGGTGCTCGGAAGCGTTGGCCACCAGGCGATGCAGCGCAGCGGAGCGCCGTTCCTCTTCCTTCGGGGGGAGTTCGCAGCCGCCCGGCTGCGCTCGGTGCGAGCCGGCGGACGCGTGCTCGTGGCTGTCAACGGCTCAGAATCGCCTGCTGAGCTGGCCGAGCTGGTCAAGACGATTGCGCCGGGCAGCCGCGCATTGGTTTTCCACGTGCGCGAGATGGCTGTGGCGGAAGCGATGACATACGTCGAGCCGGCCGACGATGGCGCGGCGATTGTTGCAGCCGTGGCTCGCGCGCTGATGTCTCGCGGCGTCCAGGCGGAGAGCATCGCGGCGTTGGAAACGGAAAGCGTTCCCAAGCGCATTGTCCGCCAGGCCAAGGACTACCGGGCCGACCTGATCGTGGTCGGGTCCCGCCGGCTGTCCTCCGCGGCCGGGCTCCTGCTCGGAAGCGTGGCTCACGAAGTTATCCACCTGGCCGACCGGCCGGTGCTGGTCGCGGGCAGGCTCAACGCGCGGGTGACCGCCGCCCGCCGGGCAGCCGCGATGGCGCCCGCTTAAAGGAGATGAACACACAGTGAACACGATTGAGGCGCGACACCATCCAGTAACCGTCTTCGAAGAGATCCCCGCCATGCGGTTCGGCGTCGAGTGCCCGCGGCGCAGTCACCGGATCGCTGCCTGGGACTGCGTCGGCTGCCAGTACCACATTGCGACGGTGACATCCGGACGTGGCCTGGGCGTCCTCTGCCGTTATCACCCGCAGCTTGCCGGCGTTCAGCCCGATTCCACATGCGGCAGCGCCTGACCCCTAGGCGCTCCCCAGCCCTCTCTTTTCAAAGGGCACTGCGGGACCGCCATCGACTTGTTGGCTTGCGTTGGGCTGGTCAACCCAACGGCACAGTCGGCGGGCGCTCTGACCTTCCGACCAGTCGTCGAAGGTCCCCCACTGAGCGGGTCATTGTACCCGCCTTCGAAGGGACTTTCGGCCGGTCTCCGATCAGTTTCGAAGCGGTTGACTGATGCTCAAAGACCAACGTTCAAAGGAGTGATTCAGATGTCCAAGGAAATTCGGTGGAGGGTCATCACGCTGCAAGGCGTGCTCGTCGTCGTGCTCGCGTTCGGAGCTGGGTTCCTGTTCTGGGCCAACAGCTTCACGACCGGAATGGTTCGTGATCAGCTGACGGCGCAGCAGATTTACTTTCCGGGCAAGGACCAGATCAAAGCCGGTGGAGCGCTCGACCCGGCGGAGTTCCCGCAGGAGATCAGAGACCAGGCCGGCAACCAGGTCACTACCGGTGATCAGGCGCGGATCTACGCCAACGACTTCATCGGCATCCATCTCCAGAAGGTCGCCAACGGCCTGACCTTTGCGCAGATCACACCCGCGATCGCAAAACTGGACAAGAACTCGCCCACTTACGCGGCCGACTCGGCCAAGCTGACCGCGGCGAAGGCGACTCTGTTCCAGGGCGAAACCCTGCGTGGGCTGCTACTCCAGGCCTACGCCTGGTGGACGATGGGCGTCTACGCGCTGTATGCGGCGATCGGGTTGGCCCTAGCCACGCTCGCGGTCTTCGCAGCCTTCGTCTTCGAGCTCCTGTTCGCGCCGCGCATCGAGAGGCCGACGATCCGGACGCTCCACGAGGCCAAGGTCGCCTAGAGACGTCCGACTCCTGACGGCAATCGCTCCGGTGGCCTCGCCGCCGGGGCGATTTCCTTTTCTTTGTTCCATTGCCTGCTGATGGGCCCATGGCGAGGGGTCCGATGGTCCCTGTTCAGGCCCTGGCCCGCTGGTCGAAACTTGATTTGGAGGTAATACGAGATGACCTGGAGAGTCGCTGACGTCATGACCACGGAGGTCGTCACAGTCGGCCCCGAGACCGGTTTCAAGAGCTGCGTCGACATGCTGCGAGTGCACAGCATCAGCGCGCTTCCAGTTATCGCAGCAGATGGCGCGCTGCTGGGGATCGTGTCGGAATTCGACCTGATGCTCAAGGAGGAAGGGCACGACCGGCAGCAGCGTCCGAGCCGGCCTGGCGGGGCACGAATGGCTGCCGAGCTGATGAGCTCGCCGCCCATCTGCGTCCAGCCGGGGGCATCTCTCTCGGAGGCGGCCAGGCTCATGCACAGAAAGCACGTAAAGCGTCTGCCGGTGGTGGACGCGAAGGGACAGCTGCTGGGCATCGTCAGCCGGGCTGACCTGCTGAAGCCGTTCCTGCGCAGCGACGAGTCGATCGAACGCGAGATCTCCGAGTATCTCCTGAGCGAAGTGCTCTGGATCGACCGGCGGAGCGTGCAGGTCTACGTGCACGATGGCCAGGTCCGGCTCAGCGGTGAGCTTGAGACCAGGACCTTGCGGGACCTCCTGGTTCGGATGGTCGAGGACATCGAGGGAGTGGTTTCGGTCGACAGCACATTGACCCACCGCCTCGACAATAGCCACCTGCGCGCAGACCTGGCCCCCCTGACGGCGCAAGTGTCAGCTCGGGATGCCCGGCTCTGATGGACCTCCTGCTGAATGGGCTGCTCGCAGTAACGCTGCTGGCACTGGTCGTTGCGGCTGCATTGGTCGCGAACCGCCGCCTCCCACTCGACGACATCAGGCCGGGGGCGCTCGACCAGGTCCTGGGCTTGCAGGACGATCACGGACACGGGAAGCGCCCGCCCGACGTGACGGCTCCCTAAACAGGGAACCTGAACGTCAAGGTCGTGCCGCGTTCGGCTGCGGTCTCGACCTCCAGACTGCCGCCGATGGCAGCTGCCCGAGCCCGCATGTTGTCGAGGCCCTGACCCGCCTCCACCGACGCAGGGTTGAAGCCGTGCCCGTCATCGTCGACCACCAGCACGGCTTTGTTCGCCTCCCGCCGAAGGGTGATCCTGCAGGTCTCAGCGCCGGAATGCCGGGCGACGTTGGAGAGGGCTTCGCGCAGCAGCTGGACGACGTCTCCGGCGCGCGGAGTCAGCACCGCGGCCAAGTTCGGGTCGAGGTCGACCGCCACAGCCAAACCAGATTCCGATTCCAGCTGGTCGGCCAGGGTTGCCATCACCTGGCTGAGCTGACGGTCGGCCAGCAGGCCGGGTCGCAGGCCGAAGATGTAGTTGCGGAGGTCTCGGATGGCCGCATCGATCTCGGTGACGGCGCGCTCCAGACGGGCCTGAAGCTCGGGCGAGGCCGAGATCGCCACCGCTTGCAGGTTCATGCCAACGGCGAAGAGCGACTGGATGACGCCGTCGTGGAGCTCTCGGCCGATGCGTTCTCGATCCCCCAGAATGGCGAGCCGCTGGAGCTCATCGCGGGCTCGGCCGAATTCGAGGGCGACGACAGCCTGGCTGGCAAACGCAGAGGCCACAGCGAGGTCCTGGGGCCCGAATGGTGGCCCGCCTGTATGCCGCCCGATTGAGAGGACGCCGTGGCTGTGTTCGCCGGCCGCAAGCGGCACGATCATCAGCGGTCCGAATCCAGCCCGATCGATGAGTGGGAGATGGGCGCGGCTTTCGCGCGCTGCGTCAACGGTCATCCAAGGCTCGCCGCTGGTCATCACGGCGCCCTTCAGTGAGTTCCGAACTGGGATCCGCTCCCCGAGCAGAGGCTCGCGGGACTCGCCGTCGACGGCCGTGACCAGCAGCTCGTCTCTACCGTCCTGCGCCTCTGCCACGAGCGCCAACTGGGCGCTCACGAGGCGCCGGGCCTGCCCCGCGATGAGTTCCAGCACCCCGCCGGCCTCGGCACCCCTGAGGATTGCGTCGGCGACCTGGGCGATTGCGGTCAGGCGTTCCTGCACGCGCACGCGCTCGCTCGCTTCGCGAACCGCCGCGACGACGAGCTCGGAGTCGCCAGACATGGGGCTCAGAGCGATATCTACCGGGATCTCGCGGCCGTCCTTGGTGGCCAGCCTGATCTGGAGGTGCGTCCCCATGGGCCTGACCGGACGTCCGGTCCGGTAGTAGGCAGCCCGGTTCCGGTGATGCCGGGGCGCGAAAGCAGCCGGCACCAAGTCGTCGACGGTCATCCCGAGCAGCTCCTCGGACGCGTAGCCGCTGAGCTGCGCCAGCTGTCGGTTTGCGTAGACGATCGCCCCCCGGCGGTCGGCGATCAGCACACCATCGGGAAGTGCCGCGATGAGAGCTTCATAAAAGGCGGGGCCTGATGGGACGGCCATCGCCGTCAAATCATAGGTTTCAGCCTATTGCAGGGGCCCATCCAGCCGGACAGGATCAAAATCGGTTGCGACCGTCTTCGCGATCAGGGTGGTTCGGCCCGGTGCCCGATGGACGTTGGTCCCTCCTTCAAGGGGACCATCGGCCGTCGCGGTGTTGGCGAGTCGTGGGAGACTCGGCGGAATGGCCGATCCCGGTGGCGGTGGTGAGCGGAAGCTGAGGGTCATGCTCGTCGACGACCACGAGGTCGTCCGCGACGGAATCAAAGCCCTTCTCCATGTCACTGAAGACCTGACGGTCGTCGCCGAGGCGGCCTCGGTGGCCGAGGCGGTTCGCTACGCGGCCTCGATCAAGCCCGACATCGTGGTCATGGACGTGCGCCTGGCGGATGGTAGTGGGATCGAGGCAACGCGCGAGATCCGAGCTCAGCGCCAGGAGACTCAAGTGCTGATGTTGACCTCGTTCGCCGACGACGAGGCCCTCTTCGCGTCGATCATGGCCGGGGCAGCGGGTTACGTTCTGAAGCAGATCCGGGGCGGCGAGCTGGTCAATGCGATCCGCATGGTCGGTCGCGGTCAGAGCCTGCTCGATCCCGCAATCACGGCCACTGTGCTGGACCGCCTCCGCAAGGGCAAGCATCTGCTCCGCGACGAGCGCCTGGCGCGCCTATCGGGACAGGAAGAGCGCATCCTGGCCCTGGTCGCCGAGGGCTGGACGAATCGCCAGATTGGTACCGAGCTGCACCTCGCCGAGAAAACTGTCAAGAACTACGTCTCGAGCATCCTTTCGAAGCTCGAGGTGGCGAGACGAGCCGAGGCGGCCGCTTATCTGGCTCGCCACTCAAAGCTCGAGGGCTGAGGCCCTATTAGGTCCCGGCCCAAGGGGGCCTTTCGGCTGTACTACCGGCCCCGCCGCAGGACTTACGTTCGTCGAAAAGGAGGGCCATAAGAAGTTGGACTCACCCGCCGGCTATATCAACTGGGCGTTCATCAGCATCTCGGTGCCCAACCTGATCGTCATCGGAGGGATGGTCCTTGTCTTTGCGCTCGCACTCATCCTTCCCTTTCCACATTCGACAAGCACCAAGAGCAGCAAGCGATGAGCGAAAGCATCGGCACCGAAGCTGAAGTCCCGAGCTGGACTCGCGCAACTCGCGACTTCATCGGCAAGCGGCTTCCGCTGGCCCATTTCCTTCCGGACCGGCAGCCGGCGTACGTCGGCTCTTGGGTCTATGTCTTTGGGGTCGCCACCATTGCGTCCTTGGCCTGGGTGATGTTGAGCGGAGTAATCCTCGCCTTCTTCGGCCCCCAGTGGTGGCACGTGACCGGGCTGGGCCGGTTCGTCAACAGCGTCCATTTCTGGAGCGTGCAGGCGCTCTTCATCTTCATGGTGCTGCACCTCTGGGGACAGTACTTCATGGCCAGCTGGCGGGACGGCCGGGCGCCCACCTGGATGGTCGGTGTCGTGATCTGGCTGGTGATGATCGTCACCGCCTTCACCGGCTACCTGTCGCAGCAGAACTTCGATTCTCAATGGATCGGCGTCAATGCCAAGGACGCCATCAACTCATCAGGCGGAGGGGCCTTTTTCAACGTGCTCAATTTCGGACAGATGTATGGCATCCACGTGATGCTGCTGCCAATCGGGATCACGGTTCTGGTGATCCTGCACATCGTCCAGGTGCGCGCGAAGGGAGTGGTGCGTCCGATCGAGGGCAAGGGGAGAGGAGCGTGAAGAGGCGGCAGCCGATCGATCAGGAGACCTACTACAGCGGCATCAGGATGGTGCCTTACGACCTTGTCAAGGAGCTGGCGATCGCGCTGGGCCTGGTGCTCGTTCTGGTGCTGGCCGCTTCGGCTCTGCTTTCTTCTCCCGACCAGACTCCGGAGACCATCCAGAGCTGGTCGCAGAACGACCCGGTCGACTTCGTCACGACCGCGACCGGCGAGCTGGCCGGAACTACGATCACCGCGCAGTACGGAGCCCCCTACAACTCCGGCACGGCTTCGGTCCAGGGCTTCGGCTTCTTCTCACCGCAGTCGTGGGCGGGCGTGCGCGAGCCGGTTGACGCCGCTCAGGACTTCGTACTCAAGCCGCTTTCTGCCGCTGCGGGCGCCGATCCCAACCTGAAGACGGCACTGAGCGACTACACATCGGCCGACCCCAACCAGCAGAAGGCGTGGCTGGAGGCCTTCGCGAAGGCACTCAAAGACGCCAAGGTCGCAAGCGATGGCACGCTCACGATGGCCTCCGGGGAGTTCGGCCCCCTGCCCCAGATGATGGCGTCCCTGCTCGTGCTGGGGCGAGCCGGCGGTCTGGACGGCTACCTGGTGAGCAACGGCCATTTTTACCAGACCGACTACACGTTGCCGCTGCTTTTCATGGGTGACGGCGGCTACCTCCCGGGCCTGGGCGAGAACCAGCACTTGCTGGGCAGCCAGTGGGGGATGATGAACGAAACAGGCAGCTACCCGGGTCAGACCTGGCTCTGGCTGTATACGTTCTGGTACCAAATTCCGCCCTTCACCGGCAATGCCAACGCCGACCTCATGGTGGTCATCACGATGACGGTGTTGAGCCTCGCGCTGCTGCTGGTCCCGTTCATTCCAGGTCTGCGTGACATCCCGCGCTGGATACCGGTCTACCGGCTGATCTGGCGCAGCCACTACGCAGGCGAGACGCCACAGCCAACGGCTGCCGATGGTCCCTCCGAGGGCAGGCCAGGCGGCCCTTAGCGGGACTGCTGCGAGCGGCGAAGCTACGCGCCAGGAGGAAATGTGAAATGCGAAATTGGGCAGCGACCTTCGGTCTGGTGGGTGGAGTTCTAAGCACCGCCTTCTGGGCCTGGGTTCCGTTCTCGCACTCGAACAACATCTACACTCAGCCGGGCCTCGAACCGCTCTACGTGGCGTTCATCATCATGTCCATCGGGGGCGTCCTCGGTGCGCTCATCGCAGGCGTCAGCGACCGCTGGTCGCCGCTGCTGATGGGCATTGCCGTCATCCCGGCGCTGGGAGCCGTCTTCGTTCCGGGCCTGCTGCTGGCTATCGCGACTCTGCTGGCCGTTCACGAGCCGTTCGAGCGCGATGTTCGAGCGACGCGGGCGAGGTAGTAGGTAATCCGATGTATGCAACCGCATCCGTAGTCATCGAACACCCTGTGCGCGAATGCGCGGAAGCGCTGACGGCGAGCCCCGCGCGCTGGTTTCCACGGCTGGTTTCGAGGATCGGAAACGGGTCGGATAAGCAGCTCGCCGCGGTTGGCTTCCACATCGCCGGGATGCCCGTCCGCAAGCGCGTCGACGTTGCGATCGGCGACCCCTCGGTCACCGGTGACTGGGTGACGATCCCCATCTACTGGAAGCCCACCTTCCCGGCCGGCCTCTTCCCGGTCTTCGACGGCCGGCTGACGCTCGTGCCGCATGCCCCTGGACACAGCCGGCTCACCATCAGCGGTCTCTACGAGCCCCCCTTCGACTCGCTCGGCAGGACCCTCGACGAGGCCATGATGCACTCGGCCGCGGAGGCGACGTTGAAAGAACTCGCTGAGTCCATCGGGGCCGGGCTGAACGGAGTGCTAGCCGGCCGAACGGCGGCCCAGGCGTCGAGTTAAGGCCCGGATCGGGTCGAAGTAGGCATCCGCCGTCCGCTCCTTCAGCGGGATGATGGCGTTGTCTGTGATGTGAATGTGCTCGGGGCAGACCTCCTGGCAGCACTTCGTGATGTTGCAGAAGCCAACGCCCGCGTCGCCCTTCAACAGCGGCCGGCGATCGAGGCCGTCCTTCGGATGCATCTCCAGGCTTGCCATCCGCACCATGAACCGGGGGCCGAAGTAAGCGTCGGTTCGACCGTGGTTGCGGAGCACGTGGCAGACGTCCTGGCAGAGGAAGCACTCGATGCACTTGCGGAACTCGATGACGCGGTCCACGTCCACCTGCTGCATCCGCCACGGCTCGGGGTCGTGTTGGTCGGCTTCGGGGGGCGTGAACTCCGGGATCCGCTTGTTGACCTCGTAGTTCCAGCTCACGTCTGTGACCAGGTCCCGGATCAGGGGGAATGCGGCCATCGGCCGCACCGAGATCTCGCCGGCATAGTCGTCGACCGGGCTCTTGCACAGGAGACGCGGAAAGCCGTTGACCTCGGCTGCGCAAGAGCCGCACTTGGCGGCCTTGCAGTTCCAGCGGACGGCCAGGTCGGGCGCCAGGTTCGCCTGCGCCCAGAGCACCGCGTCAAGAACGACCATGCCTTCGCGGACCGGCACCGAGTAGGCGACCATCTCGCCTCGGTCCGCCTCGCCGCGGAAGACGCTGAGCTTGAGAGGGCTGATGCTGACCGTCACTCCGTCTCCTCGGGCGTGTATTTCTCGTAGGAGCGGTTGATGATCGAGACCAGGCCGTCCGGGATGGGCTCGGCACCGATTCCCTGGACGGTCATGCCCTCCGTGCCTTCGCTGACTACATAGTTCAAGGTCGCCAGGCTCGGGTCCGGGTTCGGGTAGTCGCTCCTCGTATGGGCGCCGCGGGATTCCTTGCGTGCGAGGGCGCTGCGGAAAAGAGCTTCAGCGTTCACGAGCATGTTGCGGAGGTCCTGGGCGGTGTGCCACCCAGGGTTGAAAACCCGCCCGGTAGGACCGCCTGTCCCGACTGTTCGCGAACGTTCAGCGAGGTCTGCGACGCGGCTCAGGCCTTCCTCCAGGCCCGGCTTGTCACGGATGATCGGTGCGTACTTGCTGCACAGGTCCTGGAGTTCAGCCTGCAGCCGGTAGGGACTCTCGCCCTCGGGCCGCTGGAGCGGTCCCAAGAGGCAGGCGATCGCCTCCGCCACCTCGGGGGAGCGCGGCGCGCCAGCCTTGCCATGCTGGAGCGCGTGGGCAGCCGCCGCCTCGCCAACTCGCTTGCCGAACACGAGAAGGTCGGTCAACGAATTGCCGCCGAGCCGGTTGGCTCCGTGCAGGCCACTAGTGACCTCACCGGCGGCGAAGAGGCCGCCCACTCGAGTGGCGCCGGTCTCAGGGTCAACACGTACGCCACCCATGTAGTAGTGGATGGTCGGAGCAACCTCCATCGGGCCCTTCGTGATGTCGACGCGAGCCAGCTTAAGGAACTGCTCGTACATCGAGGGCAGCTTGCGTCTGATGTAATCGGGGCTTTTGTGGCTGATGTCCAGGTACGCGCCGCCGTGGTCTGTGCCGCGGCCCGCCACGACCTCCGAATTGATGGCGCGCGCGACCACATCGCGGGAGGAGAGCTCCATCCGCTCGGGGTCGTAGCGCTCCATGAAGCGCTCGCCATCCTTGTTGCGCAGCACGCCGCCTTCGCCGCGGACCCCTTCGGTGACCAGGATCCCGCGTACGCCCGCCGGCCAGACCATGCCGGTCGGATGAAACTGGACCATCTCGCAGTCCTGGAGCTCGGCGCCGACTTCATAGGCGAGGGCGGTACCGTCCCCCGTGCACTCCCAGGAGTTGGACGTCACGCGGTAGATGCGGCCCGCGCCCCCCGTCGCCAGTAACACTGCGCGCGCTCGGTAGAGGAGCAGCCCACCGTCGGCGCGTCGATAGGCGAGTGCGCCTACGATGCGGCCGGCGCTGGCGAAGAGGCGAGCGACGGTCACCTCCATGTGCACGTCGACGTTTTGTCGGTGCACCAGCCGGTCCTGCAGCGTGCGGATCAGCTCCAGGCCGGTCCGATCTCCGATGTGCGCCAGCCGGGGATAGGTGTGGGCTCCGAAGGGCCGCTGGTGGATGAGGCCCGAATGGGTGCGGTCGAAGACCGCCCCCCAGCGTTCCAGCTCCAGAACCCGGTCGGGCGCCTCCTGAGCGTGGATCTCCGCCATCCGCCAGTTGTTGAGCAGCTTGCCGCCCTTCATCGTGTCGGCAAAGTGGGCCTCCCAGCTGTCCTGGCCGGCGACGTTGCCGAGCGCCGCGGCCATACCGCCCTCCGCCATGACGGTGTGAGCCTTGCCGAGGAGAGACTTGCAGATCACGGTGACCCGGCAGCCGGACTCGGCTGCTGCGATGGCTCCGCGTAGTCCGGCGCCGCCGGCCCCGATGACGAGCACGTCTGTCTCGACGGTCTCGTAGGCGGTGTCCATCGCGTCAGGCCCAGGTTCCATGGGGAAGCACGCCAAGCATCAGCAGCCGGATGTAAACGTCGGTCAGGACGACCGTGAACAGCGATACCCAGGCCCAGCGGTCGTGGCGCACATTCAGCACGGTCACGCCCTTCCAGAGTGCGAAGCGGGCGCGATTGCAGCTGAAGCAGTCCTGGCTTCCGCCGGCCAGGTGTCGCAGGGCATGGCAGCCGAACGTGTAGCCGGAGAGACAGACGACGTTGACCAGCATCAGCAGGCTGCCCAAACCGACGTGGAATGAGCCACGGTAGAGGAACTGGGCTGCCACGTCGTACCAGAGGAATGCCATCTGCACCGTGATGGCGTAGAGGGCGTAACGGTGGAGGTTGTTGAGCGCCCAGAAGCCGGTCTCCCCGCGGTACGATCCCGGTCGGTTCCGAGGCTCTGGTACCGCGCACGAGCGCGGATGCCAGAAGAAGCTTCGGAAGTAAGCCTTCCGGTAGTAGTAGCAGGTGCCCCGGAAGGCGAGCGGCGCCCACGCCACCCAGAGGGCGGGCGGGATGAGGAAGTCTCCCAAACGGAGCGTGATCTCCGGAGAGTAGAAGGGGCTGAGGTACGGTCCGTAGCGGCCGCCGTTGTTCAGGAAGACAACCCAGATCGAGTAGACGGCGAAAGCGGAAAGCGCCACAGCAACGAAAGCCGGGTAGACCCAGTTGGGCAGCACGCTGTACGGGTTCCTGACGATGGCCCGGAAGTGGCTTGGTCCGGCTGGACTGGCAGCCTCATTGGAGACCGACACTGGCCGCAAATCTAGCGCCAGTCAGGTCCCGGGGTGGCGCCGGAAGTCGCTTCCCGGGTCGTGCGCATTCCCTCAGCCGAGGTAATGGCCGGGCACCATCCAGCCACCGCGGAAGGACCGGCCGGTCACTTCCTCGGCGAACAGCGCGAGCCAGTGCGCTCGCTTGCCAGGCGCCGCGGGCTCGACCGACAGGCGTCGCAGCGTTTGGCTGCGATCGTCGCCAGCCTCGGTGATGTCTTTCAAGACGCCCACCGCCATGACGCTCCAGCCGATATGTTCACGCTCGTCATAGCCGTCTATCTCGAAGCAGGCGGCTGACCCTGGACCCTGCGCAAGCTTCGCCCCCGGCTCCGTGCGGAAGACCACGGCATCCTTACCGGCGGCGTAGTTCATGGGGAAAATGCGAGGCCGGCCGTCGACGACGATGGCCAAGCGACCCAGATTG
>VBGR01000003.1 GCA_005880695.1 Chloroflexota bacterium
CCTGCCTGTGGCGGGCAAAGCCGAGAGCCAGGAGATCTGCTTCGTGCCCCGGGGGCGGACCGCCGAGTACCTGGCGAGGCGGCTGCCGGTCCGGGCCGGCGAGGCTGTCGATCGCGAGGGTCGTCGCGTTGGCGGCCACCGCGGGACCCCGCTCTACACCGTCGGGCAGCGGACCGGCTTGCTGGACCTGGTCGAGCCCGGACCCTGGTACGTGCTCGGCATCGACGCCGGCGCCAACCGGCTCCTGGTGGGCCGGCGGGAGGAGCTCGGCGTGACGGAGGTCGACCTCTCGGACGTCACCTTCATCGACGGCCAACCGGCCGCCGCGCTGGACTGCGAGGCGCGACTGCGCTATCACGCCGCGCCGGTGCCGGCCGTTTACGAAGCCGGCCGGCTGCGCCTCGCCGAGCCCTTCTGTGGCGCCGCGCCCGGGCAGGCCGCGGTCCTCTACCAGGGCACCCGCGTTCTCGGCGGTGGGCTAATCAGGCGCGCGGCGTGAAACGACTGCTAGCCCGCCTGGCCGCCTATGACGCAGCAGTGCTCGCGGCGGCGGGCGCCGGGCTCTACACCGCGCTCCTGCTCGCGGCCTGGGTCGTCTCCGCTGTTGCCGGTCAGTTCGAGCGCGGCCAGGCTGCAGCCGCCGTTGCGGCGGCGCTGATCGTGGGAGCAGGCCTCCTGTATGCTTTCCGCCTCGGCACTCAAGCCGCCTCCGGATAGGCACGATCTAGAAGATTTTGGACGCTCTCCACTCGGCGCTCTTCTACGCGCTCGCGGCCCTGACGCTGGCGGGCGCCCTGGCTGTCGCTTTGCTCGCCGGGGAGCGGCGATTGCTCGGTCTCCTGGCAGTCGCGGTGGGCCTGGCCGGCCTCTACGCCGACCTTTCCGCCGGCTTCGCCGCCGGGGCGGCACTCCTCGCTTACCTCGCTTGCGCCTCGCTCCTACTGCGCACGCTGCGTGCCTGGCCCGCGCTCGAGGCAGCCGACCGCGAGGCGCGCGGCGTGCCCCAGCAAGTGGGCGGCCTGCTCGCCGGAGCGGTCTTCCTGGTCCTGGCTTATGTCGCATATCGGGGTGACTTCGCCGCCGGCTTTCAGACCTCGGGCGAGATCAACACCAGCGCCATCGGGCGCCTTCTGCTCGGTCGTGACGCACTAGCGGCAGAAGCCCTGGCAGGCGCTTTCCTGGTCGGGGTAACTGCCGCGGCAGTGACCTCTCGCGTGCGTCGCGTCCGATGACCGTCACGCTCGTGCCTGTCCTCTTCGTGGGCGGAGCGCTGTTCGCCACAGGCGCTTTTACGGTCGCTTACCGGCGCAGCTTTCCAGGCGCCCTTGCCGGCCTTCCGCTGCTGCTCGGCGGCGCCGGCCTCGACCTCGTCGGTGTGAGCCGCTTCGCCACCTCCTCGGCCGATCGGGTGGCCGGCCAGGAGTTCGCCGTCGTGCTGGCGGGGCTGACGCTTGCCGCGGTCGCCGCCGGAGCCGCGCTGGCCCGGCCGGGACCGGGGACGCCGGAGGGTCGGCGCTGAGCCTGCCCGGGATCCTTTACCTGGCGGCCGCCAGCGCCGCTTCGGCGCCCCGCAAGAGCGGCCCTTTCAACTTCAACTTCGACCCCAACAGCGCTTTGCCTTGGGCCGCGCCGCTCCTGCTCGTCGCCCCCCTTGCGGTCTTCTGCATGATCGCCGTGGGCGTCCGCAGCCGGCGCGCGGTGGCCAACACAACGCTGGGCGGACTGCTGGTCACGGCCGGCGGTTATGCGCTGTGCGCGTGGGCTCTAGCGCCCAAGACGACGCCGTACGAGGTCGCCTACGACTGGCTCAACCTGAGCCTGGCGTACAGCGGGCCCTCTCAGTTCCAGACGTTCATCGCGCAGGTCGGGATTCACCTGAGCCACCCGACCTTGCTTCTGGTCGGCGCCTGTCTGGCCATCGGAGTGGCCGTCGCCGTCTGGAGCCGGGCCGGCGCCCGCGGCGAGCCGGCTCCCGCGCGCTACTACGGCCTCATGACGCTGCTCGTGTTCGCTGCGATCGGAGCGAGCGTCAGCACCGACCTCGCAGAGCTCTACACGTTCTGGGGGCTGGCCGGGGTGAGCACCTACCTCCTGCTGACGCACCTCTTCGCCGACGAGCGCTCTACGCGTGCTGCGAGGCTGGCGCTGGCCGTGCCCGCCGTCGCCGACCTGGCGCTCCTGGCCGGGATCGCGATCCTCTGGTCGCGTTATGGCGTGATCCGGTTCGACGCCCTGGTGCCCGTGCTCAACAACACGCCAGGGGCCGGGCCAAAGGCCCTTACCGTTGCCTCTCTGCTCGTGTTCGCGGGGGCCGCCGGCCGGGCAGGCTTCTTCCCCTTGCAGGGCTGGGTCACCGGCGTGGCCGAGACACCGCCGGGTGCCCAGGCCGCCGCGCAGGGCCTCTGGACCGTGATCGTGATCGGCCTTCTTTACAAGATGCTGCCGGTCCTTGTCTCGGCGGGGACGCTGCCCGTGCGCGCCATGGCCATCAC
The DNA here is from genome assembly GCA_005880695.1 of Chloroflexota bacterium. Classification (GTDB taxonomy): domain Bacteria; phylum Chloroflexota; class Dormibacteria; order Dormibacterales; family Dormibacteraceae; genus VBGR01. Next base: position 2,493 of record VBGR01000003.1, read on the forward strand.
CTGCGCCACCAGCGCGGTCGGTGTGCCGCTCCTGGGACTGGCAGGTCGCGATGCTCGACGAGTGGCCGCTTGCGCCGGAATCGGCCTGACCGCGTTGGCGTTGCTGGCGCTCTTCCGCCCGGCCAGCGTGGCGCTGGCCCTGACCGCCGCCTGCGCAGTGGCGCTCGTGCGCAGCGGGCTGGTCCTGGCGACTGCCGGCCTCGTCACCGGGATGCGCACCGCCGATCTCACGGAGATGGGCGACGGCTGGAACCGGATGCGCAGCTCAGCCCTCGGCCTCCTCCTCTCGGTCGTCGCGCTCGCCGGGCTGGCCGCCGGGGTGGGGGGCGGCTCGCTGCGTCCCCAGTGGATCGCGGTCTATGGCGCCGCGATCGGCCTCTCGGCGCTCGCCGCCTTCCGCCTTTATTTCAGCGCCGCGCACGGCGTCCTGCCCCGTCGGCGGGGCTTCGACCCGAACCGGGTCCGCCAGGTGCCTGGGTCGATGTCAGCCCCGGTCCTCTACTGCTTTGTGCTGGCCGCCGCCCTGGTCGGAGCCGAGTTCTCGGCGCGCTGGCTCAACTTCATCGACGGCCGGCCGCACTCGATCGAGCCCTTTGCGGCGCTCGCCTGGCTGGGCGCGGCGGCGGTCGGCGTGCTTCTTGCGGCCGTCCTCTACTGGCGGGCGCCAAAACTGGGGACGCGGCTGACCGGGGTCGCCACGACCCTCTGGGCCGGCGTCCTCGGCCTCGGCGCTCTGCTCGGCGGCCGGTTCCTGGCGGCGCCGTCGATCCGGCTCGCGGAAGAGATGGAGGACACCGGCCTGCTCCGCGGCGAGAGCGTCGTTGGAGACGCCATCGAGCGCGCCGCCGGGCTCGCGCGCATGCCGGCGCGCGTCCTCATCCCGTTGCTCGCCGGCCTGGCCGTGGTCGTCGCCGCGCTGCTGGCGGTCTTCGCGCCTGGAGTCCACAGCTGATGAGGCTGGCCCTCTTCCTGGTCGCGGTCCAACCGGGGCCGACGCTGGTCAGCCCGACGCCCAGCCCGACACCAGTCAACACTTTCGCGGCCAACCCGTTCCACGTCAGCTTCCTGCTCAGCACGCTGATCTGGCTGCCGGTGCTGGCCGCACTGATCATCGCTGCACTCCCGAATCCGCGCGGCCGCAACGACCGGACGATCTACCTGCTGGCGTTCTGGACGAACGCCTCGCTCGCATTCCTGGCACTGGTCGCTTACAACCAGGCCCAGCTCTTCAGCCCAAGCTTCCAGTTCGAGGAGCTGATCCGCTGGGTGCCCTGGCTTGGAATCAGCTACCACCTCGGCGCTGATGGCATCACCATCGCGATGCTCCTCGTCGGATCGCTGATCGGGACGGTGTCGGTACTGGCGTCTGCCTCGATCCGGGAGCGGGTCCGCGAATACTTCACTCTCCTGCTCCTGCTGCAGGCTTCCATCACGGGCGCCCTCTGCGCGCGCGACATGTTCGTGTTCGTCCTCTTCTGGGCGGCGGGGCTCCTGCCCGCCGCGCTCCTGCTGGCCGGGTGGGGCGGGCCGCGCCGCCACGAAGCGGCGATCCGGTTCCTCGCCTACGGTGCGGTCGGCACCGCGGCGCTCCTCGTCGCGTTGTTGCTCGTCTACGCTGCGACCGGAGGGGCCAGCTTCGACATGAACGTGCTGGCCAACGCCGCCCTGACGCCGCGCGTGCAGCTGATCGCGGGACTGGCGCTCGTGATCGCCGCGGCCACCCGCCTCCCGCTGGTGCCCTTCCAGGGCTGGGTGCGCGACGCGCTGTCCGAGGCGCCGCCCGGGCTGGCCGTGATGATCGCCGGCATCGGCATGCGGCTCGGTGGCTTCATGCTGCTGCGGCTCCTCATTTCGGGCCTCCACGACGGGTCCCGTCTCCTGGCGCCGCTGCTCGGCGCCCTGGCCGGGATCACGATCCTCTACGCGGCGCTGGCCGCCTTCCGCAACGACGACGTGCGCAAGTTCGGGGCCTACCTGGCCATCATCCCGGGCGGGCTCTTCGCGCTCGGCCTGGCGGGGCTCACGTCGATCTCTCTGTTGGGGGCCGCTTTCGGGCTCATCACCGGCGGGCTGGCGGCGGCGCTCGCCGTCGGCGTGACCGCCACGATCGCCGAACGGGCCCAATCCCGCAGCCTCAGCGTGCTGGCCGGCCTGGCTCCGCGGATGCCGAAGCTGGCCTGGCTCCTCGTCCTGGCCGGGCTGGCGGTGATCGGGGTCCCCGGCATGGCCTCATTCATCTCGGAGGTCTTCACGTTCCTGGGGGTCTTCTACACGCAGCCGGCGGCCGCTTTCCTGGCCGGCCTGGGGATGGCCGCCGCCGTGGCCGTGGTGGCCTTCACGGTCCAGCGCGTGCTCTTCGGGCGGCCCCGTCCGGATTCGCCCGGCGCCAGCGACGCCTCGCTCGCCGAGACCTGGTACTTGGGGCTGCTGGTGGCGGCCCTGCTCTGGTTTGGGATCCTGCCCGGCGGGCCGAAGATCGGCGGCCAGGTGACCCTCTTCGACGAGGGCATCGTGAACGTCCTCAGCAACGGCTCCACGGACGTCGCCTCGCCCTACGTGCCGCCGGCGCCACCTGCCCCGCCGACGCCGTCGCCGTCGCCCTCCCCTTCGACCTCGGCCTCGCCTTCCGCGTCGCCAGGTCCGAGCCTAAGCCCCAGCCCATGAGGACCCTGACCCTCCTCGGACCCGAAGCCGTCGTCGTTGCCGCCGCGGTCGCCAGCCTGCTTAGCCCGGCCCTGCGGCCCCGGCAGCGGGCCTGGCTGCCGGCGGCGGCCTCGCTGGCGGTGGTGCTCGCCCTCGGACTGGAGCTCTGGTTCGGCGCCCAGGTCGGGACGCTCTTTCAGGGCGGTTTCAGCCAGGACCGGTTCGCGCTTTACGCCAAAGGCGCCCTCCTGCTCACGGCCTTGATCATCGTCGCGGCGACCGACTGGGACCCCTTTACCGCACCGGCCGGGATCGGGCTCACTCTGCTGGCCACGTTCGGCGGGATGGTGGCCGCGTCGGCCGGCGATCTGATCGGGCTCTGGGCGGGCCTGGAGCTGGCCGGCCTGTCCGCTGCGGTTCTGCTGGGGCGCACGGACCGGCTCGCCGCACGACAGCTGCTGCTCGCCTCAGTCGGGCTCGGCGGCCTGGTCGCCGTGGGCATGGCGCTGCTGGCGGGGAGCGGCGGGACGACAGTCCTGGCCGACCTCCGCGGGCAGCTCTTCCAGCACAGCCTGACCCTGCCGCTGGCGCTTGCGGCGCTGCTGGTGGTCGGCGCCTTGACAGCTCGCCTGGCGCTGGCGCCCTGGGCCGGACCGCTGGCGACCGGGACCGCCGGCATCGTGCTCCTGAAGATGGCCGCTACCACCTCCGCCTTATCGCCAAGCTGGGCGCTTTACGTCCCGGCCGTAGCCGCGGTCGCGATGGTGGGCGGCGGCCTGGCGGCGCTCGCGGCGCGCCGGCCCGGTCCCAGCCTGGTGGGGGCAGGTATGGTCCAGCTGGGCTGGTTCCTGGCTTCCCTGGCCGTACCCGACCGCTTCGGCATCGCGGCGGGCCTCTTCCTCCTCAGCGCCTACCTGCTTGCGGCTGCCGGTGGCCCGATTGCGCTGGCTGCGCTGCCGCACGGCCTGGCCGGCCTGGCCGAGCGGGGAGTGGGGAGGGCGGTCGCTTTCACAGCCTGCTACCTCTCACTGGCCGGGGTCCCGCCCCTTGCGGGCTTCTTCGGCCAGTTCGCCGTGGCCGCCGAGCTGGCCCGGGCGGGGCTCTTCTGGCTCATCGCGCTGGGCGTCTTCGGTTCGGCCCTGCTGCTCTTCGCGGCGCTTCGCGATGTGCGCCTGGCTTTTCTGACCTCGCCGGGCGAGCAGGTCTTCGCGGCGCCGCGCGACCGCCTTACGTTCGCCGGAGCGTTGCTGGCGGCGGCCCTGGTCAGCGTTTATGGGTTCCTGGCCCTGCCGGTCAGCTCCCTGGCGCTGCAAGGGGCGGCCGCGATCGGGCTCCGCTAACCGATGAGGTAACCTGTCGCGCGGAACTCGCGTTCCAACAAGGGTCACTTGAGACGTTCCCGCACCCATACCAGGCGCCGAGGTTCTCGCTACCGGACGGCTTCCCGGCGGTGGCAGGTCGTCCTCCTTTTTGTGGTTGCCGCCCTCGCCACGGTCGGCACCCTCGGCTCCGTCGCCACCGTGGCGGCGGTCGGCTACTACTCCCAGGGCCTGCCGTCGCTCGACAGCCTCACGTCGGCCAACCTCGCCCAGACCACTCACATTTACGACCGCAACGGCGCCCTGCTCACATCGCTCTACGAGCAGAACCGGACGGTCGTGCCGCTCAGCAAGGTGGCGCTGCCGCTGCAGGACGCCACCATCTCGATCGAGGACCGCACCTTCTACAGCCACCAGGGCGTCGACTACCGGCGCCTGGCGATCGCCGTCGCCTACGACGTGACGCATCGATCCTCCACGCTGGGCGCATCCACGATCACCGAGCAGGTGGTGAAGGACGACGTGCTCTGCACGACCTGCTCGCAGGCCGCCGGCAACGCGATCACCTCCGGCGTGGCGGACCGCTCGCTCACGCGCAAGATCCGCGAGCTGCTGCTGGCCGAGGAGCTGGAGCGCCGCTACTCGAAGCAGCAGATCCTCGAGCTCTACCTCAACTCGATCTTTTACGGCAACCGGGCATCGGGCATCGAGACCGCCGCGCAGACCTATTTCGGCGTTCCGGCCGCGAAGCTCGACCTCGCCCAGGCGGCGTTCCTGGCGGGCTTGCCGCAGGACCCGGCGGGCTACAACCCCTTCGGTGGAGTTGAGCAGAAAGCAGCCGCCAAGGCTCGTTGGCAAGGAGTCCTTTCGGCGATGGTCGCCAACCGCAAGATCACGGTCGCCCAGGAGGACGCCGCCCTCAAGGTCGACATCTGGAAGCAGATGGCGGATCACCGCACGGCGACCGCCGGGGGCAACGGCGCCGACCCGCTGACGGGCCACTTCACGGACTACGTCATCCAGTACCTGCGCGACCACGGCTACGACGACAAGACGCTCTTCACCGGCGGGCTGGCCGTCTACACGACGCTCGACCTGCCCATGCAGCAGCTCGCCGACGCCAAGGTGAAGGCCGCGGTGGCCGAATACGCCAACCGCGGCGTCAACACCGGCGGGCTGCTCGCCCTCAACCCGCAGAACGGCGAGATCCTGGCCATGGTCGGATCGGCCGACTATGCGTCAGAGGACATTCGCGGCCAGGTCAACCTGACACTCTCGCCCCGCCAGCCCGGGTCCTCCTTCAAGCCCTACACATACGGCTACGCGCTCTCGACCGGGCAGTTCAACGCGGCGACCCTGGTCGACGACAAGGACGCCACGATCGGCGGGACCAAGTTCACCGACTGGGACGGCCGTCTCGAGGGCTGGATCCCGCTTCGCCAGGCGGTCGAGCAGTCGCGCAACCTGCCGGCCCTCTGGACCTTCAAGGCTGTCGGGCCCCAGAACGTGATCGACTTCGCACACAAGCTGGGCCTGACCGGCAATTTCGACCCCAGCACCCTGACCACGACGATCGGGTCCGGTGACGTGCGGATGATCGACCACCTGGCTGCCCTATCGGCCTTCGACAACGGCGGCCACCGGATCTACGCGCACCCGATAGTCAAGATCGTGGACACTTCCGGCAAGCCACTGGCGGCCTTCCCGGAAAACACCGTCGGCGGCCAGGTGATAACGCCCCAGCTCGCCTACGTGATGACCGACATCCTGCACGGGGTGCCAGGCAAGGAGCTCGGCATGGCTGGGCTGCCCGTCGCCGGCAAGACCGGCACCACCGACGCTTACACGACGGCCTGGATGATGGGGTACACGCCAGACCTGGCCGTGGGAACGATGCTGGCCCACGTCAACAAGGGCGACACCTGTACCTCCGGCTACGCGAACCTGATGCCTCCGGGGGTCCAGGCCTCCGGCTGGATCTGCCCCACCAGGGTGGTCTGGGGCGAAGACGTAGGGCTCAACCTTTTCCGCCCCTTCCTCAAGTCCTACTACTCGGGCGGGCGGGCCTGGCCGGCCTCCTGGAAGACGCCGACAGGGCTGGTGACCATCAACGTCTGCCGGCTGGACGGCATGCGCGCGGACGCCAACACGCCGTCCGGGCAGAGCTACCCCGAGGTCTTCGTGCAGGGTCTGGGCGAGCCGAAAGGCACCTGTGGGAGCGCGCTGCCGCCCGGGGTGGCTCCCTACCCGACGCCGGCCCCAACTCCGATAGTCCCCTCGCCGTCACCGACCCCCAAGAAGTAGATTTCCTGACCTGGTAGCCAACGCCGTCACCTCGCTCCGCGGGGTCCTCGCCATCCCCGCCTTCTTCTTCGCTCTGCGACCGGAGACGCTGGGCTGGCTGGCCCTCTGCGTGGCCGTGGCAGGTCTCAGCGACCTGGTCGACGGCACGATCGCCCGGCGCCTCGGTTCGACGTCGCAGGTGGGGGCCGCCCTTGACCCGATCATGGATGGGCTCTTCTACGGCGGCGTGGCGCTGGGATTGGCCTTCGGCGGCGCCTACCCGCTCTGGCTGGGCGCGGTCGTCGTCCTCCGCTACCTGGTGCCGGTGGCGGCAGGCGGGGTCCTTTACCTGGCGCACCGGCTGCCCCGCTTCCAGCACACGTTCTTCGGCCGGCTCTCGACGACGTTGATCGCGGTCCTGCTGGGTGGGATCGCGCTCTTTCGGCTTCCGGGGCTGGCGACTTTTGCGATCGTCCTCATCCCCTTGGTGACGCTGCTGGCCTGGGTGGACCTCGGGTGGACGGCGGTGAGGCTCACACGGCCGCGTTGATAGTGCTATCTGGACGGATTACTTCGGCCGACGCGGGTAAGATTCTCAGCGGCCGCGCTAAACGGGGAACTGGCGGTGCCCTGAACCAGCAATCCGCCTCAGCTGGGTCTAATCCCCTCTCCGAGGTTCGGCCCTTCGGGTCAGCCCGAGGTGGACGGCGTTGAAGGTCGGGACCTGCGCAGCTCGGGCCTCCGAACCCCGTCAGGACCGGAAGGTAGCAGCGGTAAGGAGGAGACCGGGGGTGCCGCAGACAGCCTGGCCAGAGCCGGAAGCCCCGACAGCGCCGGGGGCGCCGCAATCGACGAGGGGGTGCGCGGTCACCCTCTGGACGCGACTGAGAATTCGATGAGCTACCAGACCCTTTACCGGAAGTACCGCTCGCAGACGTTCTCGGACCTGGTTGGGCAGGAGGCTGTCTCGCGCGCCTTGCAGGGGGCGATCGCCTCTGACCGGGTGGCGCACGCCTACCTTTTCTCCGGATCGCGCGGCACCGGCAAGACGACCTCGGCGCGCCTTCTCGCGAAGGCGCTCAACTGTCTCTCGAGAGCCGCCGCCTCCTCCGAGCCGTGCGACGCCTGCGAGTCCTGCCGGCAGATCACGGCCGGGGCCGCTCTGGACCTGATCGAGATCGACGCCGCCTCCAACCGGGGCATCGACGAGATCCGCGACCTCCGCGAGAAGGTCCGGCTGGCGCCCGCGCTCGGGCGTTACAAGATCTACATCATCGACGAGGCACACATGCTCACCACAGAGGCTTTCAACGCGCTCTTGAAGACCCTGGAGGAGCCGCCTCCCCACGTCGTCTTCGTCCTCTGTACGACCGAGTCGCAGAAGATCCCGCTGACCGTGCTGGGACGTTGCCAGCAGTTTCCCTTCCGGCGGCTTTCGGACACCGTGGTGGCCGACAGGCTCGGTTGGATCGCCGGTCAGGAGGGGGTCTCGGTCGAAGCCGAGGCGCTGGGGCTGCTGGCCCGGACCGCGGACGGGTCGATGCGGGACGCGATCGGCTACCTGGACCAACTGGTTCCGCTGACGGCCGGCAAGATCACCCTGGAGGAGGCACGGTCGGTCCTCGGGATCGCAGACCCCGCGGTGGTCGCCTCGCTCTTCGATGCGGTTCTGGCGGGACGTGCGGCCGAGGCGCTTTCCTCCCTCGGCGCCCTCTACGAGGGCGGGGTCGAGCTGCGTCCGCTGGTCCGGGGCCTGATGGAGCGTTGCCGCGACCGCCTGGTGGCGGCCATCGAGAGCCGCGATGGAGTGGCACGTGCCCGCCTCTCCGCCTGCCTCGATGCTCTGCTGCACCTCGACGGCGAGGTTCGCCGGCACGCTGAGCCGCGGTTCCTCGTCGAAGCGACCTTGGTGCGGCTGGCGGTCGAGGCAGGAGAGCCGACCGCGGTGGCCGCTCCCGCTGCCGCGCCCGCCGCTCCGGCGCCGGCTCAGCCGGCTCCTACTCCGGAGGTCGTTCAGGCAGCTTCAGCGCCGAGGCCGGTCGAGGTGGAGGTCGCGGTGGCAGCCCCGACGGAAGTCGCGGCGGCGGCGCCCGCACCGGATGTCGAGGTCGCAGCAGGTCCGCCGGATGAGAATTGGAAGCGGCTTCTGGAAGAACTGCCGCCCAGCGCCCGCGGCATCTTCAAGCAGGCGCAGGTGGCCTTCGAGCCCGGCCGCATCGTTCTCAGCTACCCGTACAAGGGCCAATACGACGTTGCAGCCGGCAAAGAGGCCGACCTGCAGCGGCTGGTCGGAACCTACTATGGCCCCGAGATGAAGATCGAGCTGCGGCTGCTGCCGCTCAGCGACCGCGGGGCGCCCACCCGGCCCGCTGCGCCCGAGGAGCACCCGGTCGTGCAGGCTGCCATCAAGACGCTGGAAGGACGGGTCGTGCGAGTACGCGAAACGTCGGAGTGAAGAACCAGTTCCAGATGCTCAAGCAGCTGCAGCAGATGCAGGCCAAGATGGCCCAGGTCCAGGCCGAGCTCGAGAAGGCGACAGTCGAGGCAACCGCCGGCGGCGGAGTGGTGAAAGCGGTCGCGACCGGGTCCCAGAAGCTGGTCTCGATCGTCATCTCGCCCGAGGTGGCCGGCGACCTGGACATGCTGCCGGACCTGATCGTGGCGGCGGTCAACGAGGCGCTCGAGAAGTCCCGCCAGCTGCAGGCCGAGCGGATGCAAGGGCTCACCGCGGGACTGGGACTGCCTCCCGGCCTCTTGTAGCGTGGAGCTCCCCGAGCCCCTCGAACGGCTCATCGCCGAGCTCTCGCGCCTGCCCGGCGTCGGCCCCAAGACGGCTCAGCGGCTCGCCTTCCACGTCCTCCGGGGAGATCGGGTGAGGGCCGATGCGCTGGCCGCGGCCCTGGTCGACCTGAAGGATCGCATCGGGTACTGCTCGCGCTGCTTCAACATCGCCGAGGGCGATCTCTGCGCCATCTGCTCGTCAGGGCGGCGCGACGAGGCGCTGCTCTGCGTGGTCGAGGCGCCTTTGGACGTCCTCGCGATCGAGCGCACGGCCGAGTACCGCGGTCTCTATCACGTGCTGCATGGCGTGCTCTCGCCGATCGACAACGTCGGCCCCGAGGACATCCATGTGCCCGAGCTGCTGGAGCGGCTGGCCGAGTCGACGGTGGAGGAGGTGATCGTGGCCACCAACCCGGACATCGAGGGGGAAGCCACCGCCGTCTACCTCCAGCGCGCGATCGCGCCGCTTGGGTTGCGGGTCACCCGGCCGGCCCACGGCCTGCCCTTTGGCGGCGACCTCGAATACGCCGACGAGATGACCCTGGCCCGGGCCATGTCGGGCCGCCGGCCGCTCTAGGAGAAAGCCGGCAGGTCCCTTGCCCGCCGGAGGCTATACTCTTCGTTCGCACCCGGGCCTCTCGGGCCTCAGTTTTGGGTCCTCGCCCGGGGGTATAATGCTCGTCGCTCCCCCGACAGCGGTGCTTTGCGCGCCCTTTTCGGAGGAGCAGCACCTTGACAACTGAAGAGTGGGAAAGACTCTGAGAGTCAATACGACTCAGGGCTAAGGCCTTGGGTCTCCGTTTAGACGGAGAGTTTGATCCTGGCTCAGGGTTAACGCTGGCGGCGTGCCTAACACATGCAAGTCGAACGGGGGCCTCTTTCCCGTAAGGGAGAGGGGATCCTAGTGGCGAACGGGTGAGTAGCACGTGGGCAACCTGTCCCGAGGTGGGGGATAACACCGGGAAACCGGTGCTAATACCGCATGTTGTCGTCGGTCGCATGGCCGATGAAGAAAGCAGCAATGCGCCTCCGGGGTGGGCCCGCGGCCTATCAGCTAGTCGGTGGGGTAACGGCCTACCGAGGCTAAGACGGGTAGCTGGTCTGAGAGGACGACCAGCCACACGGGGACTGAGACACGGCCCCGACTCCTACGGGAGGCAGCAGTGAGGAATCTTCCCCAATGGGCGAAAGCCTGAGGGAGCAACGCCGCGTGTGGGATGAAGTTCTTCGGAATGTAAACCACTGTCGGAGGGGATGAGAACGGACAGTACCCTCCAAGAAAGCCCCGGCTAACTACGTGCCAGCAGCCGCGGTAATACGTAGGGGGCGAGCGTTACCCGGATTTACTGGGCGTAAAGCGCGTGTAGGCGGCTGGCCAAGTGTGACGTGAAATCTTCGGGCTTAACCCGAAAACTGCGTTGCAAACTGGTCTGGCTAGAGTGCAGGAGAGGGTAGTGGAATTCCCGGTGTAGCGGTGAAATGCGTAGATATCGGGAGGAACACCAGTGGCGAAGGCGGCTACCTGGCCTGTAACTGACGCTGAGACGCGAAAGCGTGGGGAGCGAACCGGATTAGATACCCGGGTAGTCCACGCCCTAAACGTTGCGCACTAGGTGTTGGTCGGATTGACCCGATCAGTGCCGCAGCTAACGCATTAAGTGCGCCGCCTGGGGAGTACGGTCGCAAGATTAAAACTCAAAGGAA
>VBGR01000004.1 GCA_005880695.1 Chloroflexota bacterium
CCATCCACGGGTCGGAGCGGCGGACGTCCTGCCGTTCGTACCGCTGGGGGCCACGCCGATGGAGGCCTGCGTCAGGCTCGCGCACGAGGTCGGCGAGCTGATCTGGCGGGAGCTGCGTCTCCCTGTCTACTTCTATGGGCGGGCCGGCCGCCACACGCTGCCGCAAATCCGCTCCGCCGCGCCACCCCCACCCGACCTGGGGTCCGCCCCCCATCCCACGGCCGGGTTCGCCTGCGTCGGCGCCCGGCCTTTGTTGGTCGCCTACAACCTCCTCTTGCCCGGCCTGGCGGTGCCGGAGGCTGCCGCGCTGGCGCGCCGCCTGCGCGCGTCATCGGGTGGACTGCCCGGTGTCCAGGCACTGGCCTTTGCGGTCACCGCCGGCGCCCAGCTTTCGATGAACCTCACGGATCTCGACGCCTGCCCGCCCGCGCGCGCCCTGGCTGAAGTCGTCGGCCTGGCCGGAGAGGCGGCGATCGGCGCCGACCAGGTCGTAGGCCTCTGCCCCGCCAGGTACGGCCTCCCCGCGGCCGGGGGCCGGATCCTGGAGGCACGACTGGCCGCGGCGGCGGCGCGAGGGGGCGCACGAGCCTGCCGCGCCCGGGGCGGCGAGGAGCTTCAGCTATTGGCTGCCCGGCTCGAGGCCGAAGCCGCCTCCCTGGCGGCGCTGGACTGGTCGCAGGGCGAGCTGCTGGGCGGGGCCGAACGGGCCGCGGCTCTGCGCCGCGTGCTCCGCGCCGCCGGAATCGAGGATCCCGAGCTGGCCTTGATGCTGGAGGTGGCGGCCGGCGGTCTCCGCGCAGCTTTGTCGGGGCCGACGCTTAACCGATTTCGAGCTCGGGTCGAGGCGCTCGACCGCTGGCTAGGCTCTGACGAGCTCTGACCGCACCTCGTCGCGAGCCTGCTGGATGGTCCGCAGCTTTGCCTTGGCCTCGTCGACGGTGCGCGTCTTGAGCCCGCAGTCCGGGTCGATGAAGACCTGGTCGGGCCGCAGGTAGTCGAGCGCCCGGCGGATGTTCTTCTTCACCTCGTCCACCGACTCGATCTTGTGCGTGTGGACATCGACCACGCCGAAGCCGATGGCCTTCGTGAACGGATGCGCGCCGAACTTCTCGAGCAGCTCGAGCCCGCTGTTGGCCATCTCCAGGTCGATCTGGTCTACGGGAATGTCCAGCAGCCGCGGGTAGACCTCCTCGAAGCGCCCGTAGCACATGTGGGTGATCGTGTGCGCCCTGAGCCCGGAGGTGACCACGGCCATGGACTCGATCACAAGGTCGAGCTCGTCCAGCCGGGTGGAGACCGCCGGCTCATCGATCTGGAGGTACTCGGCGCCGGCCTGCTCCAGGTCCTGCGCTTCCTGCCGGACCACCTCCGCCAGCGCCATCACCAGGTCCCGGCGGCTGCCGTAGTGGTTGTCAAACGACCAGTCGGCGATCGTGTAGGGCCCGGTCAGCATGCCCTTGACAGGCTTTTCGGTCAGGCTCTGGGCAAACTTCCACCAGTCGACGGTGATCGGCGCCGGGCGGCGGATGTCGCCGGTCGCGATCGGCTTCTTGTAGTAGCGGTTGCCGTAGGAGCGGACGAGGCCGGAGATGCCCATCCCCTCCAGGTTCTCGGCGAAGTAGGCGACCATGTCCCCCCGGTACATCTCGCCGTCGACGACGATGTCGACCCCGATCTCCTCCTGGAAGCGGATCCACTCCTGGGTCGCCCGCCGGCTGAGCTCATCGAGCTCCTCCTGGCTGATCTCGTTGCGGGCACGCTGGGCGCGCGCGTGCAGCAGGTAGTCCGGCTTGGGCAGGCTGCCCACGCTGGTGGTGCGGAGTCCCTGGGCAGTCTCGTTCACCGGCAGCTCACGTCCTCGCCTCGACGGCATGGGCCGCGCGGGCGACCAGCTCCAGCTTCTGGAAAGCAGTCTCTCTGGGCAGGAATTCAAGCCCGCAGCTTGGACTCACGTGGATCTCGCGCGCGGCCACAGCGGCGATCCGCCGGGCCACCTCGTCCGGGTCCTCGAGCCTCACATTGCGGGCGTCGACGGCCCCCAGGCCGATCGCCTTGGAGTCGGGCCAGCTCCCCACCAGGTCCCAGTTCGCGGCTCCCTGAACCAGGTCCAGTCCGATCAGCGCGAAGGGCAGATCGGCTACCTGCGGGTAGTCGGCGACATCGCCGTGATAGATGTAGAGGCTCAAGCGGCTCTGCTGGTTCACGCCTTCGGTGAGGCGGTACATGGCCTCCCCGAAGAGCTCGAAATCGCGCGGATAACGAACGCTGGGGTTCCGGGCCATCGCCGGTTCGTCGATCTGGATCCAGGCGGGGCCTTCTTCGGCCAGCGCCTTGAGCTCCTGGTTGAGCGCGCCGGCCAGCTCCAGGACGAAATCCCGCCGGCTCTGGTGGTGCCGAGTCTCGGAGAGGGTCCCGATGGTGTAGGGACCGGTCAGGACGGCCTTAACCGGGGAGCTGGCGTGCTCCCGCGCGTAAAGGAAATCGCGGACCAGGATGGGCTCCTTCCAGGTGATCGGTCCGGTCGCCACCGGCTGGCGGTAGTAGGTGTTGGTCTCGAACCAGCGGAGCAGGCCGTGCAGCTCGAAGCCCTCCAGCCTGCCGGCGATGTAGGTGACCGGATCTTGCCAGCGGATCTGCCCGTCGGTGACAAGGTCGAGGCCGGCGCGCTCCTGCTCCTGGATCACCTCGGCGGTGACCTCGTCGGCGACGCGGTCCAGGGCGGCCCGGTCGATGGCGCCCTTGTCGAGCTGGGCGATCGCCTGCCGAAGGCGCTGCCGGCCGGGTCCGTTGCCGACTTTCGGGTAGTGGCTGACACTGGTGGCGATCACGGCCTAAAAGCTTAGACTGGATCCCGGCTTGGCCTCCCAGGTGACCGTTTCGGAGCTGGCCTCGCGCGCCGCCGACCTGCTCACTCAGCTGGCGTCGGGAGGCGAGCCGATCGTGATCGTCGACGAGAACGGCCGGCGGATTGCCCTGCTCGTCCCTCACGGTGAGCCGCTCGGCCCGCTGATGGAAGCCATCGACAAGTCCGAGTTCGGGTTCAATCCCTCGGCCGGGGTGATCGGGTCGACCTCCGGCCGCGAGCAGCTCTCCAGCGAGCTGCGCGACATGGGGATGCCCGTACCCGACGGCGAGGGCAGCGTGCTGGAAGGCATCTACGCAGCGGTGCTCGAACTCTGCGAAGAGAAAGAGACGGTTTACCGGGAGGACCTCCGGAAGACCGCCGAAGAGGTGCTTGCCGAGGCACCCGGCCGCATCAAGCTCCTGGCTCTCTCCGTTCAGACCACGTCGGGGATGCCGGCCACCGCGGAGGTGACGTTGGAGCTCGGGTCCGGCCCTGCGATGCGGCGCCAGCAGGGCGACGGACCGCTCGACGCGGCCATCAACGCGATGGAGAAGCTGACCGGCCTCGAACCGACCGTCGACAGCTTCGCGGCGTTTTCCGCGACGCCCGGGCGGGATGCGCTGGCCGAGGCGGTCATCGAGCTCACCCTGGGTGGCGAAACCGTGATGGGCCGGGGAGCTTCCAGCGACACGGTCGCGGCTGGTGTGCGCGCCTACCTGAACGCCCTGAACTTCCTGCAGACGACCGTCGCGCGCGCGTGACCTTCACGCCGTCCGAGCTGGAGTTCCTGAGCTCGCAGCGCATCGGCCGGCTCGCGACAGTGGGGCCGACCGGATGGCCTCACGTGATGCCCGTCATGTACACCGTCCTGGAGTCAGGCGAGCTGGAATTTGACGCGGACGGCGTCAAGCTACGCAACCTCTCACACGACCCCCGAGCGGCCCTGGTCGTCGATGCGGGCGGTCCGAGGCGCGGGATAGCGGTGCAAGGACGAGCGGCGATCGTCGGACAGGAACGGGCCAGGCTCGCTCCCGAGCGAAAGTTCAGCTGGGGGTTCTGAGCGTCTTCAGCAGATTCGCCATCTCGATGGCCGTGGCGGCGGCCTCCTCCCCCTTGTCTCCGCGGGCCGCGGCCTGCTCCTTGTCGTAAGTGGTCAGCACCCCGAACGCACACGGCACTCCGGACTCCAGGGCCACGTCCATGAGGCCGCGGGCGCACGCCTCGGCGACGAAATCGAAGTGCGCGGTCTCGCCTTTTATGACGCAGCCGAGCGCGACGATCGCGTCAACGCGCCCCGAGTCGGCCATGGCCTGGGCCGCGATCGGGAGCTCGATCGAGCCGGGCACCCAGACCACGGGGTCGGCGGTGGCGCCGTGCTTTTCGAGGGTTTTCAGCGCACCCTTCAGCAGGCGCTCCGTGACGTCCTGGTTGTAGCGGGCGGCGACGACGCCAATCCGGAGGCCGCTGCCCTCGAGCGAGGCCTGCTTTCCCTTCTCGCCCATCAGAGGAGGTGTCCGAGCTTTTCCTTCTTGGTCTTCAGGTAGCGCTCGTTGTGGGGATTAGGCTTGATCTTGATCGGGACCTGTTCGACGACCTCGAGGCCAAAGCCCTCCACGCCGGTGTACTTCCGAGGGTTGTTCGTCAGGATCCGCATCTTGCGAACGCCGAGGTCGGCCAGGATCTGGCTCCCGATGCCGTACTCGCGGCGGTCCGCGGGCAACCCCAGCGCTTCGTTGGCCTCTACGGTGTCGAGACCGCTGTCCTGGAGCGCGTAGGCGCGCAGCTTCTCGACGATCCCGATGCCGCGGCCCTCGTGGTGCTTGATGTAGAGGACGACGCCTGTGCCCTCGGCCTGGATCATCTCCATCGCCTTGTCGAGCTGCGGCTGGCAGTCACAGCGCAGGCTGCCGAAGACGTCGCCGGTAAGGCACTCGGAGTGGACGCGGATCAGGACCGGTTTCTGCGGGTCGATCTCGCCCATCACGAGAGCCAGGTGGTTCTCCTTGCGGAGCACGTCCTCGTAGGCGAACGCACGCCAGGTGCCGAAGCGGTTGGGGATCTGGGTGACCGCCAGGCACTCGACCTGCTTCTCGTTGCGCCGGCGATAGGCGATCAGGTCCTTGATCGCCACGATCTTGATCTGGTGGTCTTTCGCGAACTTCTCCAGGTCCGGCATCCGGGACATGGTCCCGTCGTCGTTCATGACCTCGCAGATCACTGCCGCCGGGAAGAGGCCGCCGAGGCGCGCCAGGTCGACGCCCGCCTCCGTCTGGCCCGCGCGCATCAGCACTCCTCCTTCGGCCGCGCGCAATGGAAAGGTGTGGCCCGGCTTGGCGAAGTCGCTCGGCTTGGCGGCGGGGTTCAGGACGTGCTTGATGGTTGCGCAGCGGTCGTAGGCGCTGATGCCGGTCGTGACCAGGTGCTTGGCTTCGATGCTGACGCTGAAGGCGGTTCCGAGCCGGCTCGTGTTGTGCGTGACCATCGGCTCGATGTCGAGCTCGTCGAGGCGCTCGGCGATGCAGGGCATGCAGATCAGGCCGCCCCCATGCTTGGCCATGAACGCGATCTGCTCGGGCGTCACCAGGCCGGCGGCGACCGCAAGGTCGCCTTCGTTCTCGCGATCCTCGTCGTCGACGATGATCAGGAACTTGCCTGCCTTGAAGTCTTCGACGGCTTCCGGGATCGTGGCCAGTGGCATCAGCGGTTTTGCAGGTTCTCCAGGTAACGGGCGAGCACGTCAACCTCCAGGTTCACGCGAGTGCCGCGCCTGTAATTCTGCGCGACCGTGCGCGCTAGCGTGTGCGGGATCAGAGCGACTCCGAACCCGCCGTCCTGGACGGCGGCCACCGTCAGGCTGACGCCATCCACGGCGATCGAGCCCTTGAGAGCGACGTAACGGGCGAGGTCGGCTGGCAGCGAGATCGTGAGCTCGCGGCCTGACTCGGCATCGCGTCCCTGAAGCACTTCTCCGACGGCGTCGACGTGACCCAAGACCAGGTGCCCGTCCAGGGGCTGCTGGAGCGTAAGTGGCAGCTCCAGATTGACCTTGTCGCCCGCCTTGAGCTCGCCGAGATTCGTCCTGGAGAGGGTCTCAGGGACGACGTCCATCGCGAAAGTGTCGCGGTCGATTTTCGTCACCGTGAGGCAGGCGCCATTGACCGCGACGCTGGCGCCCGCTGTGAGCCGCGCAGCGGTCCCCGCGTGCTTGACGTCCAGGCGGTTAGGGCTCGTTTGTGCGACGCGCCCCACCGCGCTAACGATGCCGCTGAACATAACCGCTGACCATGATGTCGTCCCCCACCAGCCGCACCTCGACCTTCACCAGGCGCGCCGCCTTGGCCAGCACCTCGACGCCCTGGCCGGCCACCGCGACCGGCGCGCCGCGGCCGCCGATCACTGAAGGCGCGATGAAGGCGACCACTTTGTCGACCAAGCCGCGGTCGAAGAGGTCGCCGAGGACCTCACCTCCGCCCTCCGCGAGAACGCTCAAAACTCCTCGCGCAGCCAGCGCTTCCAGCAACGCCGCCAGGTCGACTCCGCCGCCCGCGGCGGGCAGAGTTTGCACGTCTGCGTTGGCCTCCACGAGCAGCGACGCCTGCTTTTTTGAGGCCGCGCTGGTGGTGGCGATGAGCGTGTTAGGCCCCGCGACCTGCGCGGTGGCGGGCGTTTTGAGTGTCGAGTCCACGACGACGCGAAGCGGTTGGCGAGCGCCTGCCTCACCACGCGCTGTGAGCTCGGGATCATCCATCAGAACCGTGTTCACGCCGACGAGGATGGCGTCGTGCGCGCGGCGCATCCGGTGCGCCTCCGCGCGGGCGGCGTCGCCGCTGATCCAGCGCGACTCGCCGCCAGCGGTGGCGATCTTGCCATCCAGGCTCATGGCGAACTTCGCCGTGACGAAGGGCAGGCCAACTGTCCGGTGCTTGACGTAGAACTCGTTGAGCCGCGTGGCCGCAGCCGCTTCGACGCCGACCTCGACCGCGATCCCGGCTGCGCGCAGCGCTGCCACCCCGGCTCCCCGCGCCTTCGAGTCAGGGTCTTCAAGGGCGACCACCACACGAGCCACCCCGGCCGCGATTACAGCGCTGACACAGGGCGGCGTCCGCCCCTGGTGTGGGCAGGGCTCGAGGGTTACGTAAAGCGTTCCACCCCTGGCCCGTTCGCCCGCGGCTTCCAGCGCGATCGGCTCGGCGTGCGCCTCGCCGGCTCGCTGGTGGAACCCCTCGCCCGCAACGCGTCCTTCTTTGTCGAGCACCACCGCCCCGACCATCGGGTTCGGGCTGGTGCGGTGCTCGGCTTTGGCGGCGAGTTCGAGGGCCCGCCGCATCCAGCCCGCGTCTAGGCTCGCGTCCGAATCTGCTGGAAGCAGTCCTGGCAGTAAACCGGGCGCCCCTGGGTCGGCAGGAAGGGGACCTCGGTCTGGGTTCCGCACACGGCGCAGACTACCTGATGCATCGCGCGCGCCCGGCCGACGGAGCGGCCCTCGCGACGGAGCGTGCGGCACTCTGGACACCTGCCGGGTTCGTTGAGGAGGCCCTTCGTCTCGTAGAACTCCTGCTCGCCCGAGGTGAACAGGAACTCGATCCCACAGTCGCGGCAGACCAGCGTCTTGTCGGCGTAAATCGTCACCGGTTCTTCCTCCCTTGGACGGCTCATCGTTCCCTGGTCGGCGTGCCGGTGAGCTGGGTTCGCTCCGGGCTTCGCGGGAATCCGGCTGGGAAGTATATCCACGGGCGGGAAAAAGAAAAGACCGGGCGCAAACGGCGCCCGGCCTTGGAAGTGACTAACCGAAATCGGTCTTTTTTTGATCTCCGTGCCGAGGCCAGGATCCTCTCCCGTCCTCAGCTGCACTGAAGAGTGAGTTATAGGTGGACAAGCCCTCGGCCTATTAGTACCGCTCAGCTCAAAGGATCACTCCTCTTACACCTGCGGCCTATCAACCTGGTGGTCTACCAGGGGCCTTACCCGGTTATCCGGTGGGAGACCTTATCTCGAAGCTGGCTTCGCGCTTAGATGCTTTCAGCGCTTATCCAAACCGGACATGGCTACCCGGCGCTGCCGCTGGCGCGACAACCGGTACACTAGCGGTCCGTTCAACCCGGTCCTCTCGTACTAGGGTCAAACCTCCTCAAGTCTCCTACGCCCACGGCGGATAGGGACCGAACTGTCTCACGACGTTCTAAACCCAGCTCGCGTACCGCTTTAATGGGCGAACAGCCCAACCCTTGGGACCGACTCCAGCCCCAGGATGCGACGAGCCGACATCGCGCGTTCTCTGCCGTTTCCGGCAGCGCAGACTATATCTTCACCCTGCTCGACCAAAGCGAGGGGTCGGCGTGTTGTGACGGCTATGAATTTGCCCAACCTGCTGGGCAGGAGCCGCCACCGTGGTCGTTTCCGACCACAGTCGTTACGGGGTCACTTGCGGAAGCCATCTGAAACATTCAGCTGGCCGGCTTCCGACAGACTTCCCACGGTATCGCCCACCGCTGAGCAGCGGTTAGGGGTTCACCGTTATAAGCCGATTCTTGCACGGCATTTCTGCCGTGTCACCCCAAATTGAGGTGCCAAACCGGGCCGTCGATGTGAACTCTTGGGCCCGATAAGCCTGTTATCCCCGGGGTAACTTTTATCCGTTGAGCGACGGCCATTCCACTCCGGGCCGTCGGATCACTATGCCCGACTTTCGTCCCTGCTCGACTAGTAAGTCTCACAGTCAAGCTCCCTTGTGCCATTGCACTCTATGCCTGATTTCCATCCAGGCTGAGGGAACCTTTGGGCGCCTCCGTTACTCTTTGGGAGGCGACCGCCCCAGTCAAACTGCCTACCAGGCACTGTCCAGAAACCCGATCAGGGTCCCTGTTAGAACTGAGACTTAACCAGGCTGGTATTCCAAGGTTGACTCCACCCGAGCTGGCGCCCGAGCTTCATAGTCTCCCAGCTATCCTCTACAGGCTAAGCCCCAATTCAATGCCAAGTTGCAGTAAAGCTCCACGGGGTCTTTCCGTCCTGCCGCGGGTAACCTGTATCTTCACAGGTATTGCAGTTTCGCCGAGTCTCTGCCCGAGACAGCGCTCAACTCGTTACGCCATTCGTGCGGGTCGGAACTTACCCGACAAGGAATTTCGCTGATGCTCTTCCCAATCACGTTTGATTGAGTGAACGATGGTGGCGTTCCACCGCTCGCTGCATGTCGCCATGCAGATGGGACCATATCTTCATCTCAGCTGTGCCGAGATGTCTGGCGTATGGTCTCTGAGGATTCTGACTTCCAAACAAAGGGAGCCAGCCTTTCCTGCTGATTTTCTGCACCGCTCGGATTGTCACTGACGCGCGCGTCTGCACGCGACGAGTACCGGCGGATACACCAGTTTTTCCAGCAAATAGCCAGATGCTTTTCAACCCCATGGTCACCCATGGGTAAGGCAGCTTTTTTCCTACCTTAGGACCGTTATAGTTACGGCCGCCGTTTACCGGGGCTTCAGTTCAGGCCTCTCAGCCCTCTCCTTAACCTTCCGGCACCGGGCAGGCGTCAGCCCCTATACGTCACCTTTCGGTTTCGCAGAGACCTGTGTTTTTAGTAAACAGTCGGTTGAGCCTCTTAGCTGCGACCCTCGACCGCTTCGGAAGCAAGTTCCTACACGGCCAAGGGCACCCCTTCTCCCGAAGTTACGGGGCTATTTTGCCGAGTTCCTTAGGCAGAGTTCTCTCGATCGCCTTGGAATCCTCTTCCCATCTACCAGCGTCGGTTTGCGGTACGGGCACCTGCATTCTCCCTAGAAGCTTTTCTCGGAAGCTTGGGATCAGTCACTTCGCTCCGGTTGCCCGGAGCTCCCCATCGGCTCTCAGATTAACGCCCGAACGGATTTGCCTATCCGGGCTACCTACAGCCTTGGCCGGCCACATCCAATCGACCGGTTGACCTACCCTCCTTCGTCCCTCCATCGGTGGTAACGAACGCGAGGTGGTACTGGAATATGCACCAGTTGTCCATCGCCTACGCCTTTCGGCCTCGGCTTAGGCCCGACTAACCCTGGGACGATTAACGTTGCCCAGGAAACCTTAGATTTACGGCGGGCCGGTTTCTCACCGACCTTTACGCTACTTGTGCCGGCATTCGCACTTGTGCGCGCTCCACACGGACTTACGTTCATGCTTCACCGCCCGCACAACGCTCCTCTACCAACGCGCATTGCTGCGCGCTCCATGGCTTCGGTACGAGACTTGAGCCCCGATCATTTTCGGCGCCACTTCACTCGACCAGTGAGCTGTTACGCACTCTTTAAAGGGTGGCTGCCTCTAAGCCCACCTCCTGGTTGTCTAAGCAAAGTGACCTCCTTTGCCACTTAGTCTCGATTTAGGGACCTTAGCCGATGGTCTGGGTTGTTTCCCTTTTGACCGTGAAGCTTAGCCCCCACGGTCTCACTGCTGTTGTATAACCTGCCGCCATTCGGAGTTTGGTTGGGTTTGGTAACGGGGGAACCGCCCCTAGCCCATTCAGTGCTCTACCTGCGACAGCCCACAACAACGCTGCCCCTAAAGGCATTTCGAGGAGAACCAGCTATCTCCTGGTTCGATTGGCATTTCACCGCTACCCTCAGTTCATCCGCTCAGTTTGTAACCTAAGTCGGTTCGGGCCTCCACGAGGTTTTACCCTCGCTTCACCCTGACCAAGGGTAGGTCACCAGGTTTCGGGTCTACTGCACGCGACTTCCACCACTTGCGTGGCAACGCCCTATTCAGACTCGCTTTCGCTGCGGCTCCGGGTGTCACCCCCTTAGCCTTGCCACGTACAGTAACTCGCCGGCTCATTCTACAAAAGGCACGCCATCAGCCCGTGCATTCGCTTGCGCAAATACACCTGGGCCTTTGACAGTTTGTAGGTCCAAGGTTTCAGGTTCTATTTCACTCCCCTTCCGGGGTTCTTTTCACCTTTCCCTCACGGTACTCTTCACTATCGGTCACCAAAAGTATTTAGCCTTACGCAGTGGTCTGCGTGGATTCCCCCAGGATTCCGCGTGTCCCGGGGTACTCGGGTGTCGCTCCGGAGACCGGTCGCCTTTCGCCTACAGGGCTCTCACCCTCTGTGGCGTTGGTTTCCACCAACTTCGGCTAGACGCCGGTTTTGTAACTCCGCGTGAGCTCGGCAGAGCTCACCGAACGATCCCACAACGCCACGCGCGCAACGGCTGCCGCCTTGGCACGCGCATGGTTTAGGCTGCTCCGCTTTCGATCGCCTCTACTGACGGAATGTTCTTTTCCTCCGGGTACTAAGATGTTTCAGTTCCCCGGGTGCCCTCTACCTGGTCTATGTGTTCAACCAGGAGTGACTGGACATTACTCCAGCCGGGTTGCCCCATTCGGAAATCGACGGATCAACGCTCGCTTCCAGCTTCCCGTCGCTTATCGCAGGTAGCCACGTCCTTCTTCGGCTCTTGGTGCCTAGGCATCCACCTCGGACCCTTAGTAGCTTGTCCAAACCTATAACCACTCTTCAGACACTGAAGACATGGTTCGAGGATCCAACGGCCTACGGCATTTTGGAGATCTCTAAAGACCTTATTCGGTTGTCAATGTGCATGGTGGAGATGAGCGGACTCGAACCGCCGACCCCCTGCTTGCAAAGCAGGTGCTCTCCCAGCTGAGCTACATCCCCGCGCACGGGCTTTATCCCGTGCCGATATGGCGACGGCTTCCGCCGTCTCCCTCCGCATGCGAAATCGACATCCGCGGGAGGTCTCCTTCAGACCTTGAGGCCTGAAGAGTGGGAAAGACAAGACTTTGACGCTTGGGATTCCTGAAAAAGCACTCTTTTGCTGATGCGGATCTGTACCGCACCAACGAAACGACGAGCGGATTCACACCGCGCGCTGAGCCGCCTACCGAGATTTCTCTCGCTCGAACTGCTTTCGGGACCGTACTCTTCATACCCCAGAAAATCTGCGATTTTCCGGGGACCCCTTTACAGGAAATCCACGGGTATTACTCTTCGGGACCTAATCCCAGCCGTTACTGCGGGACTCTGACTTGACGAAGCCTCCAGTAAAGAAGAACTCCCTAAAGGAGGTGATCCAGCCACACCTTCCGGTACGGCTACCTTGTTACGACTTCACCCCCCTTACCGGGCACTCCTTCGGCGCCTCCGTCCCTTACGGGTTCGGCCAGCGACTTCGGGAGCACCAGACTCGGGTGGTGTGACGGGCGGTGAGTGCAAGGCCCGGGAACGTATTCACCGCAGTGTGCTGACCTGCGGTTACTAGCAACTCCTACTTCATGCAGGCGGGTTGCAGCCTGCAATCCGAACTGAGACCGGCTTTAAGGGATTACCTTCACGTCGCCGTGTCGGAACCCGTTGTACCGGCCATTGTAGCGTGTGTGTAGCCCTGGACATAAAGGGCATGCTGACTTGACGTCATCCCCACCTTCCTCCGGGTTTCGCCCGGCAGTTTCCCTAGAAATTCAACTAAGGACAGGGGTTGCGCTCGTTGCGGGACTTAACCCAACACCTCACGGCACGAGCTGACGACAGCCATGCACCACCTGTGCAACGGTCTCTTGCGAGAAGCCCCGGCTTTCACCGAGGTTTCCGAAGCATGTCAAGCCCAGGTAAGGTTCTTCGCGTCGCATCGAATTAAACCACACGCTCCGCTGCTTGTGCGGGCCCCCGCCTATTCCTTTGAGTTTTAATCTTGCGACCGTACTCCCCAGGCGGCGCACTTAATGCGTTAGCTGCGGCACTGATCGGGTCAATCCGACCAACACCTAGTGCGCAACGTTTAGGGCGTGGACTACCCGGGTATCTAATCCGGTTC
>VBGR01000052.1 GCA_005880695.1 Chloroflexota bacterium
CCCGCGGTAAAGCGCGCGGCGCGCCCGCTTGCCGGTCGCGGATCGGAGCTCTTTGCGAAGCCCGGCGAACTCTTCAGAGGCGAGCATCTTTTCGGCGGTTTCGAGAGCCAGCTCGCCGGGTCGGATGCGGTACCGATGGCTCAAATACCAGAGTCCCAACCCAAGCGCCCAGGTCAGACGCTTCGTGCGGCCAAGGAGGTAACCCGCCGTGAGGACAGCCCCCAGCTTGACAACGTCGTTAGACCGCCTCAGTGCAATGGCCACGAATCATTCCTCCTCGGTTGGGATTGAGTTGTTGTGGGCCGCCAGCAGCCGTTCGAGGAGCTCCTCATGGGCGGCCTCGAATTCAGCGTCTTCGATCTCGCCTCGCTCGAGTGCACCCTCCAGCTCTTCGATCTGCTGCCGAAGACCTTCCTCGCCAAGCACTTCTCGATCGGTGGCTTCGGCGATCTGCTCGGCGACCCAGACCACGCCGCGAACGGGGGCCAGGGGGAAGGTCAGCAGGTTGATCAGGAGGCCCACGCCGACGCCCTTGGTGGCATTGGTCGCTGTTCCGCGTCAACAAAGCTGTAGGGCGGAAGCGGGCCGGTGAGGCGCACCCGGAGCCGGTCGTCCGAATCCTGCTGGAGCCGCTGCGCCAGGCCCTCGAACCTTTCGAACGCAATCGTGCTGACCAAGAACGACGCCCTGATGGCTCCTTGGGTCGGGGCTCTTGGGGCCACGCGGACCGCTTCTTCGGCAAGCCGCTCCATGACAGCGCCGGCTTCCCGCAATAGGAAGCCTTCGTAGGCCGCCGCCACGTGTTCGCCGAACTCAACCTGGCCAGGCAGGCCGCTGGAACGCGCGCTTGCCGCCAGCGCTCGCAGCTCCGGCTCAGCGTCGAGCAGATGCCGAACGACTCGGTCCTCCTTGCCCGACACGGTCACGGCAATCTCTACCAGCCCCTCCAGCTGATCCAGGAGTTTTGCGTAGTCCTTCCCCTGCTGCCGCAGGTGAGCCCGCAGCCAGGAGGCGTGAGGAACGAGGGTGCCGAACCGGAAGGGGACCACGGGACCGGCCGCGCACAGCGCTTGGACCAGCGCGGCATGAGCTTTCAGCTGCCTGACGCCGGCTGCAGCACCAGCTGTGAACGGAGTGCAGGCGGCCGCCACCGGGCCGACGGCGACCCGTGAGCTGCCGCTGACCGAGCCAGGATGGTCGCGCCGCACGAGCGCGTGGACCAGAAGAGACCGTTGGGATCCCATCTAGCGCTTTGCGCCTCTGCCCGCTGGCACCCGCCGATGCGTCGGCGCTCGCCTGCTGCTCTGTCGGGACCGATGGCCGTCGCCGCTACTGGCGCTCGCCTGCCCTCGTGCCTCGGGTTCGCCGCCTTCGTCGTCCTCGCGCGATCCCTCGTCGCCCTCGCCCTGGCCTTCCTGCTCGTCGCCTCCAAGCCAGTTCTTCAGGGACTGGGCGGCTCCGCTCAAGGCGCCTTCGGTTTTGCCCTGGGCCCCGCTCTGGCTCATCTTGCCGATCTCCTCAGGCAGTCCGCGGGATTCGGTGGGCTCGGAACCGCCGAGGTCGAGCCGGTTGACCATCTGGGCAAAGCGCAGGTACGTGTCCACGCTGGCCACGACGATGCGGGCGTCGATGGTGACTAGTTCGATGCCGACCAAGGACACTCGAACGTAGGCGTCGATGACGATTCCTCGGTCGAGGATCACATCGATGACGTCCGCCAGACTGCTGGGCTGGGGCGCCCGGCTCTGGCGCAGTGCAACTGCCATAACTACCTCCAGTGGTTAATTCGCGATCGGGATTTGCAAGTCGGATCGGTCGAGGCCGAACTCCGCGCGTAGTTCGGCAAGGCGTGACTCCAACGCTTGGAGCGCAAGTCCGAGCCGCTCCACCTGGTCCGAATCGAGTGAGCCACCTTCGAGGTGCCTGATCGACTGGCGTTCGAGCACCTCGCGCAGAAGTTCCAGAACGGCCAGGACCAGGCGTCCCAGCCCTCGGTCGACGGTCTCAGCATCCAGGTCGAGCCGATCGGAGCTGGCTGCTGCCCCTGGCGCGGCCGCCTTCGTCCTGGCTGGCGTTGGTTGAGGAAGCGACCCTCCGCTCTGGACAGTTTGTGGTTCGTCGTGAGGGGGCTCGCTGGAGAGCTGTCTCGGCGCGGATCCCGATTCGGACCGGACTTGCTCAGCGGCGAGCTTTTCGATCGAGGCCAGCAAAACGCGCAAGTCCAGCCGCACCAGGTCGACCCCTGCGAGCGAGATGATGACGCCTCCGGCGGCCACCACTCCGCGGTGGAGCAGCCGGTCAATCAGATCCGCGAGGCTGGTCTCGCGCGGTCCGGCCCAATCGGCCAGGGACGTCGTCACTGCGGGCCACCTCCAAGCTTGGCGTCGACGAAGTGGTAGGGCGGAAAGGGACCGCGCAGCTCGACGCCCACGCCCAGCTCCCGCAATCCGGCACCGCCCTGCTCCACGGCGTCCTGGAAGGCCGCCTCTTGCTGCCCCGGCACCAGGAAGGCGGCCGCGTACAGGGTGCCCTGCGTCAGCCACCGGATCGGTTCGCTGGCGTCAGCCGCTGTCGCAGCGCCGGCATCGAGGCGCTCGAGGGCCACATTCAACTTGGTTGCGGTCTCGTCGCGTTCTTTTTGAGCGGCCGCCCGTGCAGCCAGGTAGGCGGTGCCGCTCCCGAAGTCGCGACCCTCCTCCGACGACCGCTCGGACTGGTGCTCCCGCAAAACCTTGACCTGCCACTCGCGACATCCGCGCAACCGTTGCAATTCGTCGCGGAAGTAGGGTCCCGCTCCACTCAGCAGCTGCGCTACTGCTTTTCGGTCCCGCAGCACTGTTCCCAGGCGCAGCGGTAGGAGGGTGCCCTGGCTGAAGGCGGCTTCGACAACCGCGTCGTGCCTCCGCGCCATCTGGGCCAGGCGCCCATCTTCAGTCGGCGCCTCCTCCTCCAGCCCCTGCAGTGCGGCCAGACGCACCTCAGAGACGATCACGCTCACGCCATCGCCAGAGATGGTTTCAAGGGGATGGCCGCCATCGACCGACTCGAGGCCGGTCAGCTTCAAGTCGCCTGGCTCGCAAACCGCATAGACGTACCAGCCGGTGGCCTGGCGGATGTCAGTGGCCACGCTTTGGTACCTCCTGCCGCCGCCCACCGCCCTCCTCAAGCAGCGCTTCGATGCGCTGAACCCGTTCCTGCAGGCGCCCGTCGTGGCCGTCCCCACTGCCTCGAGTCAAGAAGGGATCGTGCTTCCACCAGTCGATGCCCATGCGTTCGGCGGTATCGACGGAGCAGACCAGGAGCCGGATCTTCAAAGTCAGCAGCTCCACGTCGGCGATTCCAACCACGATGTCGCCGGCCACGACGATGCCCTTGTCGAGAACACGCTCCAGGAGGTCGGCCAAGGACTCACCGCGAGGTCGGAGCTGGCTGCCGTAGTGGGGCTGCAGGCTCATTGCGCTTCGGCCTGGTTCCGGTAGTAGCGGCGGAGGCGTCGAAAACCGGTCAGGCGCCCGTGGCTATCGACTTCGACCTCGTAGGATCCAAGGACGCTGGTTGACGGAGGTATGCGCTCGAGCTCGACCGCCTCGACGATCAAGCGCCAACCCTGCGACCCCTCCCTTGATATGCCCGAGACGCTGTCGACCGGCCGGCCGACGAGGCGCGGGAACTCCTGACGGACCTTGGCTGTGAGCTCCGACATGGAGCCGTCGATCTCTCGCCGGGGGCCCCGCCGGGGCGAACTCATAGCTCCGCCCAGCGATGTATGGCTACCACGTCTACTGATACTACCGCAGTCCCATAATCGACTAGTAGGTGGGGAGAAAAAAGAGGCTGGGAGCTGCCCGCCGGGTCAGGCCGGAGGAGTGAGGCCCGCTCTCAGGCGCTCGTAGACCAGCGGGTGGTCGAGCAGGTCGAAATGGGTCAGCGAGCCTACATGCACGATCGACTCGGGCGGGACGGGGATGGCGCGGGTGCGGTGGCGCCCGGAGGCGCTGTCGGTGCGTACCAGGAGGTCTCCGGCGATCCAGCCCAGCGGGTTAGACGGGTCGCGCGTGACGGACGCCGTGATGAACACATGTGTGCATCCGTGCAGGAGCGGGACCGCGGAGCGGCGGTCGTCGAAGAGCCTCTTCGGGTCTTCGGCGCGCCATTCGTCCCCCAGCAGATAGCCATGACGCAGGTCGCGGATGCCAGAGCTGCGGGTGTCGAGGATGTCGGCCAGCGGTTCTGCCTCGGGGACCTTTTGCAGCGCCCAGGAGGCGAGACGGGCCGCCTTTTCGAGTGGCGCGCCGGTGTGCGGAGTACCGAGGGTCACAACGCGGGTGGTCAGGGCCGGCCACCGGCGCCCGGGCTTGGCCGCCGTCGCGGCAGTGTACGCAGAGCGGGCGACCAGGCCTCCCATCGAGTGGCCGATCAGGCTGAGCTCCCGCAGCTCGACCGGCCAGGCCGCGATCAGCTGCTCGAGGAGCAGGTCCAGCTTGCTGCCGTTCTCGCTGACGTGGAGGCCGGTGTTGTAGCGGACGTCAACCGGCGTGATGCCGAGGTCGGCGTGGAGGCGGGCGCCAAAGGGCAGGGCGTCGCCGCCGTCGTGGCGGCTGGAGCCTCGGAGCCACGATTCTTCATTCTCAGCCAGGCCGTGCAGGAAGACCGCCACCTTTCCACTGGCGTCCGGGTAAGCCGTGCGAAGCTCTTCGACGGACGTCGCGACGTCGTGTCCCGCGTGGCGGACGGACATCTCGATGGCGAGGTCGCTGCCACGCTCCTCGAGGAGGTCGCCGATAAGGGCGTTGAGCACGCTCAGTGCTTGGCGGCCGGAGCGCGAGGCGGACAAGGGCCGGTGGTCAGCGCCGCCGTTCCAGTTCTTTACCGCCGAGGCGGCGCCGGCCGTCAGGGCTGACGCGGTGGTGCGGATGGCGGTGTAGACCGTGTTGGAGATGCCATCGTGGACAAGGCGGACGGGAGCGGCCAGAGGGCCGACGGCGGAAAAGCTGCGCCTGGCGATCGCGCGGTGGAGAGACTGGCTGGGCGTGATGGCGAGGCGGTCGACGGTTTCCCCGGCGACTTCCAGCAAGGCAGACAGCTCGTTAGCCATCTGCCTCAGCTACTCGCAGGGATCAGAGGGACGGGCGCGGACCTGCGCGATGGACAAAGACCACCCGCTTCGAGACCACCCGCCTGGCCCAGCGCTTGGACAGGACATCGATCACGAGGATCACGCACGACACACCGAGAATCCAAATTACCGTGTTCACCAGTATTCCCCCTCGGCGAGAACCTCATCCAAGTCGGTGTCTGCCCTCGAATGAGATTACAACGGCGGCCTTCATAGCGCCACCGCTTTGCGCGCTTCCTGCTATCTCGTCGCCTGAGCTCTCTCACGCTGAAGATAGGCAACTGCGTCAAAGCGGCGCGTCAAGAACCAGAACTTCCAGGTGAAATCGGGCCACATTGTGGGCACGCGACCGGCCGTGTCCTGATACCAGCTCGCACATCCGCCAAGCGTCCACACCGTGTTGCGCAACCGGTGTTGGAGAGAGGCGTCGTAGCGCCGGACGGCATCCACGCGTACCTCCAGCGAGCGCAGCCCCCTGTCTTCCATGAGCCGCAGCGCCCCGAGCACGTACCGGTACTGCGCCTCGATCATGAACAGAAGCGACGTGTGACCGATGCCTGTGTTCGGGCCCGCCAGCAAGAACAGATTCGGAAAACCGGCAACCGCGGTTCCCTTATACGCGGTCATCCCTCCATCCGCCCAGGTGGCGGCGAGGCTGGCGCCCGAGCGGCCCCGGATTCGCTCGAAGACGGGGTTATCGGTGACGCGGAAACCGGTCGCCAGGATCAGTGCGTCAAGTTCGCGCTCGTCGCCATCGACGGTGACGACTGAGCGCTCACGGACGTCGCGAATCGGCGCCGTGACCAACTCGACGTTCGGCTGCGTGAGAGCTGGGTAGTAGTCGTTGGAGGGCAGCAGTCGCTTGCAGCCCGGCGAGAATGTCGGCCGCAACCTGTCCCGCAGTGGTTGGTCGGGAACCTGCCGTTTAAGGTGACGCTCGGCCAGGCGTCCGACGAGACTCATCAGCCGCACGTTCTTGCAGAAGCCAAAGACGAGGAGCTCCAGCAGCCAATAGATTCGCGCCCGCGCGAGCCGCTGCAGGATCGGAAATTGACGGTAGCGGCGGCGCTCTGCGAGCGGAATCGGTCGGTCCGGATGAGGCAGGACCCAGGCCGGCGTGCGCTGGAAGACATGCAGACTGGCCACGCGTGGCTGGATGCGGGGGATGATCTGGACGGCCGAGGCGCCGGTCCCGACTATGCCGACTCGGAGGCCGTCCAGCGAATGCGCCTCGTCCCAGGCGGCCGAGTGGAAGCGAGTTCCCCGGAACCTCTCGAGGCCCTCGATATCAGGTTCTTTGGGCTCCGCCAACGGTCCGGGCGCGGCCACCAGGACATCCGCAGTCCAGCGGCCCTGGCTGGTGTCGAGGACCCAGTGGCCGGGCTTCTCGTCCCAGGCCGCCTCGCAGAGCTCGTGGCTGAATCGGATCCTCGGAAGGACGCCGTAGTCCGTCGCGACGCGGCGCAGGTACTCCAGGATCTCCGCCTGCGGTGCGTAGAGACGAGACCAGTCGGGGTTCAACGCGAATGAGTAGGAGTAGAGGGGCGTCGGCACGTCGCAGGCGCAGCCCGGATAGCGGTTTTCACGCCAGGTTCCGCCGAGCTCGGTGGCCCGCTCGAAGATGACGTGCTCGATGCCGGCCTCTGCCAGCCGGATCGACATCCCGATGCCGCCGAAGCCCGCGCCCACTATGGCTACGCGCGCGTGGCCGGCCATTCGATTGATTTTGGACCGCCGATTCAACCGCGGTTGTCGGACTACCTCAGACGATAGGGGGCAGGTTGACCGGCCCCGCCCTGGTCATGATTAAGACGTCCAAAGCCCGGACGCGGGGAGGTCACATGCATTTCTGTCACTCGACCGCGCTTTGGAGCGACTATCCAGAGCTCGTTCCAGGTGTCATCGCGGTTGAGGGCATCAGCGCGGACGCCGACGTCTTGTCGCGGACGGCAAGGTACGAAGAGATTGCCAGTTCACGCCTTAGGATTTTCTCCGAGAGCGAGTTACCCGAGATCCAGGCTTGGCGTCGGGCCTTCACACGGATGGGGCTCAAGCCGACCCAGTATCGATGCGCTTCGGAGTCGCTTCTTCGCCGTTTCAAGAAGGAAGGCTCGCTGCCGCGGATACATCCGTTGATCGATCTTTGCAACGCGATCTCGATCGCTTTCGCAATTCCGGTCGCAGTATTCGACGCCGCCCGGATCGCTGAGTACGTCGAGGTCCGACAGGCAACGGGCGTCGAATCGTATGAGTCTTTCTCCGGCGAAACGGAGCACCCTTCGCCCGGCGAGGTGATCTTCGCCGACAAGGCCAGCCGAGCCCATGCTCGGCGATGGACGAACAGGCAAAGCGGCTACTCGGCTGTACAGAAGGGCACCACGGCGGTCTTGATCGTGGCCGAGGCGATGCATGGGTCCGCCCACGCAGACGTCGAGCGACTCGTCGCAGCGATCAAAGACGAGGTCGAGGCGGTCTGGTCCGCGCGCTCGACAGCCGGGCTCCTCACCAGCGCCTCGCCCCGATTCGAGTTCTTCACCTGACTGCTCCGGGCATCGGACCCAGTAACCTGACGTCGTGGACGAATCCGTAGTCGCCGTCGCGCCCGCCCCGGGCGAGCTGGAGCAGCATCGCCGGGAGCTGACGGCGTACTGCTACCGCATGCTGGGCTCCCCGTTCGACGCCGAGGACGCGGTCCAGGAGAGCTTCGTGCGGGCGTGGCGCAGCAGGGACGGCTTCCAGGGCCGGTCATCGCTGCGCTCTTGGCTCTACAGGATCGCAACCAACGTCTGCCTCGACATGGTCAAGAGCCGGGAGCGGCGGGCGCGGCCGATGGATCTCGGTCCGGCGCGTGAGCCGCTGGCCTCGAACCTGAACACAAGGTCCGAGGCGACCTGGATCGAGCCGATTCCCGAGACCTTGATCGCGCCCGAAGGGGACCCGGCCGACGTTGCCATCGCCCGCGAAGCAGTGAGGCTCGCGTTTGTCGCGGCCCTCCAGCACCTGCCCTCGCGGCAGCGAGCCGTCTTGATCCTCCGCGAGGTGCTTCGCTGGGAGGCGACCGAGGTCGCCGAGCTACTCGACACTTCCGTGGCTTCGGTCAACAGCGCGTTGCAGCGGGCGCGGGCCACGCTGGCAAGCCGGAACCTCAGCTCCGAAGATGCGCCTCGGACGTTGAAGGAAGCGGACCGCGCCCTCCTCGAGCGCTACGTCGCCGCCTTCGAGGGCTATGACATCGAAGCGCTGACGTCCCTCATCCAGAAAGACGCGATCCAGTCGATGCCGCCCTACGACATGTGGCTGCGCGGCCGCGACGACATCCTCGCCTGGTGGCTCGGGCCGGGCATCGGCTGCCGCGGCTCGCGAGTGATTCCGGTTGGCCTGGCCAATGGGTCGCCGGCCTTCGGACAGTACAAGCCCAGTCCGCAGGGAGGCTACGAGCCCTGGTCCCTGCAGGTGATCGAGATCGAAGGCGGCGCGATCTCAGAGCTCACTTTCTTCCTCGACACTGAGCGGCTGTTCCCCCTCTTCGGCCTGCCGCCCAGACTCGACTCCTAGGGCTGCCGCCAGCCCCGCGAACAAGATCAGCTCGAGCAGCCTCGGTTGGGCAGCCACGAGCTCGAGACCGCACCCCTGCCTGCGGACCAGCAGCTGCAGTCGGGCCAGGCGGTCGATCGTGGCCAGCCCGGGCGCCTGGAGGAGGGCGCAGTCGAGGCTGACCTTCCGGTTCGCCATACGGGTTAGACCTGGTCAGATCCGGAAACTCATCGCCCCAACCTCGCGGTCCGCAAGGTAAGACCGATTTCAACTCCGCCGGAATCCTGGGCAGCGGAAACCGATTAATTCTCGACATGGGCGCGGTCTTAGGGGCATGAACAACACACGTTGGCTCTCGCTGATCGTCCTCTGCACAGGCTTCCTTCTGATCGTCGTCGACATGACGATCGTCAACGTGGCGCTGCCTTCCATCCAGCGGGACCTCGGCTTCTCGCAGGCCGGCCTGGCCTGGGTCATCAACGCCTACCTGATTGCCTTTGGCGGCCTGCTACTGCTCGCCGGCCGGCTGGGCGACCTGTTCGGGCGCAAGCGCGTCTTCCTGGTCGGCCTGGCCATCTTCACCGGCGCTTCGCTGCTCTGTGGACTTTCCTTCAACCAGCCGATGTTGATCGCCGCCCGCTTCCTTCAAGGCATCGGCGGCGCCGTCAGCTCGGCAGTGATCCTGGCCATGATCGTCACGCTCTTCCCGAAGCCTGACGAGCAGGCCAGAGCCTTCGGCGTATTCAGCTTCATCGCCTCCGCTGGAGCCGCGGTGGGCCTGCTCGCCGGAGGGCTGATCACCCAGAGCGTGAGCTGGCACTGGATCTTCTTCGTGAACCTGCCCGTCGGGCTGGTGACTGCCGTGCTGGCCGTGCGCCTCCTGGCTGCCGACCCGGGAATCGGCGTCGGCAAGGGTGCCGACGTTCTCGGCGCCGTCCTGGTCACGGTGGCCCTGATGCTCGGCGTCTACACCATCATCCAGTCCTCGGACTACGGACTCGGTTCGCTCCGCACGCTCTCCCTCGGCGCCGTCTCCGTCGGGCTTCTGGCCGCTTTCGTCTGGCGGCAAGCGGTGGTCCGCAATCCGATCCTGCCGCTCCGGCTGTTCGCCTCGCGGCGGGTCTCGGCATCGAACGTCGTGCAGGCGCTGATGTCGGCCGCCTTCCTCGGCTTCTTCTTTCTGGGGTCATTGGACCTGCAGCGGGTGCTCCACTACAGTCCGCTGGCGATCGGCCTCGCGTTTCTGCCGGTGGCCATCGTGATGGGGCTCTTCTCGATCCGCTTCTCGGCGCTGCTGATCAACCGCTTCGGTCCCAACGCCGTGCTCGCTGCGGGCCAGGCGGTGATTGTTGTAGCGCTGGCCCTGCTGGGATTCGGCCCGACCGGCCCCGACTACGCGCTGAACCTGCTGGTTCCGTTGGCCCTCCTCGGTCTGGGAGGCGGCCTCTCTTTCCCATCGCTGGCGATCATCGCGATGTCCGAGACCGACCCCAGCGAAGCCGGGCTGGCGTCGGGACTCCTGAACACCAGCGGCCAGGTCGGCGGCGCCTTCGGGCTCGCCGTTCTCGCGACCCTCGCCGGGGCGCGGGCCCAGGCGCTCGTCCAGGACGGAGTTTCGAGCGCCGCC
Source organism: Chloroflexota bacterium (assembly GCA_005880695.1). Taxonomy (GTDB): domain Bacteria; phylum Chloroflexota; class Dormibacteria; order Dormibacterales; family Dormibacteraceae; genus VBGR01. Next base: position 10,278 of record VBGR01000052.1, read on the forward strand.
GCGCTAGCCGGCGGCTACCACCTGGCATGGCTGGTCGGAGCCGGCACGGTGGTCATCACCTTGGCGCTGGCTGTGTCCGTCCTCCGCGGCCGGCCCTTGATGGCCGCCGAAGCGGAGTCCGTCGACGACGAGGAGGCCGCCTAGGCGCGTTGTTGACACCGGCCAGGGCCTTCTGAGAGATTGATGACGGCGGGAGTCCGCGCCAAACCTCTGAGATCCACCCCAGCCGGATCCTCGAGAGGCAAAGGGGCCGCCTGGTCTCGGACCTACGAGGATGCGCCCCGACCTGTGGGCGACGCTGCTGGGGAGTGCGCGGCCACAGGGTTCGAGGGATGCCATGACGACGAACGCGCGGCTCAAAAAGAACATTCGCGCCCGGATGGCTCGTACAGGCGAGTCCTACACTTCGGCCCGAGCGAAGCTAAAGGCCTCTTCCGCCGCGGCCAGCGGCCTGCTGCACATCACCAACGGCGATTCCGCGGCGGGCTCATTGAGGGAGGCGCTCAGCACCTACGTTCTGCCCTGGCGGGACGTGCTCAACGTGGGTCCGGTGCCGGCGCTTCCGGCGGCCCAGCTGAGGCTGGCGCGGGCTCGCTTCCTGGCCGAGCGGTATGGACAGACAGTCAGCGCGGTAGGTGCCGAGCTTCGTGATAGGGACCGGACTCTGCTCGGACATAGAGGCCGGTACATGCTCTGGTTTGACGCCGACCTCTACGACCAGCTCCAACTGATCCAGATCCTGGCCGCTCTCCGGCTCAACGGTATTGCCGCCGGCTCGATAAGGCTCATCAATCCGGGCGAGATGATCGGTCGGGCGCACTTCGGAGGCCTGGGCGAGCTGCCGCCGGCTGAGCTGGCGGAACTGGTCTCGGACGCCGTCACGCTGGTTTCGGGCACGCTGGAGCTCGCCGCTCGAGCCTGGTCCGCCTTCCGGGCTCCCGATCCGTCGGGCCTTGTCGCGATCGCCGGCACCGCCGACGCGCAGCTCCGGTTTCTCGGAGAGGCGTTCGTGCGGCTGCTGCAGGAATACCCGAGCCTCTCGGATGGCCTGTCACTCACCGAGCGCCGCGCGCTGCTGGCGGTTGCCGGCGGGGCCAAGACGGCCGGAGCGGCCTTCAAGTGGGTGTGGGCGCGCGAGCGCAGACCCTTTATCGGCGATATCCAGTTCCTGGACACGCTGGGCGACCTGGCGGCCGGACCCGAACCCCTGCTGAAGCTGGTGCCGCCCGCCTCCAGGCCGGCCGTCTCAACGGAGGTCGCGCTGACCGGGGCCGGCAGGCGAGTTTTGAAGAGTTCCGACAGGTATGCCGGAAAGGATCGCTGGATCGGCGGCGTTCACCTTGCCCCCGGATCGCCTTCCTGGCGTTACGACGACCGGCTCGAGACGCTGGTCGCGACCCAGTGAGACGGCATTCTCTTAGCGCCGCCCGATTAGGCCTCGTGGCATTAGAAGACCGATCACACCACCTGCGACCGCGGGTATGGCGAACAGCGCCACCAGCAGCAATCCGTGCTCGGACCGGGGGGTGTTCACCAAGAACGGGAGCTTGGTCACGACCACGAGGACGGTGATGACGAAGCCAACGGCGAGCCCGGCGACCGTTCCGATCAGTCCCCTGGAGTAGGCGGGCAGGGGGGTAGTCCTACGCGAGTCCGCTGCCGACTCCAGTCGCAGCGTCCTGAGAGGGGCCGGCCTTCCATGCGAATTCAGCTGCCGCCACTGCACGGTCAGGACCAAGTCCTGCAACGATTGCCGTCGTCGCCGCGGTGGCTGCCAGATCTCCTCGCACTGGGTCGCGACCGAGATGGCCTTCGACCCACGCCAGCCACTCTCGATGGATGACTACTAGCTCTTGCCCGGTCCGGCTCGAGGATCGCCGGTGGGCGTGGGAGCGGGGTGCGGCACGTGCATGCTGGCGCGGAGCGCCGGCCGGGCGCGAGCGCAGTGCGGGCGCAGCTCGTTGCTCGACGAAGGGAAGAGCCGGCCGGCCGAAGAAGTAGCGGACTCCATTTCGCGCCTCGTGGATTGCCAGCCGCACATTGATGCGAGCGGTGCGTAAGGAGCCGCGCACGGTCCTCGCGGCGGTGACGACTGCCGCCTTCACGACATCGGTCCCCGCACGCCACGCCACCCGCAGGGGGCCAATCACAGCCACAACCGCTTGGCGCGCATACCTCAACGCGGTGGCAAGGACCAAGGCCGCACGGTGTAAAGCGGCTCGAATAGGCCGCCAGGCGAGTTGTGCGGCAGCGGCAATCACGTGTGCCAGATAGCGCAGCGCCTGTAGGGCAAGCCGAAGCGACGTAGCAAGAGTCCACCGGATTGAGCCCAGGAACCAGCGAACCGGCCGCCAGGCCACTTTGGCGGCAGCGGCGGTCAGGTGTCCTAGGTAGCGCAGCGCCTCCAGAGCGAGCCGGAGTGACGTGGACAGGATCGAATGGAACAAGCTCAAGAGCCACCGCAAAGGCTGCCAGGCCAGTTGGGCCGCGGCGGCGATCAGATGCGACATGTAGCGCACCGCCTGCCAGGCGAGCTGGGCGGCAGCGGCGATCAGATGTGATAGGTAGCGCACCGCCTGGACGGCGAGCCGGCGTGACGCGGACAGGATCGACCCAACCAGCCTCAGGGCCCAGCGGAGGGGCCGCCACGCCGCTTGCGCGGCCAGAGCGATCAGATATCCCACGGAGCTCAATATCTGCAGCAAACGCGTAGCTGCGACGGCTAGAAGCGAGGCGATGTGACCGATGAGTACGTGAACAGGCTGCCAGACGCGTCGCGCAGCGGCAGCTATCGCACGCGCGTCAAAGATCAAAACACTGCGCGCGGCGAGCACGGCCCGAGTTACTACATCGACCGCTCGTCCGGCGGCCTCTGCAAGCAGCGAAGTGACGACCACGATCAAGTTGCGAGCGGCCACGATTACCCTGCCGACAGCGCGCCACGAGGGACCCAATATCCGATCCACAAACCAACGCCCCGCCGCTCGAAGCGCGAGCGCGACCGCCAGAATCAATCCCCGGATCGCGAGAACCAGGCGCCAACCCAATGCCGCGATCGCTCGCGCGGCGAGCCGTAGCGGCAATAGGATCCTCGTTCCGATCGCCTTCAAGGTCAGCCAGATTAGCCTCACAGCGGTGCGCAGGAGAACGCCGGCTCGCAACAGCAACGCAACCATGGCTCGTGCGACCAGTCGGAGCGGCACGACCAGGCGTGCCCACACCCCGCGGATTGTCACCACCGCCCCTCTTGCCAGCATTCGTAAGAGGGTCCAGGTACGGACGATGATCGGAAATGCGATCCGGGCCATAAGATCCGCTGTCCGGACGATTCCCCGGACCACCTGTCGCAGCTCGACGATCATTCGCCGGCCGATAAGCCGCGCGAAAGCCGTGCACCAACCCGCGACTGTCCGAGCGCCGATTGCGAGCCACTGGAGAAACGTTCCGAGGCGCTTAACAGTCCAGCGCCCCAATGCTCGGAGCTCCTTAGCCATCCACACGCCGGCGACGCCAAGCCCGTGCCGGATGGCCCCAGCAGCCTCCCAGGCAGCGACGAATGGCATGAGTGGGATGGCAATGGCCAGGGTAAGAGCGCTGGTCGGGCCGCCCTCCCTCACGGGCTGGCGTGTGCGGCGTGCAGTCATCTCGGCTTGGTCCCGCGGATGCTTGAGATACGGTCCAGCGAGCTCATTCCTGTTCTCTTCTCGAACTCAGTCAGCGCTTCAACCGCCGCGTCGCGGATGTGGTCCTCCGCCACGCCATCAGAGGCGACGCTTCCGTGGGCCTGTTCGAGTGACCGCGCCAGCCCTTCCACGGCGATCGCACGCCTGGCCACGTACTCAGACTCGGCGGCTCCGCGCGGCGGTCTCCCCTTCAACAAGACAGCCACCTCCTGAAGCGCCTGCGCAGAGGCCTCGAGTGCGTCTGCCGCTGCCGGCTCTTGACCTCCATCTGCAATCTGCTGGATCTTCGTGTAGGCGACTGCCAAACGCCGAGCGGTCGCGTCGGTCAAGTTGAGGGGATCGCCCTGTTTCAGTATCGAAGCGAGCCTCTGAGTAGATCGCGACCGCATAGCCATCCGCCAGAGGCTCCGGACGGGAAGGGCCAAACCCAACACAACCGACAGACCGCCGACCCAGACCAACCAACCGCCACCCGAGAGGACCTCAGCGATGATGATCAGTCCGACTCCGCCGACTACCAGCGAAGCGTCTACCGGACCGGGCTTCTGCTGGATCGGCTCGCCAAAGACCTCGTCGAGGCTGATGTCAAGCTCGTCGCGATCTTTGCGTTCGATCGTGGGCGGGAAGATAAGGGGGCCTGGACGGCGCGGAACGACCACCAGAGCCGGTAGCCGTAGATGCTGATCGCCCATCACCCCTCCAGGCGAGACGCCCGAGGAGAACCTAGCAGGTATCGGCGGTCCGTGGACCAGTTGTTTACTGGCAGAGCGCAGCACATTGTTTCGAGATAGCCCGCTGTGCGTTAACGTCCCAGCGATGATTCAACTCGGTGTGGTTCAGCGGCCAGGGCGTCCTCGCTAGCGCGGATTCCGTAGTTTCGTGTTCCCCAGCCGTCTTGAGTGCTGCCCACGAAGTGGGCCCTGGGCTATTCGGTCGGGCGCTTGGGCTCGCAGGATTCCACAAGCGCGTTCGGTATCGGCGGCTCCGGCGGGAGCTTCGCCAATGGCGACCACGCGAAGGGTGTTTCGTGCGCTGTGACCAAGAATCTGCTCACGCCGGACTTCAACTCCGCGACGCAGATCATCGGGGTTAACGCAGAGCTCAGCGACGGGGCGCGATCGTCTTGATCAGCCCCCGTTGAGCCCGAATGTGGACGGCGCACCGGGCGGCAGATATGGCGTTGGGTCGATTGGCTGATCCCTGAGCCGCAGCTCGAAGTGCACGTGTGGCCCGGTCGAATTGCCAGTTGACCCTTCGAGTCCGATTGGCTGTCCCTGACTTATAGAGTCTCCCGGCTTGACCAAGGCGTCATGAAGGTGGCCGTAGAGAGTTACAAGACCCCCGCGGTGGCCAAGCACTACATAGTTTCCATAGCCCGTGGTCCCGGTCCCGACGATGGCGACGATGCCGTCGTCCGCCGCGAGCACGGGATTCAGCGCCGGCGCCGCCAGGTCCAGGCCGGTATGGAAGTGTGGGTAAGTCGCATAGCTGGGTTCGAGGGCGAGGTCGCTAGGGCCGAAGCCCTGGCTGATCACGGCTGAGGGCTCCGGCCAGACAAACCGAAAGGTCTTGGAATGGCCCCCGCTGACGGGAACCGAGCCGGGGTGGACCGACTCCTCCCACAACAGCACCTGTGCCCAGACTTGCTGGATGGCGCGAGCGATAATCTCCGCCTGCTCGGCATCGAGAGCAGCGCTGATCCGCTGCGCAAGGCTGGACGACTGCTGTTCGGCGCGGCTGATCTCGTTTCGCGTTTGCGCGATTTGGGCCGCCAGTCGCACCCTCGACTCCTCCTGTGCCCGCTGCAGGTCGGCCAGTCGGACGAGGTTGCCCCGGAGGGCGTCCTCCCTCCGCGATTTTTCGGCACGCGCGGTGGCGGCTGCGGTCCGCTCCTCGGTCAGCCTCATCTGATCCGAACGCAGCCGGCGCTCGTCCGATTCAATGCGTGAGCCGGCCGCCATCGCGTCCGCCATCAAGCCGGCGAGCTCCTCCAGGCTGCCGGCGCTTACGAGCTCGAGCAGAAATGAGTCAGGGCGGAAGTAGGCCGAGCGCGCCAGAGCCGCCGCCTGCCCTCGATCGGCGTCGATTCTTTGCCGCGTGCGGGCCTCTTCAGCCGCGAGGTGCGTTAGTTGATCGTCAAGGCCACGTATCTGGGCCTGTGCCTTGCTTGCCTCAAAGCCGATCTCGGCTTGCGCGCGCGCGTTGTCATTTAATGACTGCGTGAGCTGATCCTGCACCGCGAGAGCGGTGGCGAGGTTCGAGCCAAGCCGCTGGCGAACCTCCTCCAGCAGCTGTCTCTGCCTGCAGAGGTCTGCTGCGGCGGGGCTGAGGGTCGCGGCCGGCGAAGCTGGGGCGGAAGCCGTCGGGATCGCCGGAGTGCTGGGCGATGGACAGATCACGGGGCTGGGGCTGGGGCTGGGGCTGGGGCCGGGTGCGCCCGTCGCGGGCTGCGCCGACAGGCCAAACAGAAGGGCGACCGCGGCGAGTGTGAGGAGTCCCCGCATCAGCGCCGGAGATCGCGCACTCCGACCAACGCGGACATCGAGCCGAGGCCGACCCCGGCGCCTACCAGACCGAAGAGCAGTGTGCCCAGGACCGCGTCTGTGACGCCAGGCAGGAAGGCGCTGACTGCGGTCGCCTGAGCATGTAGCGCCGCCAGGGCGAGCGCGGTCGCCATCAAGCCCCCTACGGCGGCTCCGGCTCCGCCGGTCAAGGCGCCTTCCATCAGGAAGGGTCCGCGGATCATCCAGGGCGGTGAGCCGACCAGCCACATCACCTCGACTTCGGCTCGTCGGGCGAGCAGGGTGCTCCGAATCGAACCCGCGGTCACCGCGCCGGCGATCGCGAGCAGGAGAAGCAGGAGGCCGCCCCCGGCGATCGCTGCCGTTCTGACCAAGACCTGGAGCCGGCCGTACGTATCCGCCTGGAATGAGGTGGGGTGATCGCGATCTATCCCCGCAGCAGACGAAAAGCTCGCCGCCACCTGCGGGACGTCATCCAGCGACTGCACCCGGACGTCCAGGCCGGCTGGTAACGGGTTGCTGCCAGAGGCCTGCAGCAACTGGCTCATGCCCGGCCGCCGCTCCGCCCGAAAAAGCGCATCGGCCTTGCTGACATAGCTGACGGAATGCACTCGAGCGTCTCGACGAAGCGCCTCCTCGAGCGACGTCACCTCTAGCTGGGTCGCGTCATCTCGCAGATAGATCTGCAGGGTCGTGGCTTGATCTGCCTGTGCCGCGGTCACGGTCGCCAGCGCGAGTGCGATCACGGCGCCGAGGCCTGCCAGTAAGGCCAACAGCGCGATCGATGCTATGGCTGGGATCGTCCCTGCGAGGTTGCGCGACCAGTTGCGATAGCCTGCCGCGACGACCAGGTCGAGCAGGTTTCGCGCGACGATCGCCGCCGGCCCGCGCCGGGCGAACCGGGCGCGCAAGACTTGATTGTTCACCCTGTTCTGGCGGCCACGGCCGGGCGTTCGAGAGTTCCTTTCTCGAGCTGAACATGCTGTCCGGCGCCATCGAGGACCAACTTCGGATCGTGCGTCGCGATCAACACCGCGGTGCCAGCGCGCGCGATCTGCGCCAAAAGGTCAGTCACATGTGAGCTGTTGGCTTGGTCCAGATTCCCTGTCGGCTCATCGGCAAGCAGGACGCGAGGTCGCGTTGCCAGAGTGCGCGCGATGGCGACCCGCTGTTGCTCGCCGCCCGAGAGCTCGCTTGGGTAGTGGCTGCACCTGCCGGCCAGTCCAACCGTGTCGAGATGCGCACGCGCACGGCGGAGCGCTTCGAGCGGGTCGAGGCGGAGCTCACATGCTCTTACAGCGAAGACGACGTTCTCGAGGGCGGTGAGGCGCGGTAGGAGGCGATAGTCCTGATAGACGATGCCAACCTCTCGCCGGAGCCTTGGCAGGTCGAGCTGGCGGCGCTCGTGCAGTACATGGCCACCGACGTACGCCTCTCCCGACGCCAGCTCCAGATCACCGTGGATGAGGCCGAGCAGAGTGGATTTTCCCGCGCCGCTCACCCCCGTGATGAACACGAGCTCTCCAGGCAGGATCTTCAACGAGATTTCGCGCAGCACGTTCACCCGACCTCTGACGCAGCTGGCGCTCCATAGGTCGATAGCGGGCGCCAGTTCGCCCACCATCGACGACCAATCCTTCAGCCCGGCTAGAGTCACCCAGCGTGCAGTTAAGCGCTGGGGCCCTCTTTCTGAAATGGGCATTGAGACCCAAGATCAGGACCACGGTCCCGTCCAGCGCTGTACCGAGCCACTGAGTGCGCTTAGCGGCAGCGGTCTGGACGAAATATTCGGGCCGCCCAGCCGGGTTTCCCTTACTGTTATGCAACGGGAGGAGGGACCCAATGGAAGATCGTGAAACCTACGACTCGCTGGACGAGGCGCTGATGGAGACATTCCCGGCCAGCGACCCAATTGCGGTGGACGTCGTTCGGCCTCTGCAGGTGAAGCCTAATGACGAGTGGCATCACCTCTTACTGAGATCGCGCGCGTCGGCGTCTCTTGCGCCGCGGCGTCAGCGTTCGGCGCCGCTGCCGCTGGCATCGTGATCGGCTAGCGTACCGGCTGGGGCCTCACTCGTAGCGCAGCGCGACCACAGGGTCGAGGCTGGCCGCCCGAAGGGCCGGGAAGAAGCCGCTCAAAGCGCTGACCAGGCCCGCGCCCGCAACCGAGAGCACCACCAGCCACCACGCGGTCTGGAAGACGTTGAGGCTGATGGGGATGCCTTGCTGGTGCGCAAGCGAGTTGACAATTGCATTGCCGGCAACACCCGCGGCGGCCGTCACGGCAATGCCGACCGCTCCACCGATCAGTCCGATCAAGGCGGCCTCTGCCATGAACATGTTGCGGACGTCGCCGCTGCGAGCGCCAAGGGCTTTAAGAATCCCGATCTCGCGGGTGCGCTCCAGGACCGACGTGTACATCGTGTTGACGATTCCGAGGCAGGCTACCAAGAGAGCCACCGCGGCGATCCCGGTCAGGCCCAGCCCGATGAAGCTCAAGATCTGCGTGAAGCTCTTGACGCTCTCGGCGGTTGCGGTCGCCTGATAGCCGAGCTTGGTGACCTCGTCCTTGACGGTGGTGGCGCTGGCGGTCGAATCGGCGACAAGCGTGAGGGAGCTGAACTCATCTGACTTCCAGTTGTTGGCGTCGCGCATTTGCGTCCAGTAGCCCGTCATGGTGGCGTAAGGCAGCGAGATCGACAAAGCAGCGGTGCCGAACGCGCCGGCCGAGTCGAGGCCAACAACGGTCAGCGCGAGGGGAATCGGTTTGCTCGCCGGCGCCACTCCAGAGCCAGGCGCAACCAAGCCTGAATACAAGCCGCTGAACCGGATCGTGTCACCGACATGGAGTCCCATCTTTGTCGCGAGTGCGCTTGAAACAACCGCTTCCGGGGCCGTGTCGGAGGCCGGCTGACTTCCGGCTTGCAGGGAGCGTGAGCCTGCCGCGAAATTTGAGTCACGTGGAGGCAGTGATCGCGCCGTGACATCGGACAAGGAGGCGTTGGTCGAGTCTTGCACGCCGCCGATGATGCTGAGACTGCCCCACGACGCTGTGACGTGAGCCTGACGGCCGAGCAGGTTCAACGCGGCTTGGTCGAGCGTCTTGTGATTGGCCACAGATGCTGCACCACCGGCTCCGGCGCCTCCGCCAACGCCGGTTGCGCCGACGGTGACCTGTCTCAAGGCGCCCTGTGAAGAGAGGCTGCTGTTGAGAGCATTTTGCGTCCCAAACGTGAAGGAAAGGATGAAGCTCATGGCACCGATGCCCACCGCTACGCCGCCCGCGCTGAGGGTGGTGCGCAGCCGGCGCCGAAGCACGCTGCTTACTCCCATGCGCAAGGTTTCAAGGCCGCCCAGCCGGCCAAGCGCGGTGAGGCCCTGGGTCGCCTCCTTGCTTTCCGGCTGGTCCGCCTGCTCCACCACGACGCCGTTGCGCAGCCTGATGATCCGATCGGCTTGGGCGGCTATCTCTGGATCGTGAGTCACCATGATCACCGTCGCGCCAAGCGCATGAACTTCGTGGAGCAGTTCCATCACACGGTCGCCGGCCTCGTCGTCGAGGTTCCCGGTGGGCTCATCGGCGAGCAGCAACCCTGGGCGGTTGGAGAGCGCCCTGGCGATCGACACCCGCTGCTGCTGACCGCCTGACATGCGTGCCGGCCGGAACGAGGCTCGATCGCCGACACCCACCTTTTCGAGCAAGGCCTGCGCTCGTTGACGCCGCTCTCCTGCCGCGGTGCCGGCCAACGCCATCGGCAACGCGACATTGCCGAGGGCCGACAGCGACTGCACGAGGTTGAAGCTCTGAAAGACGGTGCCAACCCTCTGCAGCCGGTAGTCGGCCAGGCGCCGGTCCTTCAGATCCTGGATCGGCACCCCGCCAATGACCACCCGGCCGGAGGTCGGACGGTCGAGGCCGCCGATCAGGTTGAGCAGTGTCGATTTGCCGCTGCCGGAGGGTCCCATGATCGCCACGAACTCGCCAGGAGCGATCGTCAGGCTCACGCCGTTCAACGCAGGCACCGCGATCTCGCCCATCTTGTGGATGCGGTGGACGTCCTCGAGGCGAACACCGACCGGCTTTCCCAGCAAGTCGCGGTCGCGTAGACCGGTCGACGAGACAGCTGCCGTCGACACTTCAGAAACCGTTTCCATGTGGTCTCCCGTCGGGATCTTTCATTTCCGGCGGCTGGTGTAACCAGCCTGGGGTGGCAGCAGGGTAACGGGACGCGGTTGATTTGGGACCGGAATTGGCCACCGGCGGCCCGAAAATGCGTGCGGCACCCTCCGAACAGTGCGCCTATACTTCGCCCGCCAGGGGCGGGCAAAAGGGGGTAGGAGCACGTCCTCAGACTCAGTTAACGACCGAACGGAGCTCCCGGCGAGGACTACCGGGCCGGAGTCGGCTCCAGCGAGTCCGCGGGCGGGTTGGCATCGGGTGGCGGGACTCCTTGAAGGGACCAGTTTCGAGCGGGTCGCAGTCCTTTTATCCTGCCTCTTCACAGCCGGCGCCTATCTCGATGCCTGGAGTTACGTGAACAACCCGGCCGGCATCAGCGTCCTGGCGCCGTGGCAGGACATCTCCGTCCATGCCGGCTGGTTCCTCCTCACGATCTGGCTGGGGCTGGCGATGCTGGTCAGCTTGGGCCGGGGGGCGGCCTGGAGGGAAGCGCTTCCCACTGCGTACCTGATCGCCCTCGCCGCCTGCGGCGCTTACGGGCTGGCACTCATCGTCGACCAATACGTTCAGCTCGCGTCCGTCCGGCCGATCGGCCTGAGCCGGCTGCTCAGCCCGCTCCCGGTCGTCCAGGTGATCGCCGGCGCCTTGATGGTATCGGCGCCGTTGCGGGCCGCCTGGGATCGCGGTGATCCCGTGGCCCGCGCCGAGGCGGTCGTGTCCGCCGCTCTGGTGCTGTCGGCGCTCACCTTCATCCTCCAGTTCGCCCACCCGTTTCGAGACCCGTGGGCCGCCGGAGTGCATCCTCCAGCGGAAGTCGTCTGGTGGATCGCCGAGGACTTCGGTGTCACGAGCCTGTTACTTCAGGCCTCGCTGTTGACCTGCCTGTTCATGCTCTTGATCCGGCGTTTTGAACTCAGAATGGGCACCTTTACGACCATCTGCTTGATCAACGGGCTGCTGGTCGCCGCCCTCAAAGCCAGGTGGGAAATGCTCGTGGTCGCCCTGCTGACAGGGCTCGCGGCTGACGTGCTCTACCGCGTTCTCAAGCCCTCGCTGGCTCGCACCAATGCAGCTCGACTGTTTGCGGCCGCCGTCCCGGCGGTGTTTACCGGCGCATTTTTCGCCACTACGGACATTCGCTTCGGAATCTGGTGGGACTGGAACTTATGGGCAGGCGTCATCGTCTCGTCCGCTGCCGCCGGCTGGCTGCTTAGCTACCTGGTCTTCCTGCCGATGCCGCGCCTGCCGAGCCTGAGCGCGCGACCGGTCGCCTGGCCAACGCATGCGGTGGAGGTCACCGCCAACAGCGTGAAGGACGCACTTGAGGTCTTGGGCCAGCCGGCCAGCCTCGCCGCGACACCCTTGAGCGGGCTGCGATTCCTGACCGGCAGCGCCGAGAACCGTGGCGCCGAGCTGCGGGAGCTGTTGCTCGACATCATCCGCGAGCTCGAGACCGCCCGGTCGCCGCGGGACGTCGAGGCCGGCCGGGTGCTGCTCGACTACTACATACGCCGGGTGGGCACCCTCGAAGTGGTGGCCGAGCGCTTGCACCTCAGCCGGCCCACGCTCTACCGACGCCTGCAGCGTGGATTTGAGCTAGTTGCCGAGCGCCTGGACGAGATGGGCGAGGCGGGGAGCACGGTTGACGTCTGGGCGGGACGCGCTGAGAGCAAAGTCGAGAACGCCTGAAAGCGGCTACGGGAAGCGGCGAAGCCGCAGAAAATTTGAGACAGATTTAGGAACCTTCTGAGACTGCCTCTGAGACGACTCCCGGCGAACCATTCGTCGCGTCGCCGGCAATCCTCAGGAGGAGAAACGCAGATGGCTCTCAATCAAGAAGTCGACGGAATCCTGACTCTCGCACCGCAACCGATTGGGGCGGAGTCGCAGCAGGTGGAGGACGCGGTTACAGCAGCCGCATCGAGCACAGCGCCCGCCTCGGACCAGGCCTTCCCCCTGATCGTTGCGAAGCCAAAACCCACTCGCGAGCGAACTCTGATGACGGTATTGGCGGCCGTCACCGCCATCGGTTTCGTCGCAGCCGGATCGCTTGGCTATTTGCTCTACGCGACGACCGGCCAGCGTGACGTCGCGCGGCAGAAGCTCGCAGCGACAACAGTCAGCCTCAGCGCCACAAAGCAGCAGGTGAGCGACCTGCAGATCGACGCAGCCACGCGCCAGGTGACCGCCAACTACGTGGCGGCATTCGTTGCCAATGACGGTCCGGTTCAGAGCGACTACGCGCAGCTCGGAGCCTGCAGCGACTACGGGAGCTGCCGGACAGCAGCCCAACAGGCTCTCAGCGACTTGCAGGCGTTCCAGGCCCAAAGATCCGCGGCGATTGTGCCGGCGAACCTGAAGAACTCGGACGCCATGCTGGGTGACGGTCTCAGCGCCGCGATTGCGGCCGTGCAGGAGCTGATCAGCGGTATGGACAAAAACGACGAGAACAAGATCACTGACGGAGCGAACAAGTTGGACGATGCGATGCTCAGCATCGGAAAGGCTGAGGCAGCGCTCGGAGCCGGACTCAAGTAGCGGCTGATGGGACAGATCGCGTCGACAACCGGCATTCGGGGTGCGACCGGCGTCGCCCCCGATGCTGGCCCCGCCCGTGAACCGCGATCGAGGTGGCGGCCAGTGATCCTGGCCGTTACCTGTTTGCTCATCGCCGGTTTCGGAAGCGCGTCCAGCGGCCTGCTGCTCATGCGCCTCAGCGCCCAGGACTCGGCTCTGCACGCGCAGGCGCGCGATACCAATGAGCTGAGAGTGCGAATCGCGGCCCTCAACGCGAAGATCACCTCCGATCCCGACTGGGTGTCGATTGCTTCCGCGACCGAATTGGCAGTCGTGACCATCGAGACAGCCGGTGGCTTGGGCTCGGGATGGGTCGTGCGCTCGGACGCTTTTGGAGGCGACGTCGTGACCAATTTCCATGTGATCGCCGAAGCGTTGGAAGCCGGGGACGCCGAGGTGCGGGTGCGGCAAGCTGATCGCTCCTTCCCCGGCACGATCACGATCGCCGACCGCGCCAACGACCTGGCGCTTGTGCGCGTCGCGGTACCTTTGCAGGCACTCAAGACGGCGACCACGCGTCCGCAGCTCGGCGCGCCTGTGATGGTGGTCGGTTCGCCGCTCGGCCTGGCCGGCACCGTGTCGGTCGGAGTGGTCTCCGGCCATCGAAGCGTTGGGGGGAGCGACTACATCCAGTTCTCAGCTCCGATCAGCCCGGGCAACAGTGGCGGCCCCGTCGTGGATCGCGATGGACGGGTGGTGGCGGTAGCCTCCGCGAAGTTCGAGGGCGACGGCGTTGAAGGTCTATCGCTCGCCATCCCGATCCAGAACGTGTGCACCCTCCTGCCGGTCTGCATCCACCCGTAGCCCGAGATTGAGACAGATTTGAGGACCTTCTGAGACTGCTTCTGAGACGAATCCCGGCGAATCATCGCGGCGTCGCCGGCAATCGTCAGGAGGAAAGAAGCAGATGTCTCTCAGCCCGGAATTCGATGGAACTCTGACAGGGAAGTCCGCCTGGAAACCGCTGTTCACGTCCATCCTTGTGCCGCTCGCAGTCGTCCTCTTGATCGCCTGCGGCTCGGGGCCAGTCGCGCGCTCGCATAACGCGCCCTCGCCTTCGGCGTCGCCATCGCCTTCACCCTCGCCAAGCCTCGCACTCACGAACTTCACCGTCGCACCGGTGGAGGGGAGCGGCGTGACCGGCAGCGGCACGGTGGACCGGTCTAGAGAACCGGTTGCGCTGACTGCAAGCGTGAGCGGCCTCACTCCAGGGCGCACATACCTAATCGATGCCGATCCGCTGTCGTGCTTTTTCTTCGTGGGCGGGCCCAGCCAGTCCTTCGCCGCTCGGCTTGCTCCAGATTCGGCCGGAAACGCCCGGGCCGCTTGGGACGTGCCCCGGAGCATGACGGGAAACGTCAACGTGCAAGTTTTGACTGCCGGCGGCACCTTTGCGGTCGTCGCCTGCACGGATCTCCACTCATGAGCGTCCAGCCTGGAGATGTCGCTCCACCGGGGGACTCAACCGCGCGGTCCAGACCTCGTCGGAAAACGGCTCTCATCGCGGTTTTGGTCATTGCCCTGCTTCTCATCCTCGCCGGTGGCGGTGTCTTCGCCGCCGACGAGGCGCTGGGCGGCCCCAATCTGTCCTTTGATTACAACGACATCTCGGCGTCCGGAGGATCCGCCGAAGTCGCGGGCACAGTGACGAATAGCGGTGCTGGCGATGCCCAGAATGTCGCCATTACCGTCAACGTGGCGGCTGGCGGTGGGCTGTCGGGCGCTGCGACCATTCCAAAGCTCGCCCGTGGAGCCTCTGCCCCCTTCACGACGAGCATCGACCTCGCCGGAGGCTCGCTGCCGATCGACGCCCAGACTTCCTGGAAGACCCAATGGGATGGATCCAACTTCGACACCCAAGATGACACGGGATCATTCCAGTACACGGGTCACGTGCACGGCACCCGTAGGGGCTCCCTTCACAATGCGGGTCCTGCCGACGCACAAGATGTTGTGCTGACGATCACCTTCTCCGGTGGCGTGGACGGCAAGGACGTCATCACCAGTGGCAGCAACAATCTAGGCACAATCGCGGCGGGAGCGTCCGTCCCCTACAGCGTCACTGCCGATCTTGGGTCGAACCCTTCGGACACTATCTACTGGGACTGGGAAGTCGCCTGGTCGGAGCCCAATGTGTCGGCGGCTGACATCAAATCCACCTGGGTCGGCGGTACTGTCGTGATGGCCGGAACCGTGACCAACCGCGGCAAAGCTCGTGCCGACAATGTGGTCGTCGCCCGCACGCTGCTTGATGCCAATGGCAAGGCGATTGGGACTGTCACGGCGAACCTCGGCCGCCTCGCCCCCGGCGCGCGGACCGAGTACAGGATGACGTTCCCCCTCGACCAGAAGTCGTTCAGGGACATCAAGAAGACAACTATAAAGGTGACCTGGAAGGAGCTTCACTACTTCTTTCTGTCGGTCACGCGCACACAGACGCGCCAAGAGGCCGTGGTTTAGCCCCTCTCATAGGCCTGAAGGAAGGGCGAGCCTATACTCCCGGCAAGTGGCCCATGAGCCGCTGGCCGCCGTTCGAGTTGGCGTTGGGGCCGTGCTCCGGCGCCGGCTCGTGGAGCCGAGTTGACGGCTCTGCTCGGGCTCGATCTTGGGACCACCGGCGTCCGCTGCCTGGCGATTGACGCGGGCGGCCGGCTGCTCGCCGATGCCAGTGCGGAGTATCCCCTCTACTCGCCGCATCCCGGCTGGTCTGAGCAGCGACCGGAGGACTGGTGGGAGACGAGCCGCAAAGTCATAAGTCAGGTCGCTGCGGAGGTCCGCGGAGATGTTCGCGGCCTCGGCCTCAGCGGCCAGATGCACGGCGCCGTTTTCCTCGATGAAACCGATGCCGTCATCCGGCCCGCTTTGCTCTGGAACGATCAGCGCACTGCCGCCCAGGCCGAAGCCATCACTGAGCGCGTGGGCGCACAACGGCTCCTCGAGAGAGCGGGCAACCCGGCCCTGACTGGGTTCCAGGCTCCCAAGCTGCTCTGGCTGCGCGACACGGAGCCCGAGTCGTACAAGCGGCTCGCGAGGCTGCTTCTGCCCAAGGACTACATCAGGCTCCGGCTCACCGGTGAGGCGGCAACCGACGCCTCGGACGCCTCCGGAACCCTGCTCCTTGATCTCAGGACGCGCAGCTGGTCGCCCGAAATCCTGGAGGCGCTGGAGATCGACTCCCAATGGCTTCCCCAGGTCTTCGAAGGACCGGAGCAGACCGGCTCGCTTCGGCCCGAGATCGGCGGCGAACTCGGACTGCCGGCGGGCTTGCCCGTTGCCGCGGGCGGCGGTGACAACGCGGCTGCCGCGGTCGGTCTGGGCGTTGTTCGCGAGGGCCTGGCCAGCTGCTCGATTGGCACCAGCGGTGTGCTCTTCGCCCATTCGGACAAGCTGTCGCTGGACCCCTCTGGCCGCCTTCACGCCTTCTGCCACGCGATTCCGGATCGCCATCACCTGATGGGCGTCACGCTCGCCGCCGGGGGGTCCCTCCGCTGGTGGCGGGACCTGGTGGGAATCGCCGGTTACGACCGCCTCAACGAGCTGGCCGCAGAAGCGCCGCCCGGCGCGGAGGGGCTGCTCTTCTTGCCCTACCTGACGGGTGAGAGATCACCCCATCTGGATCCGCTCGCGCGCGGCGCCTTCTTCGGGCTCAGCTCCAGGCACGGCCTCGGCCATCTGACCCGCGCACTGATGGAAGGCGTGGCCTTCAGCCTCAAGGACTGCTTCGAGATCATGTCTAGCCTGCACGTCGCTCCCGCGCAGATTCGCGCAACCGGAGGAGGCGCTCGGAGCGCCCTCTGGCGGCAGCTGCTGGCTGACATCCTGGGCTGCCCGGTCGTTCGCACCGTTGCTGATGAGGGCCCGGCTTACGGAGCCGCCCTGCTCGCCGGCGTTGCGGCCGGGGTCTTCGGAAGCGTTGAGGAGGCCTGCGCGGGCATCAGCCTGAGGTCGGACGTCTGCGAGCCGGACGCTGCCCGGACTCGTCGGTACAGCGAGTACTACGCGGCCTACCGGTCACTCTATCCAGCGACGCGGTCGATCATGCACGTGCTGTCCGGCCTGGCTCACGACTGACGTCGGTCAGCCGACGGCCTGAAGCTCGGATCGCCAGGGTGGATCGGCGCCGACTCTCGTGCAGACGAGGGACGCCGCTTCGGAGGCGAAGTTGAGCAGGGCGCGGAGCTCCTCGGCGTCCAGCTCCAGGTCCGGCCCGAGCCGCCCGATCTCATGTAGACGCGCGAGTGCGGCGGCACCGAAAACGTCACCCGCGCCGATGGTATCGACAACCTCTACAGGCGGAGCCTCCACGTGGATTCGTAGATCGGCCGTCGCACCGAAGGCGCCCTCCGCGCCGAGCGTGACCAGCACCAGGCGCACTCCGCTGCCGAGGATGCGCTCCGCCACCGCCTCGTAGGGCTGCTCGCCGTAGAGCCAGCCAAGATCGGCCACGCTGGCCTTGACGACCGTGCTCAGGGGTATGAGCGATTCCAGCCGGGTCCGGTATTCCGGGTCCGAAATCAGGCCGGGCCGCACGTTCGGATCGAGCATGATGAGGCGCCGGCCGCTCTCCCGCTGGACCAGCTCAGCCAGTGTGGACGCCATCGGTTCCAGCGCCAGGCCGAGGGTCCCCACGTGGATCGCGTCGATCTCGTCGGGAAGCGATTCGGGGAGCATCGCCGGCGTCAGGTTCGGAGCCGCGGTGCCCTCTACGAAGAACTCGTACTCGGTAAGGCCGTCACCGTCCACCGCCGCCACAGCGATGGTCGTCGGTTCCGGTCCAGACGTCGCCAGCGAGACGTTGGCGCCATCAGCGGTGAGAAGGGCGGAGAGGCGGCGTCCCAGGCCATCGTCGGAAAGCCGTCCCAAAAACGCCGTGGGAACCCCGAGCCGGGCCAGGGCGCGAGCCGTGTTGAACGGTCCCCCGCCGGGTGTCGCCCGCTGGGTCCCATCGCCGTTGTCGATCATGTCGATGAGGGCCTCACCGCAGACGAGGATCAAGGCCTCACCTCGCCCGAGCCCCTTGTGATCAGCCGGTTGGAAAGCACCTCGTGAACCGACGGTGAGCGGTCGCCGTCGAGGCGGCGGAAGAGCTGTTCCGCTGCGGCACGTCCGAGCGCGCCCGCATCCTGGGCGACGACGGTGATGGCTGGCTCGAGCAGGTCGGCGAGCAGGAAGTCGTCGAATCCGACGAGCGCGATTCGCTTGTGCAGGTTCAGCTTGCGCAGAGCCCGGTAGGCTCCGATCGTGAGCAGGTTCTGGCCGGCGAACAGCGCCGTGGGAGGTGGGGAGGTGGAGAGCAGCTCGCCAGCCGCGATTTCAGCTTTCTCAATCCCGCGGAGGTTCAGGCGCACCAGCCGCGGGTCGGCCTCCAGGCGCTGCGCGGCCAGCTCGTTCATGTATCCCCGGTAGCGCCAGGCGGCGGTGGCGATGGTCTGGAGGTCGCCCAGATACCCGATCCGGCGGTGGCCTTGGGCGATGAGATGGGCGATGCCTTCGCGGGTCCCTCCCTCGTTGTCGGTGAGGACCGTGTCGACATCCAGGAAACCCGCCGGCCGGTCGACGAAGACCATTGCCGTTCCCGCTCGGCGCTCATTCAGGAGATAGCTGTGGTCGTGGCTCGCGGGCACGATGATCAGGCCGTCCACCCGGCGCGACGTGAACTCGGCGATCAGTGAGCGTTCTCGCGCCGCATCCTCGTCCGAGCTGCCGGCGAAGACCAGGACTCCCCGCCGCAGCGCCACGTTTTCGATTTCCCGATGCAGCGCCGACGAGAAGGGGTTGGCCACGTCCTCGAGGAGGAGGCCAATGGCCGCGCTCTTGCCGTCGGATCGCCGCAGGCTGCTGGCCGCGCGGTTGTGTCGGTAGTCGAGGCGCTCGATGGCGGCTCGGACCCGCGAAGCCAGCTCGGCGGAGACCGCCGGCTCGCCGTTGATAACCCGCGACACAGTTTTCAGGCTCACCCCGGCAAGAGCCGCGACCTCGCGCATCGTGGGCCTGCTCCGGGTCACCGAATCGACCGCTGCCAACGTTGGACCTCCAAATGCCGGCTACCGCGACCGAAGCGCATGGTAACAAGTTCCACTTGCCTCCGCCAAGCCCATGTGGTATAAGAATGACAACGTTGTCTTAACCGGTGCTCGACCCGTGACATCAGAGGGGCAAAAAACCGCTCCATTCAATTTAGGGGGTAGTCGCATGGCCAGAGAGAGCAGTCGGTCGCAGAGGCGAGCGCGGGGCGTATCCCTGCCGCCGCCCAGGAGGCTGCTGAGTCTCCTGGCAATCCTCTTAGCGGTCGTGGCCTGTTCGCCAGGCGCCGGGGGCGGCACAGGTGGCTCAACCCAGACCATCACTGTTGCCGCGGTCAGCAACCCGCAGATGGAAGACCTCCAGAAGCTGGTGCCGGACTTCCAGAAAGCCAACCCCAACATCCAGGTCAAGATCGTGATCCTGCCCGAGAACCAGCTGCGCCAGCAGGTGACTCAGGACGTCGCGACCAAGAGCGGCCGCTACGACCTGTTCACGATCGGCACCTACGAGGTTCCGATCTGGGCCAAGAACGGCTGGATCGACAACCTCGCGCCCTACATCCAGAAGTCGTCCTCCTACGCGGCCGACGACCTCATCCCGGGCGTGGCCAAGGCGCTCACCTACAAGTCGAACCTCTACGCGCTCCCCTTCTACGGGGAGTCGTCGATGCTCATGTATCGCAAGGACATGCTCTCGGCTGCCGGCGTCACTCTGTCTCAGAAGCCGACCTGGGACGAGGTGGCCGCGGCCGCGCGCAAGGTCAACGACCCGAGTAAAGGGGTCTCCGGCATCTGCCTGCGCGGCCTGCCCGGCTGGGGCGAGCAGCTGGCGCCGCTCGACACCGTGGTCAACACCTACGGCGGGAAGTGGTTCGACCAGCAGTGGGTCCCCCAGCTGACGGCCCCGCCTTTCAAGGCCGCCGTCGGCTTCTACGTGGACCTGATCAAGACCGCCGGCGAGCCAGGCGCCGCCAGCGCCGGCTTCACCGAGTGCCTCACCGCTTACAACGGCGGCAAGGTGGCCATGTGGTACGACGCGACGGTGGGGGCGAGCAACTTCACCGGCACCGCGGCCGACAACTCCGGCTACGCCTTTGCGCCCACGAAAGTGAAGCCCTACTCGGGGTGGCTGTGGGCCTGGTCGCTGGGGATGCCTTCGACCAGCAAGAAGAAGGACGCGGCCGGGACCTTCGCCACCTGGGCGACGTCAAAGGACTACATCCAGCTCGTCGGCAAAAACCTCGGTTGGAGCCACGTCCCGCCGGGGACCCGAACGTCGACCTACGCGCTTCCTGAATACCAGAAAGTTGCCGGCGGTTTCGCCCAGATCACGCTTGACTCAATAGCGAACGCCGACGTCAACCATCCGACTGTTGACCCGGTGCCGTACATCGGGGTCCAGTACGTGGGGATAACCGAGTTCCAGCAATTGGGTGACCAGGTATCCCAGCAGATTGCCGCCGTGATCACCGGGCAGTCCAGCCTTGACGACGCTTTGCAGCGGTCGAATCAGCTGGCCGAGGCGGTCGGCAAGGCACACCGGTAGCCCACCGGTGACAAGCGCGGGAACCACAGCAACAGCGGAAGGGGTTACTGGCGGAGGGCGGCGGAGCAGCTCCGCCGCCGCGGCGATCCGGGAGGGACGGCTTCGCTGGCTGCCCCTCTTGCCCGCCCTCCTCTACGTCGTCCTGGTCACGCAGGTGCCGTTCCTGCTGACCATCTACTACAGCCTCTTCAACTGGAACTTGCTCCGCCCGGGTGCCCCCACGTTTGCGGGGGCGCAGAACTACGCAACGGTTGTGCAAGACCCAAGCATCAGGACCGCGTTGCTGAACACCGTCGTGCTCACCCTCCTCGCGGTAGGCATCTCGGTCGTGCTGGGAGTGGCGATCGCACTGCTGCTGAATAAGGACATCTTCGGCAAGGGCGCTCTCCGCACCCTGATGATCGGTCCCTTCCTGGTCATGCCCGTCGCCGCGGCGCTGATCTGGAAGGACACCTTGTTGAACCCGATCTTCGGCCTGGTCGGCTACCTGGTCTCGCCGATCGGGCTGGGCCGCGTGGACTGGGTCGGCCAGTTCCCGATGGCCACCATCATCACCATCGAAGTCTGGCGCTGGACGCCGTTCATGATGCTGATCGCCCTTGCCGGCTTGCAGTCGCAAAACCTCGAGGTGCTGGAGGCCGCGGGCGTGGACGGGGCGACCTCCCTGCAGAGCCTTCGCTACATCACGCTGCCCTTCATCCGGCCGTTTGTCGAGCTGGGCGCCCTGCTTGGCTCGCTATTCATCGTCCAGACCTTCGACTCGATCTTTATGACGACGCAGGGTGGACCGGGCGAAGCCACCACCAATCTCCCCTTCCTGCTCTATCTGGTGGCTTTCCAGGGCTTCGACATCGGTAAGGCATCCGCCATCGGCGTGGTCGCCGTGATCCTGACCATGATCGTGGCGACACTCGCCCTGCGGACACTGTTCACGATCTTCCACGTGGAGGCCAGGCGATGAGCCGGGCTGTAACCGTGGCGCGACCGGGCCAGAGCCGCGCCAAGGTGGCGTGGTCGGTACTCGCCTGGCTGGTCGCCCTGGTCTTCTTCTTCCCCGTCCTCTGGATGATGCTGGAGGCGCTGAAGACCGAGTCTCAGGCGGCCAGCATCCCGCCCACCATCGCCTTCATACCGACCCTGGCGCAGTTCCAGGAGGTCCTCTCCCGAGACTTCCCGCCCTTCTTCATCAACTCCGCGATCGCCACGATCGGGTCGACCCTGCTCGTCCTTCTGCTTGGACTTCCGGCCGCTTACGCCCTGTCGATCCGGCCGGTCGCCCAGGCGCGCGACGTCCTCTTCTTCTTCATCTCGACGCGCTTCCTACCCTTCGCGGCCTCGCTGGTCCCGCTCTACCTGCTGGCGCGAGATCTTCAGCTGCTGGACAACGTCTTCGCCCTGATCCTGATCTACACGACGATCAACCTTCCACTGGGCGTCTGGCTCCTGCGCTCGTTCCTGCTCGAGCTGCCCAACGAGCTCTTCGAGGCGGCCCGCGTCGACGGCGCGGGCTTCTGGCGAGAGCTCATCAGCATCGTGCTCCCCCTGATCACTCCGGGGCTGGCGGCGACTTCGCTGATCTGTCTGATCTTCGCCTGGAACGAGTTCTTCTACGCCGTCAACTTCACCTCCAGCATCGCGGCCACCTCGCCCATCTTCCTGGTCGGCTTCATCAGCGGCCGGGGTCTCTTCTACGCCAAGCTGGCCGCGGCGGCGACGCTCGCCAGCCTGCCGGTGCTGCTGGCGGGCTGGGTGGCGCAGAAGCAGCTCATCCGCGGGCTCACGATGGGTGCTGTGAAGTAGGGGCGAGACTCGTCTCGCCCGTAGGGGCAAGACTTGTCTCGCCCGCCGTTGCTCAGCGGCCTCCCAACTCTCGGTACTGGGCCGCGTCATAAAGCAGCTTGATCGCGCGGATGCGGCCGCCGTCGACAGCAAAGAACTCGGCGAATCGCATCGTCCCCTGCGGCAGGTCGGCATCGTAAAGGACAGCCGCCTTCTGTCCTGAATCGACCTGCTGGAGGACGCGGATGGGCGCTTGCAGCCCCTCGACAAAGCGTGAGAGGCCACGAATAAACCCAGCGGCACCCTGACGCTTGCCGGCGATGGGCCCTTCGAAGTCCAGATCCTCCGCGAGGATCGCCTCCAGGCGCGCCTCGTCGAATGACGAGATCCCGTTTCTCCAGCTCTCGTAGTAAGCGTCGATGAGCTCCGCGGTCTGGTTCTCCCTGACTTCCATAGTCGCCCTGACATTAAAGGTTCAATCAGAGCCCGCGTAACCATTGGCCGCGGCCCGCTGTTCAACCGGCGATGGCACCCTTGGTCGACAGCCTGCTCAAACTGGCAACCTATCCAGCCGACAGCTTCCCCGGCCGCCTTGGCCGCAGGCTCCGTCGGGCGCGTATCGACTTCCGCCGCTGGGCCCTGGCCCGGGCCTAATCTCACCAGGCCGCCGCGGCCGACGCGGCGCCAGGCACGAGGTACGGTACGGCGATGGCAACCAAGCGGCGTCCCCAGAACGCTCGAGTTGATCGCATCGTGATCGGGAAGCAGATCGATCGCCTGAACCAGGAGCTCTCCGCACTTCCCGCCGGGAGCACAGCAGCCACCAAGCTCCTCCGGCGGATCGAAGAAGCCAGGAAGCGCCAGGCCGAGCTGCTCGGCACGAAGACCGGCCCCGAGTAGCCGCGCCCTCTCAGGAGAGCCGGCGCGGGTCTTGAGACTTGCTGATCGGCTCCGCCAGCTTCGGACGCACCGGACTCAGGTGGATCTTGTAGGGCTCCCCCGGCGCGCGAAAGTTGATTGCCAGGTGCTGGTTGTCGCAAAACGGCTTGTGTTTCGAGGATCCGCAACGACAGAGCGTCGCACGCGGCAGCGTCTCGACGGTGCCATCCTCGCGGCGCACCTCGATCTCACCGGTCACCAGCAGCGGGCCATTGCGCATCGGCGTCACCTTCGTGCCGGGGTGCTCCTCCTGCCGGCCACCGTCGAGGCGGCGGTAGAGGAGCGCTCCAGTCGGGCATCGCTCGACGATCTCGGCCACCTGGTCCGGCTCGCTTTCATCGGGCAGCACCCAGGGGCGGCGGTCGAGCTTGAACACGCCGGGGTCGCCGCGCAGGCATTCGGCGATGTGGATGCAGATATCGAGGTCGAAGCTGACCTCGACGTCACGGCCCCGGTAGACCTTGCGCACGGGCCAAGACTACGCCCGCGCATAGTGGGCCCCCGGTCAGCTGCTAAGCGTTCGGTGCTTGATCTGGCGGCACCACGAACCACTTGCCTCCCACGCCCTGTCCGGTCGTGTCGCCCGGGGCCTGGTCCTTCGCATAGAAGTAGAGAGGCCAGCCGTTGTAGAGGACCTGCGTTCCCTTGCCTTCAGGGTTCGCGAGAGTGGTCAGAGTACCGGTCACTCCCGGCCCGGGGACCGGGCTGCTTGCCCCACCGGTGAGGACGAACGGAGGCCAGACGGTGGCGCAGCCGCCGACGCAGTTGATCTTGCCCTTGTTGGCGCCGGTGTCGGTGGACCAGCGATAGAGGGTCATGCCCCTGGTGTCGACCAGGATGGTCATCGACTGGCCGGCGACAGTCGCCGGCTTGGCCTGGACGTTGGGCGCCGCAGTGGGACTCGGAGCGGGGGCGTTCGAGCCCGTCGTGCCGCTCGGCCCTCCGCAGCCGGCCATGATCATCGCCGCCGCCGCCGCGCTGAACGCTCCGATTCCTGGACGCATTTTGGCTGCCCTCCTGCTGATGGGTGCTACACATCAGTACCCGGGCAGGTAACTGTCGTAGGGGCGAGACTTGTCTCGCCCGTTGTGGGTCTAGACGGGCGCTACGGCGTCGCCCCTGCCCGGCTCTACCACTTCCCGCTTTCGTCCCGGCGGGACTTCATGCGACTCATTCCACACGTTTGACGCCAACGGTGCGCTTGCAGGCCCCGGATTACGCTCCGTTGGCGCCAAACGTGGGCATCGTCATGACGTCGGCCGGGCGCGGCCCCGAAACCAGCTCAGGCTGGGAGACGGCAGCCAGCGCTCGGGCAGCCAGAGCACGAAGGCCGACCAGCCGATGCCGAGCAGCACGCCGCCCATGACGTCGCTGGGCCAGTGGTCGCCAGCCCAGACCCTGGCGAGGCAGGTGAGCACGATCACAAGTGCGGCGAGGAGCCAGAGAAGAGGCCGGTAGACTGGCCTGATCCTGGGGGCGACCGAAACGGCGGTCATGAAGCTCAGCCAGGTGAAAAACACCGCGTGCCCGCTCGGATAGCTGAAGCCGGAGGCGGGCGTCAGGATGTGCACGAGATCCACAGTCGGCCGGGGCCGCGAGATGACGAGCTTGAGGATGTTGTCGAGCAGGCTGGAGATGCTGCCGATCAACATCAGCCAGCCGGCGCGACGATTGAAGATGAACATCGCGACCACGACGACGGCTCCGGCCAGCATCTGCCAGTAGCCGGCGATCGAATTGATCAGCTGCATCGGGTAGACCACCGGGCCCCAACTGAGCTGCTGGATGACCCTGGCGACGGGCACGTCGAAGGGAAGGACCCGGTTGTTCACCACCAGGTAGCTATCGATCGCGAAGAGGACGAAGATGACCAGGGCCGTGGGACCCAGCCAGCGCCTGGCAGTGGGTCCGGGTTGGCCGGCGAGAACCTCTTCGGCAGCCTCCTTGGGCTCGGCGCTCACCGGTTGACGATCACCTTCACCGCGCTCACCTCGGCCGTGATGGTCGCGGGCGTGCGACCCACCCGCTCGTTGTCCGCGTAGACGCGCACCCTGGGCTTCGTCGTCACTTCGAGCTTCCGGAACCTGAAGACCTGGCCCAGACCGCTCGGCCTGGGCTTGGAGAGCACGGTTCCGGTCAGCACTCGCTTGACGATGTCGGTGCGAGTCGCGCCCGCATGAACCGACAGCTCGAGGTATGGGTCCGCCGGCGTCTTGTCGCCGACGGGCATCTGGGAACCGACAGAACTGGTGTTGGCGAAGACCAGTGACATCGCGCTACCAGAGCCGTTGATGTCGCCGCTCAGCTCGTACTTGAACGGCCTCGCTTCGGCGAGGTGCCTGACCTCCTCGGCGAACGTTCCGAAGGCCCGTTCCTTGGCCGACTCACCGACTGCGATCGACATGCCGAAGAGTCCGATCGCCGCGGCTTCGAGGAAGATCCGCCCGTTCACGCGACCGAGAGTTATCGGGCGCGGCCGCCCGTTGTGAATCAGCCGGATCGCCGCGTCGACCGTCGTGGGCAGCTGCAGCGACTTCGCGAAGTTGTTGAAGGTGCCCATCGAGATGATCCCGAGCGGATGCTTGGTTTCGGCGAGGTTTCGGACCACCCAGCCGACCGTGCCGTCTCCACCCGCTACGACGACCCTGCCTCTTGGGGAGATCAGCTTCTCGAGGTCCAGCTTGGGATCGAACTCGACGATCAAGCTGCTGGCGAAGGCTCGGCGGAGCTTGGCCTCGATCTGAGGGGTCATCGAGCCAGCCTTCGAGTTCAAGATGAGCAGGCCGGTAGCCCGTCTGGCGCTGCTCCTCGCGGGTCGCGTGCTCGTGGTCATGCGCCTGGGCCCGGCCCACCTCAACGATACCCAGGGTCGGGCGTTGCATCAGCGGTCGTTTCCGGTTAACCAGCCTTTACCGCCCAGCGCCTGGTGTGACGACGGGATGCCCCTAGCCTGCGGCCGCGTTGCTTGGACCCTTCAGGCTGGGGCGTTGGCTGCCCTTGGTGTCGGCGCTGCTGGCTAGCCTGCTCTTCGCAGGCGTCGATGCAGGCCCAAGGCCCCACCCGGTCGACGCCAGTGCCCGGCCGGCCGCGTACACGTTTACGACCGGTGAATTGCTCACGGATGACAGTGTTGAGCCGGCCCCGCCCGCCGAAGCTCCGCCTGGTCCGCCAGACCGCCTCCGCACGCCAGGCGGATCCCTGGACCTGCCGGTCGGCGCGTACAGCGACTGCAGCGGTCGGGCGGAGGTCCCTCGGGAAGGCGCGGCCATCGACACGTGCCTCGACGGCCGTCTCTACTTCATCGGGCACAACCCCGGGCCGTTCGCTGGCCTGCTCGCGATGGGCGTGGGCTCGCAGATCACGTACTACGACGGTCACGGCATCGCTCACGCCTGGCGAATCGTTCAGACGCGCACGTGGAGCCGCTGGGCCGGGTCACCTCCGCTGGCCTCGGCCGATGTTGTCGCGCAGTTTCAAACCTGCATCACGCTGGATGGCAACTGGGTTGAGATCCTCGACGCAGTTCCGATCTGACTGACAGACCCGGAAGCACCTTGAGCGAAAGAGCCCTCCATGGTAAAGTCGGCCCCTACTCCAAATCAAATCGCAAGGGGGAAGGGGCGTATGTCTAATCGACTCTCAGTACAGGCGTACCTTGGCGCCGCCTGGCTGTTCCTGATCTTGATTCCGGTGCAGTTCTACTTCGCCGCCGCGGGGAGCTTCTCGAACCTGACCTTCTCGCCGCACATGTGGCTTGGCCTCGGGCTGCACGCTCTTACAGGCGTCCTGATCGTGATCGCCCTCGTCGGCCGGCTCCCGCGCCGTGCCCTCGAGTGGGGAGCACTGCAGTTCGTCCTGATCGGGATCCAGGTCGGCCTCGCCCGCCTTCAGTTCCCCGGTTCGACGATCTCGGCCGAGCCCCAGTTCGTGCGTGACCTGGTCAACGCGATCATGGTGCCGATCCATAACGCGCTCGGCAGCGGCTCTGGGATCATCGCTTCGCTGCACGGCCTCAACGGCCTCGCGATCGCGGCCGCCGCGGTCCTGACTGTGAGGTACGGGCGCTCACTGCTGAAGTCGGCGCGCATCTCTACAGTCGCGAAGCCCGCTGCTGTTGTTGTTCCGCCGAGCGAACCCGAACCCGAACCCGTCCTCGCCGGGAAGGAGTAACCGAGCCACTCGGCCGACCCCTTGACGCTCGCGCGTTGCGGGATTACTCCTGTGCCTTGAACCAGCCCTGAATCGGCGGCCGCGACCGTGCTTGCGCGGCGCGCCAGCGGCAGGCGAGGTAGAGCAAGGCGATCAGAGCGACCAGGTAGATGCCATAAACCGCGAGATCACCGGAGCTTGAGACCTGGACCAGGTCCCCTCCCCAGACGCCGTGGCCCTCCCAAACGGGAAACTGGTACAAGGCCGCGCTCTGGTCTCTGAGCGCGATGCCCGGCAGAGGATCGAGCAGCGGGCGAGGGGCCAGCCAGGCAAAGAGCTGCTCGAACGAATAGAGCGGGGTGGGTGCGATGAAACCGTCCGCCAGCGCCCCGCGCTGATAGGCGGCGTCGGCTCCGCACGACTGCATAAAGAAGGCGGCGAAGAGCCCGATGAAGCGGCCGAGGACGCAGGCGAGGGTCATCGCCAGCAGGAAGAGCGGCACCGAGTTCGCGAAGAGCACCGCCACGTGAAGCGCCTCGTCGGGCAGATAGCGCCCGCCCGCGTCAAGCGCCTCGACCACGACGCCCAAGCAACTAGCGACGAGGAGCAGGCCAGCGGCACCGACCAGCGCGCGGCCGGCGGCGAAGGTGAGTGGACGCGAACCACCGCGCGGGCTGAGGCTCTCGAACTCCTCGTTGAGGTCGGGGGCGAACAGCCGGTACGCGCTCAAAACCGCGACGATCGCCAGCGCGATGACGATGACCTCGTTCGCGCTCTGCAGCCGCGCCAGCTCGCTGTGAACGGCGCCGACAGGCGCCGGGGCGGTCAACCTGACGAGCAAGACGAGTAAGACGGAGGCGACGAGCAGAACGAGAAAGAGGCGGCCGCCCCAGGTGCGCTGCCAAGCCAACCGAAGCTCCTGGCGAAGGCCCGCCACGAAGCCAACGGTAACTGTCCCCAGCAAGTCCCGCCGGCCGGCGCCTGAAGATCGACGGATTCGCTACTTAGGTCATTGAAAGGGCGCACCAACGATGGGTTCAATGGAGTTGGCGGAGCTCGATCGAGATCATTGTGTCGGCCCAGATGAGCGGCCCAGGCAAAGGCGACCTCTCGGTCGCCTTGGAGGCGCTCTGTCGTGCTCGAGAGCAGCTCGTCATCGCGGCCGACCAGCTCCGCGGTTGGGCGTGGTCCGATCCGAAGCTTCTGGAGCTGCGATTGCCACTTCCCGAGGTCGAGGTCGAACGCCTTGCCTTGAGGGCGTCCTTGCTGGCTGACCTTTTGATCGATGACCGGGACGCCGCGACGTCGACCGGCGTATCAGATCGCTAGTTCAGGAACCGTCCGAGGGACACCTCGAAACTGTCCGGGTGAGCCTTGAGCGCCTCCAGGACCACCTGGCCGGTGAACTCCCTGACGTCGTACTGGCAGACCGCCACGACGGGAAAGCGCTTTGAGATCACGTTGAACGCGACCTCGAAGGCGATCATCTCGTCCTCGCTGCTGAAGCGGTCGCGCACGCCGGCCATTTCGCCAACCACCCGCAGCACCCGATGACCTGACCGTAACGCACCCAAGAAGGCCTGCTCCCAGAAGGCAAGGCTGTCCTTGACGGTGCTACCCGGGGTCGCGGCGGTGATCAGGAGCCCGCTCGCGATGGCCCGCTGCAGGTCGATGCCCGCCGCGGCCTTCAGCGCCCCGAGATAGCTATCCAGGACGCCGCCCTGAGCGACGAGAAAACAGGGCTCCTCTGCAATCAACCCATCCGCGAAGAACGGGACGCTCAACCGGAGCCGCCCGGCATCGCTTCCGTAAAAGGCGGAGAGGTGAGTGCCGATCGCCAGCGAGAGTCCACCCACTTGTACGGTCGGAGAGCTGGGCGGCCGCGCGGTCCGGCCGGCCAGGCGCCCGGTGTGTCCGAA
>VBGR01000005.1 GCA_005880695.1 Chloroflexota bacterium
AGTCGGCAGCGATCGCTGCGCGACATGAGAGCTACTTCACGTGCGCGGGCGGATTCGGCGGGCCGGTGACCGTCGCCGGGGACAGTCCACTCATCGTGTCTGCGCGTGTCATGTACCAGCAGTCCTTCAACGAGGTCTACGCAGGCACCTAACAGGGCCTTAACGCTTCCAGGCGAGCGCAGTGGCCGATCACAGCCCCCTGCCTGGGGGGCTTCGCCCCCCCGACAACGCCGCCGTCAAGCCTCCGGCTCGCCTGCGCTCGCCCGCCTGCGGCGAACTTGACACCGGCGGCGCGGCGCGCTCCGCACGCCGCTGCCCCCCTTCCGGCGCACTCGCGCCGGCCCTCCAGCACGCTCAGGTGGCCCGGCGGCTTCTACTGACAACGCGACGGAATCAGAGGTTCGCGGTGTGGTGCTCCAGCAGCTCCGCGAACTTGCGTCGAGCCGCTTCCCTGCGGGTTGGAATGTGCTCGCGCGGCCAGATCCCCTCCGGCGCTGTATATCCGCCCAGGATGTGGCGCGCCACCGATTGCCGATGTACCTCGTCGGGCCCGTCGTACAGGCGTGCCGCGCGAGCGTGCCGGTACATCTCTTCCAGCGGTAGGTCGGCCGAATAGCCCAGCGAGCCGTGCAGCTGGACCGCGCGGTCGATCACGTCATGCAGCACCTTGGCGCCGAAGAACTTGATGAGGGCGATCTCCTTGCGCGCCGCGCCGGGTCCCTGCTTGTCGATCATCCAGGCCGCGTGGAGCGTCATGAGGCGTGCCGCCTGCATCTCGGCCGCTGAATCGGCGATCCAGTTCTGGACCGTCTGCTTCTCGGCCAGCTTGCCGCCGAAAGCCTGCCGCTGCAGCGACCGCTCGCAGAGCATGTCGAACGCGCGCCGGCTGACGCCCAGCCAGCGCATGCAGTGGTGGATCCGGCCGGGGCCGAGGCGGGCCTGTGCGATCTTGAAGCCCTCGCCAGGTCGGCCGATCAGGTTCTCCTGGGGCACGCGCGCGTTCTCGTAGAGGATCTCGGCGTGGCCGTAGCCGAAACGTTCGTGCTCGCCGGCCATCGTGGGGATGTTGCGCAGCCGCTTCACGCCGGGCGTGTCGGCGGGGACCAGGATCATCGACGCCCGCTCGTAGGGGGCGGCGTCAGGGTCGGTCACCACCATCACGATCAGGAAGTCGGCGATCATGCCGTTGCTGCTGAACCACTTGTGCCCATTGATCACCCACTCGTCGCCATCCAGGACGGCGGTGGTCGACAGCTGGGTGGGGTCGGAGCCGGGGGTGTTGGGCTCGGTCATCGAGAAGCAGGACCGGACCTTGCCTTCCAGCAGCGGAGAGAGCCATTTCTCCTTCTGCGCGGCGGAGCCGAAATGCGCCAGCACCTCGGAGTTGCCGGAGTCGGGCGCCTGGTTCCCGAACACGATCGGCGCCCACTGGCTGGCGCCCTCGATCTCGTGCATGAGCCCAAGCCGGACCTGGCCGTAGCCCTGACCGCCAAGGTCCGGCGGCAGGTGCGTCGCCCACAGCTTCTGCCGCTTGACCTCCTCCTGCAGAGGCCGGATCAGTCGCAGGAACTGGCCGTCGTCGACCTCTGACGCGATCACCTCGAGGGGGTAGACCTCCGCCTTCACGAAGTCGCGCATCCAGGCGAGCTTCTTCTCGAACTCGGGGTCGGTTTCGAAATCCCAGGCCATGCGAGTCAAACTCCCTTGGTCGCCACGAGTGCGATCCCGTCATCAATCATGCCGCTAATCGTGCGTGCCATCGCGGCCGTCTCATACATCGGGTCCGGCCGCCGGCCTTTGCGGTGCAACATCAGGTTGTATCCGAGGATGGCGGCGTACTTGTAGAGGCTCAGCGCCAGGTACCAGCGCATCTCATCCGGGTCGGCGCCATAAAGCTCCACGAAGTCGTCGACCTCGAGGTCCACGCTGCCGCCTGGCGCGGTGCCGCCCTCGAACCGTCGCCGGGCCACCATGACGCAGAGGCAGCCGAGGTCGACCAGGGGCTGGCCGATCTCGGCGATCTCCCAGTCCAGGACAGCGGCCACCTCGGCGCCTCTGAAGAGCAGGTTGCCCATGTGGTAGTCACCATGCACGAGCGTCGGAGGCCGCTCCTCGGGGACTTCCGCCGCCAGCAGCCCGCCGAACTCGGGCGCGCGACCGGTCAGGTCGGGCGCCGCTCGTTCCATCAGCCAGGCCCAGCGCATCATCTCGCCGCGCAGCGGTACCGGCTCCTCGCCGCCGATGCCGCTCCCGTCGATGGGCAGAGCGTGCAGGCGTTTCAGCGTCGCCACGACAGCCGCGCCGAGGTCGCGCGGGGCTTGCTGGGTCACCACGACCTCGATCCGGTCGCCTGCGACCCGCTCCATGAGGACGAAAGGCCGCCCGTCGACGACCGGGTCGGCGGAGAGCGCCGGGATCGCCGGGGTCGGCAGCCCGGCCGCATGCAGCGCGCCCATGATCCGGCCCTGCCTGGCGACGTCGGCCGGGCCCGCCGGGCGGGCACCGGGCGGCGAGAGCCGGATCGCGTGAGGCTGCCCGTCGATGTCGACCCAGTAGGTAAAACCGGAGTGCCCTTCGGCGATCGGCTCCAGCTCGCCGACCACCAGGTGGGGGCGCTTCCAGGCTGCCCGAAGGTATTCCTCCAGGTCCCGTCTGATCGCCTCCACCAATCCTGAAGGGTAGCTCCGCTACTTACACGACCAGGCGCCTGCGCCTGAGCGCTGGTATTCCCAGGCGGCCGCCTTGGTGTTCGCCATCGGGTCGAAGGCCGACTGGCTCGCATACGGCGTTCCGGCCCAGGTGGAAGGCAGGAACTGGAACAGTCCAGAGGCGCCGCTCGATTGGTTGTACGCCCTCGGGTTGTAGCTCGATTCGCATCTCGCCACGCGCTCGGCCCAGTCGACGGCGCCCGCGCCGAGCGGACTGAAGATGTCCTGGATCAGCTGCGGAATGGCGCCGGAGTTGACGGCGGTCAGCGCTGTCGGAGCCGCCGGACCTTGCGCCGCGGCCGCCGCCGGCTGGGCGGCGTCGAACTCAGCCTGCCAGGCCACCTGGAGGGCCATCCAGTCCGGGTTCTTGAGCTCCTCACCGGCGTACGGGTGGCGCCGGACGGGCTGGCTGCGCTCCGAGGCCGGCTGCCAGCTGGGCTCCACGCCGGCAGCTGTCGTGGCGGTCGCGGTGCTTGCGTGATGGAACGGGAGCGATGCCAGAACGGCGATTGCGGCGAGCACCATGAGTCGAACGATCTGGACCATGCGCCTGCTTTTCCTCCATCGGAAGGGCCCGAGCAAGGAGCGGCGCGTGGAAAATCAGCTCAGGCTGGATTGACCGAGAGAAGCTAACACATCCTGCTAGTCGGCTTGTCGCTAGAGCTGTCAGCGCCGGTGCGCGGCGAACACAGTTCGCCGGGGTTTGTCATGATTCGAGCCGCGATGGAGCTGGCGGGCAAGGTCGCGGTGATCACGGGTGGCGCGAGCGGCATCGGCAAGGCCTGCGCGCTGGCCCTGGCGCGACAGGGTGCCGACATCGTGGTGGCCGACCTGAACGAGGCGCGGACGGCCGCGACCGTCAGCGAGATCGGCAGCCTCGGCCGCCGCGCGATCGGCATCCTGACCGACGTCTCCAACGACTCCGACGTCGAACGCCTCGCCCGCGACTCGATCGCCGCGATGGGCCAGGTCGACCTGCTGATGAGCAACGCCGGCGTGGTTGCCGGCGGGCCGCTGGAGAGCGTGCCGATGGCCGACTGGCAATGGATCCTCGGCATCAACCTGCTCGGCCCGATCCGTGGCGTCCGGGCGTTCCTGCCTCATTTTCTGGAACGGGGCAGCGGTTACTTCGTCAACACCGCGTCGTTCGCCGGCCTGGTCGCCCATAACCCGCTGACGATTCCCTATGACACCTCCAAGTTCGGGGTCGTGGGCTTCTCCCAGGGCCTCGCCCTCTACTTGCGGCCAAAGGGCATCGGGGTGTCGGTGCTCTGTCCTGGCTACGTCAGCACCAACCTCGCCGAGACGGCGCGTCTGACCGGCGCCGCCGCGGGGATCGACGGACCCAGCGCGGTGCCGGACCGGGTGGTGGATGCCGCTGAAGTGGCGGAGAAGGTCGTCGAAGCGGTCCGGGCCGAGCGCTTCCTGATCTTGAGCCAGCCCGAGCATCTCGACATCATCGTGCGGCGCTGGCAGGACATCGACCGCCACATCGCCAAACAGATCGAGCACCAGCGCCCTCGTTAGATTCGGCTGGTCAATTCCCGTCTCGATACGCTTAAGAAATGGGATTTGATCAATATCACGAGCCGGCCGCCGAGCTGAGTCAAGAGACGAGGACCCGGGCCCGGCTCCTCGCTTCACTGACGGAGGAGGCGGAGGCGATCGGCTGGTACGAGCAGCGCCTTTCCCTGGAGAAAGACGCTGAGGCGCGGGCGATCATGCAAAACGCGCAGCACGAAGAGTTCAAGCATTTCGGGATGGACCTGGAGTTCCTGCTCCGGCGAATGCCGGTCTGGCGGGAGACGATGGAGCGGATCCTTTTCCAGCCCGGCGACATCGTGAAGCACGGCGAGGCCGCCGAAGTCGCGAATGATTAGACTGTGCGGCTTTCAGGATCATCCGACAGATCGTCTTTGGATGGCGCAGATGCAAGCCGGCGCCGAGCACCGCAGGGAGCGCATCTGAACATGCATGAAAATGGCTTGACGATTCATACATCGCGCCAGTTCGACATCAAATTGTGGCGAATTGCCCGTTCCAAGTTCACCATCCCGGACCCCGCGAGTTCTCCCGCGCGGCGTCAGGTCGCTGACGACGCTGGAACGAATCTGTCGCGTGACCTTGGGAGTGGTACAGACTAGGCGCTCCGACTAGCTTGGAGGCAGCCGGCGGACCAAGACCAGTCCGCCGAGCCCCAGCCCGCCATACACAACCACCGCCAGCACCACGGCCTGGATCGGCGGCTCGATCAGCGTGATCCTCGGGTAGAGGATCAGGAAGCCCGCGAAATCGATCAGGGCGTGCGCCAGGATCACCGGCCAGATCGCGTTCATGAGGAGCCGCACCGAAGCCAGGACCACTCCGACCAATCCCGCGACGGTGACCTGAAAGGCGACGGCGCCCGGCGCCGCCCCGGGTGCGAACAGGTTGGTGACGTGGGCCAGCCCGAAGAGTGCCGCGGAGGCGATCACGGCGGCGAGGCTGCCGCGGGTGACCAGCGCCCTCAGCACGAGGCCGCGGAAGTACGTCTCCTCCGTGAAGCCGACTCCGAGCGCCAGACCGGCGAGGAGCAGCGCGATCCAGAGTGGGGCGCGGGTACCGGCGTGGATCAGGTCGCCCAGGCCGATTCCGACGGGAAGCAGAAGCAGCGCCGCCGCCCACGGCCGGCGCCATTCGGCGGGCCTCGTGAATCCAACCTCCCGCCACCAACCGAGCGCGCTCACGATGGCGATCGCGCCGACCAGCTCGATCGTGCCGACGGCGGCCGTCAGCAGCAAGCGCGGCGCGGAGGGCAGTCCCGCGGCGATCACCCGGCCGGCGAGGACTAGGGTGACCAGGACCCCGGTAATGGCGATCGCGAAGGCCCCTGGACGGCGGCGGACGAGAGCTCGCACCTTGGGGTCCAAACTACGCGACGCTGTAAACTCCCGGGGGTCGATGACCTCCTTCAGCAGCTCTCCTGCCTACCTGCTCACGTCCGAATCGGTGACCGAAGGTCATCCGGACAAGGTCTGCGATCAGGTCTCCGACGCGATTCTCGACGCCCTCCTGGCGGCTGACCCGGACGCGCGCGTCGCCTGCGAAACCGCGATCACGAAGGGTTTCTGTGTCGTCATCGGCGAGGTTACGACGACCGCCGACATCGACATCCAGAGGGCGATCCGCGACACCATTCGAGCCATCGGCTACACGAGTGAGCAGCTCGGATTTGACGCTGATCACGCCAACATCTCCGTCTACTTGAAGGAGCAGTCACCCGACATCGCGGCGGGAGTCGACCACTCGCTGGAAGAGCGGACAGGCGACCTCGAGGATGATCCTTTCGAGCTCCAGGGCGCCGGTGATCAGGGCATGATGATCGGCTTTGCCTGCACCGAAACGCCGGAGCTGATGCCGCTCACGATCTCGCTCGCAAACGGGCTGACGCAGCGCTTGGCGCAGGCTCGCCACGAGGGTTCGCTGCCCTGGCTGCGACCCGACGGCAAGGCCCAGGTCACCGTCGAGTACGCCTACGGCAAACCGCGGCGAATCGAGGCGATCGTCGTCTCCACACACCACGCCGCGGGTGTCACGAATGAAGAGATCGAGCGCGGCGTGCGCGAGCTGGTGATCGACAAAGTGCTGCCGCCGGGGATGGTCGATTCCGCGACCAAGATCATGGTCAATCCGAGCGGCCGTTTCGAGCTGGGCGGCCCGTCGGCCGACGCCGGCCTCACCGGCCGCAAGATCATCGTCGACACGTACGGCGGCGTCGCTCGTCACGGCGGTGGAGCATTCAGCGGCAAGGATCCTTCCAAGGTCGACAGGTCGGCCGCCTACGCCGCACGTTACGTCGCCAAGAATCTGGTGGCGGCGGGCCTGGCCGAACGCTGCGAGGTGCAGCTTTCTTACGCGATCGGCCGCGCGCACCCGACCTCGATCGCGCTGGAGACGTTCGCCACCAACACGATCCCGGAGGCGGACATCCTGCGGCTGCTGCGGGCCCATTTCGACCTCCGCCCGGCGGCCATCATCCATAACCTCGACCTGCGGCGGCCCATCTACCGCCAGACGGCGGCTTACGGGCATTTCGGCCGCAACGACCTCGATCTGCCCTGGGAGCGGACGGACAAGGCCGAGGTACTCCGGCAAGCTGCCGCGGGTCTCGTCTCGGCCTCGCGCTGATTAGTTCCGGGTCGGGCGCTACGGCTCGCCTCGGACGTACTCGGCGACGCGCTGGCCGATCATCATCGTCGGCAGGTTGATGTTGCAACGCGGCACCGTCGGCATCACCGATGCGTCGGCAATGTAAAGATTGTCAACTCCGCGCAGCCGGCAGTGGTCGTCCACCACGGCCAGTGGATCGGACGCGCCCCCCATCTTGCAAGTCCCGCATGGGTGGTAGTCCGTGGCGTGGAAGTCGAGGATGTGCTGCTGCAGCGCCTCCGGGTCGCGCGCGATCTGGGCATCGCTGCAGCAGTTGCGGCGAGTTGTAGGCACCGGCGGCGAGGACGACGCGGCCAGCCGCGATCTCTTCCCTGACACGAGGCGCACCCCGGTCACGCGCCCGTCGCGAACAAGGAGCGTGTCGACCAGCGCGCCCCCGCGGATCTCTAGGTTCGGCCGCTGGCGGGCCCCGGCCAGGTACGTGACCAGGACGCTTTGGCGGCGATGCTCGGCGTCGAGGTTGCGCGGAAGTCGACCGACACCAACTCCGCCGGGTTCGTTAAGATCGTCGAGACGCGGGTGGCCCGCTTCCAGGGAGGCTTCCAGCACCACTTGCTGGAAGGCGTCGAGGGGATGACGACGGACATGGATCGGACCGCTGGACCCGTGGTAGGCGCGGACGCCGTTAGTCCTCGTCGGTCTCCAGCTTGCGAAAGTACGGCAGGCACTCGTCCCAGGTCCAGGACGGCGCGCCGAGCGCGGCCCAGGCATCAAGCCGGCCCCGGGGCAGCGCCGAGCGGGCGCCCCGGTCCAGGTAGTCCCAGTCCAGCTCGCGGCGTCTGGCACGCTCCCCGGGTCGGGGAAGTCCGGTCCGGCCTCCAGCAGGTGGCGGCCGGACGGCGGCCCGAGCGACAGTTTTTGGGCTCCCGACCAGATCTTGGGCGGTCCACGCAAGAGTGGGGGATCGCCAGTTGTTTATCTCTACAGGTGGCAGCCGTTCTGGTCCGTCTCATCCTCGCCACCGGCCTGGCCGGGCTTGCCCTGTTTGCGTTGCCGGTCATCGCGCTTGCCGGTTCCTCCGAGCATCACGGTCAGGTGAACTCTCAGCACGAAGAGGGAAACGTGAACGGTTCCCAGCACCGGACGACGGGCAGCGAGAAGGGGGACGACCGCCGTAAGGCTAAGGAGCAGGATGGTGGCCAGAGTCCGGGCTCGCGCGACTTCAGGATCGAGTCCCAGACTGGTGAGCACCAAAACCCGCCTCCCAGGCTGCCGCTGACCGGTCCGGGTCCGACACCAACCCCGGCGCCGACCCCGAGTCCGGTTGCGCAACCTCCACAGCGCGCAACGACCTCAGCGCCGCCGGCGGCCAGAACAGCGGCACCAACGGTCACAGGAAGCGTCCCGAGAGCGGCGCCTGCCTTCCCGAGCACGCTCGTGGTGATCGGCGGCGTCCCTGCCGCCTCGGCGACTCAACCCCAGGCGGGGCTGGCGGGCGGAGAACTGGCGATCGCGCCTGCGCAGCCGCGCCTCGATGACCCGCCTCTCCGCCTCCGGGCGGGGATCAACCTGCCGCCACTTCCGATCGCTTTGCCGAACCTCCCGGCCAACCTCGCGGTCACGCTCGCGGCTTTACCGCTCTTACTCGTGATCTGGTTGTTACTGCTGGTGAGAACGCTGGCGGCGGCCGGGAGGCGCCGCCAGGCTCTCGCGATCCAACCCCTGGCCGCCGAGCTGGGCATCGAGCCGGCCCGGCTCGCAGCGTTGGGCGGGACCGAGCTGGAGCTGCTGCGTGACAAGGTCGCCTTCGACGAATTGACGGGCGTCATGCGGCGAGCAGCCGGGCTCGCGACACTCGAGCGGGAGGTGGCGCGGGCCCGCCGCCTTGGCGCGGTCCTGACCGTCGCCTTCGTCGACGTCGACGGTCTGAAAAGCATCAACGACTCCCAAGGGCACGCCGCCGGCGACGCCCTCTTGAAGGCAGCGGCCTCGTCCTTGGGCCAGCGGCTGCGCGCTGAAGACGTCGTCTTCCGCTATGGCGGCGATGAGTTCGTCTGCGTCCTGCCCGGCGCTTCGCCGGCGGACGCGCGGCGGATCCTCGAGGACGCTCGCCGGGCGGGCGCCAGCACGGGCCTTACCTTCAGCTTCGGCCTGGCCGCTCTGAAGGGTCCGGCCGAGCGAGGTCCGGCGCTGCTCGCCAGGGCTGACGCCGAGCTGGTTCGAAACCGCAACGCTCGCGGACACCGACGCACCTCAAACCGTTAAACAGCGGTCCAGGCGCGCCGTCCGGCGGTTTCCGCTTAACTGCCTGAGTGGGGCGTGGTCTGATCGTCATCCACGTCGACGGGTTGAGCCACGCCAACCTCCAGCGCGCGGTGGCCGCGGGGCAGATGCCGTTTGTGGGCCGGCTGCTCGCGGACGCCGGCTACGAAGCTCTGCCTTACCGCTGCGGAGTCCCGTCTACCACGCCTTTCGCGCAGGCGGGGATTCTCTACGGCGACAACGACGAGATCCCTTCGTACCGCTGGTGGGATAAGGAGCGCGACCTGCTGGTCGCCTTCGGCAGCGGCGCGACGTTTCACAAGGTGGCCGGCAAGTATTTCCAGGGGCGTGAGCCCTTGACCAGAGGCGGCTGCTGCATCGCCGCTCTCTACGCCGCAGGGGATCAGGACCGCTTCGGCCCCGCCTACGAGGAGCGTCACACCGACGCCAATCGCAAGGTCATCCTGCCCTTCCTCACCGACCCGGTGACGCTCTATTACTGGATCCGCCACGGCGGCCGGTCGGTGGCGATGATCACCGGCGCCTACGTCAAAGCTCGCCTGCGCGGCAGGCGTGCGGCCGGCAACTACGTGATCGCCGACCTCTACCACGAGGTGGTCGTACACCACCTGACCCGGTTCGCCCTGCTGCAAGCGATCGGAGAGGGCTTGCCCGTGATCTACGCCTGCTATTACACGTTCGACGAGGCGGCCCACGCCTTCGGCCCCGAGCACCCGGAGAGCCTGCGCATCCTGCGTCATGTCGACCACACGATCCGGCTCGCGGTACGTCGAGCGCGGGACCGCTACGAGGTCGTCGTCCTCTCCGACCACGGCCAGGTCGAGACCGAGCCGTTCCTCCGAAAGGATGGCCGCCGCCTGGGTGAGATCCTTGCTGGCTGGCTTCCCGGCCAGCAGGTGCAGGAGTTCAAGGGCGGCCGCTTCGGCCCGGAGAACCCGTCGGCCGGGCGGGTCGTGATCACTTACTCGGGCGGGCTTGGGCACGTCTACTTCCGGGACCTGCCCGGACGGCTCCAGGCGCCAGATATCGACAGCCGTTACCCCGGGCTCGTCCAGCGTCTGGCCGCCCTCGAGCGCATCG
Source organism: Chloroflexota bacterium (assembly GCA_005880695.1). Lineage (GTDB taxonomy): Bacteria > Chloroflexota > Dormibacteria > Dormibacterales > Dormibacteraceae > VBGR01. The sequence continues at coordinate 10,221 of VBGR01000005.1, forward strand.
GCTTTGTGCTCTTGCGAGATGGCGATCAGGACGTCTACGTGACAGGCGAAGGCCGCCTCGCCGATCCCCGCCAGCTGCTCGCCGGGCTTGACGATCCGGAGGTGATCGGCGCTCAGCTGCACCGCCTCAACTCCTTTCAGCGCTCCGGCGACCTGGTTGTTTTCGGCCGCTACCGCGATGGCCGCCAGGTCAACTTCGAGAACCAGGTCGGAGGCCACGGCTCGGCCGGCGGCGAGCAGCTCCATCCCTTCCTTCTGGCCCGCCGCGAGTGTGGGTTGGATACGAGCGCGGTCGCGAGCGCCGAAGAGCTCCACCCGCTCCTTACCAGTCTCCGCGACCGGCTCGCGGCGGCGAGTTAGCCGAGCTCCCGGTACCGGCGCCGGTGAAACACGAGCGGCAGCCGGTCTTCTTCGACCGCACCATCCAGGACCTCGCCTACGAAGACCCAGTGATCGCCGGCTTCGGTTGAGTGCCAGGTCCGGCAGACGATGTAGCCCGCGGCATCCTCGTGCAGGATCGGACCGCCCTCCGGCTGACTGGGCGAGACCCAAGCGATGCTCTCGAACTTGTCCTCGGCCTTGGTCGACATGAGCCGCGCCACGTGAGGGCTGCCGCTGCCCAGGAAGTTGACGGTGAAGCCACCGCTGGCCTGAATCGCCGGCAGCGTCTTGGAGGCCCTGTCAACGCAGACGAGCACGAGCGGAGGGTCGAGCGAGACGCCGCAAAACGCGATCAGAGTGAGGCCGCGCGGCCCGCCGTATTCGTCGAACGCGGTGACCACGCAGACGCCGGCCGGATAGCTGGCAAGCAGCCGCCGGTAGAGGTTGGCGCGCGGGCTGCGCTCCAACGCCGCCAGCTCGGAGTCGATGTCCGCCTCGATCCGAATGTGGTCCTCTGGTGTCTCGGCCACCGCAAAATAGTCCTCCATGAAGCGGGCCCTGGTCATCGTCGACGTGCAGAACGACTTCTGCGAAGGCGGCAGCCTCGCGGTGGAGGGTGGCGCCGAGGTGGCGCGTCGCATCAGCGAGCACGCGCGCGCCCATCGCGAGGACTACGCGGCGGTTGTGGCAACGCGGGACTGGCACGCGGACCCCGGCCCACACTTTTCCGACCATCCCGACTACCACGACTCCTGGCCGGTGCACTGCGTCGCCGGCAGTCCGGGCGCCCAGTTCCACCCGAACCTGGACACGCACCTCGTCGACGAGGTGTTCGACAAGGGCCAGCGGGCTGCCGCCTATTCAGGATTTGAGGCTCACACGGCGGCCGGTGACTCGCTCGGCGACTGGCTCAAGAAGAACGGGATCGAAGGACTCGACGTGGGCGGGATCGCGACCGATTACTGCGTGCGCGCGACGGTGATGGACGCCCTCGCCGAGGGTTTCCAGGTCCGCCTCCTCACCGAGGACATCGCGGGGGTGGCGCAAGACACCAGCGCCGCCGCGGTCGAGGCGATGACCGCGGCGGGCGCCGACAAGGCCTGACTGGCACCCTGTTAGGCGACTTTCCCCATAGCCGCCTCATCCGATCGGACCGGTTGCACCAGGCTGAACACGTAGTAGAGAACCCCGGCGATGACGAAGCCGACGATGAAAGTGAGATCGCCGACGCCGGGATTGGCTTTGGGAATCGTCCCCAGGTAGAGGGCGTTGTTTGAGAAAAGCCCGATCGACACGACGAGCCCGATGGCCATCGCCAGTACGCCCTGCCAGCGGAAATGGCGGGTGTCATAGAAGATCCGCTCGTCCCCGTAATCGCCCTTGCGCATCCAGTAGTCGACCAGCACGACGGCGAGCCAGGGCGCGATCCAGTAGCTGATCAGGAGCAGAAACGCTTCGTACTTCCCGCCGGGCGCCACCTGCGCCTGGAAGATGATGCCTCCCGCGTAGCCGATGACGCCTGCGACGATCGCCAGCAGCGCTCGGCGCTGCCTCAAGGTGAGTCCCATCTCGCGGATTCCAAGCGAGACCAGCGACATCGTGCCGCTGTAGATGTTGATCGCGTTGGCCGCGACCGCTCCGATGGCGATGCAGAGCAAGCTTAGGTAGTAGACGAAGTCAGGCATCGCGCGCTGCAGCTGAGCCGTGGGGATGTCGTTCGGGCCCCACTTGGTGCCCGCCACGGTCGCCAGCACCGCGCCCGCCATCTCCAGGATGACGCAGGAGATGAATACTCCGGCGCCGGCCCAAAGACCGACCATAAACCGGTTGCTGTTCGGTGGCAGGTACCGGGTGTAATCGGCCGCGTACGGGTTCCAGCCGGCGGCGTAACCGAACGCTGCGGTGAAGGTGAGCAGCCAGCCACCCAACTCACCCGACGCGAGGACGGCCTTCGGGTTGTAGGCGACGCCGTAGTTGCCCTTGGTGAAGATGTAGATGCAGGCCACGGCAAAGACGATTCCGAGCAGCGGCAGGGCCCAGCGCTCGAACACGTGGATCAGGTTGTGCCCCAGGGTCGCAATCGCTACCTGCACGACGACGATGACCAGGAAAGTAAGCCAGAAAGGCAGGTTCAGAGACGGGAATAGAGCCTGCAGCGCGAAGG
>VBGR01000053.1 GCA_005880695.1 Chloroflexota bacterium
ACCCGAGGAGTCCGGCTTCCGTCATCTGCTGCATCAGATTAGGCGGTTTTTCCGCCGCTTCCTGAAAACGCTCTGTAGAGCGAGCTCCACTCCTCGAGCGAAAGCGTCTGGGGCCGGCGGGCCGGGTCGATACCCACGCTCTTCAAACGCTCCGCCGCGCCAGGTCCGGCAATTCGGGTCAAGGTCGCCCCCAGCTGTTTGCGCCGGAACTGGAAGATCCTCTCCGCGACGCGGAGCAAGCCCGGCAGGTCGTCGACCGGGACCGCAGGCCGCGAGCGGACGTCCATCACGACCAGCGCCGAGTCGACCTCGGGCGCTGGCCAGAAGGCGTCTCGAGGCAGCTCGAGCTCCAGGCGCGGTACTGCGAAGAGGTGAACCGCCAGGGTGGCAAGGCTCCAGTCACCCGGCCGGGTCCAGCGCTGCGCCACCTCCTTCTGGACGACCAGCGAAACTCGCCGGGGCGGGTCAGGCCGCTCGAGGATCTTCGGGAGCAGCGCGCCCGTCAGGTAGTAGGGGATGTTGCCGGCCACGATGGGAACCGGCGGCAGCGGCATCTTCATCACGTCCGCCGCGCTGATCTCGACGTTGGCGAGTCCCGTGGTGACCTCCCGCAGGATCGCGACGAGCCGGCGGTCGAGCTCGACCGCGATGACCCGGCCGGCACGGGCGGCCAGGCGGACGGTCAGGACGCCGGGACCGGCGCCAACTTCGAGCACCTCGTCGTGGGCGTCTGCACCAACCGCTTCGGCGACGGCATCGGCGAGGCCTGGGTCGACGAGGAAGTTCTGGCCGAGCCGGTGGACGGGCTTGAAGCGGTGCCTGGCCAGCAGCTCTTCGAGCCGGCTGCGGTCGGCCGGATCGAGCGGCCCGCTCAGGCGGTCAGCACGTAGATCGTGACTGCGCGCCGCCCCCAGCGGATGGCGGCGTCGCACGTGTACCAGACGTCGATCAGCGTGCCCTTGATCGCCCCGCCCGTGTCGACCGCCCAGCCGTAGCCGTAGCCGGTCACGTAAAGGTGACTTCCGAGTGGGATCACCGTCGGGTCGACCGCGATCGAGCCAGGACCCGCGTTGGTTCCGGTGGCCGTATGCCCGGTCAGGCAGTAAGACGTGGCAGAGCCCTGGATAACCTGGCGGATGTTGGCGGTCGGCACCCCGTCGGGAGCCGGAGCCGGCGCGGGCGCGGGCGCGGCCGCGGCCACAACCGGCGCGGCCAGCGGAGCAGGCCGCTGCCAGTGAGCGGTCTCGGCGATCGGCCCGGGGGGCGTCTGCGCCGGAGCTGGAGTCGAATACCTCGGGTTGCCGACGGGCTGGTGACGGCTGGCCAGCAGCTCGCTCGCGGCCGAGCGCACAGGCGATAGCGCCGGCGCTGCTGTAGCAGCGACGTTCAAGGTCGGCAACGCGTACCCCAGCATGAGAGCTACCGCCCCGTAAGCGAAAAAGCCCTTGAGGCGGATTGGCCCCTTGACAAACCCCAAACCCGGCAGCCGACTATATCAGCCAAGCTTCGAAAAAAGCGATTTTGCATTCGTTTCTTCGATCGCTGCCAGCTCCTCCAGGCTCAGCCGGCGCAGCTCGGCGACCACTTTCGCAGTATCCAGGAGCCAGGCCGGCCGGTTCTGCTTCGCGCGCCGGCCGTGCGGCGTCCCGAAGGGTGCGTCGGTCTCCAGGAGGAGTCGATCAGGCGGGCAGGTCCGGGCCACCTCGCGCAGCTCCTGCCGGCTGGGCCGCGTGAGAAGACCGGCGAAGGAGAGGTGAAAGCCAAGTTCAAGGAAGCGGCCCGCCCAGGCTCCGTCCAGCGAGAAGTAGTGCATCACGCCGGTCAGCCCGGGCCGCGCCCGCAGCACGCCAAAAACCTCCTCGGCGGAGTCGCGCGTGTGCACGCAGACGGGCAGCCCGAGCTCCAGCGCCAGGTCGCAGAGCGACGCAAACCATTCGACCTGGAGGGGGAGCGCCGCGAGCTCGGTGTGGCCGCCGTCGACGCCCACCTCTCCGATCGCGACTGCCTTCTCGTGCGCGGCCAGGCTCCGCAGCGCGTCCAGGTCCGGCGCCTCCCGGTTCATCGGCTGGTGGCCGACCGCCGCGTAGACCTCCCGGCGCTGCTCCGCCAACGCCAGCGCACCCGTGCTGGTCGCGAGGTCGGTACCCATCGTGATCAGGCGCCCGACGCCTGCCTCGACGGCTTCGGTCACGGCCGCGCCCGGATGCTCGAGCTCCTCCAGGTGGAGGTGCGTGTCTACGAAGGGCAACCCGCCACCACGAGAGTGAACTCGCCCCGTGCCGCTCCCAGCGCTGCGGAGATCTCGGCGGCTGTGCCGCGCAAGACCTCTTCGTGCAGCTTCGTCAGCTCGCGGGCCACGACCAGCGGCCGGTCGGGCAGCACCTCCTCCAGCACCGCGAGCGACTTGAGGATCCGATGCGGCGACTCGAAGGCGACCGCCGGACGCCGCTCCTCGGCCAGCGAGGCGAAGAGCCGTCGCCGCTCGCCTGGCTTGCGCGGGAGGTAGCCCAGGAAGATAAAGCCGCCACCGGCAAAGCCGGCGATCGAGAGCGCGGCGGTGATGGCGCTCGGGCCGGGGATCGGGACGACGCGATGGCCCTCGGCGACCGCCGCCTCGACCAGCCGCTGGCCGGGGTCCGAGAGCGTCGGCGTGCCGGCATCCGAGACGAGCGCGACGTCTCCTCGCGAGAGCGCTTCGAGCACGGCCGGCAGCGCCCGGCGCTCGACGGGCGCGCGATAGGAGATGAACGGCTTGCGGATGGCATAGCGGGCCAGCAACCGGGAGGTGACTCGGGTGTCCTCCGCCGCGATCGCGCTCACTTCGGTGAGCACGCGGAGCGCGCGCTGCGTGACGTCTTCCAGGTTCCCGATCGGCGTGCCCACCACATAAAGGGTGCTCAGTTTGTTAGGGGGGACGGACGCCCCCTTGAGGAGTCGCTCCGGGCGGCCGTTCGCGACTCACCCCCCTGTCCGGCTCGGGATCGGGCGCGCCGTCGCCGAGCCAGCGCTCGATCGTCTCCCCCACGCCCCGGACCGGGCCGTCATACATGGCGGCCCGCGGCAGCACCTCCAGGAAGGCCCGCCCGTAGTCGCGGCTCGAGATCCGGTTGTCGAGGATGACGACGGCGCCCCGGTCGCTGCTCCGCCGGATCAGCCGGCCGAAGCCCTGCTTCAGCCGGAGGGCGGCCAGCGGCAGCGCGTAGTGCGAGAAGGGGTCGGCGACCTGCTCGGCGCGCGCCGCGAAGACGGGCTCGGTCGGCACCGGGAAAGGCAGCCGGACCATGACCACGCAGGAGAGGCGGTCGCCTGGCACGTCGATCCCCTCCCAAAAGCTGGAGGTGCCGAGCAGGAGCGCGCGCTCCGTCTCCTGGAACGACTTCAAGACCTGCCGGCGCTGGCCGTCGAGCCCCTGGCCGAGGATCAGGATGTCATCCAGGTCGGCGCGCTGCTTCAAGTCGAAGTAGGTGTCGCGGAGCTGGCGATGGGAGGTGAAGAGGGCGAGCGTCCGGCCGCCGATCCGCCGCCCGACGTCCCAGATCACGCGCACCACGGCGGGCTGGAAGTTTTCGGACTGGGGATCGGGCAGGCCGCTCGGCAGGCAGATCAGCGCCTGGTTCAGGTAGTCGAAGGGCGATCCCAGGATCAGCATCTCGGGCTCGGAGTCGAGTCCCACCCGCTGCCGGAAGAAGTCGAAGCTGCCGCCGACCGCCAGAGAGGCCGACGTGAAGATCACTGTCGCGCGCGGGTCGAAGACGTGCTCCTTGAGGAGCGAACCGACGTTGAGCGGCGCCGAACGGACGATCAGGTTGGAGCTTCGGGCCAGCAGCACGAACCAGTAGACCTGGTTGGCGTCCGGCTCCAGGAAGGCTTCCCGGAGCAGCCCGGCCGCTTCCGCCAGCCGGCTGCGGATGATCTCCAGCTCCCGCAGAGATTGGTCCGGCTCTTCACCGCCCAGCCAGTCGCGCCCGGCTGCGACGGCGCGCCGGAGCCGGGCATCGAGGCCGGCCAGCGCCGTGACCGCGTCGCCGCCGAGGCCGGCTACGGCCTCCCAGCCCGGCGCCTGCCGGATCGCCGCCGTGAGCCGGAGGCTCTCGTCGCGCCGGTTGAGCTCGGTGACTTTGCGCTGGACGAACTCGCTCGCGGCCTGGAACACCGTGTCGACCCGGCGCCGGGCGTCCAGCGCCAGCGGCCCCGCATCGGCCAGGGAGTCGCCGGCGCCGAGACGGGGCTGGGCCGCAATCTCGGCCACCAACCCGGTGAGCCGCCCGTCTTTTTCTTCGGCCAGCCGCTCGAGCAGGGCTCGCAGGCCGGGTCCATCCACCTCCCGGCGCAGTCCCTGCGTGGCCGCGTCCTCGAGGTGGTGAGCTTCGTCGATGATGAGGTGCTGGAAATCGGGCAGCACCCCGCCTCCTTGCGCAGCATCGGCCAGCAGGAGCGAGTGGTTGACGACCACCAGGTCCGCCCGCTCGGCCTCGGCCCGCGCCCGGTGGACGTAGCAGTCTTCCGCCGTGCAGTAGACGCCCACGCAGTCCATCGGGTCGGAGGCGATCCGGGTCCAGAAGACTTCCTCGCGGCCCTGCAGGCGGAGCTCGGAGCGGTCGCCGCTCTCGGTCTGGTTGATCCAGACCAGCACCTTCAGCTTGAACCTGAGCTCCTCCGCGTCGGCGCAGGGCTCCGCCAGATAGCGCCGCCAGCGCCGCAGCGAGACGTAGTTCGCACGGCCCTTGAGGAGACAGACCTCGAAGTCCCAGGGCAGCCACTGCTTCAGGAACGGGATGTCCTTGGCGACGAGCTGCTCCTGGAGGGTGTGGGTGGCGGTCGAGACGACCACCTTCTCCTCTCGGGCCAGCGCGCGGGCGAGGGCCGGTATCAGGTAGGCGACGCTCTTTCCGGTCCCGGTGCCTGCTTCGACGACCAGCTTGCCGCCGCGCTCCAGGATCTGGGCGACCGCAAGGAGCATCTGGACCTGGGCGTCGCGCTGCTCGTACTCCGGAAAGGCGGTTGCGAGCGGCCCTCCCGGCGAGAGCAGCGCGCTCAGGGCCGGCAGGCTCCACTCGGGCGCGGCCCGCTTCGCTGCGACCTCGTGGGCAGGTACTGCAGGGCGCGGGTAGGGCAGGGCCGGCACCGGCGCCGTCAGGGCTTCGGCGAAAAATCGCGCGATCGCCCAGGTGTAGGGCGCCACCAGCGCCAGCATCGATTCCTTGATGGACTCGTCCAGGGCTCCGGCGACCTCCCGGAGCCGGAGGAACAGTTGGCGGGTCGCGCCCGCGTCGTCGAAGGCGCGATGCGGCCGCGGCTGCTCCAGTCCGAGCTCCGCCGCCAGCGCGGGAAGGCTGTGGCTGGCGGACCCCGGCAGCAGGATGCGCGCGACATCAAGGGTGTCGATGATCTCGTCGCCGGCTTTCCAGGCTCCGGCAGCGGTCAGGAACTCGACGTCAAGCGTGCTGCCATGGCCGATCGCCTGGCGTCCCCGGAGCAGCGCGACCAGCTCGCCGATCGCCTGCGCGAGCGGCGCGGCACCGCGCAGGAGCGCGGGGTTGATGCCGGTCAGCCGAAGCACCGCCTCCGGGACCGAGCGACCCGGATCGACGAGTCTTCCCAGGGTCGCGAGCACGGTCTGGTGGTCGAACGCCACCGCGCCGAGCTCGATGACGCGATCGTGCACGGGGTCGAGGCCGGTTGTTTCGAGATCGAGGGCGACGTACTCCAAGCCTGGTGCCGGGATTTTAGTGTGCACGGCGAAGCCGCCGAACGCTGGCGGTAAACGGCGAAGACTCGGCTATAGTTCCCTGCGCCAAATGGCCGTTGCGACCCTCGCCGCCCCCACGACCCTGGACGACCTCAACCTGCGGCGAGACCTGGTGTCCAGCCTGGTGCTCCGCACTCTCGCGTTCGCCGACCGGTTGAGCGGCCACGCCCTGTCCGAGCGCATCGGCCTGCCTTTCGACACGATCCAGCCTCTCATCTCCGAGTTCGAAAAGTCCCAGCTCATGAACTCCCCTGGCTTCGCCAGCGAGGACGGCCTGGAGGGCCTGCCCATCCCCGAGCGGATGGCGTACGAGGTGAGCAGCGCCGGCCGGCAGCGCTCGGCCGAGCTCTCCACGGTCCAGACCCGCTACCTCGGGCCTTGCCCGGTCGCCTTCGACGACTACCTGGAGCTGGTGCAGGCTCAGGACCTGGAGAAGGCGTCGATCTCGGGCGAGAAGCTGAAGACCGCCCTCGGCAACCTCGAGCTCGAGGACCACGTCATCGACCAGATCGGGGGCGCCATGGTCTCCCGCGCCTCGCTCTTCATCTTCGGGGCGCCCGGCAACGGCAAGAGCACGATCACCGAGCGCATGGCCCTGCTGATGGGCGAGCCCATCGAGATCCCTTACTCGATCGCGGTCGGGGAGGAGATCATCCGGCTGGTCGACCCTGTCTACCACAAGGCGGCCGAGGGAAGCCAGCCAGCCGACAAGCGCTACCTGCGCTGCGAGCGGCCCCACGTCACCGCCGGTGGCGAGCTGCAGCTGGGCCAGCTCGACCTCAACTACGACCCCACCAACCGCTACTACGAAGCTCCGCTCCAGTGGAAAGCAAACGGCGGCGTGTTCGTGATCGACGACTTCGGCCGCCAGGAAGTCGCCCCGATGCGGCTCCTGAACCGCTTCATCGTCCCGATGGAGAAGAGGTACGACTTCCAGGACCTCTCGGCGTCGGGCCGCAAGATCCAGGTGCCCTTTTTCTGCCAGGTCGTCTTCTCCACGAATATCTCGCCCAGCTCTCTGGTCGACGAGGCCTTCCTCCGCCGCATGGCCTACAAGATCGGCATCGGCAACCCTTCGCCAGAGGCTTACTCGCGGATCTTGAAGTTCGAGTGCGAGCTGCATGAGGTGCCCTACGACGAACGCGCCGTGCCCTACCTCCTCCAGCTTTATGGCAAGAAGCCGCTGCGCGGCTCCCATCCACGCCAGATCGTGGCGCGGCTGGTCGACCTCGCGGCCTACCGCGGACAGCCGCCTCGCCTGACGCCGCAGAGCATCAAGGAAGCCTTCGACGCCTGCTTCAACCCCGCGCTCGGAAACGTCGTGGAAGCCGACTGGGCCAAGCCCTCCGCCGGCTAGCGCGCGGAGTCGTCCTCGGGCTCGATCAGCGAGCCCACCCGCTGCCGCCACCCTTCCAGGTCTGAGAACACCCCTCGCAGCTCGGGCGGCAGCAGCTCAGCGACCTTGAGCATGATCGCGTCCGCGAGCGCCTGGTTCTCGCTCCGGCCGCGGGGCTCGGTCCGCAGCTTGAAGGGCTTGCCGAACCGGATCTCCACTCTGTGCCGGCGAGGCAGCCAGCTGCCCTTCGGAAAGGCTTCGCGGGTCCCGATCAATCCCACCGGGAGGATTGGCGCGCCGGTCAGCTTGGCCAGGAAGCCGGCGCCCGGTTCCGGCCGGTGGAGGCCACCCTGGGTGATCCGGGTCCCCTCCGGGTAGAGGACCAGGACCTTCCCGGCCCGCAGGATCTCGGTGGCCCGCCGGAGGGCTGCCCGGTCGGCTGTGTGACGCACGACCGGAAATGCGTGATAGCGGCGGAAGAGCCAGTTCACGAACCAGTTGTCGAAGTACTCCTTTTTGCCCATGCTCCAGCTGTCGACGCGGGGCAGGAAGGCCGGCAGCAGCGGTGGATCGACTGTCGAGGTGTGGTTTCCGCAGACCAGCAGGGCGCCGCTGCGGGGCACGTTCTCGACACCGTCCACCTCCAGGAGACCGCCGGCCAGGTAGGTCCTGGCGATGAAGCGCACCAGCCAGCGCATGAACCGGTACGTCATCGAGAGCTTCGGCGCACGGTCGCGACGATCTGGTCGACGACCTCGTCCAGCGGCACGCCGTCGGTGTCGATCACGACGGCGTCCGGAGCCGGCTTCAGGGGCGCGACGGAGCGCTCCGAGTCGGCCCGGTCGCGATCGCCGACCTCCTGCGTCATGGAGGCCTGGTCGGCCGGCTCGCCGCGGCGCTGGAACTGGGCAGCCCGGCGCCGGACCCGCTCCTCCAGGCTGGCCGTGAGGAAGAACTTCCAGTCGGCGTCGGGGAAGACCACCGTTCCGATGTCGCGGCCTGCCATCACGACACCGCCGCCGGCCAGCTGGCGGAGCTTGCGGTTGATCGCCTCCCGCACCTCGGGCTGCGAGGAAACGGCGGAGAGGTTCCAGTTGATCTCGGGCTGGTGCACGAAGGTGGTCAGGTCGCGGTCGCCATCGAGGACCCGGTCGCCGACGATCTGCAGCCGCGGCAGCTCGGCCAGGGCCGCGAGAGCGGCCGGGTCGGTCAGAGCCACTCCCCGTTCCAGGGCCAGCCAGGCCACCGCCCGGTAGAGGAGGCCGCTGTCGACGAAAGGCAGCCCCAGCCGTTCCGCCACCCGCTGGCTGACGGCGGATTTCCCGGCGCCGACCGGACCGTCGATGGTGATGACCGGACCGCTTCTAGCCAAGCCCGGCCGCGTCCCTGAGCGCCGCGACCTCCGCGTCCCGCAAACGCCGCCAGCCGCCCTCCCGCAGACGGCCGAGACGGATGGGACCGTACGCCGTCCGCTGCAGGTCGACGATGCGATGGCCGAGCGCTTCCAGCATCCGGCGGACCTGCCGGTTGCGGCCTTCCGTGATGCTCACCAGCAGGCGCGAGCGCCCGCGGCGAACGTCGAGCAGGTCGACCTGGGCGGGCTGGGTGGGCCCATCGTCAAGGTCGACCCCGGCGCGCAGGCGCCGCAGCTCAGCCTGGCGAACCGTCCCCTCCACCACCACCGAGTACTCCTTGCGCACCTCGTACCGAGGGTGTGCCAGCCGGTGTGCCAGCTCGCCGTCGTCGGTGAGAAGAAGGAGCCCGCGGGAGTCCATGTCGAGACGGCCGACCGCGAAGAGCCGGGCGTCCGTCTCCACGAGCGAGAAGACCGTCGGGCGGGAGCCGGGATCGGCCGCGCTCACGATGTACCCCTCGGGCTTGTTGGCGGCGATGTAGGTGAGCACCGCCGGGGGGCGGATCTCCGTACCGTCGACGGTCACCAGGTCGGTCGCGGGATCGACAAGCCGGCCGCCGGGAGGCGGCCGTTCGCCGTTGACGAGCACGGATCCGGTGGCGATCAACCGGTCGGCCGCCCGGCGGGAGGCCACTCCTGAGCGGGACAGGTAGCGGTTGAGCCGCTCGGTCAAGCGGGGATCGCGCCTCGCGGTGGAGGAAGATCCTTGACACTCGAGAGGCCGAGCACCTGCAGGAAGCGCATCGTCGTCCCATAGAGCTTGGGCTGCCCTGGACCCGGCCCCCTCCCCACCTCCGTTACGAGGTCGCGGAGCTCCAGGTTGCCCAGCACGCTCTCACAGCTGACTCCGCGTATCTCCTCGATGCGCGACCGCGTCACGGGCTGCTGGTAAGCGACGATGGCGAGCGTCTCGTAGGCGGCGGCGCTGAGCCTCCCGGTGACGTCAGGCCGCAGCGCGCGGCGCACATAGGCGGCGACCTCCGGCCGCGTCACCAGCTGGACCTCGTCCTTGTGACGCTGCAGCATCAGGCCGCGTTCGCCCAGCGCTTGACCAAGCTCCTCGAGCGCCCCCTCGACTGTCTCCCGGTCGGCCTCCGTCGCCTGCTGCAGCTCGCGCACCTTGAGGGCTCGGTTGGAGCTGAAGAGGATGGCCTCCAGCGCCCGGCTGAGCTGGTCCACCGGTTTCAGGCCGGCCTGGGTTCGATCACGATCGCCCCGAACTGCTCCTTCTGGCGCACGCGGACCGCTCCCCTGCGCAGCAGCTCCAGCAACGCGACGAAGGTGACGACAGCTTCGAGCCGGTCTTCCGACTCCAGGATCAGGTCGACCAGGTCCAGCGGTCCCCGGTGCAAGCGGGATTGCAAGAGCTCGATCTTCTCTTCGGTGGTCCAGGCGCGACCGCTGACCGTCACCGGGCGGGGCGGAATGCGGCCGAGCACGTCGCGGAAGGCGGCGACCAGCAGCTCGACGTCGAGCGGCGCCTCCTGACCCTCGACTTCGACGGCCCTGGCGGGCGATGGATAGGCGAACGGGTCGGCCGCCGCGCGGTCCATCAGCTCCTTCGCGACCTCCTTGTAAGCGCGGTACTCGTCCATCCGGCGGCGGACGTCCTCCTCCCAGCCGAGGAGCTCGGCCTCCTCCGCGTCGGGCTCTTCGCCCGGGAGGAGCTTGATCGACTTCAAGAGCAGGAGGCGCGCGGCGGTCCAGAGGAACTCGGCCATCTCGGCCGGGTCCGGCCTCTCGAGCGCGGCGATCTCACGCAGGTAAGCGTCGGTCAGGTCGGCCAGCGGGACCTGGAGGATGTCGAGGTCGTCGCGCTCCGCGAGCGCAAGCAGGAGCTCCAGCGGACCCTCGAAGACAGGCGTCGCGACGCGCAGGCGCGCCGGTCCTGTCGGGGCTGCGTTGTCCATCGGACCGACATGATAGGGATAGCCGCGTGACGCCTCGATTCGTGGCCCTGGCGGTCGTCCTGCTGGTCAGCGCCTGCCAGGGCGCCGCCGGTGCGCGGCCCAGCCCGACGCCGTCTCCGCGTCCGGTACCGGCGACAGCGCGCCCGCCCGTCGATGCGATCCTGGCCGACGCCCAGGTCGGACTCCCCCGGACCGGCGGTCTGGACCACATCGGGGTGCTGGAGGCGGCGCACACCCAGCTCAACCAGGCTGCCGCCCTCGACCTCTACCGGAGCTGGGGCTGGGTCGACCAGGCGACCCGGGTCTGGGCGTTGGGCTCGCAGGATTCCGAGGAGTGGCTGCTGCTGACGGTCCGCCAGGACGGCGCTCGCCGGGCCTTCACTTTCTATTCGGACCAGCGCGCCGCCGCGACAGCCCAGGCCGGCCCCTGCGGAGCCGCCGCCACCGCGCTCGACGAGTGCGCCGAATGGCAGACCGAGTCGGGCACGACGATCCTCGGCCGCCGGGGTCCCTTCGTGTTTCAGCTCACAGCCAGAGGTGCAGACGCCGACCGTCTGGCACTCCTCCAGGCCCAGAAGCTCACCTAGCAGGTAGCTGCTTAGCGAAGATCAACCTGGTGGAAGCGCTCGATCCGGGCGGCCGAGCGCCAGCGCCGTCGCAGCGCTGCCGGGCTGCGGGTCTGGCTCTCGTGCGCGAGCCGCGCCTCGATCTTGCGATCGAGGACGGCAGAGACGTCCACCTCCAGGTTCGAGGCGGGACCGGCGAAGCACCAGGCCTCGGCGGTCTCGTGCGGCGGCCCCTGCTCGGGGTAGGTGAGGCGATCGCGGGCGCACGGCCAAGCCGCGTCGAGAGCGACCCGCCCGACCACTCGATGGTCGGGGTGCTGCCGGTAGCCGGGCAGCGGATCGAAGGTGAGCAGCACGTCCGGCATCTGCCGCCGGATGCAGCCGACCAGCTCGCCTCGAAATTCCAGCGTGTCGGTCAGCTCCGCGTCGCGCCGGCGCAGGAACTCGACGCGCTCGGCGCCCAGCGCGCGGGCGGCCGCCTCCTGCTCGCGCTCTCGCATCTGGGCCAGCTGGGCTGAGTCGACGCCGGGATCGTGGCTTCCCTTGTCGCCGGAGGTGGCCAGGACGAAAGCCACGTGCACCCCGCGGTCGGCCAGCATCACCACGGTGCCGGCGCAGAAGAACTCGATGTCGTCCGGATGGGCCACGATGCAGAGCGCCCGCTTGATGCGCCGGTCGTCCGGACCGCTGAAGAGCTTCCTAGGCAAAGGGCTGGAGCCGTTCCGCGAGCGCCGCGACCTCCGGCGTCGGCACTCCAGTCTCTCTGCCTCCGCGGAGGATCGGACCGGCGATCGCGTCGAGCTCGATCGGCTGCCCTGCCGCGCGGTCCTTCTGCATCGAGGTCCGGAAGCCGGCGGGAAGGCCCGCGATGGCCTTGATCACCGGCTCCGGCGCGACCTTGACGCCCAGCGCCTGGGCCACCGCGGCAGCCTCGCCGACGCACGCGAGCAGCCTCTGCTCCAGCGCCGGCTTCGAGATGATGCCGCCAACCGGGAGCTCCTCGGCGGTGGTCAAAAGCGCCAGCGGTGCAAGCAGCAGCAGCTTCTGCCAGAGCATGACGTTCTCGTCTTCCGCCTCGGTGCATTTGAGGCCGCTGCCATCGAAGGTCAGGCTGATCGGCCCGGCCAGGTAGCCGGCGACCTGGACCCACGCGAAAGGGCTGGACTGCAGGATCTGGCCGGGTGCCGACCGCTCGGACTCGCCGCCGAAGGCCCCCGGCGTCACGTGGCCGTACACCTCCCGCAGCCGAGCGACGTGGTCGATCCCGTTCAAGAGGGGAACCACCGTGCCGCGCACCAGCTCGGCAGGCGCTAGCTCCAGAGCCGCGTCCAGTTGGGTGGCCTTTACCGTGACCCAGAGCAGGTCGACGGCGTCGGTCTCAAGTCGCGGGACCACCTGCACGGGGGCGCTCCAGCTTCCCAGAGCGGCGCTCTGGACCTCGATCGCAGGCGGGTGATCGCGATTTCGCGTGATGACGCTGACGGGCGAGCCCGCGCGGGCCAAAGTCGCCGCGATGAAGCCTCCGACACCGCCAGGCCCGAGCACTCCGTGCTTCAACCGCGCGCCTCTTCGAGTAGCTCGCGGGCGCGGGCAAGCGCCTTGTCGGTCACCCCGCCGCTCATCATCCTGGCCAGCTCGGCGGCCCGCTCCCCCTCCCCGTCGAGCTCACGCACCGCGACCAGGTTCCGGCCCTCCGCCCCCAGACGCTTCTCCACGACGAGGTGGTGGTCGCCGAAACAGGCGATCTGGGCCAGGTGGGTGACCACCAAGACCTGCTTGGCGCCACCCAGCCCGCGGAGCCTGACGCCGACCTGGAGCGCGGCCTCGCCGCCGATGCCGGCGTCCACCTCGTCGAAGATGAGAGTCGGCAGCCGATCGGCTTCGGCGCCCACTGTTTTGATCGCCAGCATGACCCTCGCCAGCTCGCCGCCCGAGGCGACTCGAGCGAGCGCGCCCAAGGGTTCGCCCGGGTTGGCGCTGAACATCATCACGGCTTGCTCGGCGCCCTCCGGGCCGAGCTCCGTGCGGTGTTCGAAAGCCACCTCGAAGCGGGCGCCGGCCAGACGCAGCCCGCCCAGCTCGGCGGCCACCTGCCTGGCCAGACGGGCGCCCGCGGCCCCGCGGGCCTTGCTCAGCGCGGCGGCGGCCACCTCCAGCTCGCGCCGGCGCGTCGCCACCTCGGCTTCGGCGGCGGCGAGCGCGGCCGCCAGGTCCTCGGTGCCCGCCAGAGCGACCTCCAGCCGATCCCGTTCGGCGATGGCTGCCTCGAGCGAGCCGCCGAACCGCTTTTTGATGGCCTCCAACTGGGCGAGGCGCGACTCCAGCGCCTCCAGGCGCTTCGGGTCGGCATCCAGAGTCTCGCCGTAACGGCGCAGCTCCTGGGCCAGGTCATCGATCTCCGCAGCCACCGCCGCCAATCGATCGCCGGCACCGCCCAGGCGCGGATCCAGCTCGGCGGCGGCGCGGATCAGGACCAGGGCCCGCGCCGGTCCCTCGCCGCCGGAGAGCTCGTCGCGAGCGCCCTGGCTCAGCTCGGTCAGCCGGACGGCGTGGCGTGAAAGCGCGCGCTCTGAGGCGAGGTCGCTGTCTTCCCCGTCACGAAGTCCCGCCCCGCGCAGCTCGTTGAGCTGCCATTCCATGAACTCGCGCTCCCGGCTGCCTCGCTCGCGGACGTTTTCGAGCTCCTTCAAGCGCTCACCGGCGGCACGCCAAGCCGACCAGGTCTCGGCCACCCGCGAACGGGCCTCGAGAGCGCGGCCGAAGGAGTCCAGCAATGCCGTTTGGGCGTCGGTATCGAGCAGCGACTGGTGCTCGTGCTGTCCGTGCACGTCGACGAGCAGGCGCCCGAGCTGGCGGAGCTGGCCCGGACTCGCCGGGTGCCCGTTCAGGCGCGCGCCGCCGCGGCCCCCCACCTCGCGCGTCATCACCAGCTCCGGTTCCGGCTCGATGCCCATCTCCTCCAGGGCCCGCAGCGCCGCGGGCACGTCGGAGATCTCGAACACGCTCTCGACCAGCGCCCGGTCCGACCCGTGCCGGACCTGCTCGGTGCTGGCGCGGGCGCCCAGTGTCAGGGAGAGGGCGTCCACGATCAGAGATTTGCCGCTGCCCGTCTCCCCGGTCAGCAGGTTCAACCCCGGTCCGAAGCTGACGTCGGCCCCGGCCACCAGAGCCAGGTCCCGGACCTTGAGCCGCTTAAGCAACGCCCTGCGGCCTGGGCACCAGCGGCGTCCCCCACCCGATCTTGTCGCGGAGCACACGGTAGAAGTCGTCGGGCGGCCCAAACCGGACCACCTTGAGCCGCCGGCTGTAGGCCCTGACCGTCAGCACGCTCCCGTCCTGGGCGGTCCAGAGCTCGCGCCCGTCCGCGGCCACGGATCCCTCACTGCCGATCAGCTTGACGCGGACCTCGACGCCGTTGACCACGATCGGGCGAACGGTGAGGGCGAACGGGTTCATGGGGACCAGTACAAGGTCGGAGAGCGTCGGCTCCAGGATCGGCCCGCCGAGCGCCAGCGAATAGGCGGTCGATCCGGTCGCGGTCGCTACCAGGACGCCGTCGGCGTCGATGGTCCCGATCTCCTGGCCGTCCATCGACATCGCGAACCGGATGATCCGCAGCGAGGGCGAGCGGTGCAGCATCACCTCGTTCAGGGCGAGAACGTTCGCGCTGGCGCGCCCCCCGGTCGCCAGCTCGGCTGTGACCATGGTCCGCTCCTCTGTCCGGTAGTCACCTTTCTTGACGCGCTCGAGACCGCTCTTCAACCCCTTCGGATCGACCTCGGTCAGCAGCCCGAGACGCCCCAGGTTGACGCCCAGGATGGGGACGTCATTGGGCGCCGCGTGCCGGGCGCCGTGCAAGAAGGTCCCGTCGCCACCCAGGGTCAGCATCAGGTCCGTGTTCCGCAGCCGGTCGGTGTCGATCGCCGCCTCGCGCTCGTGCAGCCAGTATTCGCAGCCAGCCGCGCGCAGGATCTTTTCGAAGGGCTGCAAGTCGAGGCCTGGATAGTGGAGGACGCCGACCTTCACGGCTGCAGCCCGGGTTCCAGGTGGACGAAGTGCTCCTGGTTGCCCGCCCGCCCGGCCACGCCGGCCGGGGCCCGCCCACGCACCCGGTAGCCGTTCGACTCGCACCATTGGATGAAGCTGCCGAGGGCGGCTTCCACGGCCTCCGCGTCGCGGACGAGCCCTCCCTTTTCGACCCGGTCCCGGCTGACCTGGAACTGCGGCTTGAACAGCGCTACGACAGCAGCCTCGGGCGCAGCCCGCCGGAGGGCGGGAAGCACCTTCTCCAGGCCGATGAAAGAGAGGTCCACCGTGGCCAGGCTGACCGGTTCCGGGAAGGTCCGCAGCTCGCGGGCGTTGGTGCGCTCCATCAGCGTCACGCGCGGGTCGCCGCGCAGGCGCCAGTCGATCAGGCCGCGGCCCACGTCCACCGCGAAGACCCGGCGCGCCCCTCGCCGCAAGAGAACGTCGGTAAAGCCGCCGGTCGCGGCCCCGATGTCGGCGCAGACGCGCCCTGTCACGTCGATCGCGAAGGAATCGAGCGCCGGGATGAGCTTCAAAGCGCCCCGGCTGGCATAGCCGTCGGCGTCTGCGATCTCGACCGTGTCCGCGGCGTCCACCTGGCGGTCGGGCCGGCGGACTGTCTCCTGGTTGACCTTCACCTTCCCGGCCATGATGAGGGCCTGTGCCTTCTGGGGGGAGTCGGCCAGTCCGGCCTCGGCCACGGCGAGGTCGAGCCTCACGACAGCGCGACGTGCGCTAGGCGCAGCGCCAGTCGCCGGTGATGCGTTCGGAGAGGTCGTTGAGCGCGGCGCCGAAAGCGAGCGAGGCGTCGACGCTGCCGGCCTGCTGTCCCGGGTCGACCGTCAGGCTGGCCGGCAGCGAGGGCGAGTCGCTGCCCAGGACGGTGGGCGGCTGCGCGAGGCCGAACTGGAAGGTCGAGAAGCCGCTGCCGCTCTCTTCCTGGCTGGCCGAATAGGTTCCCGCGCCTTTGTAGCCCTTGACTGAGATCGCCAGGTAAACCTTCTCGCCGCGCAGCATGCCGGCGAGGTTGACGTCGAACGTCCCCGCGCTCTTGGCGCAGGTGATCTGCGCGGCGGGTAGGTGGCCGGGGTAGCGCCCGCTGAAGTCGAGGTTCTGGAGCACCTCGCCCGTGTCGGAGGCGGAGGGAGTCGCCTGCGGTCCGGCGGTTCCCGATCCGCCGCCGCAGGAAGCGCCGAGCAGGGCCAAGAAGGCGAGGGCGACGGAGGCACGGGATTGCATGGGCGCAGGGGATTGTAAACACCAGAATTCAAGCTGGAACGAGCAAGCCCACGGCAATTCCCAGCCCGGCGCCGACGAACACCTCGAACGGCGTGTGGCCGAGCAGCTCGCGCAGCCCTTCCTCGCGCACCCCGCGCTGGGCGAAGAGGTCGTCGACCAGCCGGTTCAGGATCACCGCCTGGCGGCCAGCCGCGCGGCGAACGCCGGCGGCGTCGTACATGACCACGAAGGAAAAGATGAGGGCAATCGCGAAGAAGGCGTTAGAGATCCCGTTAAAGCGGCCGATGGTGGTCGTCAGCGCGGCGACCATCGCGGTGTGGGAGCTCGGCATTCCTCCCATCTCAGCCAGTCCGCGCAGGTAGAGGCGCCGGTGCCGGAGTGAGTCCAGGACCACCTTGGTGCCCTGGGCGATCGCCCAGGCGATCAGCGGCAGGACGATGTAGCGGAGGCTCATCGAGCCTGGCCGGCGAGGGACTGGAGTCGCGTCTCCGCCTCAGCCAGCAGGCGGACCGCCTCCTCGTAGTCGGCGACCAGCTCTTCGACCGGGGCCTGGCCGGCCGCCAGCCGCCCGATCGCCGCCTCCAGCCGGTCGAGAAGCGTGTCGACGCCTGCCGAGGCGTCAGGTTGCTCAGAGGTCACGATGGCGAGCCGGCCGCCGCGATCTTCCCGAGCACTCCGTTCACGAAGCGGGCCGCCTCCTCTCCCGAGAAGGTCCTGGCCAGCTCGATCGACTCGTTGATGGCCGCCCGGACGGGGACGTTGCGGGACACCGCGATCTCGTAGGCGGCGATGCGCAGGATGATCCGGTCGACCTTGGCCATCTGGTCCAGCGGCCAGTTCTTGGAAGCGGAGGCGATCATGTCGTCCAGCTCCGAGCCGTGCTCCATGACTCCAAGCACGAGCTCTTCCGCGAAGCGTGCCACCTCGGGGTCCACGGCCTCCTCGGCGAAGCGGTAATGGAGCGCCTGGCCTGGATCCTTGGGATCGCTTTCCAACTCGAAGAGGACCTTGAGGGCCAGCTCACGCGCCTGGTGCCGGCGTCCCACGCGGCGCCGGGAGGTTAAGCCGTGACCGGGAAGGCCACGTGCGAGACGAAGACGTCGACCGCCGCCACCTCCAGGCCGAGCATCCGCTCGACCGCTTCGATGACGTTGTCCTGCACGGCCTCGGCGACTTTGGGCACCATCGCCGCCGAAGAGACCGAGAGGAACACCTCGAGGTGCAGAGCGCGGTCGGTGTCCATCGTGACGCGCACGCCGTCGTGGGCGGTCTGGCGCTTGATGAAGTCGCCGAAGTGGCGGGCGTTCGCCTGGTCCATGTCGACCACCCCGTCGATCTCGCGCGAGGCCAGCGCGGCAATGCTCGCGATGACCTCGTTGGCGACTCGCACGCCCCCCAGCGTCGATTCCTGGTCCATACGGCTCATGAATGCTACTACCCCCGCTTTCGCTCGGGGTCAGACGCGTTCCATGTAGGCCCCGGTCCGGGTGTCGACTTTGATGCGGTCGCCTTTGTTCACGAAGAGGGGGACCTGGACCGCGGCGCCTGTCTCCAGGCGGGCCGGCTTGAAGGAGGCGGAGACGGTGTCCCCGCGGATCCCGGGCTCGGTCTCGGTCACCTGGAGCTCCACGTTGATCGGCAGCTCGACTCCGATCACCGAATCCTCGTAGCGAAGGATGTTCACCGGGTTGCCTTCCTTCAAGTACGGGATCAGGTCCTCCAGCGTCTCCTTGGGCAGCGCCACCTGCTCGAAGTTCTGGTTGTCCATGAAGTGGTAGAGGTCGCCGTCGTTGTAGAGGTAAGTGGCTTCGGACTTCTCGATC
The DNA here is from genome assembly GCA_005880695.1 of Chloroflexota bacterium. Taxonomy (GTDB): domain Bacteria; phylum Chloroflexota; class Dormibacteria; order Dormibacterales; family Dormibacteraceae; genus VBGR01. The sequence continues at coordinate 18,064 of VBGR01000053.1, forward strand.
CGGACCGCCTTGTACTTGTCGCCGCTGCGGAAGCTTTGCTCGAAGATGGCGCCGGTCCGGACGTTCCGGAGCCGGGCCTTGATCACGGCGCCGGCTCGCGCCAGCTTGATGTGCTCGACGTGGACGACCGCGACCAGCTGGCCGTCCATCTCGAACGTGGTGCCGGTGCGGAAGTCATTCGTAGAGACCACTCAGGTACTCCATCGCGAAGACATAGCCGCGGCTGCCCATGCCGGTGATCACCGCCGCGGCCGCCGGTGCGGTCACGCTCGTCTGGCGGTAGCTCTCCTTGCGCGCGAAGAGGTTCGAGAGGTGTACCTCGACGATCGGGACCGGCAGCGCGCGCAGGCAGTCGTAGAGGGCGATCGAGTAGTGCGTCAGGCCGGCCGGGTTGATGATCACGCCCACAGCGTCCGCCGGCGTGCGCTGGAGCCGGTCGACCAGTTCACCCTCGTGGTTGGACTGGAAGAAATCGGCCGTCCAGCCCAGGTCATGGGCTTTGGCGTCGACCATCGCCTGGATGTCGGCCAGCGTCTGCAGGCCGTAGATCTCCGGCTCCCGCGTGCCAAGCGTGTTCAGGTTGGGTCCGTTCGCGACGACCACCCGGCGGCCTTTCATGACCCGGAAAGTATCTCAGCGACAGCCTCTCGAACGATCTCTTCTGGTACTTCGTGTCCCGGCTCCGGCCGGCCCGCGTCGCGCAGGAGCACCCAGCGGGGCCGGCCGGCGCGGGCTTTCTTGTCGCCCGGCAGGGCGTCCAGTACCCGGTTGACGGCCAGGTCGGGCAGCGGCCCAGGCAGGCCGTGGGCGGCCAGCAGGCGGTCTTGCTGCTCCACAACCGCGGCCGGGCAGCCCAGCACCCGTTGGGAGATTCGAGCCGCGACCCGCATCCCCGCGGCCACCGCCCGGCCGTGGGCGAGCGTGTACCCGGACAGCGCCTCGATGGCGTGGCCGGCCGTATGGCCGTAGTTGAGAACCTCCCGGAGGCCGCTTTCCCGCTCGTCGGCCGCGACGATCTCAGCTTTCGCGCGGACCGAGCGCTCGACGACCTCGGCGAAGTCGCCCACGTCCGCCATTCCCGGGTCGAGGGTCATCGTGTACTTGACGATCTCGGCATAACCGGACTGCTTCTCGGCTTCCGGGAGTGTGTCGAGCCAGTCCAGGTCGCAGAGGACGGCGCGCGGCTGCCAGAAGCTGCCGATCGCGTTCTTGGCCCGGCTCGAGTTGATGCCGGTCTTGCCGCCGATCGCCGAGTCGACCATGGCCAGCAGCGTGGTCGGCACGTTGATCAGGGCGACTCCGCGCTGCCAGATCGAGGCCGCGAAGCCCGCGGCGTCGCCGATCGTGCCGCCTCCCAGCGCGACCACCGTCCCGTCCCGGCCCAGCCGGTGCGCCTCCAGTGAGTCGACTATCTGGCGCAGCCCATCCCAGGACTTGATGTCCTCGCCCGCGGCGACCTTGACAACCGCGGCGCCGGGCAGCGCCAGCGGCGGCAGCGCCAGGTCCTGGACGATCACCACCTGCCCCTCGACGAGGCCCGCCAGCTCCGCAATTGCGCCGGCTCCGATCAGCACCGGGTAGGGCCGGCCCGGGATGGCGACCTCTACCCGGCGCAGAGCTCGAGGACCTCCGCTACGACCTCATCGAAGGGCCGGTTGGCGTCGACGGAGCGGTCCGCCTCCTGATAGCGGGGCAGCCTCGCTCGGTAGCGCAGCCGGAACTCCTCCAGGTCGCGCGTGAGCGGCCGGTGGGGCGCGGCAGCCCGCTCCCAAAGCCGGTCCGGATCGGCGTTCAGGAAGATCGTGAGCGCCGCTTGGCGGACCAGCCGCCAGGTGGTGTCGTCCATCGGCGTGCCCCCGCCCAGGGCGACGACGCCACCCGCCGCCAGCGCCTCAGGCACGGCCGCCGATTCCGCCTCCCGGAATTTGGCCTCGCCCTGGCTCTCGAAGACCTCGGCGATGGTCCGCCCGGTCCTGCGCTCGAGCAGCTCGTCCAGGTCGGTGAAAGGCAGGCCCAGGCGCGCGGCGACCGCCCGCCCGACGGTGGTCTTGCCCGACCCCATGAAGCCGACCAGCACTACCAGCTTCAGGTGCCTAGCGCGCGAGCGTGTCCTGGTAGGCGCGGAAGTTGCGACCGACCTCTTCCATGGAGTCGCCGCCGAACTTCTCCAGGAAGGCGTCTGCCAGCACCAGCGCCACCATGGCCTCGCCGATCACGCCCGCGGCCGGGACGACGCAGACGTCGCTTCGCTCGTAGTGCGCCTGGACCTTTTCCTTGGTCTTGAGGTCGACCGACGGCATCGGCGTCTTCATCGTCGAGATCGGCTTGATCGCGGCGCGCAGGTCGAGCGGCTCGCCATTGGTGACGCCTCCGGTCAACCCGCCGGCCCGGTTGGTGAGGTGGCGAAAGCGGCCGCCCTGGTAGTCGATCTCATCGTGGAATTGCGAGCCCGGCCGGCTCGCGCCTTCGAAGCCGGCACCGAACTCCACACCTTTGATGGCGTTGATGCTGAGCATGGCCTGAGCGAGCCTTCCGTCCAGCTTGCGATCCCAGTGCACGTAGCTGCCGAGACCCGCCGGCAGACCGGTTGCCACGACCCTGAAGGTGCCGCCCAGCGTGTCGCCCCGCTCGCCTGCTGCATCGATCTCCTGGACCATCCGCCTGCTTGCCTCGGGATCGGGGCAGCGGACCGGCGAGGCCGCGATCTCCTCTTCGGAGAGCGTGGCCGGGTCGACGGCGTCGTAGCCCGTGTCGACGGGTCCGATGGACTGGCTGAAGCTCATGACCGTGATCCCGAACTCGCCCAGCAGCTTCTTGGCGACCCCGCCTGCTGCGACGCGAGTCGCCGTCTCCCGCGCGCTCGACCGCTCGAGCACGTTGCGCACGTCGGTGTGGCCGTACTTGAGAGCGCCCGCGAGGTCGGCGTGCCCGGGCCGGAGCCTGGTCACCGGCTTGGGCGCGAAGCCCTCCTTGGCGGCCGTCATCTCGGCTGTCCAGTTGGCGTGGTCCCGGTTCTCGATGACGAGGGCGACCGGGCTGCCGATCGTGTAGCCGCCGCGCACGCCGGCCACGATGCGGGCCCAGTCGGTCTCGATCTGCTGGCGTCCGCCCCGGCCATGGCCGCCCTGGCGGCGACCAAGGTCGCGCCGCAAGTCATCCTCCGAGACCTCGAGGCCGGCCGGCAGCCCTTCGATGATCACGGTCAGCTGGGGCCCATGAGACTCCCCTGCCGTGAGCCAGCGGAAAGCTGCCATTCAGACGTCGGACGCTTGGGGCGTGCCCTCTTCGAGGCCCTGGGTCCGGAGCTTCTCGGCCCGCACGAAAACCTCGTCGCGGAACCGTTGCGGCTTGGGCAGCGCCTCCAGCACCTCAGCCCCGGCGGCGCCGGCGGAGTCGATCTCGATGTGGCCGAAGCCGAAGAGACGGCCCAGCAGGCTCTGGCGGGTGGCGATGTCCTGGACGCGGTCCAGCGCGATCACCTTGGAGGAGCGCGAGAAAACGCCCTCTTCGAGGATCACGCGGCGGTCGGTGACCATGAAGCTGCGCGAGCGCCAGCGGACCCAGAGCACGATCAGCCAGAGGCCGAGGATGGCGACGACCAGCAGCGTGCCGATGATCTTGTAGTCGCGGTTCAGCCCGGTCGCAAAGTAGTCGACGAGAACGGCCGCAACCACCAACACGAGCGGGATCAGCAAGGGCGCCAGCAGCACCGCCCAGTGCTGATGGGACTTCAAGACCAGCGTTTCGCCCGGCATCAGGTCCTTTGTCATGCGCGTCGCGTTATTTTGCCCCTTGCTCCAGGAGGACGACCAGCGCACCCGCCGAAAGGAAGGGGCCGTAGGGAATCGCGTCCTTCATGGTGCGGATCCGCAGGATGACCAGCAGCAAGGAGGTCACGCCCGCGAAGAGGACGCCCAGGAAGAGCGCTGAAATGATCGCGAAGCCCGTCCAGCCGGTCACCAGGCCGATGAACGCGACCAGCTTCACATCGCCGAAGCCGAGCGCGTCGGCTCCATAGATTGCCGAGCCGATGAGCGCCAGGGCCAGGAACAGGAGACCCGCGGCGAGACCGGTCAGGACGCTGTTGACGACGCCGAGGCCTGGCGTGAAGAAGCTGAACAGAATCGCTGCAGCCATCGCCGGAAACATGACTCGATCGAGGATCAGCCGGTGCTCGAAATCGAAGAAGACGACCTGCACGAAGACGGCGACGAGGCAGCTCTTCAGGATGAGGAGCGGGCTCGGGCCGAGCCGGTAGGCAAACGCCGCGAAGAGGGCGGCGTTGAGAATCGGCGGTCCCCAAACCTGCCAGGGCCGGGAGCCGTACTCGATCTTCTCCCGCTCCGAAAGCCACACCGTCAAGCGCCGGATGCCCAGACCGACAAGGAAGCCGACGACCAGCCAAACGCCGGCCGTGACTAGCCTGGCAACGAGGCTCGCATCGCCTCCAAGGGGGCTGGCAACCTGGTCCACGCCGTGAAGGATGCCGCACCTTGGGCCAGCAGGACAGACCAACCGTCGGCCGCCGCCAGCCCGGCGCTACGCGCCGACCTGACGAGCGGCGTCCCGCCTTTGGCATAGACGAGGTCGACGACGGCCGCTCGCGGCAGGTCGTCCGCCTGGATGGGAACCTCTCCCTGACGGCCGAGAGGGGTGGCGTTAAGAAGGAGATCGACCGACCTGGCCAGCCGGCCCCTGTCTTCCCAGTTGCCCAGGCTCCGAGCCACCAGCGTGACCTCCGAACCCTCCAGCGCAACCGCGGCCGCCCGAGCCGCGCCGCCGTTTCCCAGGACGACCGCGCGGCCCCCCTCGAAGCCGACTTCGGCAAGCGCCGCCGCCACTCCCTCGACGTCGACGTTGGAGCCGATCAGGCGATCACCTTCCTTGCGGACCAGGTTGACCGCTCCCACGCGCGTCCCGACGGCGTCCAGCCCGTCGAGCAGGCCGATCACGGCCAGCTTGTGTGGGATCGTGACGTTGGCGCCCGCGTAGCCGGCTCCTCGCAGGCGTCCGATCAGCCCTGGCAGCTCCGCCGCCGCGACGTCCCAGAGCTCGTACCGCCAAGCCTCCAGCCCCGCCGCTTTGAACGCGGCCGAATGCATCGCTGGGCTTGCCGAGTAAGCGATTCCCTGGCCTATGAGGCCGGCTAGCAAGTCGCGCCGGCGACGCCGTACTGGCGCTGCAGCGCCTCGTGCTCCGCCTCGCTGCGGGCAAAGCGGGTGACGCCTTTGCAGTCCGCGAAATAGAAGAGGTAGTGCTGGTCGCGCTGGAGCGGGTTGACGCAGGCATTGATCGCCGCGATGCCGGGGTTGCTGATCGGGCCCGGCGGCGGGCCGGCGTGCGTGTAGGTGTCGTAAGGAGAGCCGGCCGCAGCCTGCTTGTCCGCGTTGCTGAGCGTCTGCGCGCCCGCCGTCCGGCCCAGCGCATAAAGAATCGTGGCGTCCACGTCGAGGGAGTTGTGAATGTCGAGCCGGTTGTAGTAGATGCCGCAGACGATGCCGCGGTTGGGATCGGACTGGACTTCCCGGTCCACCATCGAAGCCAGGACGACTATCGAGTCGACGGTCTGCCCGTGCGCCTTGGCCTGCTGCTCGAGCTGGGGCGTGAACTTCAGCTTGAACTCGTCGAGCTGGGCTTTCACGAGGTCCTTGGCCGTGGCGCCCTTGTTGAGCGAGTAGGTGTCCGGGTAGAGGTAGCCCTCCAGGTTGTCGAGCCGGCCCGGCGTCTTGGGCCGGTTGGCGACGAAGTCGTACTGCTGCCAGTTGCCGGGGCTGGCCGCATCGAGGTAGTCCTGAGCCTTGCCCATGCCCGTCGACTCCCACTTGGCGGCGACGCGGGCGATCGAGAAGCCTTCGGGTACGGTGAACGTGACCTGGTCCGGGACTGCGTGCTGGAGCGCATCCACGATCTGGGGCACGTTCATCTTCTTGTCCAGCACGAAGCTGCCCGCCTGAAACCCGCTGGCGGCGCCGGAGAGCCGGACGTAGAGGCGGAAGGCCTCGCGGTTCTTGATCAGGCCTTTGGCGTAGAGGTCATCGGCGATCTGCGCCGAGTCCTCGTTCTGGCTGACCTTGAAGGCGACTTTCTCGGACGTGGTCGAGACAGCCGTGTAGACCTGGTCGTTGTACCAGCCGTAGGCCTGGTCGGCTCCGTAGGCGAGAAGGCCGATCAGGACCAGAAAAATGATTAGGTTCCGCAAGGGCGGTTACTCATTTTCCAGGATCGAGACGATGCGATCGAACTCGGGGCCCTCGACCGCCACCAGTCCCGACTCGTCCTCGCGCAGTATCAGGACCAGGTCGGGCTCGTCCTCGGCCTCGACGAGGTAGTAGGTCTGGTCTTCGACATCGAAGGCGTCGTGGAGCGTGAAGCGCCGCTCGATTCCGTCCTCGTCGATGAGCATCACCGAGGCCGGTTCGACCTGCTCTTCGTCACTCATCTCTTTCGTTGACGATCCAGGAAGTCCTGCAGGATGAGGGCCGCCGCGACCTTGTCCCGGACCTCCTTGCGCTGGGCCCGGCGGACTCCCTGGTCGATCAGGCCGCGCTCAGCCGCGACACTGGTTAGCCTCTCGTCGTAAAGGCTGACGGGCAGGCGAAGGGCGGTACGAAGTTCATGGGCCAGCGCCCGGGCGGCGGCTTCTTCTGGGCCGCGGGTACCGTCCAGCCGGCGCGGCAGACCGACCACGACCTGCTGGGCGCCCACCTCGCGTGCTAACACGGCCAGGCGTGCCACGAGCGTCTCGGGCGGCTCGGCCGCCAGGGTTTGAAGGGGACTCGCGATGGTTGCGGACTCGTCGCTCAGCGCAATTCCGACCCGGCGCGTGCCGGGATCGATGGCCAGCACCCGTCCTGGCATCGCGGTCGGGCTACGCCTTTGGCGTGACGGCCGGCGGCTTGGTCGTTTGCACCTCGTAGACGATCTTGATCCGGGAGCCGAGGATCGGCATCAGCGGCAGCGAGACGGGCTTCTGGCTGACCTGCGCCGACTCGATCGGCAGCGTGCCCAGGTAGATGCGCGCCGCCGCCGTGCTCTGGCCGGAGAGCCGGGACTTGATCTTGCTGAAGTCGAGGCTTGGCGCGACGAAGCCCTTCGCCGTGCCGAAAAACGACATGTGCCCATCGGGCGTGGAGGTGGTCACCCGGTAATCGATGGCCGGCGCGTTGTCGGTCAGCGCCGTGCCGGTGGGCACGTTCTTCTTCAGGTCGCCGAGGATCGCCTTCTTGACGTCCTCCACCTGGTAGAGAGCGCCGCTGCCGGTCATCGTCCCGTTGCCGTTGAAGTTGGGGACGACGTCGTCGACCTTCTTGTCGGCAGTGAACTGGATCTGAAAGTCGACGGAGTCTCCGAGCTTTTCGCCCGGCTGGGCCTGCTTGTTGAGGTCGTCGGTGACCGTCGCCTGGAGGTCGGACTGAAGCTGCGCCTTGGCGCTGTCGAGGTCGCCCTGGGAGACCTGCGTTTCGTGCTTCTCATCCGCCCCATTCGCAGTCGCGCTGGGATTCGTCACGCTCATGCAGGCGGTCCAGCCGGCAGACCTGCCTTCGATTGTGTTGATCGTGTTCGCGCCGACGTTTCCGCTCACTCCCGCGCCTGCGGCAATGATGTTTGCCGAAGCATTGGAGTTGCCACGCACGGCGACTCCCCCGTCTGTCACCGCGAAGTGATGCCCGCTGCTGTCCATCACGCGCTGCCCTTGAGGAACCGTAAATGCGACGTCGGGGCACCTGTCAGTGAAGACCACCTGGCCGCTGGCGAACACCGCCGGCGTCACTTTGGTGCCTGTCGCGGTGAACGAGTGCGTGGCCGTTTTGTTGGACGTGATCGTCCGGATCCGGACCGGCGCCGCCCCAGGCGCTGCGTCGAAGCTCGTCGAGTGGCTGAACTCGGTGGCCTTGGCGACCAGCGTCACCTGCGCGGAAGGCACGAAGACGGCGCTCGCCACCACGCCGGAGACGAGCAGCATCGCCGCCCCGGCATAGAGCATGAAACGGGCCGGGCCTGTGCCCTGCAGCGCGGCGGGCCGCCGGGGCCGCGGGATGACGAGCCTGGACGGCCGCTTGGTAGCGGACTTGGCGTCCACGGCGGGCGCAACCGGGAAGGCGCGTTCGGCGGCGGCCGGCTCGTGTCCGTAGCCGTAGCCAAACCCGCCTTGCGTGGCCGTCTCGGCGAAGGCACTGAATCCGCTCTCCGTCGCCATCTGCTGCACCGCGACGTCCGGCGAGATGATCGCGATCTTCTTGTCCAACCGCCGCGCGTAGTCGTGCAGGAGCTGGAAGTTGAAGCGGCTCTGGCCTAGCTTGCTGTGAGCCGGGACGACGACCTGGACCTCCTCCGAGGTGGTCTGCTTGATGCGTTCGATCAGTTCTGGGATCTCTTCTTCGACGTCTAGGTAGATCGGTGAAATGGCCATTTCGCGTCTATTGAAACCTCTGCTGAATCGTTTTGTTACACCTTCATCGATTTGAGGACGCGCCGCATGACCCCGTGCAGGAGGTCCTTCTCATCGGCCTCGACCCGCAGCGCGTGGTTGGCGAGGCCCATCGGTCCGATGTCGCGAGGGGTCTGAAGGAGCCCTGTCATGTCCGTCAGGCTCTTGATATCCGGCGGCTGCAGCAGGCGCGGCTGCGGCTGGTGCGTGAATGGTAAACCTTCCGCCCAGCGCGGCTTGCGTAGCTCGGTCATGACCTCCGGCAGCAGGCTGCCGCCACCGCAGAGCAGGATCTCGGAGGGCAGCCGCTCGCCGCGGGCCAGCTCCTCCAGCGAGATGGTGAGGCCGCGCAGCAGGACCTCGGTATCGGCATTCAGGTGCTCGCTCACCTGGCGATCCTCCTCCGCGCCCAGCAGGCCTTCGCTGTGGCGGAGCTTCTTGGCCTCGGCCTCCGTGAAGCCGATGCCGAGCGCGGTCGCGAGGCGGCGCGTAAAGGAGCGGCCGCCGATGTTGAACATCCTGGTGCCCTCGATCCCCCCGTCGCGGAGGAGCGCCACGTCCGTGGTGCCCCCGCCGATGTCGATGAAGATCGCGCCTGACTCGTAAGTCGAATCCGCCGCTGTGGCCCGCGCGATCGCGTAGGGCTGGGCGACAGCTCCAATCAGCTCCAGGTCGAGCTCGACCACCACTGTTTCGATCGCCGAGATATGAGTCAGCGGCGCGAAGGTGTTGAAGACGGTGACCTCGATGTTGTGGCCCTGGAACCCGAGCGGATTGGCGACCGGGTAGCCGTCGACGCGCACGCCGGTGATGGCCGAATGGACGAGGCGCGCGTCGAGGTCGCCATAGGCGCGCTCCAGCTCGAGCAGGTGCTGAGCCTCCCGCAGCGCGCGCTTTTGGAGGAGGTTGAGCAGGCCTCGGATCTCGTTCTCCCGGATCCTGCCTTCGGGCCTGGTTCGGGGATAGGCAGCGGACGAGCTGAAGCCTTTTACGAGCTCACCGGCCACGCCCACGACGGCCTGCCCTGGCGGCGGGTTGACGCCGGCCATGTCCTCGGCGGCCTCCAGGGCCCGGTTGGCGGCCTGAATCACCGCCTCGATGTCAGCGATCGCCCCCCCGCTCATCGCCAGCGGGTCCTGCGGCTCGCGGCCGACCCCGAGGACCACGCCTTCCTTCTTGTCCCGGCGCACGACCAGCGCCTTGACCATGTCGGTGCCGACGTCCAGGGCCGTGAAGTGCCGGTAGTAGTCGTTCCGTCGCTTGAGCAGGCGGCGCTTCACTGAAGGGCCGCCTCGAGCGCCTCGATGGCCTGCACCGAGGGCCGGTCGAGCTTGCCCTGCACGAGCACCGGGCTGCCCCCACCGGGTCCAAAGTGTTCTTTCAGCTTGTTGGCGTCGAACTCCTTGGCCAGGTCGCGCGAGACCTTGATCACGTACTGCCCGTCGCCAGTCACGGCCACGACGCCGGAGCCGCCCAGCGCCTCCAGGTAGTTGTCGGCGAACCGGCGCAGCGCATTAAGGTCCTGGGCGTCGACCGTTTCCGCGACCAGGGGCACCCGCGCCTCTCTCACCGACACCGAAGCTTGACCTTTGACCTGCGACTGGCGTAGCTCCTCCTGCAGTTTCTCGAGCTGCTTGCGGGCCGCGCGCAATTCGGCCCTGAGCTCGGCCTCGACACTGCGGTGACGCTCCAGCTGGCGCTCGATCTCCTCTTCCGCGGCGTCGCCCGCGACGAGATCGATCCGGCGCAGGCCGGCGCCCACACTCTTCTCGGAGCGGATCACCGTGTGGCCGATCTCAGCGGTGTTCGACACATGGGTGCCGCCGCAGAGCTCGCACGTCCAGTCGCCGAAGCAGACCACCCGGACGATGTCGGCGTACTTCTCGCCGAAGAGCGCCATCGCGCCGGAGCGGCGCGCCTGCTCCAGCGGCTGGTGGCTTTCTTTGAACGGCAGACCGGCGCGCACCTGCTGGTTGACCAGCCGGCCCACCTGGCGCACTTCGGCGGGGGTCAGCGCCCGGTTGAACGAGAAGTCGAAGGTGGTGTGGTCTGGGCCGACGTAGGAGCCACGCTGAACCGCGGTTTCGCCGAGGACAGTCCGCAGCGCCTTGTGCAGCAGGTGGGTGGCCGAGTGATGGCGTGCGATCCGGGCCCGCCGGTGGGCATCGATCTCGGCATGCACGTCGTCGCCTGCGCGCAGCCTCCCCACCTCGACTGTCCCGATGTGGGCGATCACGCCCTCGGCCGGCTTCTGGGTGTCCTCGACCCGGAGGCGCCCCTCCGCGGAGCTGACCTGACCGGTGTCGCCAACCTGGCCGCCGGCTTCGGCATAGAAGGGCGTGCGGTTCAGATAGACCTCCACCTGCTCGCCCTCGCCCGCCTCGTCCGCCGGCTCGCCGGCCTTGTAGACGGCCATGACCGAGGTCTCTTCCGCCGTGGAGGTGTAGCCCGTGAACTCCGAGCGGGGCAGCGACTTCAGGTCAGGCCAGCGTTCGCCGCTCATGGTGCGCGAGCGGGCGCGCTGCTCGGCCATGGCCGCTTCGAAGCCCTCGACGTCGACCTGGATCTCCCGCTCGGCGGCGAGCTCGCGCGTGAGGTCGAGTGGAAAGCCGAAGGTGTCGTGGAGCTTGAACGCCTCCTCGCCGGGGATGACCTCCGGGTACTTCATAGCCAGGCGCTCGAACAGCTCCGAGCCCTGGTCGAGGGTCCGCTGGAACCGCTCGGCTTCTGCGGTGACCACCTGGCGGATGTATGCCTCCCGGTCCTCCAGCTCGGGGTACTGCGGCTTCATAGCCGCGACCACGGGCTGGATGCCTTCCGCCAGCGGGACGCTCCCCTGCAGGCGGTGAATCCAGTGCTGGACGGCCCGCCGGATCAACCGGCGCAGCACGTAGCCGCGCCCCTCGTTCCCGGGCAGGACACCGTCCGCGACGAGGAAGGTCATCGCCCGCAGGTGATCGGCGACGATCCGCTCGGAGACCTGCGCCTTCTCACTGCTGCTTTTTCCGATGAAGCTGACGATGGGCGCGAAGAGGTCGGTTTCGAACACCGAGTCGACGCCTTGCAGGATCGAGCTGATCCGCTCCAACCCCATGCCCGTATCGATTCCGGGTTTTGGCAACGGCGGCAGGCTGCCGTCGGGCTGGGCGTCGAACTGCATGAAGACCAGGTTCCAGAACTCGAGAAAGCGCTCGCAGTGGTCGGGGTAGCAGTCCTCCCGCCCGCAGCCGTGCTCGCGGCCGCGGTCCCACCAGATCTCGGAGTCGGGGCCGCAGGGCCCGGTCGCGCCGGCGGCCCACCAATTGTCCTCGTTGTCGTAGACCCAGTCGGCGCGAATCCCCGTCTTGGCCGGCCAGATGGTGCGGGCCTCCTTGTCGGAGGGATGGACGGTCACCCGCAGCCGGTCCTGAGGCAGCTTGTAAACGCCCGTCACCAGCTCCCAGGCCAGCGGGATCGCGGTCTCCTTGAAGTAACCGCCGGTGGGGGCGAAGTTACCGAGCATCTCGATGAATGTGGTGTGGCGGTCGGTCCTCCCCACCTCCTCGATGTCGGGCGTCCGGAGGCACTTCTGGCAGCTGGCGAGCCTGGGCGCAGGCGGATCGCTCACGCCCTGGAAGTAGGGCTTGAGCGGGTGCATCCCGGCCGAGATGAAGAGGGTCGTGGGATCGCGCTCCGGGATAAGGGGAGCGCTGGGGATCACTAGGTGGTCTCGGCTGGCGAAGAACTCTAGAAAAAGTGTTCGGATTTCGTTCCCGGTCATGCCGTGGGTCGGCTGCATTCTACTTCCCCGCGTGAGAGGCCTTCCCTGCCCACCCCGACCCCTTCCCGCCGAGCGCGACGCGAACTAGGCGGATTCCTGCTGGAGGCTCTGGCGGAGGTGCTCGAGCGCCGCCCGCTGCAGCCGGGAGACGTGCATCTGGGAGATGCCCAGGCGCTTGGCGATCTCCGACTGCGACATCTCGTCGTAGAACCGCATGGCCATGATCCGCTGCTCGCGCGGGGTCAGGTGCTTCATCGCGCGGCGGAGGACGTCGCGCATCTCGACCCGGTCCAGGTTCGCGTCCTCGCCACCGATCGACTCGGCCAGCTGGCGCCCCTCGCCGTCGTCGGAGCCGACCGTCTGCGAGAGGGAGACCGGCGTATGCGCCGGGCTCATCTCCATCGCCTCCAGGATCTCCTCCTCCGAAACGCCGAGCCTCTCAGCGATCTCAGCCACCTTGGGCTGCCGGCCAAGCTGGATTTTTAGCTCCTCGTTCACGCGGATCACCTGCTGGTAGAGCTCCTGCAGCCGGCGCGGAAAGCGGATCGCCCAGCCCTTGTCGCGGAAGTAGCGCTTGATCTCGCCGGTGATGGTCGGGGTGGCGAAGGTGGTGAACTCGTTCCCGAGCGAGGGGTCGAAGCGCTCGATGGCTTTGATCAGGCCCAAAAACCCGACCTGGACCACGTCGTCGAGCGGCTCGCCTCGGTTGGCGAACTTGCGCGCGAGGAAGTACACCAGACTCCGGTAAGACTCGACGAGACGCTCGCGCAGCCGCTCTCGTTCAGCGGGGTCGGTCGTCGCCCGGTACTGGCGATGGAGGGCGCGGAGCTCCTCGCGAGCCGGGTCCGCAGGCCTACCCAATCAAGTACTTGACGAGACGGAACCGGACGCGGGTGCTGGAGACGCTCGGGTGAAAGTCGTCGACAAAGCAGCGGATCATGTCCTGCGCGATCCTGTCCAGGGTCGCGTCATGGACGCGCTGCTTTGCGAGCGGCAGGGGGTGCGGGCTGCGCGGCTGCACCGCCTGCACCTCGACTTCCAGCCCCTTCTCGGTGGAGAAGAACGAGAGCTTGAGCGTCGCCTCTTCGCCCCATGCCTCGCGACCCGCCTCGATGGCGCTGTCGCAGGCCTGGGCGACGGCGATGTTCAGCTCGTCGAGGTCTTCCAGGCTGAACCCCAGCATGCTGCCCAACGATGTCGCGGTCCGCTTGGCGGTCGCGATCATCTCCGGCTGGGCGGCGAGCTTGAGCTCGGCCATCGGCTTCCGTGTCACAGTTCCAGGCTTTGATATACCCATCTACGCCTCGGAGCTACCTTCCGTTTCACGCGACTCCAGTTCCTGGCGCCGCTTGCGGGCCGCCGTGATGCCATCCCGGACCGCACGGCCGACGGGGTGATCGGGGTCCTGGACCGCCGTCCGCGCCCGGTCCGCGGCGGCCCGCGCGCGCCCCGCGAAGTCGGATCCGCTCAGCTCGATGGTGCGGGAGCGCAACGTGTCGACCTGCTCTCGCCCGGGTCCCGAGGCCAGGTAGGCGCCGGCCACAAAGCCGATCAAGCCGCCGATGACGAAGCCCCAGCCGAAGCCGCCGCCGCCTCCGTTTTCCTCACTGGCCACCGCTAGATCCTCCTGAATATGACCGCCAGAGGCTGGCGGCCCCCACCTTCACCCCGTACGCTGCCGCCGCGACGGCCGCGGCTGGTCCGCGAAGCTTCTCACCCAGGCGACCGCTGAAGCGAGTCGCGCCCGCCTCAGCGGCCTGCAAGCCGACGTTCACTCCGGTCGTGATCTGGTTCAGGTTGCTGATCGTATGACGCACCTCGGGGAGCGTCTCGTTGATCTCTTCGATCGTGGTCGTGAGCTCGTCGCTGGCGCGTCCGAGGCGGCCCGTCAGCCGCAGCAGCCCGACCGGCAGCGCCACCGCCAGGGCCAGCGCCAGGAGCCCGATCGCGAAATACATGAAGTTGATCACCCTCGCTCCTTCCGCAAGTTTATGGGCAGCCTCGAAGCCAAGGGCTGCAGCGCGAGGGCGGCCACCAGCGCTGGCAGAAGGTTGGCCTCGCCGACGGCGAAAGATGGCAGGCCGAGGTATTCCCAGAGCTGGCCGAGACCGAAGCCGACGGCGGTGAGCAGGAGCACCGCGAGGTAGTTGCGGCGGCGGTAGGGCAGGAAGGCGTAGAAGAGCTGGCTCGCGATCAAGACGAAGAGGATCGAGAGGAGCGGCCAGGGTCGCAGGAGGGCCGTCAGCAATCCCAGGATGTCGCCGTCGAGGCGAAGACCCGTCGGTTGTCCTCTCGGACGTCACGTGGGTCCCCTGCCGGGGCTTCCCGCCATCCGGTCTTGCCGGCCCGGCGTTCCACCCGGGACTCCGGGGTCCCGATGTACTTGCTGTTGGGCAACGCGCACATGGGTCCCCGCCCCGGCGGCGACAGGCTCATGGTACCCGGTTAGCTTTTGGCTTAAGCGCCAGCCCCAGCTCATCGAGCTGCTCCGGATC
>VBGR01000006.1 GCA_005880695.1 Chloroflexota bacterium
GTCGCGACGCTGAGCTTCCTCACGTATGTCGGCGCCCGCCTCGTCGGTCCCAGGCTCAGCCGGCGAGCCGGCCGGGTACCGTTGTAAGCATCCCCACCTTCTTCGAGGACCGGCCCACGCTCGCCAAACGGCTGGTCAAGCCGCTCCTCGTGAAGCCTGGCTCCAAGGTCAAGCTGCCGGCAGGCTTCGATCCCGCCTACAAGGCCAGCTTCGTCAAGAAGTCCGACGCCGACGACACGCTCCAAGATGGCATCCGCCTGCTGGCCGAGTACCAGGACCGCCTCGCCGCGCAGCGGACGTTCGGACTGCTGGTCGTGCTGCAGGGCCTGGACGCGTCGGGCAAGGACGGCGTCGTCAAGCACGTCATGAGCGGCGTCAACCCGCAGGGCGTCGAGGTGCACAGCTTCAAGGTCCCGACCGACGGCGAGCTGCACCACGACTACCTCTGGCGCTACCAGCTCGAGCTCCCCGAGCGGGGCCAGATCACGATCTTCAACCGGTCGCACTACGAAGAGGTGCTCGTCGTGCGCGTGCACCCGGAGAACCTGCAGCGCCAGAACCTGCCCTCCGAGGCCGCTGACGAGAACGTCTGGAACCGGCGCTTTCGGGAGATCAACGACTGGGAGCGCTACCTGGTGGCGAACGGCATCAGGGTGGTGAAGCTCTTTCTTCACATGTCGAAAGAGGAGCAGCGAAAGCGCCTCCTGGCCCGCATCAACGATCCCGAGAAGAACTGGAAGTACTCGGCTGACGACGCGCTCGAGCGGCGCTTCTGGGACGACTACCAGGCGGCCTACTCGGACGCGCTCTCCAACACCAGCACCGCCTGGGCGCCCTGGTACGTGATCCCCGCCGACCACAAATGGTTCGCGCACCTGGCGGTGGCGGGCGTCCTGGTCGAGCGGCTGATGGAGATCGATCCGCAGTATCCGAAGCTCTCGGACGAGCAGAAAAAGGAGCTGGAGAGGGCGAAGCTCGAACTAGGCTAGTGGCGGCGGGGCGGTCCGGCCTCGAACGACCAGCTCTCTTCGAGACTCAGCGCCCGCCGGCCTGCCGCCAGCAACTCGGCGTCAACTCCTGCCGCGGGCGCGACCACAAACCGGTTGTCGCCGCTGGCGGCGATGTGCAGGACCGGCTGGTACCCGACCTGGGCCAGTGCCGCCTCGGCGGTCCCCTGAATGCCGCCGATCCAGAGCCTCTTGCAACCCTCGTCCCGAACCAGCGCGGCGATGGTCCGGACAAGAGACCGGAAGTGACCCTGCCGGCGCTGCCCGGCGAGGGTGAAGCAGTTCCAGAGGTAGGCCTCACCTGCGGCAGGCCGGATCTCGCGCCCAAGCTCGCCGATCCACTCGGGACCGCTGGAGAGCCAGCCGTACGCCAGCACCTCCTCGCCACTCCAGGCCGCGAAACAGCGGCAGCCCCGGGCCAGGCGGATGGCAACGAGGTCCCCCTCCTCGCCCATCGCCGTGACCACGGCTGACGCGAAGCCCGCCTCGACCTCGCGGATCGTGCGCTGTGTAAGCACGGACGGCGGAGCCCAACTCGCGAGCTCCGCCGCCCAGATGGTCGCTTCTAGCCGCTGCTCGGGCCGGTTGGTCAGAAGCGGAAGAAGAGCCCCCGGACCTGCTCGATGACCTCCGGATCGCCGGTGGCCGAGCCGCCCGGGAACCGCCCGAATGTGGTCAGCACGAAGTCGGACGGCGTGTAGCGGAAGACCGCGTCACAGCCGGCGAAGTTGCCGGCCTCTGGCTTGGCTTCCCACTTGCCATCCTTGACCGTGGCGCGCCACTTGCCGCCCCAGGGACCGGAGACTTCGATGCCGTACGTGCAGTCGACGCCCTTCGCGGATTCCTGGTCGACCGTGTACTGCATGATGATGTGGCAGTAGGGGATCAGGATGCCGGCGCTCGCCTCGTCGATCTCGGCCAGTTTGTCGCCCAGCCCGTACTCGACGTCGTAGGGATGGATCCCGTAATCCATGATGTGGAAGGCCGGGTAGAAGCCGGCGGGGACCGGGCCCATGTACGGGTGCGTCACGAGGAAGCTGGTCCACTCTTCTGGCGTCAGCGCGTCAAAGATCGCCAACATCTTGTCTCTCGCGGTTTTGAGACGCGCCAGCGCGTCTTCGCGGGAGAGCCTCCGAAACTCCATTGCGTGGTCGTTCAGCTTCTCGCCCATGACGCCGAGGCCGAGAGCGCCAACAGTTTCGCCCTTCTTGGCGGTCTCCCAGCGCACGAGGTAGCCTTCGGTGACGTCGATCATGTGGCCGACCAGGTCACGCACCTCCCACTCGGTGCAGCGCGTCTGGACGTTCCAGTTCTTCGGGTTCTCGACCAGATCGAAGAACTTCTTCTGGTCGCGGCGGAGAACCTCCATCACCGTTTGCTTCCCTTCCGCGGCCATCGGGTTGACGGGAGCCATGACTGCGCTCATCGGTGCAAACCCTCCTTGCGGCGCGTGACCGCCGCCATCAACTCCTTGACGTGTGACAGCTCGTCCTCGTTCACGGTATGCCCCATTCCTGGGTAGAACTTGAACTCAACCTCGCCTCCCAGGCGCGTTAAGACTTCCGCCGCCTCCTCGACGCGGCGCGTCGGGATGTGCGGGTCGACATCGCTGCAACCGAGGAAGACCGGCGTGCCGTCGAGGCTGCCCTGGTAGTCGCGGGGCGTGCCGTCGGGTCCGATCAACCCACCGGTCAGGCCTGCAACGCCGCCGTACCGCTTGGCGTTTCGGGCCACGAATTCGAGCGTCAGGCAGGCGCCTTGCGAGAAGCCGAGCATGATGATGCGCTCGGTCGGGATCGTCCGCTCGACGGTCGCCAGCACCTCGCCCAGCCTGCCCAGCGCCGAGCTGAGCCAGGGCTCGTTCTTCTCGAACGGCGCCGTGAACGGGTACGGGTACCAGGTGTTGCCGGCGGCCTGCGGGGCGAGGTAGGCGAAGCCCCCGGGGTCGACCTCTTCCGCCACCGTCAGGATGTCGGCGGCACTGGCGCCGCGCCCGTGGGCCAGGATCATCGCGGCGGTGGCGCGCTCGAGCGGCTCCCCCGCTCGCAGGATCGGCTGCTCGTCGTGCAGACCTGCCACCTTCAGCGCTCCAAGCCATTGGCAGGCACGAGTTGCATGTTAGTCCCGCGTTTGAAGCCGCGCGCCCTGCGCGATCTACCCTTGCCGCCCAGAAATGGCCGAGGCCCCGCACCCCGAGCTGGCGGAGGCGTCCGTGGCGGACCTGAAGGGCCGCCTGACGAGCGGCGACCTCAGCGTGCGCCGCCTTGCCGAGCTCCACCTGGAGCGGATCGAAGCCATCGACAGCCGCGGTCCGAACCTGCACTCGGTAATCGAGCTGAACCCGGACTGGGAGGCGATCGCGGCCGGCCTCGACGACGAGCGCCGAGCGGGTCGCGAGCGCGGACCACTTCACGGCATCCCGGTCCTGCTGAAGGACAACATCGACACCGGCGACAGAATGCTGACCACCGCCGGTTCGCTGGCGCTGGCCGGCGCTCCAGCGATGCGCGACGCGGGGCTGGCGGCGGCGATCAGGCAGGCCGGGCTGCTCATCCTCGGCAAGACGAACCTCAGCGAGTGGGCGAACTTCCGCTCGAGCAGGTCGTCGAGCGGTTGGAGCGCCCGGGGCCGGCAATGCCGCAACCCGCATGTGCTCGACCGTTCGCCGTGCGGCTCCTCGAGCGGCTCCGCGGTGGCGGTGGCAGCGGGCCTGGCGCCGCTCGCCGTCGGGACCGAGACGGACGGCTCGATCATCTGTCCATCCTCGGTCTGCGGTGTCGTGGGTCTGAAGCCCGGCGTCGGCCTCGTCAGCCGCGAGGGCGTCATCCCGGTCTCGCGGAGCCAGGACAGCCCGGGGCCGCACGCTCGAACCGTTCGTGACGCCGCTCTCCTGCTGGGTGCGCTCACCGGACGGCCAGAGGCGTTCCTGGCGGGGCTCGACGAAGGCGCGCTCCGCGGCCGCCGCCTGGGCGTCCTTCGCAAGCCTTACTCGGCCTACAGCGAGCACACGGATCGGGTCTACGAGGAGTCGCTGGCCGCGCTCAGGGACCTCGGCGCGGTGCTGGTCGACCCGATCGAGATCGCGACGGCCGAAGCCATGCAGGCGGACAAGTCGCGAATCGAGAAAACCGTCTTCCTCTATGAGTTCAAGTCAGGAATCGCGGCCTACCTGGCCGGGCGCGAGGGCGGCGGGCCCCGAACGCTCGCCGACCTGATCCGTTTCAACCAGGAGCACGCGGCGGAGGAGATGCCGTATTTCCAGCAGGAGCTCTTCGAAGAAGCGCAGGAGAAGGGCGGCCTCCAGGAGCGCGAGTACCTTGACGCGCTCGCTGAGGCGCAACGGCTGTCGCGTGCCGAAGGCATCGACGCCACCCTGGAGAGCCACTCATTGGACGCGCTGGTGGCGCCCAGCCGCCCACCCGCCTGGGTCATCGATCCGGTGAACGGCGACCGCAACATCGGCGGCTGCACGCAGCCCTCCGCGATGGCCGGCTACCCGATCGTCACCGTGCCCGCGGGCCGTGCTTTTGACGCGCTGCCGCTCGGATTGGCCTTCTTCGCGGGCCCCGGCAGTGAGGCTGCGTTGCTGGGGATGGCCTTCGCCTTCGAGCAGCTGACCAAGGCCCGCCGTGCTCCCCGATTCCTGTCGACGCTGGACTTGCCGTAACCCGTGACCGTACGGTTAAGAGAAGTCGCGTCCGCCCGCAGGAGGAGTTTGAAGTGAGATGAGGCGAACCATCGTCGTCGTCCTCTGTCTTCTGATGGCTGCGGCCTGCGGTGGCGGCCAGAACGGCACCAGCCAGTCCACAACACCCAAAAACGGCGGCAGCGCCACGATCGCTCTCGAGAACGAGCTGCGGACCCTCGACCCGCTCGACTCCTCGCTGCTGGTCGAGCGCGAGGTCTTCTACAACATGTACGACTCGCTCTTCACGATCGATCCGAAGCTCGTCATCAAACCGGGGCTGGTGAAGCAGTGGGATGTCGCCGACCCAGTTACCTACAAGTTCACACTCCAGTCAGGGGTGAAATTCCACGACGGGACGCCGTTCGACGCCCAGTCGGTGAAGGACAACGTCACGCGCTACAAGACCGCGGCCAACTCCCGGCGCAAATCAGACCTCGCCAGCGTCGACACGGTCGAGGTGGTCGATTCCACGCACGTCACCTTCCACCTGAAGAAGGCCGACGCCACCTTGCTGGCAACGCTGGTGGACCGCGCCGGGATGATGCTCTCGATGGCAGCCCTGAAGGCGGGCGGCCAGAACTTCTCGCTCAGCCCGGTCGGGGCCGGCAGCGGACCTTTTCAGTTCGTCGAGTGGAAGCGCAACGACCATCTGACGCTCAAGAAGAATGCCACCTACTGGAAGCCTGGACTGCCGCACCTCGACGGCCTGACCTACCGCGCGATCCCCGACGTCAACGCGATCCTGGCGGCGCTCAAGACCGGCGACATCGACGTGGCTCGCACGATCTCGTCCAAGGACGTCGCCGGGCTCAAAGCAGACTCCAACTTCGTCTATCGCGACATGCCGGCGCTCGGCTTCAACGGGATGGAGCTCAACACGAGCGCACCACCATTCAACGACCCGGCCAAGCGAAAGGCCGTCGCCCTGGCAGTCGACAAGTACGCGATCCTGAAGAACGTCTACTTCAACATCGGGGTGGTCGCCTACGGGCCGATCCCACCCTCGAGTTGGGCGTTCGACGGCAGCGAGAAGGTGTTCGATCACGGCGACGCCGCTAAAGCGAAATCCATGGCCACCGGTTTCACTTTTACCTACAAGACGACCGCCGACCCAGTTCTCCAGCAGCTCGCCCAGCTCATGGCCGCGGAGCTGACGAAAGCGGGGATCACCATGCAGGTCCAGAGCGAGGACTTCGCGACGTACCAGCAGGAGTGCCAGAACCACCAGTTCCAGGCCTGCAACGTCAACTGGTCGGGTCGCGTCGATCCGGACGGCAACATGTACGCCTGGTGGCATACCGGCGGGGACTTCAACGACAGCGTGTACAGCAACGCGCAGGTGGATGGCTGGCTGGACGACGCGCGCACGACGACCGATCAGACGAAGCGCAAGCAGGACTACGACAACGCGCAAAAGCAGATCGTCACGGATGCGCCTTACGTATTCAGCTTTTTCGGCACCAGCGCCCAGATCTCGGACAACAAGATCCACGACTTCACGCTCTACCCCGACCTGATGATCCGGATGGCGGAGGTCTGGAAGGGCTAAGCAAAGCGCGTTAGGCTCGGGAAGGCCACCGGCATGACGACCTATGTCCTGCGCCGGCTCCTCTTGATGCTGCCGGTCGCCTTCCTGGTCACGGTCGGTGTCTTCCTGCTGATCCACCTTTCACGCGGCGATCCTGCCCTCGTGCTGCTGGGCGAGGACCGCTCGCCCCAGGCCATCGCGGCCATCCACCACGAGCTCGGGCTGGACCAGCCTCTCTACGTCCAGTACGGCATCTGGCTCGGCCGCCTCGCCCGTGGCGACCTCGGACGGTCGGTGATCACCCACCAGACTGTGTCCGACGCCATCCTGGAGCGGCTTCCGGCGACGCTCGAGCTCGGAGTCGTGGCACTGCTCTGGTCGCTTCTGGTGGCCATCCCGCTCGGCACGATCGCGGCGGTCCGCCGCGGTTCGGTGGCCGACCACCTGGCGACGGGCTTCACGGTCGGCGGCGTGTCGGTGCCGAACTTCTTCATCGGGATCGTGCTCATCTTCGTGCTCTCGGTGTCGCTACACCTGTTCCCCTTTGGCGGCTACGTGCCCCTCACCCGGGATCCCTACGAGAGCCTCCGCCACGTCTTGCTGCCGGCCATCGCGCTTGGCACCGCGGGCGCCGCGATCAACATGCGTTTCACCCGCTCTTCGATGATCGAGGTCCTGAATCACGACTTCATCCGGACGGCACGCGCCAAAGGAGCGTCCTGGCGCCGGGTAGTCTTCGCGCACGCCCTGAAGAACGCGCTCATCCCTGTTGTGACCGTGGTCGGTCTCCAGATCGGAGGGATCATCGAGGGCGCCATCGTCACCGAGACCGTCTTCACCTGGCCCGGTGTGGGCCGCCTGGCGGTGGAATCGATCTTCGACCGCGACTACACGGTCGTCCAGGGGATCGTGCTTCTGGCCGCCTTCTCCTACATGTTCGCCAACCTGCTGGTCGATCTGGTCTACGGCTGGCTCGACCCTCGGATCTCCTACGCATGAGCAACGCGCCTGCCCTGGTCGCAGCCGCCGAGCCCACGCTGCGCGGCCGAATCGACCCGGTCGAGCTGCTCCGGCGATACCCGCGAGTGGCGCTGTCGGCGGGCCTGGTGGCGCTTCTTTTTCTGGTCGCGCTCCTCGCGCCGATCATCTCGCCCCACGACCCTCTGGCCGTCGAACCTGACAACGCCTATCTGAAGCCCTTCACCTCCGGGCACGTGCTCGGCACCGACGAGCTAGGCCGCGACCTCTTGAGCCGCATCATCTGGGGCGCGCGGGTCTCCCTTCCCGTGGCCTTCGTGGCCGTCGGTGTCGGGCTCGTCGCCGGCGGCCTGATCGGCCTCGTGAGCGGCTACAAGGGCGGGCTCACCGACCTCCTGCTAATGCGACTGATCGACGCCCTGCTCGCCTTTCCGGCGCTGATCCTGGCGATCGGGATCGTGGCCGGCCTGGGCCCCTCGTTGACCAATGCGATGATCGCGATCGGAATTGTCGGCATCCCCGTCTATGCGCGCCTGGTGCGAGCCCAAACCCTGCAACTGAGACAGATGGAGTTCGTGACCGCGACGCGGTCTCTCGGTGCCAAGCCACTGCGACTCGTCCTCGGCCACATCGTCCCCAACCTGCTGAACCCGGTTCTGGTCCAGGTCTCGCTTTCGGCCGGCTTTGCGATCCTGGCCGAGGCGACCCTCTCCTTCCTGGGACTGGGCGCCCAGGTGCCGACGCCGGACTGGGGCCAGATGATCAACGCGGGCGCCCGCTTCCTCTCCAACGACCCCTGGCTGGCGATCGCGCCAGGGCTCGGCATCTCGATCAGCGTCTACAGCTTCAACCTCCTCGGCGACGCGCTTCGGGACGCGCTCGACCCCCGGCTACGCAGCTGATGCCAGGCGGCGCCAAGGCTCACCTCCTGGAGCTCCAGAACGTGCGGACAGAGCTCCAGCTCCGTGACGGGGTGCTGACCGCCGTCGACTGCGTCTCCTTCCACGTCGACTCCGGCGAGACCCTCGGGATTGTCGGCGAGTCTGGGTCCGGGAAGACGATGACGGCGCTCTCGATACTTCGACTACTGCCACGATCTGGCCGAGTGACGAACGGCCAGGTCCGGTTCAAGGGCAGAGACTTGCTGGCCCTGTCCGAGGGCGAGATGGAGGAGATTCGCGGCGCTGAGATCGCGATGATCTTCCAGGACCCGATGACGTCGCTCAATCCGGTCTTCGAAGTCGGGTGGCAGGTCGGCGAGCCGCTCCGCCTGCACCGGGCGACAGGCGGGCGGGAATCGATGTCCAAGGCGGTCGAGATGTTCAGTCGAGTCGGGATCCCGGAGGCGGCGCGGCGCGTCTCCCAGTATCCCCACATGTTCTCCGGCGGCATGCGACAGCGGGCGATGATCGCGATGGGCCTCAGCACCGAGCCGAGCTTGCTCATCGCTGACGAGCCGACGACCGCATTGGACGTCACCATCCAGGCCCAGATCCTGGAGCTGCTGCGGACCTTGAACCGCGAGTTCGGGACCGCCACCATCCTGATCACCCACAACCTCGGCGTCGTGGCCGGCATGTGCGAGCGGGTCGTCGTGATGTATGCCGGCAGGGTGGTCGAGCAGGGCCCGACGCGCGATGTCTTCGCGCATCCTCAGCATCCCTACACCTGGTCGTTGCTGCACTCGATCCCGAGGCTCGACGACGAGAGCGGGAAGCCGCTCCGGCCGGTCGAAGGGGCGCCGCCGGACATGCTCCAGCTGCCCCCAGGCTGCAAGTTCAACCCCCGCTGCCCGTTTGCGATCGAGCAGTGCAGCAAGGAGGAGCCGGAGCTCCTGCCCGTCAAGGGAGCCCAGCTCGCGCGCTGCTGGGTGACTCAGGCGGGGGATGAGCTGACCGAACCCGGTGCCTGAGGCGCTGCTCGAGGCGCGCGGGCTCAAGACCTGGTTTCCGGTCCGCTCCGGCGTGCTTCAGCGCACTACCGGCCAGGTCCGCGCCGTCGACGGCGTCGACCTCGAAATCCGGCGGGGCGAGACGCTCGGCCTGGTGGGCGAATCCGGCTGCGGCAAGTCGACCCTAGGCCGTTCGCTGCTGCGGCTGGTAGAGCCCACCGCGGGCCAGATCCTGTTCAAGGGGAAGGACCTGCTCAGGCTCGGCCCGGCCGGCATGCGTCGGATGCGGCGAGAGATGGCGATGATCTTCCAGGACCCCTTCGCCTCGCTCGATCCCCGCCAGACGGTCGGTGGCATCCTGGCCGAGGCGCTCGAAATCCACGGCCTCCACCAGGGCGCTCGCCAGCGCCAGGCTCGGATCGCCGAGCTGCTGGACGTGGTGGGGCTCTCGCCCGCACTCGCCGGCCGCTACCCGCACGAGTTTTCGGGCGGTCAGCGGCAGCGCATCGGCATCGCTCGCGCGCTGGCCGTGGACCCGTCGTTCATCGTCTGCGACGAGCCCATCTCGGCGCTCGACGTGTCGATCCAGGCCCAGATCGTGAACCTCCTGGAGCGGCTCCAGGAGCAGTTCAAGCTGACCTACCTGTTCATCGCCCACGACCTTTCAGTCGTGAAGCACATCTCGGACCGGATCGCCGTCATGTACCTCGGCAAGATCGTCGAGATGTCCGCCGCGCGAGAGCTCTACCGTGCGCCGCGGCATCCCTACACGGCGTCGCTTCTGTCGGCGATTCCCATCCCGGACCCAGCGGTGGAGCGTGGCCGGGAACGCATCATCTTGAAAGGCGACGTTGCCTCTCCAATCGACCCGCCCAGCGGCTGCCGCTTCCGGACCCGCTGTTTCAAGGCTCAGCCCCGCTGTGCCGAGTCGGAGCCGCCGCTCGACACAGTTCAGGTCGGCGAGCATCGCGCCGCCTGCTACTTCCCCCTCGAACCGTAGCCTACGGGCGGAGATGCTCCGAGGACTCGTCTTCGACGCGCCGCCAGATCTCCGCCGCGATCGGGTCCTGGAGCTCCTCCTGGACGTGCGCGACGAGGCCGATGGCGCGGGCCATCACGGCCAGGCCGCGACAGACCTGCCAGGGGATCTCGAGCTCGCTGGCGATGGCGCCGATGGCGCCTGTCGCGTTGACCGGCAGCGGCCGTGCGTAGGCGCGCGTGGCCTCGTCCGCGATCAGCTGCATGAGCTCCACGTGGCGGCCCGAGAAACCGTTGGCGGCGGCCACCTGGAAGAGCTTGGGGGCCCGCGGGTCGACGTCGCGGTGCACGGGATGACCGAGGCCGGCGATGGGGCGGCGAGTGCTCTTGTGCCTTTCGACGATAGCGCGCGCCACGCCGCTCAGGTCCGTCTGCTTGTCGGCCCCGGCGAGGGCTTCCTGGAGTGTCCGCGCCGCCTCCTCGACAGGTCCGCCAAAGCGGTCCCCCAGCCCGAGCAGCCCGGCGGCGACCGCGCCCTGGAGCGATTCCGGCGCCCCCAGCAGGGTGAGCCGGCTGGCGAGCGCGCTGGGCGTCAGGCCGTGCTCGACGAGCGTGACGGCGAGGGCGTTGAAGACCTCGGACTCCTGAGCGGTCGGCAGCCTCCCCTTCAGCTCCAGGAACGCCATGTCGCCGAGCGAGACCTTCCCGATCAGATCGACCAGGTCGTGGCCGCGGACGACTATGCGGTCGGCGCTGCTCCAGCCCAGGTCGGAGCGCAGGCGCTTGCGGTCCGGCGGCTTGCTCATTCGCGCGTCACGCTGAGCCTGGTCTTGTAGGCGCTGTCGCCGAAGTTCGCCTCTGCGACCAGCTCGACCTTGGCCCGGAAGGTGAGGCGAGACCGGATGGCGGCTTCGAGGTCCGCCGCCAAGGCGTCCGCCGGCGCCGATCCGTCCGGGACCTCGACCTCGATCGGAACCGGCGGCTGGACGCTCACCTCGCCCCCGCGCCGCACCACGCGCGCGCGTCCTGTCACTCTGGGCCGGAAGTCGCCGACCACGGCCAGGATCGCGGACGGGTAGACGTTGACGCCGCGGACAATGAACATGTCGTCGCGCCGGCCGAGGCAGCGCATGCGGAAGCTGGTCCGCCCGCATTCGCAGGACGTCCCC
>VBGR01000022.1 GCA_005880695.1 Chloroflexota bacterium
AGGAAGGCGCTTACTTCGAGGCGGCGATCACGGCGGCGCTGCTCGGGGCCACCGACCGGCTGGTGCTCTACCGCCCGGCAGTCGACTTCGCCGGCCGCGACCTGCTGGTCCAGCTGTCGGGCTCCGCGTCATCCCTCTACCTCCAGGTGAAGGGCACGTTCACGCTCGACCTGCCGGATCACGTCCGCTTCCAGGTCCGACGGCGCACTTTCTCTCCCGACCCGCACCTCCGATTCGTCTTCTGCTACAGAGCGCCGGACGCGCCGCTGGGGCCAGTCTGGCTGGTGCCGGCCGCCGAGCTGCTGGCGCGCTGCCACCCGGGCGACGAGGAGCATCTCTCCTTCGAAGCTCGGGTCAACGGCTCGGACGAACGCTGGTCGGAGTTCCGCCTCGCCCCCGAAGCCCTGGCGGCTGGGTTAGTCGCCGAGCTCCAGGGTTGAGCCCCAGCGCTCCTCGATCCGCCGGTACTTGAAGATCGCGAAGGCCGCCACCCAGGTCACGACAAACGCGCCGACGATCACGAAACCGAGCTGGCCGAAGTTGAGGCCCGCGATGGCGTCGAAGGGCTGGCCCCTCAGGTTCCCGGCCTGGATCAGGATCTGCGTCACCTCGACCATGCCCACGAACAGCGCCACGAACACGCTCAGCCCCGTCACCGTCAGGTTGTAGAAGACCTTTCGAATCGGGTGCGAGAAGGCCCAGGAGTAGGCCTTGGCCATGAAGGCGCCGTCCGTCGTATCCATCAGCGACATGCCGGCGGCGAAGATCAGGGGCAGGCTCACGATCGCCCCCAGTGGCATCCCCTGGGCGGCGGCCCCGGCGCTGATGGCAAGGAAGGCGACCTCCGACGCGGTGTCGAAGCCGAGCCCGAAGAGGAAACCGATCGGATACATGTGCCAGCTTTCGCTGACCACCTTGAAGAGCCGTCCGAAGAGCCGGGTCAAAAGCCCGCCCGCGATCAGCTCCTGCTGCAGCGAACCGCGGTCGTACTCGCCCCGCCGGAGCCTGCGGTAGACGCGGACGATATCGAGCAGGACGAACAGGTTCAGCACGCCGATCAGGAGCAGGAAGAAGCCGCTCACACCCGTCCCGACCAGGCCGCCGATGGCCTTCAGTTGGCCGTTGTCGTTGAGGACTCCGCTGACGACCCAGCGCACGGCCAAGCCGAGGCCGACGGCGATCAAGAAGACGACGGTGGAGTGGCCAAGCGAGAAGAAGAACCCCACTCCAATCGGCTTCCTCTGCTCCTGCAGCAGCTTCCTCGTCGTGTTGTCGATCGCCGCTATGTGGTCGGCGTCGAAGGCGTGCCGGAGCCCGAGCACGTAGGCGGCCGGCCCGAGCGCCAGAAAGGCGATGTTGCCGATGCCGTAGGCGAGAAGCAGCCCCCAGCCGAGAACGTGTAGCGCGAGGATCGCCGCGAAGAACCCGGCGAGCCGCCTTCGCTCAGCCGGATCGAAGCCGCGAGCAAGGTTGCGGAGCCCCAGCGCCATCCCCCGCCAGGCTAACCGCTCTTGCGACAAAGTTGCAACTGCGATGGCCACGCGACAACCAAACAACCTCTGGGGTTGGTCGAGATGGCTCAGCCTTGCAGGTGAAGATGCCGAAGAAGCCGACCGCATCCCAGCGGTGTCAAAGCTTTGGTTGTCGCTCCGCGTCGTGAGCTGTTGGCTGTAGCCGCCGGCGCACCGCCAGTTCCCGCACGGCCAATAGGAACATCGCCACAAGCGAGGCGAGCGCGAGAAGTTCGTAGGCGGCCCAGCCGGGCTCTAGGCTGCCGAGGGAGAAAGTGCGCCAGGTATGTGGCTCTCCAAGGAACCCAATCACCTCAAGGACACTCAGGGCTGACACGGCAACGCAGGCGATGACACCGACCCTACCGCGGACCGCCGCCAGCACGGCCGCCAGAACGAGGAGCACCAGAAACACGACAGACGGCGACTCGGCCGTCCCGCCGCCGAGAACGAAGTCGCGCGCCACCTGGTTTGGATCTCCGTGCCCGCCGAATCCATAGGCCAGTCGCTGCTGGATGGCGAGCACCGCGCCTACAACTTGCAGCGTTATGCTCGCCGCGACGGCGATCCCAAGTCGGGTCAGGCGCACGGTGGCAGCCTAGCGTGCGACCGGGGCCCCGCGACGCTCAAGGTAGCGACCAGCGGATTCCGGCAAACGCCCCCGGCGCCGGTCCGCCGGTCCAGTCGCCTTTCCGCCAAACGGCAAGCCAGGTCGTAACGGACGGTCCTCTCACAACACCGTGCGAGAAGAGACCCAGCTCAGAGGACTTTGGATAGAAACAACCGCGTCCTTTCATGTCCCGGATTGGTTAGCACATCACGGGGCTTACCTGCCTCGACGATGATTCCGCCATCCATGAACACGAGCGTATCGCCGACCTCGCGAGCAAATCCCATTTCGTGCGTCACCACGACCATGGTCATCCCCTCGTCATTCAGTTGGCCTAGGGAGCCCGCGGTGGCTCCTTACGCTCGAGGATGCCGCGGACATAGGCGGCTTGCGCGGCCTGCTCGAAGTTGTGGCCAGCGACGCTCACCAAGCGCACCCCGAGAGTAACAGGCGGATCCCAGCGTTCATCGACGATACGGTCGAGGTCCTGATCGGCCAATCCACGAACGAATTGAGTCGTCATCTTATGTACGTCGTCGAAGTAGCCGAGCAGCAGATCAGAATCGCCGGTGACTGCCGCAACTTCCCGGGCGCCGTGTCCATAGCCAGTATCTGCGCTGTCAAACGGCAGGCCCCACCGGCGCGCCCACCCGTTAGCCATCCAGACTTGTGCCCGGCCCGCCACCTCAGCGACATGATCGTCCTCGATCCGGCTCAGATGCCAGACCAACCACGCGATCGAGTTCGCTTCATTGTCGAGTCGAGCGGTCAGCTGCTCGGGAGCCAAGCCGTCGATCACATCGTGCACGAGATCGGGTATGCGACTGAACGCGTCAACCAGCAGGTCGCTACTCTTCAATTCAGCCCTCAGTTTGAACCAGGGGGTTGTCCCCACTAATCATCTCGATAACTTCGCCGGTCCCGAACCGTGGCGGGGACGTGGCCTCCGGTGTCCGACAGACTCCAGCGTCGTCCTCGCGAATACGAAACTCGACCAGCTCGGTGTCCTATGGTGATCCCCTATAGCCGCCCGGTGCCGCGAATGCGTGATACGGCTGTGATACGGCGGTGACGAAATGCGGGCTCGCGGATCGTTTTACCCGCGAGAGAATCAAGTTGTGAACCAATTTGGTAGGCGCGTCGAGGTTTAGGCGAATCTTCTTATACGTCGATCTGCCTAGCCGACCAGCGGCAAGGAGAAGCGCAACGGCAAGGATTGTTGTCAGTGAGAACGTCTCGCTCGACGGAGTCATCCAGGATCCGGCGGGCGTCGAGGGCTTCAGCCGCGGCGGCTGGGTCGGTCTTATCGGCGGCCAGGGTCGCGACGAGGCGGCCAAAGTTGCGCTCGACGAGGCGCTGGGCGCAAAGGCCTTTCTGCTGGGCCGGCGGAGCTACGAGTTCTTGGCCGCGCGGTGGCCATCCCGAAGTGGCCCGTTCGCGGACAGGTTGAACAGCTTTCCCAAGTACGTCGTTTCCTCGACTCTCGATGCTCCCGTCTGGAACAACACGACGGTAATAAGGGGCGACGTAATCAACAAGGTCTCGAAGCTGAAGCGAGAGCTAGATGGCGAAATCCTTGTCGCCGCTAGCTTCCAACTCTGGCACTCGCTTATGGAGCACGACCTTGTGGACGAGCTGCGCCTGATGATCTACCCAGTCGTGCTTGGGGCCGGCGAGCGCCTCTTCGGCGATAGCAGTGAAAAGAAACCCATGCGCCTCGTCAGCACCAGGACGGTCGACGATCTCGCTCTTCTCATCTACGAGGTGGTCCGGTAGGGCCTTGAGGTCAGTGGACAGCGGAATAGGTAAGCGAAAGGCCTGATCGTCGGCCGCGAACCGCCGCACTCTCTACTGATGCGGCGGGCGACGAAAGGAAATCGGTTACATCGGGCTCATGAGCTGGAAGTAGTTGTCGTCGGGATCGGCGAAGGTCGCGATCCAATATGGCGACTCC
>VBGR01000035.1 GCA_005880695.1 Chloroflexota bacterium
TCGACCGCGACCGGCTCGAGGTCATCCATCTCGAGCCCCACGGGCTCGAGGTCATCGACGTGAGCCCTGGGCTCGTCGAACAGCAATTCCCCGTGCGGCTCCTCCGGCTCGCCTGTTGAAAGCGGCTCCGCGTCTGGAACTGGCGTGTAAGGCCAGGCGACAGCCTCGACTGGCTCTGGGGCGGGCTCGGCCGCCAGGGCGGCGGGTTCGATTGGCTCGGCCACTGGCTCAACCTCACGGGCGGCTCGCGCTGAACGTCGTGTGGCGCCCACTTTGGCCAGCTTCCTAGGAGCTGGAGCCTTCCTGGGCGCGGGCGGGGGTTGGACGCGCTCCATCGCCTGAAAGACCTTGCTCAAGATCGTATCCGCCGTGATCGCCTCGTCCTGCCCGAACTGCAGGTTCAGCCCGTAGGCGACAGCCTGCAGGAGGAAGGCGTTAGCACGGTAGGTCACACCCAGCTGCGGATGCCGGTCGGCGACCAGCAGCTTGGCCTGGGCGGCGCGGCTCAGGTCGCGGCTGGCGGTGGTCGGGCTGATCCGCGCCATGTCTGCGTAGGCCCGGATCCGAACGTTCAAGCCGTTGAACGCTTCCATCACGGCCCTTGACAGGCGCGCCTCCAACCCGAGGTAGACGACCAGGCTTTCAATTACCGACTGGACGCTGCGGCGCGCATTCGTGCGGGTGGCGCGCGGATTGCGGCGGCCGGGCTGCTCGCTGGCAGGCAGGTTCCAGAGCGGCACGAAAACCTGCTCCGCCGCCGACCCCTCGACCGCGGCTCCGCCCCCCATCGCCTGCTTGGCGGCGGAGAGCAGGTCCCGGACTTCTTCGTGCAGCCCCGGCGACGCCGCGACGATCTGCTTGGCCAGCTGCTCCGCGGGGGAGCCGCCAGCATTGCCATACATCTGCTCCAGCGCCTTCGGCAGAGGAGGCGGCTGCTGGCGGTCGGAGCTGAAGGGGACGACGACGACCTCGCGAACCGTCGGGGCGGCCGCCTTCGTGCCTTCGTCCGTGAGGAGCGGATCCTTGATCACCGGCATCATGCTTTCCGACCCCGCCGGGATGAACCTGGCGAACTCCGGGTCGAAGAGCCGGTCGGGGACCTGGACGCCGTAGAAAGCCGCCTTGTCGAGCAGCTTCGGGATGTAGCCGGTGGCGTTGTACTCGAGATGCAGGTCCGCGCCCATGCCGAGCACGTAGATGTCGCGCATGATCGGGCCGTTGGCGTCGTAGCCGAGAACCTCGGCGACCTGGACGATCTTGCGCCGCCCGTCGGGCATGCGGGCCTGGTGGACGAGCAGGTTGATGGCCGAGGCCACCTGCGCCCGGACGGCCTCGTAGGGGAGGTCGATCGAGGCCATCATCACCATCGTCTCCAGGCGGGAGAGCGCGTCACGGGCGGAGTTGGAGTGAATGGTCGACATCGACCCGTCGTGGCCGGTGTTCATCGCCTGCAGCATGTCCAGGGCCTCGCCGCCGCGGACCTCGCCGACGACGATCCGGTCGGGCCGCATGCGGAGGCTGTTGCGAACCAGCTGGCGGATCGTCAGCTCGCCCTTCCCCTCCACGTTGGGCGGGCGGTGCTCGAGCGAGATCACGTGTGGGTGCTGGATCTGGAGCTCGGCCGCGTCCTCGATCGTGATGACGCGCTGCACTTCGGGGATGTACGACGAGAGGACGTTCAGTGTGGTGGTCTTGCCGGCGCCGGTGCCGCCTGAGACCAGGATGTTCATGCGGCCGACGACGCAGGCGCGCAGGAAGTCGGCCATGGCCGGGCTCAAGCTGCCCTCCCGGAGGAGGTCGTCGACGTCCATCACGAAGTCGCGGAACTTTCGGATCGTGAGCGACGGGCCGAGGATCGAGGCCGGCCGGATGATGGCGTTGATCCGGCTCCCGTCGGGCAGCCGGGCGTCCACCATCGGGCTCAGCTCATCGATGTGGCGGCCGGTGATGGCGACCATGCGGCGGATCGTCTCCAGCAGCTGGTTCTCGTCGTCGAACTTGGCGTCCTCGACCTTCTGGATCATGCCGTTGCGCTCGACGTAGACCTGGTCGGGGCCGTTGACCATGATCTCGCTGACGGAGCTGTCCCGGAGCAGGTGGTCGAGTGGCCCGTAGCCGACGGCGGTGAGCAGGATGTTCTCCAGGAGATCGGTCCGCTCGGCCATCGTGAGCGTGAGCTGGTCTTCCTCCAGGAGCCGGTCCACGTGGAGCCGGACAGCCCGCGCGAAGGAGTCGATATCGCCCATCGAGAGATCGGCGTCTTTGATCTGGGAGAGGCGATCCCGGTAGAGGCTCGCCAGCTGCATGATGCGCGACCGTCCGTCGGTCGCGTCCGAAGCCTGCTGCTCACCGAGCTGGTCGGTCCGGCGGCGGCGGGGAGCGGTCATCCACTGGTTCAGGCCGACGCCCCAACGGTCCACGAAACGGATCTCGAGGAGCGCGCTGTTGGAGACCACGGCCGGGATCACGAACTCCGTTTCGGGCACCCGCATCCGGACCGTGAACCCCTCCGAGCCGGAGGGCAGCGAGGAGAGGTACGCCTGGATGTTGTCGCCGTCACGGAAGCCCATGAGGCCCTTGCGGTCGTCGGTGTCGTCGCCGGGATCCTCATCGAGCCCTCCCGACCGGATCGATCCAAGCGCGACGTATTTGATGTTGGCGAGCGGGATCCAGGTCAGCTCGCGATGGGCGCTGCTGGCGTAGATGGGATAGCCCTGGCGGACGAGGCCGATCGCCTCGGACTGGCCTTCGATGATCTGCCCGCCGAGGAGGTGAACGCTGACATCGATCCGCTGGGTGCCGAGCGCGAGCTTCGGCATACCTCGGAGGTCGATCTCCTGCGTGTTGTGCTGGGCGCTCATAGCGGGCGGGCTCGGGGAGTGAGGCACCTACCTCTCCCCGCGGCCACGGAATCCTAGCACCAGGAACGCGTTTCCGAAGCTAAAAGGTCACTCGGCGAAAGTCGCTAGAGCTGGACTTCGCTGCCGTCCTGAGCCCAGCGGGTGTGAAAGTCGCCCGGCCGGTCGATGCGGCGGTAGCCGTGCGCCCCGAAGAAGTCGCGCAAGCCCTGGATCAAGGCGGCCGGGCTGCGCTCCCGCCGGTAGCCGTCGTAGTAGGCGAGCGCGGAGGAGAAGGCCGGCGTCGGGATCCCCAGCTCGACAGCCAGCGCGGCCACTTCGCGCCAGGCCTGCTGGCAACGACTCAAGCCCTCCACGAAATACGGCGCCAGGAGGAGGTTCTGGAGCTCGGGGTCCTCCGCGTAGGCGTCGCGGATCCGGTTCAGGAAACGCGCCCGGATGATGCAGCCGCCTCGCCAGATCGTTGCCAGGGTGCCTAAATCGAGCTCCCAGCCCTCCTCCTGCGAGGCGGCCGCCAGCTGCTCGAAACCCTGGGCGTAGGCGACGATCTTTGACGCATAGAGCGCGTCACGGACAGCGTCCACGATCGTCTCAGGCGATCGGCGCCCACCGTTGGGGCCCGGCAATACCCTCGAGGCCGCCACGCGCTGCTCCTTTTCCGCCGAGAGAAAGCGCGCGAAAACCGCTTCGGAGATGGACGTCGTCGGCACGCCAAGGTCGAGCGCCGACTGCGAGCTCCATTTGCCGGTCCCCTTCTGCGCCGCCTCGTCCAGGATCACGTCGACCAGCGGCCGGCCACTGCCGGCGTCGACCTTCGCCAGCACCTGGGAGGTGATCTCGATCAGGTAGGACTCCAGGTCGCCTTCGTTCCAGGTCCGGAAGACGTCCGCCAGCTCGCCTGACTCGAGCCCAGTCGCGTGGCGGAGCAGGTCGTAGCTCTCGGCGATCAGCTGGATGTCGGCGTACTCGATTCCGTTGTGAACCATCTTCACGTAGTGCCCGGCCCCGTCAGGGCCGATGTAGGCACAGCAGGGAGTGCCGTCGACCTGGGCGGCGATCGCCGACAGGATCGGCTCCACCTCTGCGTAGGCTTCCCGTGTCCCGCCGGGCATGATGCTCGGGCCTTCGAGCGCCCCCTCCTCCCCGCCGCTCACGCCGGCGCCGATGAACCGCAGGCCCTTCGCTTCCATTTCCCGCGTCCGGCGCTGGGTGTCTCGGAAGAAGGAGTTGCCGCCATCGATCACGATGTCGCCCGCCTCCAGATGCGGAAGCAGCTCGCCGATGGCATCGTCGACAGGGGCGCCCGCCTTGACCATGAGCAGGATCGGCCGCGGGTGCTCGATGGCGGCGACCAGGTCTGCCGGCGAGCCGGCGGGAGTGAAGTCTCCCTCCTTGCCGAACTCCTGCACGAAGTGCTCGGTACGGCTTCCGGTGCGGTTGTAGAGGGCGACCGGGAAGCCGTGGCGAGCGATGTTCCGAGCCAGGTTCTGGCCCATCACGGCCAGCCCGAAGACACCGAACTTTGCCTTGCCCATGCGCCTCAGGACACTACGCTTGTGCCATGAACCAGGACGATTTCGACGCCACCGGCACGGCGGAGACCCGCCCGGACGGAATGGAGGTCGTCGACGTGGCAGTCGGCAGCGGGGACGAGGCCATACCGGGCAAGCGCGTCAAGGTCCATTACACCGGCTGGCTGACGAGCCGCCAGAAGTTCGACAGCTCCCGCGACCGCGGCGACCCCTTCAGCTTCGAGCTCGGCGCCGGCCAGGTCATCAAGGGTTGGGACGAAGGCGTCCGCGGTATGCGCGTCGGCGGGCGGCGAAAGCTGACCATCCCGGCCGCACTGGGCTACGGCGACCGCGGTGTCGGTCCGATCCCGCCCGGAGCGACGTTGGTGTTCTCGGTGGAGCTGCTCGGCGTCGGCTGACGCTCCGGCCCGCTCGCCCGGTAACCGCGCAGCGTCGGGCTGAGCAGAGCCAGCACCACGATCCCGAGAGAGCAGAGCAGACCGCCCGAGACCACCGACACGACCGGCGAGAAAAGCGCCGCCACCACACCTGCCTCGAGGTCGCCGAGGCGAGGCCCGGTCGTGACGACCATGAGGTTGAAGGAGCTCATCCGCCCGCGCATCGCGTCGGGCACGGTCAACTGCAGGATGGTGCCCCGGAAGACGGCGCTGATGAGGTCGGCGGCGCCCGCCAACGCAAGCAGCGCAAGAGCGACCCAGAGCAGCCGACCGCTGAGGCCGAAGCCGGCAATGGCCAGGCCCCAGACCGCTATCGCCCCGATGATGACCGCGCCCTGGCGCTCGACCCGGGTCACCCAGCCGCTCAGCAGCGAGCCGGCAAGCGCGCCTACGGCGGGCGCCGAATAGAGCAGACCCAAGCCGCCCGGCCCGATCCGGAGGACGCTGAGAGCGAGGGCCGGGAAGACGGCGGTGGGCATCCCGAAGATCATCGCGTTGAGGTCGGCGATGAAGATCGCCAGCAGGATCCGGCTCCGGCGGACGTAGCTGAGCCCCTCCAGCAGCGCCTGCCAGCCGCGTGCGACCTGGGCGCTGCTCGGCGGCTGCGGCGCCAACCGGGCCACCAGGACCGCAGAGGGCAAGAAGCCGAGTACATCAAGCCCGTAGGCGGCAGGTAATCCGAGGCTCGCGATCGCGGCGCCGCCGAGGGCCGGGCCGACGATTGCCGAGCCCTGGAAGAGGACCTGCCGCAGCGAGAGCGCCGCCGGCAGCAGCCGCCTGGAGACGAGCCGCGGCACGGTGGCGCTGCTCGCAGCCTGGTCGAGCGACATCGCGCCGCTGCCCAGCGCACCGAAGACGAAGATCAGCCAGACGGGTTCTGCAGCGGATACCGCACCGAAGGCGAGGCCGAGCGACATGAAGGCGCCTACGGACTTGGCTGCAAGCTGCACCCGGCGCCGGTCGAAGCGGTCGATCAGCCCCCCGCCCGACAGGCTGGCGGCCACGATGGCGACCGCCTGGGCCATGCTCAGAAGGCCGACGGCCAGCGAGGAGCGCGTCACCACGTAGACCTGGTATGGCATCGCGACGATCACGACCTGCCGACCGATCAGCGACCCAACCTGCGAAGCCCAGAGCATGCGAAAGTCGCGTGACTCGCGCAGCGGCGTCAGATCGACCAAGAGTGCGCGGAGACGCCCCATCGCCTCCGAGGGTAGAGAAGCTAACTAAGTTCGAGGGCGAGGTACGCGATGCCGCCGCGCCCGAGAGCCCAGGCCGTGCCCACCCAGTGGAAGGGGCCGAGCACGAACTTGCGCTGCTGCGGATTGTTCATGAAGGAGGAGTTCAGAGCGGCGTCGTCGATCCCCTGCGCAGCCGTGCCGAGCTCCTCGTGGGCGCTGGCTCCAAGCCCGCAGGCCAGGACCGCTTTGACTCCCTCGCCGGGTTCCAGAACCTGGCTTGCGGCCAGCCGTGCGGCCCGCCGATGGGCGTCGGCGGCGAGGCACGCGTTCCAGTGCAGCGGGCTCAACCCGGCGGCCGCCCGGTCGGCATTGATCAGCGCCTGCTGGCGGGAGACGACCTCAAAGGGTTGGCTGGTGACGGCCGTTGACACGGGCGACTGCTGCACGATCCGGGCCGCCGGGCGGCTCGGTCCAACGCCATGCGGCAAGAGGCCCGAGAGCAGGTTCGTACCCTGCCCGGGCCCGAGCGCGATCAGCATTCCCATCAAGAACCAGAGTCCCGCGGCAAGCCAAAAACGAGACTCCGATCTTTCCTCTGAACCCACCCAGTTCCCTACCTAACGCGTGACTGCCGGACGCTTGTCTGCGCAAGGTTACCCACGAATGGGTTGCTTGGCTAGATCTCGTCGGCGGCGGCCAAACTTGTGGCGAGATCGAGCGCAGCCAGCAAGTTGGCTTCGCGAACAATGCCCCGGCCCGCGATGTCAAAGGCTGTCCCGTGGTCGACGGAGGTGCGGATGAAGGGCAGCCCGAGCGTCACGTTCACGCCCGAGTCGAGGCCGAGCATCTTGATCGGGATGTGGCCCTGGTCGTGGTAGGCGGCGATCACCGCGTCAAACTCGCCGAGAATTGCCCGCGCGAAAACGGTGTCGGGCGGCCACGGCCCGGAGGCGTCGATGCCCACGCCCCTCGCCGCCTCCACGGCGGGGCGCAGCTCCTCCTGGTCTTCCGACCCGAGCAGGCCCGCCTCCCCGGCATGCGGGTTGATCCCGGCGACCGCGATGCGGCAGTTAGCGATCCCCGCGGCGCGGAGGAAGGCGGCCGCCAGTTCGATGCAGGTGAGCGCTCGCTCGGTGGTCGCCTGGCGCACGGCTTCGACCAGGCTCGTGTGCGTGGAGAGATGGATGACGCGGAGCCCGCCGTTGACGAGCATCATCGCGAACCGCTCACTGCCGGCCAGCGCGGCCAGCGCCTCCGTGTGGCCGGTATGCGGCACGCCCGCCAGGCGCCAGGACTCCTTGTTGATCGGGCCGGTGCAGACGGCCGCCACGTCGCCGGCGAGGGCCGCACGGGCAGCGCGCTCGACGTATTCATAGCCGGCGCGCCCGGCTTCGGCGCTGTTGGCTCCCCAGGGCAGGCCGGCCGCTACGTTGCCCAGATCGATCACCTCGACCAGTGAACCGATCGGACGCACCGACCGGGAAAGCCGGCCGGTTTCGACAAGCAGCTTCTGGGCCGTTTCAAGGCGTTTCAGGTCGCCGACCAGGACACAGTTGGCGGGCCGCGAGTTGTGAGTCATCGCCAGCACGCTGATTTCAGGCCCGACCCCGCTCGGATCGCCCATCGTGACTGCGATCGGTCGCATCAACTGATAGCCTGACTTAAGCAGTGGACGCAGATGCGCAGGACGCGCCCGTGCGCGTTCTCTTCATCGAAGACGATCCAGCGGTCGCCCAGATGTACCAGCTCAAGCTGCAGCTCGACGGCTACCAGGTCACCATCGCGCGCGACGGTGAAGCCGGGCTCCGGATGGCGCGCGAGGACCCGCCCGACATGGTCTTTCTAGACATCCGGCTGCCGAAGATGGACGGGCTGGCGGTGCTGGAAGCGATCCGCGCCAACGACAGCACGAGCCACCTGCCGGTGGTGATCCTCTCCAACTACGCCGAGAAGGACCTCGTCGAGCGCGGCCTCCGGCTCGGGGCGCTCGAGTACCTGATCAAGAGCAAGACCAACCCGGGGATGCTCTCCGGCGGAATGGACGGCTGGCTGGCGAAGGGCTGAAGTCCGCAGAAGCCGTCGAGCGCCTGCGCCAGGCTTGGGCGGGCGAGGTTCGAGCCGGCGCTGTCTACAGGATCCTGGCTGAGCGCGAGCGCGACCCGCGACGAGCCGATCTGATCCGCGAGATGGCGGCGGCCGAAGCCCGGCACCGCGCCCGGATCGAAGAGCGCCTGCGCGAGCTCGGAGCCCCGATCCCGGACGAGTCCGCGGTCGAGCTCCCGACCTGGCTTCGCCTGCAGGCGTCCCTGGCGCCGCTGCACCGGGTGCTCGCCCGCATGGAGGCCGCGGAGCAGGACGAGATCACTGGCGGCTACAAGCGCTTGACCGGCGACGCCGAGACCGACCAGCTCTTTGCCTCGATCCGGGCGGAAGAGCAGTCTCATGCGCGGTCGCTGCGCGGCATGCGCGAATCCGTCCCGCCGCCACCGGCGGCGACGGCCTCTCCCGCCCAGGCCAGGCTCGACCGCATCCTGGGCCGCGAGCGCTGGCACCGCACAGGAGCGGGCTGGATCTCGGGCGCGATCTACGGTGCAAATGACGGACTGGCGGCGGTCTTCGGGATCGTGTCCGGCGTTTCCGGCGCTACGGGTGGGTCGAACCTGGTCCTCACGGCGGGGCTGGCCGGCGCGGTTGCCTCCGGGCTCTCCATGGCAACGGGCGCATTCCTGGCCGAGCGCTCCGAGGGCGAGGTTGGGGCCGCCAACCTGGAGCAGGAGCGCCGCGAGATCCTGGAACACCCGGAAGAGGAGCGCGAAGAGCTCTCGCTCTTCTATCAGCTGAAGGGGATCGACAAGAAGGCAGCCGACCTGCTCGCGGAGAAGCTGTCCGAGGACCCGGACGCGATGCTCAAGGTGCTGGCAGCAGAGGAACTCGGCGGTAGCGCCGAGGGCGCCGGCAACCCGGTCCAGGCGGCGGTCGCAGCAGGCATCAGCACTTTCCTCGGCGCGATGATCCCGGTCATCCCCTTCTTCTGGCTGCGGGGCTCAGTCGGCGTCCTGGTCGCCGCCGCGGTGTCACTGGTCGCCCACTTCCTGGTCGGCGCCGCGAAGTCGCTCTTCACGCTGCGAAGCTGGTGGGCGGCGGGCCTCGAGATGACGCTGGCCGGAGTGATCGTGGGCGGGGTCACGTACGTGGGTGGCCTCCTCTTCCAGGGACACTGACCGGCCGGCGCCGGCCGCCCCTGCCGGGAAAGGGTCCGCGACCCTTCCCCAGCTGGCAAGGACCTACATCAGGCCGACGACGTGACCCTCGGGATCGGCGAAGAGGGCGATGGTGGTTTCCGGCGCCACTTGCGTCAGCGGCATCAGGACCTTCCCACCCAGCTTCTCGATCTTTTCCAAGGTTGCCTTGGCGTCTTCGGTATGGACGTAGAAGGTGACCCCGCCGGGCGCGCCTTCAGCCGCGGCGCCGATGCCGCCGGTGATCGGCTGCTCATTGCCTCGCACCATCCCGTA
Organism: Chloroflexota bacterium; assembly: GCA_005880695.1. Classification (GTDB taxonomy): domain Bacteria; phylum Chloroflexota; class Dormibacteria; order Dormibacterales; family Dormibacteraceae; genus VBGR01. The sequence continues at coordinate 9,524 of VBGR01000035.1, forward strand.
ACCGCCAGGGTTATTGGTGTCGAGCTTCCATCCGAACGCTTCCGAGTAAAAGCGCTGGAGGGCCGGGCCGTCCTTGCCGGTGACTTCGAAGTGGACTACGTGGCTTCCCATGATTGCTGCTCCTCTGCTTGAACGACTCAGCCGGACCCCTTGCCGGCCGCTACTTAGACGACGAACAACGATCGTCCGAAATCGACACCGGCCAGCGGGCGCGTAAGGATTTGAGCTCCGGCCACCAAAACCAGCCGCGAGCAGTGCGAAGATCAAGCCTTCTCGGTTACCAAGGAGGTTCGACGATGGCAGACTGCAACGTCGGAGATCGCGTCCTTGTCGAGTCGGAGCGGGTGGGCCAACCGGCCCGCGAAGGCGAGGTCCTGGAGGTCCTCGGGGCCGGGGCGGTCATCCACTACCGAGTCCGCTGGGAGGGCGGCCACGAGACAACGCTCTTCCCAAGCGCCGGCAGCTTGAAGGTCATCCACAGGGCAGCAAAAGCCGGATCCGGGTAGCTCCTGACTAGTCAGGTGGCGGATCGGGATCTGAATACCATCTCGGCGGTAACGGCGGGATTGCCTTCCAGCGTTCGCCCTTGGTTCTGACGACCTGCCAACGCAACACCAGGGCGCCGTCCTCCTGCGGGCTCAGCTTGAGGTAGCGGTCCTCGTGGGCCTGGCGCTCGGCTTCGGCAAAGCCCGTTGGGTCTTGAGCGTGGCGGGCGTGTCGCAGGTCTTGCGAAACTGGCTCACGTTTCTGCTGCCGGGCCTTCTCCAGGAAGGGCGCCTCCTTGAAGCGCCCGTCCTTATAAAAGGAAGCCGCGTCCGCCATCAGGGCCAGATGGCCGAAGCCGATCTCACCCCGTTCCAGGGCCTCGACGCTACCCGGCATCAAGTCCAGACTGAGTCCGACGCCGACGTGCTGGCAGGCGACCCCGGTTGGCAAGTTGGCTTCTTCACGCAGCCACTGGATCGGCGAGACGTAGCCCTCCTCCTCCCAGATCTGAGAGCTGGCGAGAGCGCCCGCCATCTCCGCCATCAAGAGGTCGAGGCGATGGCGAACTTGAGCCAGGTGCTGCAGGTCCTGCCGAAGGTCGGGTCCGGGCTCGTACTGAGACAGAGCGCCGAAGAGCCTTGCGAGACCCTGGTTAGGCGCAACGCCCCCCTCCCCCAACATCTGTCGATTCTATCGTACATTTGTTCGCTTGTCAATTGCTTGGGCCACGTTTGCAGATACTTTTCGAACTTGTTGACCGGGGAGGGTGAGGGCGTGAATTTGCATTTGCGCCGGGGCTGTTCTCTCCGGAGGATGTAGAACCGAATGGACGTCATCGAGTGGCTGTTTGACTCCGACCCGGCGATCCGCTGGCAGGTGATGAGTGACCTTACCGACGCGCCCGCGGAACACGTCGCGGCAGAGCGTGCCCGCGTCGCCAGCGAGGGCTGGGGCGCACGGTTGCTCGCCCTCCAGCGCCAGGATGGCCAGTGGGATGGAGGCGTCCCCACGTTTAGGTCAACGGCTGCGGCGAACTGGTGGCAATCACTGCCACCCGAGCGGCAAGGCACCCTCTTTCCCGAGTGGACCTCCACTACCTGGAGCTTGAGCCTGTTGCGGGCATTCGGTCTGGATCCTGCCAGCGCAGGAGCGCGCCACGCCATCCGGCTGGTCCGCGAGCACGTCAGATGGGAGCACGACGGCGAGCCCTTCTTCGCGGGCGAGACGGAGCCGTGTATCAACGGCCGGGCCGTTGCTATCGGAGCCTACTTCGGCGAGGACGTCCAGGGCATCGTGGACCGACTCCTTGGTGAGCAAATGAGGGATGGCGGGTGGAACTGCGAGCAGGAGAATGGATCGACGCGCGGGTCGTTCCACACAACGATCGACGTGCTGGAGGGCCTGCTGGAGTACGAACGATCCACGAGGGGCACACCGGAGGTTAAGGCCGCCCGCCTCCGTGGCGAGGAGTACCTCCTCGCGCGGCGGATGCTCCGCAGGCTGTCGACGGGTGAGGTGATCAACCACGACCGCAAGACCGATCGCCCCGCGACCTGGACGCAGTTCTCCTACCCGACCTATTGGCATTACGACGTGCTCCGCGGTCTCGACCACCTCCGAGCGAGCGGCGCCGTTCCGGACGAGAGGGTGGCCGAGGCCATCGACCTGGTCGAGTCCAAGCGCGACACGGATGGCCGCTGGCCCCTCGAGAATCCCCATCCCGGCCGGCTGCACTTCGCGATGGACGAGGGCGACGGGAGACCGAGCCGGTGGAACACCCTCCGAGCCATGCGCGTGCTCAGGTGGTACGAGCAGAGGCGGTAGACCTCCTGGGAGCCGACAACCAGGCCCGAGCAGTAGGACTCGGCCGGTCCAGGCTTGCGGGCTGGTCGCTGATCGGTGAATCCCGTGATGTCCAACGCGCCACCCGAGGGAGGCAACCGGCTCGCGTTGGTGGGCGCCATCTGGTACCTCCTGGAGATACCTATCCTCTTTCCATTCGTTTCCGCAACTGCGACGGCGGACGCGCCAAACGGGATCGCAAGATGCGGTTCGCAATTTGCGGGGCGTGGCATGGCAGATACTTTCGAACCAAAAGCGACACGCGCTGTGTCCGTACGCGGCCAGGACTTCTAATCGGAGGGTGACAGGTGAATATTCAGGAGCTCGCATCGCAATACGGCAGGGCGTGGGCCGAACACAACCCTGACGCGGTGATCGCCCTCCACACGGAGGACACGGTGTTTCACGTCCATGGCGAAGGTCGGCCACCGGCCGTCGGGGCCGCAGCTGTCCGCGAAGCGATCGGAGCGGCGCTGGCCTTGTCTCCCGACCTGCGGTTCGAACGGTCCCGCGTTCATTTGGGACAGGACCATTTAGTGACCGAATACGTGATGTCGGGGACGGTCGATGGTAAGCCGTTTTCTTGCGAGGGCTGCGACGTGATCACCGTAAGGGATGGCCTGGTGGCCCGCAAGGACACATACCTTGACTGGGCCAAGTTGGCGGGTCAGGTGGACCTGAAGTCAATACTCGCCCCGGCAACTCGGTGACGACGAGCGTCTTCACATCAGGGGCGCATCGCAGCCGCGCCGCAGCGGCAGCAAGGCCGCCAAAGGCGGCCCGGCGCGCGAGGCGCGCCGTGTGGGGAGCCGTCGCGCAGCGACGGCGGGGCGACAGCCCCACGGATTGAGTCTCCGGCAGCCCGCCGCGGCGGGCTGGCGGAGAGGGAGGGATTTGAACCCTCGAGGCGGTTGCCCGCCTACGGCATTTCCAGTGCCGCGCCCTCGGCCGGACTAGGCGACCTCTCCGCGACGCCGACCCAGTCTACCCAGCGTTACGCAAGCTCCCGGGTGCCCAGCCGTTCCTTGAATGTCTTGCTCCGTGCCTTTATCGCTGCCGGTGGCGTGCTGCTGGTGGCCTGCGGCGCTGGCCCCACCACCGCCGCCAAGCCAGCACCGTCGCCGCCACCGACGCCCGTCAACTGTTCCGAGCGGCTCTCGGGCGGGGGGCCTCTGCAGGCACATCTGACCGGCCTGGGCGTGAGCGGCGACAAGCTCCTGGTCGACTTCGACACCAGCACCCCGGGCTACCTCGTCCTGCCCCAGGCTTCCACCGACTTCATCGCCTCGCCGAGCGGACTGCCCGTTCATCTGGCCGGCAGCTCGGGCGCGAGCATCACGCTCCGCCACGTGCCGAGCGGAACCTTCGCCGGCAACCGCGACCTGAAGCCCGCGGGCTCCGTCATCAAGGAGGCCCGGATCCTCCAGGACTTCGAGGGCGTGCTCACGATCGGGATCGGGCTGAGCCGCCCCGCCTGCCTCGGCGCGCCGGCGCCGCCCTCGGTCACGCGTTTCGTCGTCGGCTTCTAGCCCGGCTCGTCGAGGGACCCCAGGACCCGGACCCCCGCCGGGCCGGCCACGATCGCGGCGGCCGCCAGGCCAGTGAAAAGACCGTGCTCGCAGACTCCAGTGACGCTCTTGAGCGCGCTCCCCAGGCCAGCCGGGTCGGCGACTCCGCCTGAGATCGACAGGTCGAGGATGAAGTTTCCGTTGTCCGTCACGTAAGGAGTCTCCGGGCCACCCCGCAGCTGCCAGGCGCCGAACCTCTCCAGCCGGCGAGCCGTGTCAGGCCAGAGGAAGGGCAGCACCTCCACCGGCAGGACGCCGACGCCGAGCTGGTCTACCAGCTTGGAATCGTCGGCCACGATGACGAAACGGCGGGCGGCCAGGGCGACCAGCTTCTCCCGGAAGAGCGCGCCGCCACGCCCTTTGATCAGGTTCAGCGAGGGATCGATCTCATCGGCCCCGTCCACCGCCAGGTCGAGCTCCGCCGGGAGCTCCTCCAGCACCTCAAGACCGAGGGCGCGCGCTTGGTCGGCCGACGCGCGGGAGCTGGCCAGGCAACGCACGTCGCGCCCGCGCAAGCCGGCTATGAAGTGGCGGGCCGTCGACCCGCTGCCGATCCCGAGCAGCATCCCCGGCCGGACCAGCTCCAGGGCACGGCGCGCAGCAGCGGCCTTGAAGTCGTCAGCCAACCGCGCGCCGGATCGCTTCGATTCCCGCCGCCACGCCCTGCTTGTAGCCGAACACGGCGCTCCCGGCGACGAGGAGGTTGGCGCCCGCCTCGACCACGAGCGGGGCGGTTTTAGCGTCGATGCCGCCGTCCACCTCGATGTCCAGCTCTGGCGCCAGCTCACGGACGCGGCGCACCTTCTCAGGCGAGGTCTTGATGAACTTCTGGCCGCCGAACCCGGGCTCGACAGTCATCACGTTCACCATCGCCACGAAGGGGACGATCTCGGTCAACGCCGAGACCTCAGTGGCGGGATTCAGCACGACCCCGGCCTTGGCGCCCAGTTCGGCCACCCGGCTCACCGACCGGTAGAGCGAATAGGTCGACTCCACCTGGATCAGCACGTAGTCCGCTCCCGCCTCGACGAAGGCTTCGAGGAACATCTCGGGCTTCTCCACCATGAGATGGACCTCGAGCGGCAGCCGCGTGACGCGCCTGACAGCCGCCACGATCCCGGGGCCCATCGTCAGGTTGGGGACGAAGTGCCCATCCATGACATCGATCTGGATGCGGTCGGCACCGGCGCCCGCCGCCTCCTCGACCTGTTCGCCCAACCGGGTGAAGTCGGCCGAGAGGATGGAGGGGACGATCTCCACCTTGCGCGTCACGCCGCGGCCGCCTCCCGATCGACGAACCACTCTGCTCCGGGAATCATCCCCGCCGGCACTTCGCCGCGATGGGCCCGCCGAAGCGCCTCGGCCTTCTCCGCTCCGGTCGCCAAGAAGATCACGCGCCGGGCACCGCGAAGCGCGGCGAGAGTCAAGCTGACCCGGTCGGGCGGAGGCTTCGGCGCACCCCGCACGGCCACCGCCCAGCCTGGGGCCTGCAAAGCGCGGTGGCCGGGAAAGAGAGACGCGCAGTGGCCGTCCGGGCCCAGCCCGAGGATGACCAGGTCCAGTGGTTCGAGCCCGGCCACGACGCTCGAGTAGAGCCGGGCCCCCTCCTCCGGCCCGAGCTCGGCCGGCATCCGGTGAACGGTCGCCGGGGCGACCCGGTCCAGCAGCGATTCGCGCGCCATCCGGTAGTTGCTCTCGGGATCCTCCGGAGCGACGCAGCGCTCGTCGCCGAAGAGCACCGTGACGCGTCCCCACTTGACGTCCATGCCGGCCAGCAGCTCATACGCCCGCCGGGGCGTCGTGCCGCCCGCCAGCACCAGCGTTCGGGCGCCACCGCGGAGCGCCTTCGCGATCTCCCCGGCCGCCGCCTGCGCCACGGCTTGGGCGTCGGCCAGCACTCTCACCGGAGAGCCTCCAGCAACTCGCCGGCCCGCTCCAGGGCTCCGGTGTAGACCTCGTCCTTGCCGGCCGCGACCAGCTCAGCCAGCAGGACCGCGTCGTCGGCGCTGCCAAGCTGCACCAAGCGGCCTGGCAGCTCTCGTCCGCCGAGGGTGCCTTCGGTCAGGACGCAATCGGGGCGCTCCGCGTCACGCCGCTTCACCAGGCTGAGAGTCTGGGAATTCCAGACCGCGTCGATCCGGACGGCCGCGATGTCTCCCTGGGCTTGGCCCTCCAGGCTGACCGGCCGGGTCTGCAGCTCGACTCTCTGGCCGCCTCTCGCCTCGAAGTGGGCCACGACGACACCACCCCGGCCGCCGACGGCGCGCGTGAGCTTCCAGTTCAGCGCACCGGCCAGCCAGCCGGCCAGGAGCGCCACTCCGGTGCGGTTGCCGCGGCCTTCTCCGACGTAGTCGAGGCCGACCGCCCCGATCCCCTGGAGGAAGCCGCGCCGCTCGGCGGGATTGAAGAACTGGGCCAGGCCGACGCGCCAGGGCTGCAGGCGAGCCCACTGGAAGTCGCCGAGCCAGAGCCGCGGGCGCCGGCCCCGGGCCAGCGCAACCAGCTGGACGACCTGCTCGTACGGCCGCTCGAAGCGCGCCGAGTCGACCAGCAGGTACTCGCCGACGTCGGCCGCCTCGGCGAAGCGCCTGGTGCCGATCGGGGGCGACCCGATCCACCAGAGGACAGTTCGCAGATCGCCCTCCAGGAGCGGTTCGACGAGGCTTGGGATGTGGTTGGCTGTCGGCCCTTCGACGCGCAGGAAGACCTGCTCGTACTCGCACATCATGCCGGCCGCCAGCGGTCGCGCCTGGACCGCGACACGGGCCTCGATATGCGTCCGCTTCGATTCCGGCTCGTCGACCAGGAAGATCGCACGGCAGGGGTGGCCGGCAGCCAGCCGGGCGATCGTAGCCGCCGCTTCCTCGGCGCCGCTCCATTCGCGCGCCACGACCACCAGGTTCAGGACGCTGTTTCGCGGCCGGATGTGGTCCAGCGCCGGGCCCTCTTCGCGCGCGACGGCCGACCGGACCCGCCGCATCTGAGCGAGCACCTGGGACATCGATTCGACCGGCCCCCGCCACTCCTCGCGGACCGCTTCGGCGTTGGTCATGGGTTGTACCACTCGAAGCCGTCGCGCTGGATCAGCTGGTCGGCCGCGAGCGGTCCCCAGGTGCCGGCCTCGTAGTTCGGAAAGTCGGGCTGCGTCTGCGCCCAGCGCTCCTCGATGGGATCGACCAGCGCCCAGGCGGTCTCCACCTCGTCACTGCGGGTGAACAGAGTCGGGTCCCCGATCATGCAGTCGACGATGAGCCGCTCGTAGGCGTCCGGCGCCTCGATCAGGAACGAGGACAGGTACATGAAGTCCATGTTCACGCTCCGCATCTTGATGCCGGCCGCGGGGACCTTTGCCGCAAAGCGCAGCGTGATGCCCTCGTCCGGCTGGATGTGGAGCGTGATCGCATTGGGCTCGGCGTCGCGCATCGCCTGCCGCCCGAAGGTCAGATGGGGCGGGCGCTTGAACTGCATGCGGATCGTCGTGGACCGCTTCGGCATCCGCTTGCCGCAGCGCAGGTAGAAGGGCACTCCCGCCCAGCGCCAGCTGTCGATGGCCAGCCTCAGCGCCACGAACGTCTCGGTCGTCGACTTCGGGTCGACCGACGGCTCCTGCCGGTAGCCCGGCACCTTCTCGCCCAGGACCCAGCCGGGTCCGTACTGGCCGCGCACCACGCCTTCGTCGACCTCGCTTCCCTCCAGCGGGCTGACCGCCTTCAAGACCTTCACCTTCTCGTCCCGGACCGAGCCTGCGTCGAAACTGACCGGCGGCTCCATCGCCACCAAGGTCAGGAGCTGGAGCTCGTGATTCTGCACGATGTCCCGCAGCGCCCCGGCGCGGTCGTAGTAGCCGCCGCGCCCCTCCACGCCGAGCTCCTCGGCGACGGTGATCTGCACCGCGGCCACGTACTGGTTGTTCCAGACCGGCTCGAAGATCGAGTTCGCGAACCGAAACGCGAGGATGTTCTGGACCGTCTCCTTGCCGAGGTAGTGGTCGATCCGGAAGACCTGGTCCTCCCGGAAGACCTTGCTCAGCATCTCGTTGAGCTCGCGAGCGCTCTTCAGGTCGTTGCCGAACGGCTTCTCGATCAGGATGCGGCGCCAGCCCCGCCCGCTTGAATGCGTCATCTGAGCGGTTCCGAGGTTCCTGACGATCAGGGGATAGGTCGCCGGGGGCGTCGCGCAGTAGTAGACCCGGTTGCCGGAGGTCCCTCGCTCCTGGTCGAGCTCGTCGAGCTGGCGGTCGAGGGCGGCGAAGCCGGCGCTGTCGTCGAACGTCAGCGTCCGCCACCGAAACCCGTCCAGCAGCGAGGCCAGGACATTTTCGTTGACGGGTTGCGTGCGCGAGAACTCGCGGATGGCCTTTCCAGCCAGCTCTCGGTAGCTCTTGTCGTCGAGGTCGTCCTTGGCTGCGCCGACCACGCCGAAACCGGGAGGGAGCAGGTGCTGCGCCGCCAGGTTGTAGATCGCCGGCAGGAGCTTCCGGCGCGTCAGGTCGCCGCTGCCGCCGAAGATGACCAGCAGGCTCGGGTCGACGACCCGGTAGTCCTGGAGACCGGCGGCGAGCGGGTTCGCCTCAACCGTCCCCGTGGAACCGCCAGGGGTCACCAGAGCATCAGCCGTGGCCAGCTGGACGGATCGCGTGGCCGCCGAACTGCTTGCGCATCATGGCGACCAGGCGGTCGGAGAAGGAGTTGGTGTCCCGGCTCCGGAACCGCTCGAACAGCGAGTGCGTGATGACCGCAGCGGGGACGTCCTCGTCGATCGCGGCCTGGACCGTCCAGCGGCCTTCGCCGGTGTCCTCGACGTAGGCCTTCAAGGTGCTCAGCTCCGGGTCCTCGGTCAAGCCCTTGGCGATCAGCTCCATCAGCCACGAACGGATCACCGTTCCCTCGCACCAGGCGGCGGCGATGGCCGCGAGGTTCATGCCGGGAAAGGCCTTCGATCGCTTCATGATCTCGAAGCCCTCGCCGTAGGCTTGCATGAGCCCGTACTCGATCCCGTTATGGACCATCTTCACGAAGTGTCCCGACCCCTCCGGGCCGGTGTGGACGAGTCCACCGCCGGGTGGCGCCAGGTCGCGCAGGAGCGGCTCGCAATGCTTGTAGATGTCGGGCTCGCCGCCGACCATCAGGCCATAGCCGTTCTCCAGACCCCAGATGCCGCCGCTGGTGCCAGCATCCAGGTAGTGCACGCCCTTCTGCTTGAGCACGGCCGCGTCAGCGAGCGCGCGCTGCCAGTTGGTGTTGCCGCCGTCGATAACGACATCCCCTGACTCGAGCAGGCCGGCGAGCTGCCCGATGGTTGCGCTCGTGGGGTCGCCGGCCGGGACCATGACCCAGACGATTCGAGGCCGTCCCTGGAACGCCTTTACCAGCTCACCCAGGCTCACGGCCCCGACCGCCCCCTCCCCCACCTTGGCTTTGACCGCGTCAGGCGACTGGTCGAAGGCGATCATCCGATGACCCTTGCGGAGCAGCCGGCTGACCATGTTCCCGCCCATCCGGCCGAGACCGATCATGCCCATTTCCATGACGCCCTTTTCCTTCCCTCCTGCTATCCGATCGACTTCTCGGCCGCGGCTGCCAGCTGCGCCCAGCCTCGGGCCGGGTTGTGGCCCAGGTTGACGCGCAGGACGGGCAGCTTGCGCGAGGTCAACGACTGCAGGTCGCCGAGCGCCTGCGCCTGTTTCAAGACGCTGAAGCCGTACGGCTCGCCTGGTATCGGGACGTCCTTGACGTCGTCCTGGACGACCTGAAGGAAGAGCCCGCTGGGCGGGCCGCCCTTGTGAAGTTGCCCGGTCGAGTGCAGGAAGCGCGGGCCGTACCCCGCCGTCGTCGCGAGCTTGGTCTTGTCCCGAACCAGCTCGCGGAGCTCCCGGATCGCCTTTTCGGCGGCGGGCGTCCGTTCGGTGTAGGCCATGATCGCGAAGTAAGAGCCAGCCTTTTTGGCTCCTAGCAAGCGCTTCAGCTCCGGCCCCGCCTTGGCAGCAGGCACGGATTCGGCCTTCGGCAGGCTTCCTCGCGAGCGGAACGAGGTCAATACCTTCTTTGTGTTGTCCTTGGATTCCTGGACATTCGGCTGGTCGAAGGGATTGATCTCCAGGATCGATCCCGCGATAGCCGTGGCGATCTCCCAGCGCAGGAACTCGCCGCCGAGGTCGAGCTTGTCGCGCAGGCTGAGCGTGACCACCGGCTGGCCGGCTCTACCGATCGTCTCGAGCGCCCGGTTGTCCGGCTCGCTGAACATCCGGACCGAGACGAAGAGCCGATCGTCGCCGTAAACCGCCGGCTTGCCGAGCGGCTCTCCTTCCACCGGCACGATCCCGCGGCGCTGCTTGCCGGTCGACTCGGCGATCAGCTGCTCGACCCAGTAACCGAACGTCTTCACCTTAGGGGAGAGGACCAGCGTCAGCTTGTTGCGTCCACCGCTCGCCAGCTGGCCCATGAGCGCGCCCAGCCAGATGCCCGGGTTCTTCTCCACCGCGATGTCGGCCGAGCAGGCGTGCGCCATCTCGGTCGCCCGGTCGAGGAGCTCCGCGAAGTCGATGCCGCCGAGCGCGGCCGGCACCAGGCCGAAATAGCTGAGCACCGAATAGCGACCGCCGATGTCAGGCGGGTTCAAGAAAACCCAGCGGAAGTCGTTGGAACGGGCCAGCTTCTCGAGGGGGGTGCCCGGGTCCGTGATGGCGGCGAACTGAGCGCCAGGTTTCTTTTTGGAGCGCGCGGAGACGAGATCCCAGAAGTAGGCGTAGTGCGAAAGCGTCTCCGTCGTGGTGCCCGACTTGCTGGCCACCACGAAAAGCGAGCCGCCGAGGTCGATGGACCGCGTCAATTTCAGGATCGACGCGGGGTCGGTGGTGTCGAGGACATGGAGGCGCGGGTGGCCGCCGACGCGCCCGAACGTGTTCCGCAGCACGTCGGGGCCGAGGCTGGAGCCGCCCATGCCGAGCAGGACAACATCGGAAAAGGTCTTGCCGGCGCGGGCCAGGTCTCGCAGCTCGGCGGTCTTGGCCTCCATCTTCTCGACCACGTTCAGCCAGCCCAGCCAGCCGGCGATCTCCTTCTGCTCCGCTGGGTTCTTGCTCCAGAGCGAGCCGTCTTTGGCCCAGAGCCGGCGGGGCGCATCCTCCTTCTGGAGCCTGGCGGCTTGCTTCTCGACGGCGGGCTGGAGAGCGCCCAGGCTCTGCCACTGCCGCGGGCCCTTGCCGGACCTGATGTCACGGGCGGCCTCGCGCAAGGTCTTGCCGAGGCTGAGATAGGACTTGGCGAAGAGCTCGACGCCCTCCACCTCCAGCTCCTTGGTCACCTGGTCGAGGTCGATCCCCACCTCGGCCAGCTCCTTTAGCTGGCGCTTGGCGACGTCAACATGCTCGTCGAGCGAACGTCTGACCTCGCCGTGCTCGCGGAAAGCGGCCAGCGTGTTGGGCGGCACGGTGTCGACGGTGTCCGGACCGATCAGCTCTTCGACGTACATGGTGTCCGGGTAGCGCGGGTCCTTCACCGAGGTGCTTGCCCAAAGGCAGCGCTGGACCTGCGCACCCGCTTTGGCCAGGGCCTCCCAGCGGGGCCCGCTGTGGAGCTGCTTGAACCGCTCGTAGGCCAGCTTCGAGTTGGCGATGCCGGCCTTCCCGAAGAGCCTGTCCAGCCGGCGCCTTTCCGCGGGCTCGCCGGCCGCCTCTACCTTCGCCTCCAGCTGCTTGTCGACCTTGGAGTCGACTCGGCTCACGAAGAAGCTGGCGACGCTGTGAACCTGGCTAAGGTCGCCGCCTTTCTTCTTGAAGTCCTCCAGCCCAGACATGAACGACTCCACCACTTCGGCGTAGCGCTCGACCGAGAAGATCAGCGTCACGTTGATGTTGACCCCCTCGCCAAGCATCTGCCGGATCGCCGGCAGGCCGGGCCGCGTGGCCGGGATCTTGACCATCACATTGGGCCGGGCGGTGCGCTTGTGGAGCTCCCGGGCCATAGCGACGGTGCGCTTCGTGCTCGTCGCAACCGTCGGCGAAACCTCGATGCTGACGAAGCCGTCTCGACCTTTCTCGCGCTCGTAGACCGGCCGGAAGACGTCGGCGGCGTGCTGGATGTCCTCGACCATCAGGTCCCAGAGGATGTCGTCCGCCTTGCGCCTGGCGCGCACCAGATGGACGAGGGCTTCGTCGTAGTCGGTGGACCCGGAGACGGCCTTTTCGAAGATCGTCGGGTTGGAGGTGACGCCGCTGACGCCTTCGTCGCGCAGCCGGGCGAGCTCACCCGAGGTGATCAGCTGGCGGCGGATGTTGTCGTACCAGAGGCTCTGGCCGAGGGCGTTGAGCTCTTTGATGGGGTTGTTGCGGGCGGCGGTCATCGCTTTCCTCCAGTCGCTGGGCCTTTCGGCTTCAGGATGCCATCTAGGACCTGGCGTCGTATGAGTGCGTCGTAGAGCGCCTCTTGCTTGCGCGTCTGTAACTCATAGACGGGTCGCGCGGCCGCCTTCGCCCGATAGGTACGGCCGACCTCGGTCGGGAGCTTGTCACCGTTCAGGACGCCCGCGTGCTCCAGCGCCATGACGGCCGCTCCCCGGCTTGACGCCTCCCTCGCCTTCGACTCCGCGACGGGCTTGCCGATGGCGTCGGCCATGATCTGCATCCAGGCGGGCGAGGCAAGCAGTCCGGCGCCGTTGGCGATCAGGCGGCGGGCGCCCGGCAGAGCCTGATCGAGGCGCTGGTCCACGCGGTGGAACTCGATGGCGACCGCTTCCAGGCCGGCCCGCACGATGTCGTTCGCGGTGGTGGCCTGCGTGAGCCCGGCGATGGCGCCGGTGGCGTGAGAGGCGAACCCGGGACTGCGCTCTCCGGCCAGGAGCGGCAGGAAGGTCAGCCCGTGGCCGCCCGGCGGCATCCGGCGCAGCCGGCCCTCCAGCGTGCCGATCTCCAGGTTGAGGTTGGCCGCCAGCCAGGCGTAGAGGTTGCCACCGTTGCTGAGCGCCCCACCGGTGACTGAGCGGGCGGCATCGAGGCGATAGCACCAGAGCCCGTCGGGGATGCGCTGAGGCAGCCCCCTCGCCAGGACGCGCAGAGCACCCGACGTGCCCACGGTGAGCGCGCGCTGGCGACGGTCGACGCACCCGCTGCCGAGGTTGGCGAGGGCGCCGTCCCCGAAGGCGCAGAGGATCGGGACGCCCCTCAGGTCGGGCCAGCGAACCGCCCATTGGTGGCCGAGGCGGTCGCCCGCGACGCCGAGCTCGGCAAGGGACCTCGAGTCCACCTCGAGGTGTTTCAGCAGAGCCGCATCCCAGGACCCGTCATCGAGCTTCAGAAGCCCGGTGCCCGAGGCCATCGAGACGCTCGTCCGCGGCTCGCCGAAGAGCCGCCAGTGCACGAGGTCCCAGAAGCTCAGCCAGCGCACCGGCCGGCTCCAAAGCTCGGGGCGGACGTCCTTGAGCCAGGCCAGCTTGGCCGGCCAGTAGGTCGGATGCAGGAGGCAGCCGGTCCGCTGGTGGAGCCGCTCCGCGTCAAGCTCGAGCCGCAGCCGTTCGGCCTGCCGCCAGGACCGGGTGTCCGCCCAGAGATAGAGCGGTGTCAGCGGGCTGCCGCGATCGCTGCAGGCGACCAGGCCGTGCCAGAAGGTCGAGACGCCGACCGCGAGCAGCCGACGTCGCCGGCGAGGTCCGGCTTCGTGCAAGAGGCCGTCGAGGAGGCTCGTGACGAGGCCGAAAAGCTTGCCGGCGTCGACCTCATACGTCCCGTCGCGCCCGACTTTAGGCTGGTACGGGAGGTGGACTTCCACGCCCGGCACGACGTGAGCATCGGTGTCGTAAAGGAGCGCGCGCACGGAGGACGTCCCGATGTCCAGCGCGCCTACGAAGCCCTCGGCCAGACCACCTAGTCTAGTTCTCTGCCTGACACGCTTCTGCCCGCTTCGGCGCTGGAAACCTTCGCCGCGGACTGCTGCCGGGCGATGGGCGCCCCGGGCGATATCGCGACCGCCGTCGCCGGCCACCTGGCACGCGCCAATCTGGCCGGCCACGACTCGCATGGCGTCCTCCGCATCGCCCAATACGCCCGGGAGGCGGAGCAGGGAATCCTCAACGCTGGAGTCCGCCCGGCTGTGCTCCGGAAGCGAGGTGCCGTCGCCATCATCGACAGCCGCCACGGGTTCGGCCACCCGGCGACCTCGCTGGCGCTCGAATGGTGCCTCCGGTCAGCCCGCCGGCAGGGCCTGGCCGCCGCGACCGTCGTGCGCGCCAACCACATCGGCCGCCTCGGCGACTACACGGAGACCGCCGCCGCGGCCGGTCTGGTCGCGATCGTCACGGTCGGCGTGGTGGGCGCCGGAGGGGTGGCTCCCTTCGGGGGCCGCGAGCGGTTCCTGGGCACCAATCCCTGGTCGATCGGAATCCCCGCCGAGGCTGACGCCATGGTTTACGACGCCGCCACCTCCGGCGTTGCCGAGGGCAAGGTGCGGCTGGCCCGGGCGAAGCGGGCGGCGGTCCCGCCCGGTGTGATCGTGGACAGCGAGGGTACTGCGACCACCGATCCAAACGACTACTACGCGGGAGGTGCGCTGCTCCCGGTGGGCGGCCAGGTTGCCGGCCACAAAGGCTACGGATTGGGGCTTTCGGCGGCTCTTCTGGGCGGCTTCGCGATGCTCGCGGAAGGCACGGCCACCAGTGCCGGAACCGGTTCGACCCAGGGACGAGAGCCCTGGATGGCGGGCGTTTTCGTGGAGGCGATCGATCCCGACTGGTTTGGCGACGGGGCCGAATATCGGCGCCGGGTCGCCGCCATGCTGGAAGCTCTCCGCGGCCAGCCGCCGGCCACCGGCGGGGGCGCGGTCCTGGTGCCCGGCGACCCGGAGCGGCAGAGCCGGGAGCGGCGCCGCCGCGAAGGCGTCCCGGTTCCGGAGGCGGTGCTCAGCGAGCTGGCCGCAGTGGCAGCACGTCTTGGAGTCGAGCCGCTGGCCCGACGCCACTAGGGGACTGGTGAGGGCGACGGCGGGGAGTTGACGCTGTTGCCTGGGCTCTTCGCGGGTGGCCCCACGCCCAGCGCGACGTCCATCCGCTTGCTGTCGGCGGCGAAGTCCTTCTCGAGCTGGCGGACCTCGCCCAGGTGGACTGTGTCGTTGTGCTCGGTGAGGCCCCGCTCGACCTCGGTGGGCGTCTTCGACTTGATCGCGATCAGCCTGTCCCGGACCTGCTTCCAGCGAGCGTCGTGAACGTCCCTCCCGCTCAGTTTGGCGCCGGCGTCGCGCAGATAGGAGTAGTAGGCGGACAGAGAGGAGACGGTGAGGCCGCCCTTGCCCTTGGCGGCCATCCCCTCGGCATCCTGGAACCGCTGGTTGGCCAGGTCGACCTCGGTGCCGGCCTTGGTCACCGGGTCGGTCGTGAGCGCCAGCACCACCCGCTGGCCGAAGGTCTTGGCCGGATAGAGCTGGCTGTCAGGCTCGCTCAGGCCCGCGGCCAGGGCCAGGCCGGAGCCCGCCACAAGCGCGATCACGAGCGCCGTTCCGAGCAGGAATAAGTTGCGGAGAGGGTGGTGTGGCGCCGGGTGCCTGGCCGCGCGGTGCGGCAGGCGATGCTGGTGCACCCAGCTTGCGCGGTGGCGGTCGCCCGCAGCCAGAAAGCGACTCCGCGCCCGCTCCCGCGCCCCCGGGGGCGCGAGTTCCGCCGGCAAGCGTTCGATCCGTTCGGCCAGCGCGACCAGATGCTCGAGCTCACCCGCGGCCGGTGTCAGCCCGGTCGCGCCGGCCAGAGACGCGCCTTGGCGCCGCCGGCTCAGAGCTTCTTCGAGCTGCTTGGGCGTCGACTCCACCAGCATCAGGCGGCGTCCCGAGCGGCCATGAGCCGCAGCAACGCCTGGAGCGCCCGGTGCTGGAGTGCTCGCACCTGCCCGCGCCGCCGCCCCGTCCCGGCTGCCACGGCCTCGACCGGCATACCGACCAGGAAGCGCATGGTCAGCACCTCCTGCTGGTCGGGTGTCAGCTCCGCCAGGGCTCCTCGCAGCTCGTCAGCCTCGTGGACCGGGTGTCGACCGGGGGTCGGCCGCCACCCATGCGCCCGGAGCTCCCGGGCGGCCAGGTACTGGAGCCACGGGTGCAGACCGCCCGGGCGGCGGTGATATTTCGGCAAGATTTCGAGCGCTGTGAGAAACGCCTGCCCGGTGACCGCTTCGGCAACTGTGTGGTCGCCGACGCGCGCGAAGATGGCCCGGTAGACGGCGTCGAAATAGGTGTCGTAGATCTCTTCGAGCGCCTCCGGTTCGTAGCGCTGCGCCCGGATCACCAGCTCCCGTTCATCGGCTGCGGCTTGCGGTGTGATCGGTGCGGGCGGCATGTCATCTTCCATACGCTGCGGTTGAACCATTCCGTATAACGATAACGGTGCGTTTCCTGTACGAGAACAGGTTGGAAGCGAGCTGGGTCCACAACCAGGGGTCGGCTTGCACCTCGGCGGCGGTCCTGGCGGCCCTCGGCGGACTCGGCGCGGTTTCTCTGCCCGACCTGGCCACGGGATCGACGCTCCTGGCCGGCTCCGAATACGGCGCGCCGGCGCTCCTCGACTACGTTTCGCTGCCCGGCCGGCGGGCGCCGCTCGACCTGCGGATCGAGGAGCTCGCTCGCGGCTGCGGGCTAGACGTCGACTCGCGGACCGGAATCGTCGTTCCGCTGTGGCAGCTGCGGCCGCGCGACGGCGAGGCTCTCATCGTCCACCTCGCCTGGGGCCAGGAGAAGCCCGGGCAGTACGGCGCCTGGGGGTGGAACCCGCTGCAGCCGGCGACCTACTCGACCGGCGGGCACAGCGTGGTTTTGGTCCGGGTGGACGAGTCCGGATGGACGGTGCTCGACCCCAACCTGGAGCATCTGCAGGAGTGGCCCCGGGCCGGGATCGCGACTGCCACGACTCGCGTCACGCCGTCAGGTCGCGGCTAGCTCCTCGATCTGCTTGACCATCCCGTCGAGGATGTCCAGCCCACGGTCCCAGAACCCGGGGTCGGTGATGTCCATGTCGAGTGTCCTGACCAGCTCGTCCGGGCGCGTCGAGCCGCCCGCGGCGAGGAAGTCCAGGTACCTCTGGACGAAGGCTGGGCCGGCTTCCTGGTAGCGGCGGTAGACGGAGAGCGCAAGCAGGTTGCCGAACGCGTAGGCGTAGACGTAGCCCGGCGCGAAGATGAAATGCGGGATGTAGCTCCACCACGCCTTGTGGTCCTCGGTCAAGGTGACCGAGTCGCCGAACATCGGCTGCAGGGAAGCCTGCCAGACCTCGCCGAGCTGGTCGACGGAAAGCTCGCCTTCTTTCCGGCGACGTGTATGGGCGGCGTCCTCGAAGCGATTGAAGGCGACCTGCCTGAAGACCGTTGCGAAGGCGTCCTCGACCTGGTGGCAGAGCATGGATAGGCGGATCTTCGGATCGCGTTCGTCGGCCATGATCCGGTCGAACGTGAGCGCCTCGCCGAACACGGAGGCGGTCTCGGCGAGGGTCAGTGGAGGGTGATAGTCGAAGATGTTCTGGCGCGCGGCGAGCCGGTCGTGGAGGCCGTGGCCAAGCTCGTGCGCGAGCGTCAGGGCGTCGCGCAGCCGGCCGGTGAAGTTCAAGAGCACGTAGGGGTGGAACTTGGGAGTGACGCCCATGCAGAACGCGCCTGAGCGCTTGTTCTCCAGCACGGGCGCGTCGATCCAGGGCTTCTCGAAAAACTCCGAGACGAGCTGCCCGGCCCGCTCTGAGAAGCGCGAGTAAGACCCGAGGACGAGCTCCTTCGCTTCCTCCCAGCTGAGCTCCCGGCTCACCTCTTCGATCGGCGCGTAGCGGTCCCACTCGAACAGCTCGTCAACCTTCAGCAGGCGCTTCTTGACGCGGTAATAACGAGCCACCATCCCGTAACGGCGAGTGACCGCGTCGACCAGCGCCTGGACCGCCTCATCCGAGGTCTCGTTGGCGAGGTTCCGGAAGCTGACCCAGTTGGGGTACTTGCGCAGGCGGTCATCGATCGCCCGGTCTTGAAGAACGGTGTTGAAGACGTAGGCGCGCGTCCGGATGTCCTGGCGCAGCGCCTGGGTGACGCTGGCGCTGGCCTCGCGCCGGCGGTTCCGGTCCGGTTCGTGCAGCCGGGCGAGGGCCTTGTCCAGCGGCATCGACTCGTCCGCGATCGGGACCTTGATTGCAGAGGCGAGCTCTTCGAAGAGGCGGACCCAGGCGGATGTCGAAACCGGGGCCCGGTCCGTGAGCAGCCGCTCCTCCACCTCGGTCAGGTTGTGCGGCCGGTACTTCCTGGCCTCCTCGACCGCGTGCCGGTAAGGAGCGACTCGGGGATCGGCGAAAAGCGTGGCCACCTGCTCATCGGTCAGCTCGGCCAGCTCGAGCGGGAAGAAGACGGTGTGCCGGCCGCGCTGCGAACCGGCCTCCTCCACCCGCGCCACCAACCGGCCGGCGGCGGGGTCGGCCGTGTTCTGGCTATGCAGGAGCTGGGCGTAGACCGCCGGCAGGGAGACGCGCTCCTGCATCTGCTCGAGCTGCTCGAACATGCGGGCGAAGTCTCCAGGCTCGAGTTGGGTGACACGGCCGCGGTAGTCGGCTTCGAACCGCTCGGCCTGCTCGAGCCCTTCGGCGAGCACCGCCTCGATCTGCGGATCCGTCGGCGATGTATAGAGGTCCGAGAGGTCCCAGCGGACGTTTTCGGCGCCCGTCGAAGTCGTCGCTTGTGCCACCGCTGATCAGGATAGCCGGGCGGTCAACTCCTCCATGTCGGCGGGGCTTGGCCAGCGCTCGGCGTAGGCGCCGCGGTTGACCGCCGCGGTCACGTCGGACAAGAGCTCGGCCAGCTCGCCCGCGACGATGGCGTGCTCGTACTCCAAGGGCGTCTCCGCCGGCCCTCGCCGCCGGCGCAGGCGGCGCTGGATCCGTTCATAGAGCCGGAGCAGTTGGAACTCGCCCGGGCTGCGCGACCGAACCAGACGGCGCCGCCGGGTCCAGAGCCAACCGGAGGCGGCGACCAGGACAATCAGCAGCGCTGCCAAGCCTGGCCCAAGCGCCAGCGCGCCCAGCGAGCCCAGCGCGGCGCCCGGCGCACCGATCGTGAGGTGCGGGATCAGGCGGGCCAGCCCGGACGTGGCCCAGCGGTTCGGGAACCGGGTCGCGGCCAGCGGGTCGAAGCCGGGCGAGGGGTCTACCGGCACCCAGCCATGGCCGGGGAAATAGGCTTCGACCCAGGCGTGCGCGTCGCGGGCTCGCACGACCGACTGGTCGAGCGTCGGGTTGTACTCGCCAGTGGAGTAGCCGGTGACGAGGCGCGCGGGCACACCCAGGCTGCGCAGGAGGAGCGTCTCCGCGGTGGCGAACTGTTCGCAGTAGCCGACCTTGGCATCGAACAGGAACCAGTCGATCGGATCCTGGCCAGGAGGCACCCGGCTGAGGTTCTGAGAGTAGCGATACGGCTCCGAACCGAGCTTCCGCGTCAGCGCCATCACCAGCTCGTACCGGTCCGCGGGGTCGATCCCGGCGGTGAGCTGCCGCGCCAGCGCCCTGGCGCGCTCCGACAGGGAGCCGGTGTCGTAGTACTGGGGGTAGACCGCGGGGCTCGGGTCCTGGCCGGCCAGCTTCTTGAGAGAGCCGGGAGTGTAGTCGGGCAACGCGGAGACCACCGAGTAAGTCGTCCCGGCCGCGTGCGGCGCCGGTGCCCGCCAGTCGCCGTAGTAGTCTCGCCGGATCTCAGCCGCCGGGTAATAGATGCTCTCGACCGGGGCGGCGGCATAGATCACGCCGGGCATCGGCTGGACGATCCGGTAGACCTGGACGAAGCTGCCGAGCTGAGGGCCTTGGGGAGGCGGCAGCTGGCGGGCATCGACATAGGCGCGAAAGGTCTGCCCTTCGGAGTGGGTCGCGGTCCAGATGCCCTTCTGATAGCTGTCAAAGACGAGGCCGCGCCAGTAACCGGGGGCGCCCGTCCGGACGTACATGACCACCTGGTCGCCGAGTCGCCCGCGGTAGCGCAGGTTGATGTTCGCGGTCGATCCGCTCGGGTCGGCACCGAACTCAACGAGCGGCAGAGCCGGGTTCTCCAGCTCGCCGCGGAAGGAGACGTACGTCGGCAGCGAGACGATCAGGGGGCCGGCCGGCCGCGCCGACGGCTGCGGAAGTAAGACGAAGGCGCCCCCGCCGAGTGCGACCGCTGCGACCAGCGCGGCCGCAAGCGGCACTCGCGGCACCTGGAATCGCGGTGCGCCGATTCGCTTCAGGTGCGACGCCGTCCAGAAGCCGCCCAGACAGAGCAGCCAGGCCAGAACGATCGGAGCGAAAGCCACATCCCAGGCGAAAACCGCCGCCAGATAGAGGAGCGCCAGGCTCATCCACATGGTCGAGTAGAGGTTGCGGCGGGTCCTGAGCTCGAAGCTGGTGACCGCGACCAGGAGCATCACGAAGTTGGCCTGCGGAAGGTTCCCTCCGAAGAGGGCCAGGACGCTGTCGAAAACGAAGTACGCCAGGCAGGCGAAGACCAGCCCGGCGATGACAGCCTGCCGGATCCGGTCCGGCGGATCGTGCCGGTGGCGGTGGCTGTATATATAGCCTGGGGCGGCGACGAGGAGGGTGCCGGCCGGAGCCAGGTAGGTCTGGCCGTAAACCGCGATCGCGAGGCAGCCGACAGCGAAGGTGCCGAACGCGAAGGCGCGGGCGACACCCGAATCCTCGATCGGCGACCTGGGAAGCAGCTTCACAAGGGCCACTCCGTGCCGACGGCCTGGTAGGGCACCTCCAGCTCGCCTTCTCCCACCAACCATGCCCGCGCGCCGGCGCCGCGGGACTGCATGTCTTGGAGCGCGTCAAGTGCCGGCCCTCCCGGCCGCGTCAGGAAAGCGATCGCGTCCATGACGCGAGGCGGCCCGGACGGGTCAACGGGCAGATCGGGGTAGAGCGCCAACCATTCGAGGATCGACCAGAGGCTGCGGCTCTCATCGAGGCGTGTCGCCTCCCGGCCCGGGCACCAAGCCACCACCCGACCGCCGGATCGCAGGCAGTCCCAGGCCTCCGAAGCAGCCAGGCGCGCCACCTGGTCGGCGGCTTCGGGAGTTGCCGGCGTGGGGTCCAGAAGGAGCCCGACGATACGCAGGCCGGGAGGTTCGAACTCGCGCACCACCAGCTCTCCACGGCGGGCACTCGTCCGCCAGTGGATCCGCCGCAACGGATCGCCCGCCCTGTACTCGCGGACGCCGTAGAGGTCGTTGCCGTGGCCGGGGCGGACGGCGGTGAAAGCCGACTCCAGCTCGCGAACCTGCACGGAAGTCGCCAGTGAGCTGAAGAGGGGCAGCACAACCGCCAGCCGCTGGTCGGCGCTGCGCCGCCGGTGCCGGAAGAAGCCGAGTGGATCGCCGGTGTCGAGGGTTACCCCCGAGGC
Source organism: Chloroflexota bacterium (assembly GCA_005880695.1). GTDB lineage: Bacteria > Chloroflexota > Dormibacteria > Dormibacterales > Dormibacteraceae > VBGR01. Next base: position 30,776 of record VBGR01000035.1, read on the forward strand.
AGCTAGCGATCCTCGCCGGACTGGCTCCAAGCGCTCGACTCGACGCCAGCCGGCGGCGGGGACGAGCCCGGAACCGGCCGCGAGCTGCCGCCCGCCGATGTCGGTGGCCAGGCGGGCCGGGCCGCGGGCGCTGCCGCCGGTGACCGTAAGTGCGAGCTCGAGTTCGACGGTGTCACCTTCGAACACCGGCGCCGGCAGGGGCGCATCTCGGAACGCGGACTCGGGCAGGTCAGGTGAGGGCGAGTGCGGCGAGGACTCGACGGCCAGGAGGCGGATCGAAGCCGCGACTCCGCGCGAGTTCCAGCGGGTGTAGCCGAGCATGGCCAGCGCGGCGGCCCAGAGCAGGAGACCGAAGAGGAACAGCCAGGCCACCTCGCTAGTCGCGCCGTACAAGTAGATGACCGCCCCGAGTACGAGTGCCCCCAACAGCCTCCAGGTCGGCCTCATCGTTCTAAGCCGGCGCGGTGGCTTACCTCGGCCCCCTTACCTGGGGGGCTTTGCCCCCCCGACAACGCCGGCGTCAAGGCTCCGGCTCGCCTACCCTCGCCCGCCTCCGGCGGCCTTGACACCGGCGGCGCGGCGTGCTCCGCACGCCGCTGCCCCCCTACGGCGCCACTCGGCGCCGCCCCTGGCCTACGGCCGGGGCCCCAAATCCTGCCTCCAAGCGCGGGTCGCGCGAGGTCAGGCATGGTGGCGGATCGGGGGCAGCGGCACTGTCGCTAGGACCTCGGCGACCACGTCGGCGGCCGCCGCTCTCCCCCGCATCCCGAGGCGGTGCGCCATCACCGGCACCGCGAGTGACTTCACATCGTCGGGCAGCACGAAATCCCGGCCCGCGAACAGTGCCAGCGCCTGCGAGGCCCGCTGCAGGTACAGACCCGCCCGCATGCTCGCCGGCAGGGCGACCTCGGGCCGCAGCCGGATTGCGTCGAGCAGCGAGACGATGTAGCTGCGGATCGCCGCCGCCACCACCACTTTGAGGCACGCCTCCTGGAGCTCCACCACCTCCGCCAGCCCGAGCACGGCCTCGAGGTCGGCGATCGGGTCGCCGTGCTGGCGACTGGCGAGGATCTCAGCCGCCTCGTCGCTCGTGGGCGGACCCATCGAAGCGGCGACCAGGAAACGATCCAGCTGCGACTCCGGTAAGGGGTAGGTGCCCTGGAACTCGACCGGGTTCTGGGTCGCGATCACGAAGAACGGGCGCGGCAACGGCCGCGTCTCGCCGTCGACCGTGACCTGCGCTTCAGCCATCGCCTCCAGCAGCGCCGACTGCGTACGGGGCGTCGCCCGGTTTACCTCGTCGGCCAGCACCACGTTGGCAAAGACCGGCCCGGGCAGGAAGTCGAAGGTGCTCTCCTTCTGGTTGAACACGCTGGCGCCGGTGATGTCGGCGGGCAGCAGGTCGGGCGTGCATTGGATTCGCTTGAAGGTGCCGCCAACCGACGACGCCAGGGCCCGCGCCAGCATGGTCTTGCCGGTGCCGGGTAGGTCCTGGAGCAGCACGTGACCACCGGCCACGAAGCCGGCGGCGGCCAGCCGGACGGTGTCCCGCTTCCCCACGATCACCCGCGCCACGTTGTCCTCCAGCCGGTTCAGCAGCCGGGCCGCGCGGGCGGGTTCGAGGGCGGGAGACGCCATAGCGGCGCAATTCTAGCCAGCGCACCCTGCCGCGCCTGCTCTTAAAAGCTGGCGGGCTCCCTCTAGTAATACCGTTCGGGGAGTGATACGTTATAGCAAATGGAGGTGATTTAAGGGCAACCCATGTATATAGATGGACACAGTCTGCTTGTCTGGATCGGGGTCGGCCTGGTGGCGGGCTTTCTCGCTTCCCACGTGATGACCGGCCACGGCTTCGGTCTCATCATGGACATTGTCGTAGGCATCATCGGCGCCTTTTTGGGCGGTTTCCTGGCCGCAGCCGTCGGCCTCAGCGCGACCACGCTGATCGCACAGCTCATCGTTGCTTTCATCGGGGCCATCGTCCTGCTGATGCTCCTGCGTCTGGTCGGACTCGGCCGCACCCGTCGTCGAATGCTCTAGGAGGAACTGAAAGGAACCAAGAAATGCACATCATCATCTGGCTCATCGTCGGACTCATCGCCGGAGCAGTGGCTGGACGGCTCGTGGCCGGCCATGGCTTCGGCATCATCATGGACATCGTCGTCGGCGTCATCGGCGCCTTCGTGGGCGGCTTCATAGCCGGCATGCTGGGCGTCCCCGTCACCAACCTGCTGATGCAGGTGCTCGTCGCCATCGTCGGCGCTGCGATCTTGCTCGTGATCCTGAAGGCCATCGGCTTCGGCCGGCGGACGACTACCTACTAGCGCACTCGACCCAGCGCCGCAGCGCAACCTGAGCCGGTCCCGCGAGGGGCCGGCTCAGCCGCGTCAGGCCGGGCCCTTGCTCGACCGGCTGGTCGGCACCACCAGGAGCTGCATCTCGGTCCAGGCGATCACTATGCGGTCCGCGTGAACGTCCTGGATGGATGTCTGGCCGAGGTCGATGGTGATCGCGTAAGGCGCCTTGCCATGCCCCGCGACCTGGCCCAGCTTGGCGCTGCCGTTGGCGAGGACGATCCCCTTCGGGTTCAGCAGCTGCCTCGTGACGGTGACACCCTTGGCGGGCGCTCGCCCACCGTTGAGAACCGCACCCGTCAGCGTGGCAGTGCCGCCGACGAACTTCGCGGCGTCGGTTTGTGCGGCCACCGTCGCCTGGTCCCAGGCGAACGAGTAGCGCGAGTACCAGCTGTCAGGCGGGCTCGCTCCGAGGTCGAGATCCATGTTGTAGGGCTTATCGCCGCCGGCCGGAACGGTGCCCAGGCTGTAGATGGCCTGGGCGAGGACCTGGGAGCCGCCCTGGTCCGCGGTCAGCTGGAAGGTGATCACGGTGTTGGGCGCGTCGCCCTTGCCGGCGTTGTGGACCGAGCCATGGTGGGTGACGATCCCGTGACCGTTGACCAGGGAGTGGTCATAGCCGTCGCCGGCGACGTCCAGGCTCGGGTCGTCCCAGGCCACCGCGATGTCGTAGCTGAAATTTCCTGGCTGGGTGGCGGAGCCCAGCGGGATCGTGATCGCGTAAGGCTGGGTCCCGCCTGCCGCCACGTTGGGGATGGTGGCCTGGCCGTCGAGCCCGCTCCCGAGCTGGGCGTGCATCTTGACCACGACGTTGGCGGCGTCGCTCTTGCCGCTGTTGGTGGCGGTGCCGGAGACGATGGCCTCGCCGCCGGCGATCACCGGCGGCTGGTCGCGATATTGGAGGACCGGCGACCCGGCGATGGCGCTCGTCGCGACGAGACCGACCAGTGCCAGAAGTAGGAGGCCGGCCAACGCGGCGCCGGCGATGACGAGCTTAGGCCTGCTTCGGAAGTCCACGGGTTAGAAACCGCGGCGGACTATACCACGGGTTCTGGCGAGAGCTAGTTCCGGCCGAGCACTCTCGTGATGATCTCGGAGATGTTCGGACCGCCCCTGCCGAAGGGCAGCGAGCGCACCCGGTGCGCGTAGACCATGTCGGCGACTCGCGTGATGTGGTCGGCGCTCACCTCGGGCGCCTGCTCGTAGGCCGCCTCGGCCTGGGCCGCCCGCGAGCAGACCAGGTCGGCGCGATGGCCGTCGACCTCCAGAGCGATCGAGATCTCCGCGACGAGGGCCAGGATGTCGCGCGAGACCGCCACTTCAGGGAAGGTGGAGATGCCTTCCGCGATGCGGTCGCGGATCTCGTCCTCGGCCGGCTGGTGCTGGCTCGTGAACCGGGTCGGGTCGTCTTCCCAGGCCGCGCGCCGCTCCACGATTTCCACCCGCTGGTCGAGGTCGCGGATGCCTTCTACGTCCACGCAGAGCCCGAAGCGGTCGAGGAGCTGTGGTCGCAGCTCGCCTTCCTCCGGGTTCATGGTGCCGACCAGGATGAAGCGCGCCGGATGCATGACCGAAACGCCCTCGCGCTCGACCACGTTGACGCCCATGGCGGCGGCGTCGAGGAGGACGTCGACGATGTGGTCGTCGAGCAGGTTGACCTCGTCGACGTAGAGGATGTTGCGATTCGCCTCGGCCAGCACGCCTGGCTCGAACCGGCGGGAGCCTTCGCGCAGCGCCGCTTCGAGGTCGATGGTGCCCACCACGCGGTCCTCTGATGCGTTTATCGGCAGCTCGACGACGCGCATCCGGCGGGTCGTCGCGGGAAGTTCCTCGCCGCGCCCCACCCGTTCCTGGCAGTCGACGCAAAGCGACTCGCGGTCGGTGGGCAGACAACCGAAGTGGCAGCCAGCGACAACCTGCTGGACCGGCAGGAGCCGCGCCAGCGCGCGCACCGCGGTCGACTTGCCGGTGCCCTTCTCACCCCGGATCAAGACGCCACCGATCGATGGGTTGATGGCGTTCAGGACGAGCGCCATCTTCATGCGGTCCTGGCCGACGATGGCTGAGAAGGGGTAGGAGTAGCGCTCTAGTGCCACGGGCTTTGAAGTCTAGCGATCGATCTAGCCGCGGTTGAGCTGTCTCTCCACGGCCGACGCGATCTCGTCCCGAGAGAGGTCGAAGAGCCCGTAGTAGCGCGCGCCCATGCGCTGGGCGAGGTCGGCGCAGGCGTTGATGGCGTACGTCTGGTACATCGGCGCCACCCTGGCCAGGTGCTGGATCGAGGGCAGGTGGCTGAAGTCGCGCGCCGAGTCGATCACCAGCGTGTCGATCTTCTCCGCCTGGATCATCGCGGCCACCTTCTGGGCCTCGACGAGCGGCTCCTCCTTGAACATCGAGATGTTGCCTCGCCCGTCGCTGATGAGGACGAGAAGCGGCCGGACCGTGGCGTCCCGCAGCGTCTCCGTCTTGATCACCTTGAGCCCGGCCAGCAGCCCGTGCGTCAGCGGTGTCGTGCCGCCCACCGAGAGCCTCTCCAACCGGCGCCGGGCGAGGGGCACGCTCGACGTCGGGCGGAGCACCACCTCGGCCGCCCGGTTCTTGAACACCACCACGGCGACGCGGTCGCGACGCACGTAGGCGTCCTGCAAGAGAGAGAGGATGGCGCCCTTGGTCGCCGCCATCCGCTGCTCGGCGTCCATCGAAGCGGAGGCGTCCACCACGAAGACGATCAGGTTGCCGGTCTTGCGCTCGCGAACCTTTTCCCGGAGGTCCGACCGCTCCAGCCGCATCCGCTCGCCGAGCTGGCGACCGCGGCGGACCTGGTGAGGCGCCGCCGCCCGGATTGTCGCGTCGACCGCAAGGTCGGTGATCTTCTCGCCGGTACGCGAGTGCACATAGCGCCCGCGCCGGTCGGCAGCTTCCGCCGTGGCCCGCTTGCCACCCTGCTTGCGAGGCCGTCGCTGCCGCGGCAGCTCGATCTTGCGGACGTCGAAGACGTCGCCCACGTCCGGGGAGGATTCGCTGCCCTGGCCGCCACCCGCGGAGGTGCCTTCGACAGTGCCTGTGGAGTCCTGGCCCGCCTCGCTCTGCGATGCCCGCTCCTCGACGCTGCCCTGCTGCTCCGACCCGCTCGCCGACTGCTGCTCACTGCTGCCGCGCGCCTCCGACTCGTCACCGGTCGCCTCCTCTTCCCTGCGCTCACCCTCGTTAGAGTCCCCCTTCTCGCGCCGGATCGGGTTCCGCGACCTGTGCGCCAGAGCCAGCTCGGCCGCGTCGAAGATGTCGTCGCGGGTCGGCGACCGATGCTCACGGAAAGCCGCCAGGGCTCGGGCCGTGCGCTCGACCACGAGGTCGGCGCGGTGGCCGGCGACGCCCGCCTCGACGCAGATCCGGCTGATCAGGCGGGCCTGGGCCGGTGTCGTAACGATCCCTGGCAGCGCTCGGCGCGCGCGCAGGAGGGCTGCGGTAAGCGCCGTGTCGGCATCGCGGAACTCGACCGCGAACGCCGCGTCGTGCTCGCGGTAAGCGCGCTCCCGCTCGACGATCTCAACCCGGAGAGCGGGCTCACGGATGCCCTCGACATCGGCGCAGAGCCCGAAGCGGTCGAGCAGCTGCGGCCGCAGCTCGCCCTCCTCCGGATTCATCGTGCCGACCAGGATGAACCGGGCCGGATGGACCACCGAGACGCCCTCGCGCTCGACGACGTTGACACCCATCGCGGCGGCGTCGAGGAGGACATCCACGATGTGGTCGTCGAGGAGGTTGACCTCGTCCACATAAAGGAGGTTGCGGTTGGCCTCGGCCAGGACGCCGGGCTCGAAACGGCGGTGTCCATGCTGGAGAGCGGCCTCCAGGTCGATGCTCCCCACCACCCGGTCCTCCGACGCGTTGATCGGCAGCTCTACGACCCGCATGTGCCGGGCCGCCACCGGCAGCGGAGCGGCCTCGGCCCGCATCCGGCACTCCACACACAGCGCCTCCGGGAGGTCCGGATCGCAGCCGAAGTGGCACCCCTCGACCACGTGCTGCTCCGGCAGCAGCCGGGCCAGGCCCCGGACCGCCGTCGACTTGCCGGTCCCCCGCTCCCCGCGGATCAGGACACCGCCGATGGCGGGACTGATGGCGTTTGCCACCAAGGCCAGCTTCATCCGTTCCTGGCCGACGATGGCCGCGAACGGGTAGATCTCACGCTCGAGCTGGGTGGGCATGCCGATCAAGCCTACCCACGTGGTGCGGCGGCGACCACGGGACGAGCAGATCGCGGCAGGCGGCCGGAGGCCCCGGTCTGGGCGTCGCTGCCACGACAGGGGTGGTCCGAGGCGCAATGCGTCGTCGGACGCCTGAGCACTCGGGCCGGGCCCCCTAACACCGGCAGCGGCGTCCAGAGCCGATGGGATGCCGGCCCGTGGCCGCCGCCTCACCACATACCCTCGGAGGCTGAATGAGGCGCGTCGTAACGGTTTCGCTCGCAGCTTTCGTGGTCCTCGGGATGCCGGACGGCGCCCTCGGAGTGGCCTGGCCCTCGATCCGCCACGACCTTGGCCTGCCACTCTCGGCCCTCGGCCTCCTGCTGCTGGCGAGCCTGGCCGGGTTCCTCCTGGTCAGCTCGCCCAGCGGGCGTCTGGCCCGGCGCTTCGGAACCAGGCAGCTGCTTCTCGCGGCCACAGGGGTCGGAGCTCTCGGCCTGGCGATCGTCGGAGTCAGTCCGGGCCTCGCCTCGCTCGTGCTCGCCTCCTTCCTGATCGGGCTCGCGGCCGGCGGGATCGATCCCGGCATCAACGCCTACATGGCGCTGCGTCATGGCGCTGGCCTGATGAACCTTCTGCACGCCGCCTACGGCGTCGGGGCCGTGCTCGGTCCCCTGCTGGTGACTGCCCTGATCGCCCGTCAGCTGAGCTGGCGCTGGGCCTACGCGGTCCTGGCAGCCGCGTACCTGGGAATGGTTCTGGTCACCTGCATCACCAGCGGCTGGCGGCCGCTCGCCGACCCAGGCGAGGTGCCAGGCCGGACGCCCCTGGCCTCGCCGACGCTCTGGCTGGCGGCCGCGACTTTCTTCTTCTGCACCGGCCTTGAGGTGGGAGCGGGCGCCTGGTCCTTCAGCCTGCTGACCCAATCTCGCGGCCTACCCGCGGCGGTCGCCGGTCTGCTCGTCGCGGGCTACTGGGCGGCGTTCACCGGCGCCCGGATGCTGGCTGCCGTGGCCAGCGCCAGGTTCGGACCGGGTGGACTGCTGCGCCTTAGCCTCTGGCTGACGGTCGGCGCAACCGCCGCCTTCTGGTGGACGCCCTTTGCCCTCCCCCTGGTGGGCTTCGGCGTTGCCGCCATCTTTCCCGCCCTGGTCTCCCTGACGCCGTCCCGGCTCGGCCGCGCCGGAACGCCCTCCGCCGTCGGCTACCAGCACGCGGCCGCGGTTCTCGGTGGGGCGGTCATCCCGGCTCTCGCGGGCGTCCTCTTTCAGAGCTCGACCATCGAGCTGCTGGGGCCGCTTCTCTTCGGCCTGGCCCTGGTCGTGGTCGCCCTCGACCTGCTGCTCGGTCGCTACTCCTCGGCCATGAAGGGGTAGCGGTAGTCCGCCGGCGGGACGTACGTCTCCTTGATCGCTCTGGCGCTGATCCAGCGGATCAGGTTCAAGAAGGACCCCGCTTTGTCGTTCGTCCCGGAGGCGCGCCCGCCACCGAAAGGCTGCAGGCCGACCACGGCGCCCGTCGGCTTGTCGTTCACGTAGAAGTTGCCGGCGGCATTGCGCAGCTTGTCGGCCGCGAGTGTGATGGCGCTCCGGTCGGTCGCGAAGACGGCGCCGGTCAGCCCATAGGGGCTCGTCCGGTCGCAGAGGTCGAGGGTCTCCTCGAAACGTCCGTCGGGATAGGGGTAGACGGTCAGGATCGGGCCGAACAGCTCCTCTTTGAGAAGCCGGAATCCAGGGTCGGTCGTCTCCACGACCGTCGGCCGCACGAACCAGCCCACGCTGTCGTCGGTCTCGCCGCCGGCGATGATCCGCGCCTCTTTCGAGGTCCGAGCGAATTCAATCGCCGCGCGGTGTTTCTCGAATGCACCCCGATCGATGACGGCGCCCATGAAGTTGCGGAAGTCTGCCACGTCGCCCTGCCGGATGCCGTCCACCTCGGCTGCCAGCTCAGGCTGCAGCGACTTCCACATCGCCGCCGGCACGTAGGCACGGGAAGCCGCTGAGCACTTCTGGCCCTGGTACTCGAAGGCACCCCTGACCAGCGCCGTCCGCAGGGCCGCCACGTCGGCCGACTCGTGCGCCACCACGAAGTCCTTCCCGCCGGTCTCGCCGACCAGCCGTGGATAGCTGCGGTAGCCATCGATCCGCTGCCCCACGCGCTTCCACATCTCGTGGAAGACGCCGGTCGAGCCGGTGAAGTGGATTCCTGCCAGGTCCGGGTGGGCCAGCACCTGCTCGGAGATCTCCGCCGCGCTGCCGCTCACCAGGTTGATGACTCCGGGCGGCAGGCCCGCTTCCTCGAGCAGCCGCATGAGGAAGTGGGCGGCGAGCAGCGTCTGGGTGGCCGGCTTGAAGACCACCACGTTGCCGAGCAGGGCAGGTGCGGTGGGAAGGTTCCCCATGATCGACGTGAAGTTGAAAGGCGTGACCGCGAAGACGAAGCCTTCCAGCGGCCGGTACTCCAGCCGGTTCCAGGCGGTCGCGTCGTTGGCGGGCTGCTGCGCCAGCAGCTCGTCGGCGAAGAAGGCGTTGTAGCGCCAGAAGTCGATCAGCTCGCAGGCGGCGTCGATCTCGGCCTGGTGCGCTGTCTTGCTCTGGCCGAGCATGGTGGCCGCGTTGACGGTGTCCCGCCAGGGCCCGGCCAGCAGGGCGGCGGCGCGCAGGAAGACCGCGGCCCGCGCCTCGAAGGGTGTGCGTGCCCAGGCGGCGCGTGCGGCCAGCGCAGCCTCGATCGCGGCCTCTACATCCGGTGGCTTCCCGATGGCGTACTCGGCGATCACGAGCTCGTGCCGGTGCGGCGCTGTGAGCGAGCCCGGCTGGCCACCGTTGCGGCGTTCGCCGCCGATTACCATCGGGATCTCGGTCCGGGCGTCCGTGAGCTCGGCCAGCCGAGCCTTCAGGCTCGCTCGGTGGGGACTGCCGGGCTCGTACGCACGGACGGGTTCGTTGTAGGGCTTGGGGACCCGAAAGTGGCCATCAGCGCTCATCGGGACGTTTGGGCGCAAACGCGCGGAATTCCGATTGGAATTTCGCCTTTCCGGCGCCAGACGTGCGGAAAACTCGTGCAGCCGGGAGAAGCGCTCATCGGCTGGGAACGAGGTCGCGGACGAGGTCGCGTTCCTGGATCAGCTCCTCGGTGGTGAGGCGGATCTTCTCTTTCGCGAAGGCGTCGTGCTGAAGACCCTCCACGACCTGCCAGCGCTGGCCGTCGCTCTGTACCGGGAACCCGAATTGGAGCCCCTCGGGGACTCCATACTCGCCCCGGCTGGCCACGGCCACGGACGTCCAGTCGCCCGGGGGCGTGCCGCCGTGGAGGCTCTGGACGCAGTCGATGGCCGCATTGGCGGCGCTCCCCGCGGAGGAGGCGCCGCGGGCCTCGATGACCGCCGCCCCGCGCTTTTGCACGGTCGTGATGAACTCGGTCTCCAGCCAGTGGCGATCATCGATCACGTCGAGCGCGGGGCGACCGCCGATCCTGGCGTTTTCGAAGTCCGGGAACTGGGTTGTCGAATGGTTGCCCCAGATCGCCAGGTTGCTGACCTCGGCGACCGGTTGGGCCGCTTTATGGGCGAGCTGCGACTTGGCTCGGTTCTCGTCGAGACGTGTCATGGCGAACCAGCGGTCGGCGGGCAGCTCAGGCGCGTTCTCGCGCGCGATCAGGCAGTTTGTGTTGCACGGGTTGCCGACCACCAGGACCCGCACGTCCGCAGCCGCGCGGGCCGCGATGGCTCGCCCCTGCGGCCCGAAGATGCCGCCGTTGACCGCCAGCAGGTCGCTCCGCTCCATGCCCTGCTTGCGCGGAACCGAGCCGACCAGCAAAGCCCAGGAGCAGCTCTTGAAGGCCTCCTCGGTATTGGCGGTGAGCACCATGTCGGCCAGGAGCGGAAAAGCGCAGTCGTCGAGCTCCATGGCGACGCCTTCCAGGGTCTTCATCGCCGGCTCGATCTCGAGCATGCGCAGCACGATCGGCTGGTTCGGACCGAGCAGCTGGCCGGAGGCGATCCGGAAGACCAGGGAGTAGCCGATCTGGCCGGCGGCGCCGGTCACTGTGACCTGGATGGGAGCGGGCATCTGGACCTCCTCAGCGTTTGGGGATCTGCCTTCCCATTCTCCGCCGTCAGTAGGTCTCGGTCTCGAAGACCTCAGACGAGGCGAGCCGGCGGGCGAAAGTGAGGAAGCCGGTGTGGGCGACCATGCGATGGTCGGGGCGGGTGCTCCGGCCCTTGATCGTCCAGCCCCGGAGCAGGATCTCGACGGTCTGGATCAAGCCGAATCCGCCGTGGTCACGCAGCGACGCGGCCAGCCGCTCGACCTGGCTCACGTTCGGGCAGTGGACGAAGAGGATGCCGCCGGCGCGGAGCGCGGCCGCAAAGGCGGGGATCGCGCGCCAGGGCTCGGGCAGGTCGAGGAGGGCGCGGTCGAAGGGCTCGGCCTCCGAGATGCCTTCGTAGACGTCGCCGAGCTTGAGCTCCAGGTTGGGAGGGCTGCCCTGCAGCGCCTCCTCGACCGCGGTCCTGGACGCGGCCAGGAAGTCCTCTCGCACCTCGTAGGAGACGACCTGACCTGTCGGCCCCACCGCGCGCAGCGCAGCGATGGTCAGCGCACCCGTGCCGGACCCCGCTTCGAGGACGCGCGCACCTGGATAGAGGTCGGCGAGGACCACGATCGCTCCCAGGTCCTTCGGGTAGATCGGCTGGGCCGCGCGCTTGCGGACCTCCACCCACTCGGCGAAGGTCGGGCGGAGCGCCAACAGGCGGACTCCCGAGGCGGTCGCCACGATTGTGCCGTCGAGCTGGCCGATCAGGTCGTCGTGCCGCACCGAGCCGCTGTGCAGCGAGTACGCCGCACCGGCTTTCAGGGTGACCTGGTAGACGCGGCCGGCGCGATCGTGCAGGAGGACGAGGTCGCCCGCCTGCAGAGGGCCGCTCAAGGCTTGACCGCGCGGATCTCGGCGTGCCAGTAGGCGTGCCAGAGCTTGCCGGCCCGCCGCTCCGGACGGAGCGCCGCACGGGCTCTGCCGCCTGCAGTCTCGATCGGGACCGCGAGCTCCGCCAGCCGTGCCGCCGGAACCCCGATCCGTAGGTTCCAAGCCTCGAAGTCCCAGTCCAGCTCGCGGCGGCGAACCAGGTCGACGCGAAACCCAGCCCCGCGGAGCCGCCGCTTCCACTCCTCGAGCGTGTAGCTGCGGACGTGGCTGGGATCGCGGAGCATCTCGACCTGGTGGAGCACCTCCCTGGCGGCCGGGGGCGGCGAGCAGTCGACGAAGACGGCCCGGCCTTGCGGCTTCAGCACGCGATATGCCTCACGCAGGGCGAGATCGAGGTCCAGGAAATGATGGGGCGCCGCCCGCACCGTGTAGAGGTCGAAAGAGGCGTCCGGAAACGGGAGCTGCTGGGCGTCTCCCACCACCCACTCGACGTTCGCGACGCCGCGCTCGGCGGCCAGGCGCCGGGCCTGGTCCAGCATCTCCGGCGTCAGGTCGAGGCCGACCACCCTGGCGACGTGCGGGGCCAGCGCAAACGCCGTGTTTCCGGTGCCGGTGGCCACATCCAGCACCACGTCGGTGGGCTGAGGGACGGCCAGCGCGACCACCTCATCCAGCAGCGCCGAGTCGGCGTGAAACGCCGAAGTCACATAATTCGCAGCGTTCCGCGCGAATCTCGCGCGCACGTCCTCCCTGCTCATCGCGGAAAAACATCATGCAGAAAGCCGTCGCCCGCTGGGCGGGCAGCAAGGTCCAGTTCGAGGTCACCGGCAAATCCGGGCACAAGGTAACGGTGGACGAGCCGCCCAGCTTTGGCGAGGACTCGGGCATGCGTCCGACGGAACTGCTCCTGGGAGCTCTCGGCTCCTGCACGGGCATCAACGCGGTGCTCCTTCTGAACAAGTTCAAGCAGCCGTTCAAGTCGCTCGAGGTCGAGGTGGAGGGGGACCAGCAGGACGACTGGCCGCACGCATTCACCGAGATCAGGATCACCTTCGTGATCGGCTGGGACGGAAAGCACGACAAGCAGCTCGTCGAATCAGCGCTCGACATGGCTTGCAACAAGTACTGCCCGGTGGACGCCACGCTCACCCACGGGACCCAGATCAAGCACAAACAAAAAGACGCCTGAGCCGGGTCTGGAGCCCGGAGCGGGGCGCCGCCTTTTTCCAATACTGCCCTTGGTAAAATCGGCCCAGTCCCCCAGTCGAACTCTTCACGAGGGCCTGCCAGGACTTGATTTCCGACTACGTCCCGCTTCTGATCTTCCTGGTCATCAGCTTCCTGGTGGTCGGGGCGCTGGTCACCGCTTCTTTTCTGATCGGACCGTCCAAACCGAACCAGCGCAAGCTTCAGGTCTACGAGTCCGGCATCGTCCCCACCACGCCTGCCCGCCACCGCCTCTCGGTCCGCTTCTACCTGACCGCGATGCTCTTCATCATCTTCGACGTCGAAGCCGTCTTCTTCTATCCCTGGGCGGTTCTGCTCCACGTCCTCCGCTGGTACGGCATCGCTGAGATGTTCGTGTTCATGCTCGTTCTGCTCGTGGCCCTCGCCCACATCTGGCGCAAGGGAGGGCTCGAGTGGGAGTAGACGAACTTGTCGGACAGCTCGGGGACAACGTGATCACGACCACCATCTCCCGGGTGGTGAGCTGGGGCCGCGCCAACTCCGTCTGGCCGGCTCAGTTCGGGCTGGCCTGCTGTGCGATCGAGATGATGCACATCGCCGGAGCGCGAATGGACGTGGGCCGCTTCGGGTCTGAGGCGTTCCGGGCCTCGCCCCGCCAGTCCGACCTCATGATCGTGGCGGGCCGCGTCTCCCAGAAGATGGCCCCCGTCCTGCGCATGGTCTACGACCAGATGCCGGATCCGAAATGGGTGATCTCGCAGGGCGCCTGCGCCTCCACTGGCGGCGTCTTCAACAACTACGCGCTGCTGCAGGGCGTCGACAAGATCGTCCCGGTCGACGTCTACGTGCCCGGCTGCCCGCCCCGCCCGGAGGACCTCCTGAACGCGATCATGATCTTGCAGGAGCGGATCAAGGCCCGCGGGATAGCGCCCCGCCCGTGAAGAGCAGAGTTCCAGCGGCGCTCGCCAAGATCGCCGTCGACAGTGGCGCCAGCGCGGGCGACGACTGGCTGACGGTGCCCGTAGCGCGGCTGCGCGAGACGCTGCAGGCGTTGCAGGCCGAGGGCTTCACGACGCTCGCTTTCCTCACCTGCGTCGACCACCTCGCGCGGTCCGACGGCCAGGTACCGTTCAGCGGCCCGCCCGACGCCGAGACGCCGGTTCGCTTCGAGCTCGTTTACCAGCTGCGGGACCTGGAGGGCCGGCGCCTCCTCCGCGTGCGCACCTTCCTGGCCGATGCGCCAGATCCGAGCGCCCCCAGCGTCCAGGACCTCTTTCCGCCCGCCAATTGGGACGAGCGCGAGACCTGGGACATGTTCGGGATCCGCTTTCAAGGCCATCCCGGCCTGACCCGGATCCTGATGCCTGACGACTGGGTCGGCCACCCGCTCCGACGCGACTTCCCGGTCGGTGGCGAGCCGGTCGACTTTTCCTCGGATCACGAGCAGTGGCAGACCAGCCCTCCCCTGGCGTAGGCGTCCACTCCCCGCTCGACGGGGAGGGCCAGGGTGGGGGCCTGACCCTGGCGCAGACCCCCGCGGGGGCTGATGACTCGCAGATCTTGACCGTCAACTTCGGCCCCCATCACCCCTCGACGCACGGCGTCCTGAGGCTGATCGTCGACCTCGACGGGGAGGTCATCCGGAAGGTCACGCCGGTGATCGGCTACCTCCACACCGGGATCGAGAAGACCGCCGAGTCGCTTCGTTACCAGCAGGTCGTCACGGTCACCGACCGCCACGACTACCTGTCCCCGCTCTTCAACAACCACTCCTATGCGATGGCCGTCGAAAGGCTGATGGGCGTGGAGGTGCCGCCGCGCGCCGACGCTTTGCGCGTGATCATGGACGAGCTCTGCCGGATCTCGTCGCACATGATCTGGCTCGGCACCAGCGGCCTGGAGCTGGGCGCGATCTCCATGCTCTGGTACTGCCTGCGCGAGCGCGACAAGGTGCTCGACCTCAACGAGGAGATCTCGGGGTTTCGGATGCACACCAGCTACATCCGGCCGGGCGGCGTGATGGCCGACGCCACTCCCCGCTTCCTCGATCTGTTGAACACGTTCATCGAAGAGTTCCCGAAGAGCATCGACGAGTTCGAGGACCTCTTGACGGAGAACCCGATCTTCAAGGCCCGGACGGTCGGCATCGGCTACCTGTCCAGGGAAGACGCCCTCCGGCTCGGCCAGACCGGGCCGATGCTGCGCGGCAGCGGCGTCGACTGGGACCTGCGGAAGTCGATGCCCTACTCGGGCTACGAGAAGTACGACTTCGAGGTCGCGACCGACGCCGGCTGCGACTGCTACGCGCGGTACAAGATCCGCATCCGCGAGCTGCGGGAGTCCATCAAGATCCTCCGCCAGGCGGTCGACCAGCTGCCTGAAGGGCCGATCAACGTCGACGACCGCAAGATGCTGCCGCCGCCCCGCGAGGAGCTCGACACCTCAATGGAGGCGTTGATCCACCACTTCAAGCTCTTCACCGAGGGCTATTCGCCGCCGGTGGGCGACGCCTATGCGGCCACCGAGTCAGGCCGTGGCGAGAACGGCTGCTACGTGGTCAGCGACGGCACCCATAAGCCGCGCCGCGTCAAGTTTCGCGCCGCCTCGTTCGTGAACCTGCAGTCCACCGAGACGATGGCTCTGCGCGGGATGGTGGCCGACATGATCGCCATCATCGGCACCATCGACGCGATCATGGGCGACGTCGACCGGTGACGCTCAGCGATCACACCCTGAAGGAGATCCGCGAGCTGCCGCCCAAGTACCCGCACATCAGGTCGGCGGTGATGCCCGCGCTCGACCTGGTGCAGGAGGAGCTCGGAATGCTCACGCAGGAAGCGATGACGCAGGTCGCGCAGGCGCTCCAGGTCGATCCCGGCTACGTCGAGGGCGTGGCGACGTTCTATTCGCTCTTTCACCTCGAGCCGGTCGGGAAGCACCACCTCTATGTGTGCAACAACCTGAGCTGCCAGCTCCGCGGCGCAGAAGAGCTCCTGACACACATAAAGGAGTCGATCGGGGTCAGCGAATATGGGCAGGTCAGCGCCGACGGACTCTTCAGCGTCGAGCCTGTCGAATGCCTCGGCGCCTGCGAGTACGCGCCGATGCTGCGGGCCGACCACCGCTTTCACTACGACCTCACGCCCGCAAAGATCGACACGCTGCTGAAGGAATGGCGCGGTGACAGAGAAGGCAAGAAAGCTCGGAAGGAGGCTCACCCGCGTGCCGGCAGCCACTGAGCTCCGCGGCTCGCATGGCAAGGCCGCGGGCCCGGTCCTGACGAAGGATTTCGGCACCGCCGACCTCTACAAGCTCGCGGTCTACGAGAAGATCGGCGGCTACCAGGCGTGGCGCAAGGCGCTCACCACGATGCAGCCGGCCGAGGTGACGGGAGAGGTCAAGGCTTCGGGGCTGCGCGGCCGCGGCGGCGCGGGCTTCCCGACCGGGACCAAGTGGGGATTCCTGCCGCCGCCCGACGGTGGTCCCCGCTATGTCGTCGTCAACGCCGACGAGTCGGAACCGGGCACCGCGAAGGACCGCTACCTGATGGAGAACCACCCTCACCAATTGGTGGAGGGCATCCTCATCGCCTGCTACGCGATCCAGGCCCACCACGCCTGGATCTACATTCGGGGTGAGTACGACCTGCAGCACGACCTGGTCGCGGCGGCCATCGCAGAGGCGCGCACGGCGGGCTACCTCGGAGAGCAGCCGCTCGGGACGGAATTCCCGATCGACATCCACCTTTACCGCGGACACGGCGCCTACATCTGCGGCGAGGAGACGGCGCTCCTGGAGTCGCTCGAAGGCAAGCGCGCCCAGCCCCGTTCGCGACCTCCCTTCCCTGCGGTCAAGGGCGCCTGGGGGCGGCCGACTCTCCTCAATAACGTGGAGACGCTCTCCACGCTGCCCTGGATCATCTCGAACGGCGGCGCCGCCTATGCCAAGTTCGGCACCGAGAAGTCACCAGGCACTCGGCTCTTCACGGTCAGCGGCGACGTCCAGCGGCCTGGCAACTACGAGATGGAGCTGGGCAAGCCCTTCTCGCACCTTATCAACGACCTCGCGGGGGGGCCTTTCCCAGGCCACTCGATCAAGGTCTGGTGGCCAGGCGGCTGCTCGGCGCCGGTGCTGACCGGCGAGATGCTCGAAACGCCGAGCGACATGGAGTCGCTTGCCGCCATCGGTTCGATGGGCGGCTCGGGCGGCGTGATCGTCGCCGACGACCGCCGCTGCGTGGTGCGCTGCGCGTACCGCCTGCTGCAGTTCTACGCGCACGAGTCCTGCGGCAAGTGCACTCCCTGCAGGGTGGGCGGGAACTGGGCGGTGCGGACCTACGAGCGGGTGCTGGCGGGCGAGGGCACTGCCGCCGACCTGGCGACATTCGACCGCATCCAGACGGGCCTCGCCGCGGGCCGCTGTCTCTGCGGGCTGGGCGACTCGGCGGGGTGGGTCATCCAGTGGACGATGGAGCGCTTCCGCGACGAGTACGAGGAGCACATCCTGCGCCACACCTGTTCGGTGGAGGCCGCCGCCCGTGCCTGACCCGACTCCTCAAGTGACCCTGACCATCGACGGCCACGCGGTGACAGTGCCCAAAGGCACGCTGATAGTCGAGGCGGCCAAGCTCATCGGCGTCGAGATCCCGGTCTTCTGCTACCACCACAAGCTCGACCCGGTCGGCGCCTGCCGGCTCTGCCTGGTCGAGCTGAGCCCGGGCCCGCCGCGCGCGCAAACCGCCTGCACCACACCGGTCGCGGAAGGCATGACGGTTCGGGTCACGTCGCCCATGGCGGTCAAGTCCCGCGCCGACATCCTGGAGTTCGAGCTCACCAACCACCCCCTGGACTGCCCGGTCTGCGACAAAGGCGGCGAGTGCCCGCTGCAGGACTTCACATACCGCCACGGCTATCCGGTGAGCCGCGTCCAGGAGCCGCGCCTGCACTTTGCCAAGCCGCTCCCGATCAGTGACCGGATCGCCCTCGACCGCGAGCGCTGCGTGCTCTGCTACCGCTGCACGCGCTATTACGACGAGGTCGCCTGGGAGCAGGAGCTGACCACCAACCAGCGAGGGGTTCAGTCCTACATCGCGACGCAGTTCGACCAACCTCTGCAGTCGGTCTTCAGCGGCAACATCATCGACCTCTGCCCGGTCGGCGCACTGACGTCGCGCGTCTGGCGCTTCCAGTCCCGACCCTGGGACATGGACCACACCGCCAGCGTCTGCTCGCGCTGCGCTGTCGGCTGCAACGTCAACCTCTGGGAGCGCCGGGGCGAATTGATGCGGGTGACGGCCCGCGAGAACGTCGAGATCGACGACGGCTGGATCTGCGACCGCGGGCGCTTCGAGTACACGCATGTGAACTCGCCGGAGCGGCTGGCACAGCCGCGGGTGCAGCGCCGGCCGGCCGCCTGGGAGGAAGCTTTGAGCCGCATCGCGGCGGCGATCAAGGGCCGGGGACCGCGCCTTGGCCTTTCGATTCCGGCCGACATCACCAATGAGGAGGCTTTCCTCCTGGCTCGTCTCCTGAACGGGCCGCTGCGCGGCGCGCGGGTGGTCATGCCAGGCAGGACGTCCCTGCCAGGGCCGCCCGCGAACCAGCTCGCGATCAAAGACCTCGACGGCTGTCGCACCATCGTGGTGGTCGCGGCAGACGTGCGCGCCGATGCGCCGATCGTGAACTTGCGCGTCAAGAAGGCGGTCGCAAAGAGCGGCGCCCGGCTCCTGACCGTCAACCCGGAGCTGATCGACTTCGACCGCCACCCAGGGGTCGAGCACGTCGCCTACGAGCCCGGTCACGCGGCCGCCGCGGTGCGCAAGCTCTTCGACCACCCGCTGTTGCAGGAAGGCCCGGTCGGCATCCTCTACGGGGACAGCGCCGGCGCCGAGGATGGAGCGGCCATCGCCACGGCGGTCGCCTGGCTGGCCAAGGAGATCGGGGCCAAGGTCATGCCGCTCTACCGGGCTACCAATGAACGCGGCGTCCTGGCGCTCGGAATCCTGAACGGCGATTCCCTCGACGGTTGCGAGTACGTCTTCACCTGGGGGCAGGCACTCGCCGGCGGCGTCCCAAAGGGAGTTCGCTTCCTGGCCTGCTGGGACGACTTCGCGCGCCCGTACCACGACCGCGCCCAGGTCGTGATCCCGGCCGTCACCTTCGCCGAGGACCAGGGCAGCTACACGAACCTCGAAGGCCGCGTCCAGTTCCTGGTCCCGCCCTTGCAGCCGAAGCCCCCGCTGCGTCAGGGCTGGGAGGTGCTCCAGGATCTCGGCCTGGCGCTTGGCCTCGGCAGCGACTATCTGGGGATCTTCCAGGTCCAGCGGGACGCCGCAGCGGCGTATCCGGCGCTGGCGGCGCTGGCCGTCCCACCGGCGCCGGCGCCCCCGCCGGCCCCGGTGGCGATGGGAGCCGCACGACCGTGACGAACCTCTACAACGATCCCTTCTGGCACTGGATCGTGGTGCTCGCGGCGATGCTGGCGTTGCTCTTCAGCCTGGTCACCGCGACCGCTTATGTGGTTTTCCTGGAGCGCGTCGTGATCGGCCACATCCAGCGCCGGCCGGGACCCAACCGCGTCGGCCCGCGTGGCTTCCTGCAAATGGCTGTCGACGGCATCAAGCTCGTCACAAAGGAAAGCTTCATCCCGCGCAACGTCGACCTCTTCACCTACATCGCCGCACCCTCGATCGCGGTGCTGGCGGCGCTGCTGACGTGGTCCGTGGTTCCCTTCGCAATCTGGTTCGGCGGCGTCTCCTACTGGATCGCCAACGTGAACATCGGGATCCTCGTCATCTTCGCGATCAGCGCCATGAACGTGTACGCGATCATGCTCGGCGGGTACTCGTCGAACTCGAAGTACTCGCTGCTCGGCGGCCTCCGCTCAGCGGCGCAGCTGATCAGCTACGAGATGTCGCTCGGCCTCTCGCTGGTGCCCATCTTCATCATCACCGGGTCGTTGCGGCTGCAGACGATCGAAGGCTGGCACGGCGGGCTGCCGCTGATCTTGGTCGCGCCGCTCAGCTTCGTCATCTATCTGATCTCGGCTGTCGCCGAGACCAACCGGGCGCCGTTCGACCTGCCGGAAGCGGAGTCTGAGCTGGTGGGCGGCTACCACACGGAGTACTCCGGCTTCAAGTTCGCGATGTTCTACCTCGCCGAGTACATGAACATCACGGCGGTTTCCGCGATCGCGACTGTGGTCTTCCTCGGTGGCGGTTCAGGTCCGGTCCTGAACTGGGTGCTCTGGCTCGCGATTGCGGTGGCGGTCTTCCTGCTGCTCCTCTGGTCGCGTTTTGTACCGCCCTTCGGCGCCCTCGTCGTGGCGGCCATCGTCTTCGCGTTCGCAGGCTTGGACACGCCGCTCTTCTGGTTCCTGATCAAGGTCCTGGCCATCCTCTTCGTGTACATCTGGCTGCGCTCGACGCTGCCCCGGCTGCGTTACGACATGCTCATGCAGCTCGGCTGGAAGGTGCTGCTGCCGCTCTCGATCGTCAACGTCATCGTCACCGCGCTCGTCTTCGTGGCGCTGACATGAGCGCGCGTCCTCCGAAGCGCCGGCGGACGCCGTCGCTGGGTAAAGAGCTCGTCGGTCTCGCCAAGGGCCTGGGGACGACCTTCGGCGAGATGCTGAAGCCCGTCATCACCGTCGCTTACCCGGAAGACAAGACGCCGCGCTCGGAACGCTACCGGGGGCGGCACTACCTGCGGCGTTACGAGAATGGGCTCGAGCGTTGCATCGGGTGCGAGCTCTGCGCCGCAGCCTGTCCCGTGGGCTGCATCCTGGTGGTCGCGGCGGAGAACACCGAACAGAACAGGGTCTCGCCCGGCGAGCGGTACGCGAAGGTCTACGAGATCAACATGCTGCGCTGCATCTTCTGCGGTTACTGCGAGGAGGCCTGCCCGGTGCAGGCGATCGTGCTCGGACCGGAGTACGAGCTCTCGGACACGAGTCGCGACAAGTTCATCTACACGAAGGAGATGCTGCTCGAGCCGGACCCGATCCAGCTGCGGGCCGAGGACGGGAGCTAAACAATGGCGACGTTCATCTTCCTGGTCGCCGCGGCTTTCTGCATCGCCGGTGCGGTCGGAATCGTGCTCTTCCGTGACGCGATCCGGAGCGTGCTCAGTCTGGTGGCCGTGATGCTCGCGCTCTCGTCGCTCTATTTGATGTTGAGTGCGCAGTTCATCTTCGCGGTGCAGGTGATCGTCTACTCGGGCGCGGTCATGGTGCTCTTCCTGTTCGTGATCGCGCTCATGGGACCGGTTCGGGAGCAACCGTCGACGCGTCTGCGCTTCCAGGGCCTGCTGGCGGTCATCGTGGCCGGCTCCTTCGCAGGGCTGGTGGTGGCGATGCTGGGAGGAGTGCGTTACCACGCGCCCGACAAGGGAGCGGTGCTGAGCACATTCGGTTCGGTGGAGAGCATCGCCTACGGCCTCTTCACCACCTACCTCTACCCGTTCGAGCTGACGTCGCTGCTCCTGCTGGTGGCAGCGGTGGGCGCGATCTACATGTCCCGCCGGGAGAGACCTTGAGGGTGGCCGCGCTAGAGGGCCGGCGCGAGTGCGCCGGAAGGGGGGCAGCGCTGCGCAAGGCGCAGCGCGCCGGCGGCGTCAAGACCGCGCGCAAGCGCGCCGCGAGCGCCAGCGAGCGGGTCTACGTCTTGACACCGTCGCATCGGGGGGGCGGAGCCCCCCAGACAAGCGCGCGCGTGGACCCCAGCGGGGCCGGTCGGAGATGAGCGATATCACGATCGGGAACGAGCACCTGGACGCCTCCTGGTTCCTGATCCTGGCCGCGCTGCTTTTCATCATCGGCGCGATCGGCATCCTGGTCCGCCGCAACCCGCTCGTGATCCTGGTCTGCATCGAGCTGATGCTGAACGCCGTCAACTTGACCCTGGTCACCTTCTCCCGGCAGCTCCAGAACTCCGAAGGCCAGCTCTTCGCGTTGATGTCGATCACCGTCGCCGCAGCCGAGGCTGTCGTCGGCCTCGGCATCCTGGTCGACATCTTCAAAGACCGCGAGGTCGAGGACGTCGACGAGCTGAGCGAGCTGCGCGGGTGAGCGCGGCTCTGCCGCTGCTGATTCTCGGTTTCCCGATCGTCGGGGCCGTGCTTCTGGCCGGTCGCGGCTGGCGCTGGCCGCGAACGCTCACCAAGCTTGTCGGTCCGGGCGCGGTGTGGCTCTCCTTCCTCGTCGTGCTCGCCGCTTTCTACACCAGCTCGTACGGCGACTTCACGTACTGGCGCTGGATCAAGTCGGGCCCCTTCGACGTACCGATGAACCTCCAGCTCGACCACCTCTCACTCTTCATGTGCCTTGTCATCACGGGCGTGGGCGCGCTCATCACCACCTACGCGGTGGGCTACATGGGTCACGAAGACGACCCTAGCTACGCCCGCTTTTTCTGCTACATGGACGTCTTCGTCTTCTCGATGCTGCTGCTGGTGCTGGCGGGGAACTTCGTGTTCCTCATCGTCGGCTGGGCCGGCGTCGGCTTGAGCTCCTATCTCCTGATCGGCTTCTACTACTGGCGGCCCAGCGCCGTCGTCGCCGCGCGCAAAGCCTTCGTCATGAACGTGGTCGGCGATGTGGGCATGATCCTTGGCACCTTCGTCCTCTTCTTCCAGGTCCACGCGACGACCTACAGTGCGGTCTTCAAGGCGATTCCAAGGCAGGACTCGGGAGCGCTGGAGCTGGCCGCCTTCCTCTTCCTGGTCGGCGCCATCGCCAAGTCGGCCCAGATCCCGCTGCACACCTGGCTGCCTGATGCGATGGAAGGCCCGACCCCGGTCAGCGCCCTCATCCACGCCGCCACGATGGTCACCGCCGGCGTCTACCTGGTCGGCCGCCTGCACCCGCTCTATGACGTCGCCATCTACGCCCACGCCGCTGTCGCGCTGATCGGCGCCGTCTCGGCGTTGGTGGCGGCCTCGATCGCGATCGTGCAGACCGACATCAAGCGCGTCCTCGCCTACTCCACGATGAGCCAGATCGGCTACATGTTCGTCGCCGTCGGAATCGGCGCCTACTCGGCCGCGTTCTTCCATCTTCTCGCGCACGCGTTCTTCAAGGCCCTGCTCTTCATGAGCGCCGGCAACGTGATCCACGCGATGGACGACAACCAGGACATGCGCGTCTACGGCGGCCTCTGGCGCCAGCTGCGTCCGACTTCGATCTCCTTCCTGGTCGGCTCGCTGGCGCTGGTTGGGGTGATTCCGTTCGTCGGCTTCTGGTCGAAGGAGCTGATCCTCGGCTCGGCCTTCTCAGCGGGCGGCAATCCGGTTGCCGTCTACGCCTGGGGAATCGGCTTTCTGACGGCGCTCCTGACCGGCTTCTACACCGGGCGCATGTGGTGGCTCGCGTTCTGGGGCCAACCCTCCGAGCGGCGTCCCGTCGCCCACCCTCACGAAGCGCCGCGCGTGATGCTGGTGCCGGTGATTGTGCTGGCCGTCCTCTCGACGGTCGGCGGCTTCATCCAGACCACCGCGCTCGGGCTCGGACCGCACCTGGTCGACGACTTCCTCGCCCCGGCGGTCGGCGTTTTCAAGGCCGAGAATCCCTTCGCCCTGGTGCTCGGTATCACCACGATGCTGCTGGCGGCTCTGCTCTTCCTCACCGCCTACCTCTTCTACGTTCCACTGGGCGAGCGCGTCGCCGGATTCTGGGACCGCCTGGCCGAGGTCAGTGTGTCCCATCCGCGGCCCTGGAGCGCGCGGTTCCCGCGGCTGCAGCTGCTGCTGGAGCGAAAGCTCTACTTCGACGAGCTCTATGACGCGGTCTTCGTGCGCCCGCTCGACTGGCTCGCCGTGGAAGGCGAGCGCTTCTTCGACGTGCCCGTCGTGGAAGGCTCCTTGAGCGGTGTCGCCACGCTGGTCCAGGACAGTGCGGGCGGGCTCAGTTGGGTCGAGAACGGGTTCTTCCGGCGCTATGCGCTGGTCTTCATGGGCGGCGCCGTGCTGGCGGGGCTCCTCCTCGTTTTCATCGCCTCGAGGGGCTGAGAAGCGAATGCTGACCGCGATCTGGCTGCTGCCCCTGGCCGGCGGCCTGATCGTCATGCTCCTGCCGCACCGGTTTGCCAAATGGCTCGGCTCCCTGGTCGGCCTGGGAGCTCTGGGCCTGGCGGTCTACGCCGCTTACGCATTCGACCCGGCCGCCCACGGCTACCAGTTCGTGGAGCGGTCTCCGTGGATCCAGCAGCTGGGCGTCGACTACTTCCTCGGCCTTGACGGGATCAGCGTCTGGCTCGTCATCCTCAACGCGCTCATCTCGCTGATCGCGATCCTGGCCACCCCCGTCGACATGCGCGGCGCGGGCCGTTTCGTCGGCCTCCTCCTGGTGATGGAAGCAGGCATGGCAGGCGTCTTCCTGGCGGTCAACCTCCTGCTCTTCTACGTCTTCTGGGAGGCGATGCTGATCCCCGCCTACTTCCTGCTCTGGATCTGGGGAGAAGGGCCGCGCCCCCTCTACGCGGCACTCAAGTTCGTGCTCTTCACTCTGTCCGGCTCGCTGCTGATGCTGGTCGGCGTCATCGGCGAATACGTCTTCACGGGTGGCAGGACCCTCAACCTGCCAGACCTGGCGGCGCACCCACTCGACCCGGCCGTCCAGTTCGGCCTCTTCTTCCTTTTCGCGATCGCCTTCGCGATCAAGATTCCGGCCTTCCCGATGCACGGCTGGCTCCCTGACGCGTACGTTTCCGCGCCGGTTCCCTTCCTGGTGGCCTTCGCCGGCGTGATGGGCAAGACCGGCGCCTACGCGATGCTCCGGATCCTGATTCCGCTCTTCCACCACCCGGTGCTCTGGTGGGACTGGAACCAGGTCATGCCGGTCCTCGGCGTCCTGGGGATCATCTGGGGCGCGCTGATGGCGCTCGCCCAGCGCGACGTGAAGCGGCTGGTCGCCTACTCGAGCGTCAGCCACATGGGCTTCATCGTGCTCGGCATCTTCAGCCTCAACGCGATCGGCCAGCAGGGCGCGGTGCTCCAGATGGTCAACCACGGGGTGATCATCCCGGCGCTCTTCCTCCTCGTGGCCTGGATCGAGGTCAGGACCGGGACGCGCGATCGGGCCGCGCTCTTCGGGCTGGCGCCGAGGATGCCGGTGCTGGCGGGCGTCTTCCTGCTCGTCACTCTGGCGGCCCTCGGGCTGCCCGGTCTCAACAGCTTCGTCGGGGAGTTCATGACCTTGCTGGGCGCCTGGGGCCTCTCCCCGGGGCTGGCGATCGCCGCCGCGATCGGGCTGGTGCTGGCGCCGATCTACATGCTCCGGCTCTTCCAGGGCTCGATGTACGGCGAGCGGTCCGCGCCCGCCGGGCTCCACGACCTGCGCGGGCGCGAGCTGGCGCTGCTGACGCCACTCCTCGCCTTGATGTTCGGTATCGGCCTCTATCCGTACTTTCTGACGCGCGTCATGACGTCACTGGGGGTTCCGCTCCCGTGGTCTTGATCGCGGCCGCGACGTACAGCGTCAGTTATTCGGCGGACCAGGCCTGGAGCGACCTCCAGCAGGTCAGCCCCATCGCGGCCGTCGTGGTGGCGCTCCTGGTCGCCATGGTCCTGGACCTGGTGCTGCCGCGCCGCGCCCAGGGACCGGTCAGCGCCGCGATCACGGTCATCGGCTTGCTCGCCTCCCTCGTCGCCGCTCTGCTCCTCATCGACCGCGGGCACACCGCCTACTACCAGTTCGCCGTGGCGGACAACTTCGCCGTCTTCTTCGACGTTCTTTTCGCAGTGCTCGGCATCCTGGCCGTGGCCGTCTCGCACGCCTACCTGGCTCGGCGCAACTTCCTGCAGGCGGAGTTCTACGTGCTGCTCCTGGCGGCCACCGCGGGTCAGATGGTCATCGCCCAGGCCAACTCGCTGGTCTCCATCTTTCTGGGCCTGGAGCTGCTCTCGATCGCGCTCTACGTGATGTCCGGCTTTGCCCGCCAGGATTTCCGCTCCCAGGAGGCGGCCGTGAAGTACCTGCTGATGGGTGGCTTCGCCTCCGCCTTCGTGCTCTACGGCATGGCGCTCGTCTACGGAGCCACCGGGACCACGCTGATCCCGGCGATCGCCAAGTCGCTGGGACCGGGGTCGAGCACCAATGCGCTTCTCCTGCTGGGCATCCTCCTGATGGGCGTCGGGTTTGCCTTCAAAGTCTCGGCGGCGCCCTTCCAGATGTGGACGCCGGACGTCTACGAGGGCGCCCCCATGCCGGTCACCGCCTTCATGTCGGTGGGCACCAAGGCGGCCGCCTTCGCGATGATCGTCCGCGTCTTCGCGACCGGCCTGCCGGGATTGAGCGGCGAGTGGGCGGCCCTGCTCGCCTTCGTCGCAGCGGCCAGCATGATCGTCGGCAACCTGGCAGCCATCGCTCAATCCAGCGTGAAGCGGCTGCTCGCCTACTCGGGCATCGCGCAGGCCGGCTATGTCCTGGTGGGCGTGATCGCCGGTGGCGCCGACGGCCAGGCCAGCGTCCTCTTCTACCTGGCCGCCTACCTCGTCATGAACTTTGGCGCCTTCGCGATCATGGTGGTGCTGGCCGGTCCCGATGGTGACCGCGACCGCATCGGCGACCTCGACGGGCTGGTCTACCGGAATCCGGTTCTGGGCGTCCTCATGACCGTCTTCATGCTCTCCCTGGCGGGGTTCCCGCCCTCTGTCGGCTTCATGGGCAAGTTCTTCCTGTTCGCGGCGGGGGTCCACCACGGCTTTACCTGGCTCGTGGTCCTGGCCGTTCTGATGAGCGTCGTCTCCGTCTACTACTACTTTCGCGTCGTGATCCACATCTGGACGCCGGTGGAAGCCGCGGAACGGCGCCTCCGGCTGCCCGCCGCGGCAGGCCTCGCGATCGTGGCTGCGGGCGTCCTTTCGGTAGCGCTGGGAATCGTCCCCGCTGCCCTCTTCGGGCTGGCGCAGGCGGGTGCTGTCCCCGTCGCCGGGCTGGGAGGAGGCTAACCGGCAGCTAGGCCGGGATCCTCTCGCAGACCTCGCCGGGCGCGATCGTGATGCGAGCCGAGAACTCGCCCGCCACCACGTCGCGGACGCGCTTAGGCAGCAGGCGCTTGAAGTTCGCCCGCGCCTCCGGCGGGCCGCCGATGTAGAGCGACGGCAGCTTGCGGTAGCCGGCGATCCAGTCCGCGGCGGCCTTCAAGTTGGAGTGCGCCAGCTCTTCCTCGTGCCGCTGCAGCCGTTCGGCCGCCCAGCCGCCCTGCTTGTGCTTCTTGACCGACTCGCCCTCGAACTCGGCCACCTCCTGGCACTGCCCGAGCTGCACCTCGAACACCCGCGCGCGCTCCTTGTCGAGTACGGCCACGAGGGCTGGCGGATGGCGGCGAAGCAGCTCGCGGAGCGGATCCAGGTGGAAGCGATGGTCCAGCTTCAGGATGGTCCCCAGATCTTCGGGCAGAACTCTCACCTCGAAGAGGCCCGCCGGCTTGTAAGCGAAGATGGCGAGCGGCCGCCCGGCGAACTGAGTCTGGTCCAGGTAGCGCTTGACGTCGGCCAGCTCCCGCTGGGCGGCGCTGCCGCACTCGACATCGTCCTTCCATTCGCGCTCCAGATCCTTGACGAACGCGTGGTGGAAGCGCCGGTCCAGCGCGGGTCCGGCCGGCAGGTAAAGGCTCAGGGCCAATTCCGGAAAACGGCCGGAGAGTCGGGCGAACGGGTCGTTCATCCCTCGTCCCCCATCGTACCCTCCAGTCGAGCGTTCAGATGTTCGAGCGGGACTGGCCGCCGTCGACGGCGATGCAGGCGCCGTTCAGCAGGCCGGCCCGCTCCGAGCAGACGAACGCCACCACCTCAGCGACCTCCTCGGGAGTGCCGAAGCGGCGTAGCGGCAACTCCCGCTCGACGAAGGCTGCGATCCCCTCCGGGTCCGCCTTCTGCCGGCGGTCCCACGATCCGCCCGGAAAGAGGATGGACCCGGGCGCGATGGAGTTCACGCGGACGCCTTTGCCGCCCACCTCCCGCGCCAGCGAGGTTGCGAAGCTGATCTCAGCGGCCTTGGCCGCGTTGTAGGCCGGGGAGCCGCCCGCCTCCCGGCCGTAGACCGAAGAGATCACCACGATGCGACCCCAGTGGCGCCTCACCATGCCGGGCAGCGCCAGCTGGCTCATGCGGACGGCCGCGTAGAGGTTCAGGCTCATCGCCGTCTCCAGCTCGGGCACGCCCGTGTCGTCCCAGGTGGTCCCGGCGCGGCCGCCCAGGTTGTTGACCAGGATCTCGACCTTCCCCAGGCTCCGCTCGGCAGCTTCGAACGCGTGGCGGCAGCCATCCTCCTCGGCGAGATCGGCGACGATCGCGATGCCGCCCACCTCCGCCTCGGCGGCGCGCAGATGCTCCTCTCCCCTAGCGACCAGCGCGACGCGGGCGCCCTCCGCCGCCAGCGCGCGAGCGATGGCGACCCCGATTCCGCGGCTGGCGCCGGTGACCAGCGCGGCGCGGCCGGCGATACCTAGGTCCATCGGCTGCCCACCAGGCGAATCGTAGACTGGGCGAATCGCGATACCGCCCGGCCTGGCCGGCCTGATCCACGACGGCCCGCCGGTGGATCCCCGCCCCGCCGCCTCGGTGCTGGTGGTGCGGGGCACCCATCCGTGGCAGGTGCTGATGATGCGGCGTCCCGGCGGCGCCGATTTCGCGCCTGGCGCGCATGTCT
Organism: Chloroflexota bacterium; assembly: GCA_005880695.1. Lineage (GTDB taxonomy): Bacteria > Chloroflexota > Dormibacteria > Dormibacterales > Dormibacteraceae > VBGR01. Next base: position 59,076 of record VBGR01000035.1, read on the forward strand.
TCCCGGGCGGCAGCGTCCATCCCGAGGACGCCGGATCTGGCGACGAAGCCGCGGCAGCCGCCATCCGTGAGCTCTTCGAGGAGCTCGGCATCCTGCTCGCCCGCTCCGGGCGGGGCTTCGCGATCGACGACGACTGCGCGCGCATCCGGCTACGCCTGCAACACGGAGTCAGCTTTCCGCGGGCTCTGCGCGAGGCGGGGCTGGACCCCGCCATCGACGAGCTCCACCACTTCGCCACCTGGATCACGCCCGAGGCGCTGCGGCGCCGCTTCGACACCCGCTTCTACCTGGCACACATGCCCGCGGGACAGACGGTCCATCCCCAGCCGGGTGAGGTCGACGACTGGCTCTGGATCGAGCCCCGGGAAGCGTTGAGAAAGGACGACTTCACGATGGTCTTTGCCACCCGCGGCATCCTCGAGGGGGTCGCCGACGAACTCGACTCGGACCGACTCTTCGAGCGGGTCGCGGCGCTCGATGAGGTCCAGCCGGTGCGGCCCAAGGTGCGACAGACTGACGCCGGCTGGGTCGTAGACGTCTAAACCGGCGGTCTCGCTCAAGGGCCGATCTCGGGGTCCCTGGACCACTTCGTTCGGGCTTCGCACAACCGCACGAGGAATCGAGCCTGATTTGTGCGATGTGTTGACAAACGCACTCTCGAAAGGCCATCCTTCCAAGCGGTGCGGGAAGGGGGCTCGCTCGGTTTGCTGCGCGAACGCAACCGCCGGCGTGTGGTGGAGTTCCTGCGACGGCAGGGAGTTGCCAGCCAGGCGGACATCGCGCGTGCCACTGGACTCTCCCGGTCGACGATCTCGACGCTGATCATGGAGCTGCGCGGCGCAGGCCTGATCAACGAAGCCGCCGACGGCCAGAACCCCCCCACTTCTCCCCCCCGCTCCGGGCCCGGCGGCAGGCCGCCGGTGCTCCTCGGGCTGGACGATTCCGCCGGGACCGCGGTCGGGATCGATTTCGGCCACAGCCACGTGCGGGTGGGGGTCGCCAACCTCTCCCACCGGGTCACCGCGGAGCGCCGCCGAGAGTTCAGCGTGGTTCATAACGCCGCCGGGGCCCTCGACACCGCGACGGAGATGGTTGCGCAGGTCCTGGCAGACGCCGCAATCGATCGCGAGAGAGTGATCGGCGTCGGCATGGGCGTCCCCGGACCGATCGACCGGCGGCGGGGAACCATAGGCTCCGCCAGCATCCTGCCCGGCTGGGTCGGCCTGGCGCCGTCGGATGAGATGAGCCGCCGGCTTCAGCTCCCCGTCGAGATCGACAACGACGCCAACCTCGGAGCCCTGGCCGAGGTCTATTGGGGGGCTGGACGGGGTCGGAGCGATGTCATCTATGTAAAGGCTTCGACTGGAATCGGCGCCGGCATCGTGCTGGGCGGCGAGCTCTATCGGGGAGCGGCAGGAACCGCCGGCGAGATCGGCCACACCACTGTCGACGAGCAGGGTCCGCTCTGTCGGTGCGGCAGCCGAGGCTGCCTGGAAACGGTGGCCGGCGGGCCCGCCGTCGTCGAGCAAGTCCGGCGCACCCAGGCGGACGTGCTGACCCTGGGTGCCGTGCTTGAGCGGGCGGCAGCCGGCGACCCGGCCTGCCGGCGCGCGATCGCGGACGCCGGGCTCCAGATCGGCGTCTCGATGGCCGCCCTCTGCAACATCCTGAACCCGGAGCTGATCGTCGTCGGCGGCCAGCTCAGCGAGGCCGGCGAGCTCCTGCTCGAGCCGCTTCGCGAATCCCTCCGGCGTTACGCGGTGCCGGCGGCGGCGGAGTCGGTCTCCGTCGTTCGCGGCGTCCTGGGCGAGCGGGCCGAGATGCTCGGCGCGCTGGCCCTGGTTCTCCAGGCAACCAATCGCTTTTTGAGCGAGCGGATCACAGCCTTAGGGCGGGGCGAGGCTAGGAAAGGTCCCCGCGTCTTCCGTCAGGCATCCGCCTGACGTGTGGAGGTGTCAGATGAAAGTAACCCGGATCTTGTCATCGCTGGTCGTGGTGGCGCTCGCCATCACGGCTTGCGCAAGCACCACCGGAGGGGGCGGCACGTCGACGAAGAAGATCGCCCTACTCCTGCCGGAGACCAAGACAGCGCGCTACGAGAGCAAGGACCGGCCGCTCTTCGAGGCCAAGGTCAAGGCACTCTGCAGCGATTGCCAGATCATCTACAGCAACGCCAACCAGGACGCGCCGACGCAACAGTCCCAGGCCGAGGCCGCCTTGACGAACGGCGCCAAGGTGCTGGTGCTCGACCCCGTCGACGGCGCCGCGGCCGCTGCGATCGCCAACAAGGCGAAGCAGTCCAACGTGCCGGTCATCTCCTATGACCGCCTGATCCTGAATTCGCCGAACGTCAACTACTACATCTCGTTCGACAACGCGGGAGTAGGGAAGCTGCAAGGGACAGCGCTCCTGACGGCCTTGAACGGCAAGGCCAACGCCAGCGTCGTGATGATCAACGGCGACCCAGCGGACAACAACGCCAAGCTCTTCAAGGCCGGCGCCCACTCCGTCCTGGACGGCAAGGTCACCATCGCCAAGGAATACGACACACCCGGCTGGGGCCCTGACAAGGCGCAGGACGAAATGACGCAGGCGCTCACGGCCCTCGGCAACAAGGTGGATGGCGTCTACGCGGCCAACGACGGTACCGGGGGCGGCGCGATTGCTGCCATGAAGACAGCCGGTGTCAAGCCGCTTCCTCCAGTAACCGGACAGGACGCCGAGCTCGCGGCGATCCAGCGCATCCTGATCGGCGAGCAGTACATGACGGTGTACAAGGCGATCGTGCCTGAAGCCGAGGGCGCCGCCCAGCTGGCGGTCGACCTCGTCAACGGCACCGCGGTGCCCAGCTCGATGACGGCCGGCGCTGTCACCAACAACACGAGCAAGGACGTCCCCTCGGTTCTTCTGAAGCCCGTCGCGGTGATGAAGGACAACGTCAAGACGACAGTCGTCGCCGACAAGTTCTGGACCGCCGCCGATATCTGCACGGCCCAGTACGCGGCGGCCTGCACGGCAGCCGGCATCTCGTAGTCTTGTTTCGGTAAGCAGAAGGCGGCGGGTCGCGACCGGCCCGCCGCCACCCTGACAATCTAGAAGCGGAGGCGAACATGTCTGTCATCGAGCGGCAGCCGATCCTCCAGCTGCACGGGATCTCCAAGCATTTCGGCGCCGTCCAGGCGTTGAGCGAGATCGACTTCGAGGTCTACGCGGGTGAGGTGGTGGCGCTCGTAGGCGACAACGGCGCCGGCAAGTCCACCCTCGTCAAGACCATCGCCGGCATCAACATCCCCGATTCGGGCGAGATCATGTTCGAATCCAGGCCGGTCGTCATGCACGGGCCCCGCGACGCGACCAGGATCGGCATCGCCACCGTCTACCAGGACCTCGCCCTCTGCGACAACCTGGACGTGGTCGGCAACCTTTTCCTCGGTCGCGAACAGACCGAGCCACCCCTGCCCGCGCTGAACGAAGAGCACATGGAGAAGCGCGCGATCGAGGTCCTCTCGACGCTGGCGGTGAAGCTGCCCAGCGTGCGCACTGCCATTGCCTCGCTCTCCGGCGGACAGCGGCAATCGACGGCCGTCGCCCGCTCGGTCATGTGGGACGCCAAGGTCGTCCTCCTGGACGAGCCGACGGCGGCGCTCGGCGTGGCCCAGACCAAGCAGGTGCTGGAGCTGATCAGGCGCCTGCGCGACCAGGGTCTCGGAATCGTCGTAATCAGCCACAACCTGGCGGATGTCTTTGAGGTCTGCGACCGCATCGTGGTCCTCCGGCTCGGCCGGCGCGTGTCCGACTTCCGAGTCAAGGACGCCAGCCGTGAGCAGGTCGTCGCTGCCATCACTGGCGCGGACATCGGGCGCGTCCCCGAGGACGACCCGGACGCGGGCCCAGGCGCGGGCGCGAGCGCGTGAGCTCCGCAGTCGAGTCGGCCGACCCTGAGCCCAGTTTCGGGCTCAGGACCTGGCTCAGGTCGCTCGGCAGTCGAGTCGCCCAGGGTGATGTGGGGTCGCTGCCGGTCATCGGTGGCATCGTCCTCATCTGGGCGGTCTTCTGGTACCTCAATCCGAATTTCCTGACGCCGCGCAACCTGACCAACCTGGTCCTCCAGATCGCGGGCGTCGGCACCATCTCGATCGGAATCGTGCTGGTCCTACTGCTTGGCGAGATTGACCTCTCGGTAGGTGCCGTCAGCGGTCTTTGCGCGGCGGTCATGGCCGTGCTCAACGTGAAGCGCGGCGTTCCCGCTCCACTGGCAATCACCGGCGGTGTCCTGGCCGGGACGGCCGTCGGCCTGATCCAGGGCGCCTGGTCTGCCCGCTTCCGCATCCCCACGTTCGTAGTCACCCTCGCCGGGCTGCTCGCCTGGCAGGGCGCTCTTCTCCTCGTGCTCGGGGAGACGGGCACCATCAACCTCTACGACCCGACGATCGACGCCCTGACCGACACCTTCTTCCCGGCCAGCGTGGGCTGGACGGTGGCCGCCGCGGTCATCGTGATCTACGCCGCCTCTGGGCTCTGGCGGCGCCAGCGACGGGCGCGGGCCGGGCTCAGCCTGGCCTCGCCGGTCGAGTTCGGAGCCTCCGTCGTGCTGATCGCCGCCCTGACGCTGGTGGCGGTATTCGTGCTCAACTCCGACCGGGGAGTTCCCCTCGTGCTCCTGATCTTGCTCGGTCTGATAGTCCTCTTCGACCAGCTCCTGCGGAGGACGCGGTTCGGACGCTACGTGTTCGCCGTGGGCGGGAACGCCGAAGCCGCCCGGCGGGCCGGCGTCAACGTGGACGCCATCCGCATCGCGGTCTTCGCCCTCTGCAGTACGCTGGCCGCCTGCGGCGGCATTCTGGCCGCCTCCCGGCTGCTGGCGGTTAACCAGTCGTCCGGCGGGAACGACCTCCTGCTCAACTCGATCGCGGGTCCGGTCATCGGCGGAACCAGCCTTTTCGGAGGACGCGGCAGCGTCTGGACGGCCCTCACCGGGGCGCTCGTGATCAGTTCCATCAACAACGGAATGGACCTGCTTGCGGTCTCCTCCCCGATCAAGTTCCTCACGATCGGCGGGGTCCTCCTCGCCGCAGTCACCATCGACGCGCTCGCGCGCCGGGTCCGGCAGACTGCCGGGCGCGCCTAGGGGTCTAGCGTTAGCGGCCCAGGGTGCGGTAGAGCTCGGCGGTCTTCTCCGCGATGGCGTGCCAGCTGAACTGTTCGACGGCGCGTCGCCGGCCCGCATCCCCGAGCCGCCGAGCCGCCCCGGGGTCGTCCAGCACCCGGTTGATCGCCTCGGCCAGCCCGGCCGCAAAGCGATCTGGGTCGCGCGGGCTCCCGAAGGCATCGTCAGCCTTCTCGAGAGCGACCAGGTAGCCGGTCTCGCCCTCGACGATGATCTCCGGGATGCCGCCCACGTGGCTCGCGACGACGGCCACCCCACAGGCCATGGCCTCAAGGTTGACGAGTCCGAAAGGCTCGTAGATGGAAGGGCAGACGAAAACGGTCGCGCGGCTCAGGAGCTGAACCAACTGGGGGCGGGGGAGCATCTCGTTGATCCAGATAACCGCCAGCCCCTCCTGCTTGAGCCGGGCCACCGCGGCCTCCACCTCGGCGCCGATTTCGCGCGTGTCGGCCGCGCTGGCGCAGAGCACGAGCTGGGCGTCTCGGCGGAGGTGCCGGGCCGCCTCGAGCAGGTAGGGCAGGCCCTTCTGGCGCGTGATCCTGCCCACGTAGAGCACGATCGGCCGCTCGGCCGAGATGCCGTGTTCCCTGAGCACCTCGGTGCCAGGAACGGGCCGGTACTCGTCGGTGTCGACGCCGTTATGGATGATCGCGACGCGGTCCGGCTGCACCTTCGGATAGGCGCTGAGAATGTCCCGGCGCATCTCCTTAGAGACCGCGATGACGGCATCGGCCGCCTCGATGGCCGTCTGCTCACAGAAGGTGGAGAGGGCGTAGCCCCCGCCCAGCTGCTCGGCCTTCCAGGGGCGCAGCGGCTCCAGGCTGTGAGTCGTCATGACGTGCGGGATGGAGTGCAGGAGCTTGGCCAGGTGGCCGCCGAGGTTGGCGTACCAGGTGTGGCTATGGACCAGGTCGGCGCCGGCGACCCCGGCCGCCATGGCCAGGTCGACCGAGATCGTCTCCAGGGCCGCGGCGTAGGGCGCCTCCGAGGCCAAGGCGTCCCAAGGCTCGTAGCTGCGCGCCACCAGCGGCGACTGACGGGGCTCGCCGAAGCAGTGGACGCGGACTTCGACGAGCTTGCTCAGCTCCCGCGCCAGGTACTCGACGTGAACACCCGCGCCGCCGTAGACCTCGGGCGGAAATTCCTTGGTTAGGAGCGCGACCTGCATCAGCCGTGGGAGATGGGCGGAACGGCGTCGTTCTTGCCGACGACGGTGATCCCCTTCTCGGTCACTGTGAACCGCTCGCGCTCGACCGCCAGGTCGACGCCAAGGCCGGCGCCGTCGGCGACGACCACGCCCTTGTCGAGAATCGATCGCCGCACGACCGCCCCGTGGCCGACATGGACGCCGTCCATCAGGATCGAGCCCTCGACGAGGGCTCCCGACTCGACTCGGACCTCCGGCGAGAGGATCGAGCCGCGCACGGTTCCGCCGGAGATGATCACGCCGGCACTGACCATCGAGTTGAGCGCCTGGCCGCGCCGGCCTTCCTCGTCGAAGACGAACTTGGCCGGGGGCACCGGGGCCGCCCAGGAGTAGATCGGCCACTCCGCGTTGTAAAGGTTGAAGAGCGGCTCGGTGGCGATCAGGTCCATGGTCGCATCGTAATAAGCGTCCAGCTCGCCGACGTCTCGCCAGTAGTGGCGGTCCCGGTCGGTGCTGCCAGGCACGACGTTGTTCGCGAAGTCGTAGTAGGCGGCCGCCTTCTTCTTCACGAACATGGGCACGATGTTGGTGCCGAGGTCGTGCTTGCTCTTGGTGTCCCAGGCGTCCTCCGTCAGGGCCTCGAGCAGCGCCGACGTCGTGAACACGTAGTTGCCCATGGACCCCAGGACCTGGTCCGGCGCTCCCGGGAGTCCCCTCGCCTGCTTTGGCTTCTCCTTGAACTCCCGGATCAGATCGCTGCGTCCCGGCGTGATCACGCCGAGTGAACCGGCCAGGGAGCGAGGTGCGCGCACGCCGGCCACCGTAAGACCGGCGCCGCTGCGGATGTGATGGTCGACCATCTGGCGCGGGTCCATCCGGTAGACGTGGTCCGCCCCGAAGACGCAGATGTAGTCGGGATCCTCGTCGCTGATCAGGTTCTGGTTCTGGAAGATGGCGTCAGCCGAGCCGGCGAACCAGCGCGGCCCGTGCCGCATCTGGGCCGGCACCGTCGCCACGTAGTTGCCGAACATCGGCGTCAGCCGCCAGGCCTTGGCGATATGCCGGTCCAGGCTGTCGCTCTTGTACTGGGTCAGGACGACGATTTTCAGGTAGCCGGCGTTGACCAGGTTCGAGAGCACGAAGTCGACGAGCCGGTAGTTGCCGCCAAAGGGGACGGCCGGCTTGGCCCGGTCGGCGGTGAGCGGCGCCAGGCGCTTGCCTTCCCCGCCGGCCAGCACCATCGCGAGGACCTTCATTCCCCCGCGAAGGCTAGCGTCTCGTCAGCGTCCTGAGTGGGAGGTTCGGACTGCAGATTGCGGCAGGCGACCGATAGGGCGCCGGTCTGATGAGATGCCTGCGAACCTCCGACTCAGGACGCTCAGCGCCAGTGGTCTCGCAATTGGTCGTAGCGGTTGACTTCGATGCCGGCCTGCCGGAGGACGTCGAGACCGCTCGGCTCCCGGTAGGCCTCCCGGTAGAAGACCCGCTCGACATTCGAGTTGACAGTCATCTTCGCGCACATCACGCAGGGGGAGACGGTCACGAACATTGTCTTGCCGGGGGTCATGGCCCCCGCCTTGACCAGGGCATTCAGCTCCGAATGGAGGCAGCCGCATTTACCAGGTTCTTGGCTGTCACAGCTGTTGGGCAGTCCCTTGGCGTTGCCGTTGTAGCCGATGCCCAGCACCTGGGTCAGGTCGGCGTTCGTGATCACCGTGCCGACCTGGTTACGGGCGCAGGTGGACCGTTTGGCCAGCTCTTCGGCCATGCGCATGAAGACCTCCTCGAGCGGGATGCGATCCACAGTCAATTCAAGCTCCGTCCCCAAGTTTCCCAAAGGGTTCTCAACAGCTTATCCACTCAACATCTAGTAGCCGCCTGGTAAATTAACCCTTAGATATTGTGCCCGAGGCCTTGACAGGCCGACAAGCCTCCCAGTAAAATACGGGCAAGGAACGAGGCCCTGGGGCATATGTGGCGGGCATGCTCTGGGGCCTCTTCCATCCCTATCGGGCGGCGGCGCCCGGTCAAAGGAGACCGATGTAAAGCATGGCCAAGAACGTAGCCGACGTCGCAGCAGAATCGGGCCGCAGGTCCACCAACGGGTCCCACCGAGCCAAGGGGCTCAAGTTCGAAAGGTACTTCACCCCGCCGGGCAGCCACGCCCACGACCTGGTCGAATGGGAGCGCCGCACCGCGGCGATCATCGGCGAGGGCGGCAAGACGGTCTTCGAGCAGAAGGACGTCGAGGTGCCGCGGTCCTGGTCGCAACTGGCCATCAACGTCGTCGCCCAGAAGTACTTCCGCGGGCAGCAGGGCACTCCCGAGCGGGAGACCAGCGTCCGCGACATGGTCGACCGCGTGGTCGGCACCCTCGGCGCCTGGGGGCGCCAGGGAGGCTACTACGCGACCGAAGAGGACGCCCACACCTGGGAAGAGGAGCTTCGCTTCCTGCTGGTGACCCAGCACGCCTCCTTCAACAGCCCGGTCTGGTTCAACCTCGGCGTGCCAGGCCGCAAGCCCCAAGCCGCCGCCTGCTTCATCAACTCGGTCACCGACTCGATGGAGTCGATCCTCGAGCTGGCCAAGACCGAGGGGATGCTGTTCAAGTTCGGTTCCGGGACCGGCACCAACCTCTCGGTGCTGCGCTCCTCCCGCGAGCAGCTGTCCGGCGGGGGCACCGCCTCCGGGCCGGTCTCCTTCATGCGCGGCTACGATTCCTTCGCCGGCTCGATCAAGTCGGGCGGCACCACCCGCCGCGCCGCCAAGATGGTGATCCTCAACGCCGACCACCCGGACGTGGTCGACTTCATCAGCTGCAAAGCCGAGGAGGAGCGCAAGGCGCACTCCTTGATCGACGCCGGCTACGACGCCGGCTTCAACATCCCCGGCGGCGCCTACGACTCGGTCCAGTTCCAGAACGCCAACCACTCGGTGCGCGCCACCGACGAGTTCATGCAGGCGGTGCTCGAAGACAAGGACTGGGTGACCCGCGCGGTTGTTGACCAGCGCCCGATGGACACCTACAAGGCGCGCTGGATGATGCGTGAGATCTCCTCGGCGGCCTGGGTCTGCGGCGACCCGGGCGTCCAGTTCGACACCACGATCCAGGCCTGGAACTGCGTGCCCAACACGGGCCGCATCAACGCCACCAACCCCTGCGCCGAGTTCGTGTTCGTCGATGACACGGCCTGCAACCTCTTGAGCCTCAACCTGCTCAAGTTCCAGGCCGAGGACGGAAGCTTCGATGTCGAGCGCTACCGCAAGGCCATCGACGTCTGCTTCACCGGCCAGGAGATCATCGTTTCCAACGCCTCCTACCCCACTCCGGCCATCGCCAAGAACTCCGAGGCGCTGCGGCCGCTCGGGCTCGGCTACGCCAACCTGGGCGCTCTCTTGATGTCCATGGGCCTCGCCTACGACTCTGATGAAGGTCGACGCTATGCCGGTGCTATCACTGCGATCCTGACCGGCGAGGCCTACTCCCAATCCGCCCGCATGGCTGAGGTGAAGGGTCCCTTCAGCGAATACGCCAAGAACCGCGAACCCATGCTGCGGGTGATGAAGAACCACCGCCAGGTGGCCGCTGACCTGCCGGCGGACGGCGAGCCGGGGCTGCTGGTGGAGGCCGCCCGGGCGGTCTGGGACGAAGCCGTCGCGCTGGGCGAGAAACACGGCTACCGCAACGCGCAGGCCACCGTCCTGGCGCCCACCGGGTGCCTTGTCGGCGACAGCCTCGTGATGACCGACCGCGGCTTGGTGCGCCTGCGCAATCTCGGCGATACCGAAGGTGACAAATGGCAGCCACTCGAGGCGAACGTCCAGACCGACCAGGGCCCTCGACCGGCGACTCGGTTCTACGTCAACGGCGGCGAGCCCGTCGTCACCATCGAGACGAGCCGCGGCTACCGGATCCAGGGCACCGTCACCCACCGCATCAAGGTGGTCGACGCGGCCGGCCGCTGGACCTGGCGGCGCCTCGGCGACGTCCGCCCCGACGACCAGGTGCCCCTGATGCTCGGAGGCATGTTCGGCGAGCCGAACGCAAAGGCGCTCTCCCTCGAGCTGGCCGAGCAGATCGGACAGACGATCGGCGGCTCCGAAGGCTGGCCCCAGGTGCCGGACAGCGTCTTGAGCTCCAACGATCCCGCCGTCTATGACGCCTTCATCCGCGGCGTCTACAAGGGGTGCGGAGAGGAAGCCGGAGGCCAGGTCTTTTTCAAGACTGCCTCCGAATCATTCAGCCGCGACCTCCAGGCGCTGCTCCTGGCCCTCGGCTTTGTGTCCACCCGCACGTTCGACGAAACCGGCGGCAGGTGGTCGGTGGCGATGGCCGCCACTCGCGAGCTGGCCGCCCATTACGATCAGATCCCGCTCTCGCGAGAGATGGTCGACCGGCTGGTGCCCTCGAACCAACGGCTGCGGGAGGCGCTGATGGCATCCATCAGCGAGCGCGGCGCGGTCTCCCGGCAGGCCGCCAGCGTCCTCCTCGAGAAGACCGGCAGCCTGGAGCTGAAGCAGGTCCTGAGCTTCTTCTACGACTCGGTCGCCAGCGCCCAGCTCGGTGCCGAGCAGTTCACCTATGACCTCTCGGTGCCGGACAACGTCACCTACGTCGCCAATGGCTTCGTCAGCCACAACACGATCGGGCTGATGATGGACTGCGACACGACTGGGATCGAGCCCGACCTGGCGCTGGTCAAGTACAAGAAGCTGGTTGGCGGCGGCCTCTTGAAGATCGTCAACAACACCGTGCCGGCGGCCTTGCGCAAGCTCGGCTACCCCGAGGAGAAGGTGGTCGAGATCGTCGACTACATCGACCAGAACGAGACGATCGAAGGCGCGGCCCACCTGGAAGACGAGCACTTGAAAGTCTTCGACTGCGCCTTCAAGCCGCTCAAGGGCTTGCGATCGATCGCACCGATGGGACACGTCCGGATGATGGCGGCGGTCCAGCCGTTCATCAGCGGCTCCCAGTCCAAGACCGTCAACCTGCCCACCGAGGCCACTGTCGAGGACATCGAGAACGTCTACATCGAGTCCTGGAAGCTCGGCCTCAAGTGCATCGCGATCTACCGCGACGGCTGCAAGCGCTCGCAGCCCCTCTCGACTTCACGCGACAAGGAGAAGGTGAAGGGCGGCGAGGCGGTTGCCGAGATCGTCGCGGGCCCGGTGCGGCGGCGTCTGCCGGACGAGCGCCGTTCCATCACCCACAAGTTCGACATGGGCGGCCACGAGGGCTACGTCACGGTCGGCCTCTACGAGGACGGTACCCCGGGCGAGATCTTCATCACCATGGCCAAGGAGGGCTCCACCGTCTCCGGGCTGATGGACGCCTTCGCGACCCAGACCTCGCTCGCGCTTCAGTACGGCGTGCCGTTGGCATCGATGGTCAACAAGTTCAGCCACATGCGCTTCGAGCCCTCCGGCTTCACGCGCAATCCCGAGATCCCCATGGCGAAATCGCTGGTGGACTATCTCTTCCGCTGGCTGGCCTCCAAGTTCCTGAGCCTCGAGGATCAGGCGGCAGTCGGGATCATCAAACGCGATGTCGAGCCGCCGCCGGCGCCGGCTCCCGCTTCTAACGCGAGGCCGATTTCAGAGGCTTTGAAGGAGCCAGAGGAGATCAAGCTCGTCTTGAGGAACCCGGCCTCCTCTGACGCCAAGGTGACTTTTGTCCTCGATCGGGATGCCCCGGCCTGCGCCGATTGCGGTGCCATCACGGTCCGCTCGGGCGCTTGCTACAAGTGCATGAACTGCGGGGCCAGCACAGGCTGCAGCTGAGCTAGAACCCTCCCCCCCAGCCCCGGAGCCGGTCCGCAAGGGCCGGCTCCTTTTTTATGCCTCTTCTTGCCGGCGAATCATCCCGCCCGGTTCCCTACAGCAGCCGTTGAGGAATTGGGTATTTGATAAGGGGACACTCAGAGATGGAGTCACAGACCCCGGTTCGGCTCCACGCCGCCCGCACCGAGCGCACAAGAATCCGGCGATTCTTCGCCGGTCTCTTGGTCGTGGTTGCGGTCCTGGACATCTTCGAGGCGATGTTCGCCCACCACCCGCTGCGAGATCGCGCCCTGGAGGGCCTGGTGCCGACAGGGGTGAGCCTCGGGGGCCGCACCGCGACTGTGGTGGCCGGCCTTGCCCTGCTGCTCCTGGCTCGCGGCATCGCCCGCGGCAAGCGCGTCGCCTGGCAGCTCACGGTGCTGGTCCTTGCCGCCTCCGCGCTGGTCCACCTGCTCAAGAACCTCGACTTCGAAGAGGCAGTGCTCGCGTTGTGGGTGCTCCTCGGCCTCTGGTGGCTCCGGGCCCACTTCCAGGCCAGCTCAGATCCCGCGGCGTTGCGGAGAGGCCTGGTCACGATCGGCGCCGCGATCGCGCTGGCGCTGGTCTACGTCTTCGCGGGCAGCTGGCTGCTCGTCCACAGCTTCGGCGGTTTCGAGCTGGCGCAGCCTCCGCCCGGCGCCAGGCTGACCTACCGCGCGCGCTGGTTCCTCGACTCGATCCCGATCGTCGCCGGCGCGCTCCTGCTGATCGGCCTGCTCCAGCTGCTGCGACCGGTTGCAGGCGCGAGCGCCTGGACCGAGGACCGCGAGCGCTCCCGGTCTGCGGTCCGCCGCTGGGGACACAACCCGGTCGCCTGGCTCTCGCTGCAGGACGGCATTCACCGGTTCTGGGCCGATTCCCAGGCCTACGTCGCCTACCGGGTCAGCCGCAGGGTGGCGGTCGCGTTGGGCGATCCGGTCGCGCCGCCGAGGCGAGTCAGCGCGGTGGCGGCGGCGTTCCACGAGTTCTGCGACCGGCACGACTGGGTCAGCTCCTTCTACGAGGTGGAGCGGCCTGAGGTCTACCGGCGCCTTGGCTACAGGCTGGTCCCGATCGGCTCGGATGCCGTCGTCCTCCTGGCCACCTTCACCCTGGCCGGCCGCCAGAGCGCGCATCTGCGGCGCGCTCTGCACCGTTCCGAACGAGAAGGGGTGACCTTCAGCTTCCTGCCCGGGCCTCAGGCCTGGGATCTGGAGGCCGAGCAGCTCCGCAACGTCTCCGCGAGCTGGCTGCGGCGGGGCAGAGGTCCGGAGATGAGCTTCAGCGTGGGCACCTTGGAGACGCTACAGGAGCCGGAGGTGACTGTCGGGCTGGCGCACGGACAGGATGGCCGGCTGCTTGCTTTTGTGAGCTGGCTGCCCATCCCGGGGCGAGATGGCTGGTGCCTCGACCTGATGCGCCGGCGCCCGGACGCCACCTGGGGCGTCATGGAGGCGTTGATTACGAAGTCGCTGGAGGAGGCGAAGCGGCGAGGTCTGGCCGAAGCCAGCCTCGGCCTGGCCCCTTTGGCACTGGAGGGCCTGGCCGGCTCCCGCCGCCTGGGCGCGCTCCGGCTGCTTTACGGCCGCCTGGACCGCTTCCGGGGCAGCCGCTCACTGCGTGCGTTCAAGGCGAAGTTCAGTCCCCGCTGGGAGCCGCGCTATCTGGCGGTGCCGGACGCGGCTCTCCTGCCCGAGGTCCTGGCTGCGCTCCTGGGCGTCCATCTGCCCCGTCCTTTGCGGCTGCTCACGGGATTCAGGACGCCACGGCGGGCGGGCCCAGCCGAAAGGCGCGTCCCCGCGGCCTGAGCCGGTCCGGGCCTGAAGACCAGGTCACGATTCGCTCGGAATACAGGTCCAGGGTCAGAGAATTACTCCAGATAGGGAGTGATTTCTCGCTGGAGGTTTTCAAAGCAGAATGGACACCGCAATCCTCGTCCTAAGGCTAGTGGTCGGCCTTTATCTCATCGGCCACGGCACCCAGAAGCTCTTTGGCTGGTTCGGCGGACCTGGGCTCGACGGCACGACCGGCTGGCTCGAGTCGATGCGCTTCCGCCCCGCCCGTATCTGGGCGGTCAACGCGGGCCTCGCCGAGGCCGGCGGTGGCCTCCTTCTAGCCCTTGGGTTCCTCAATCCGATCGGGTCGCTGATGGTCGCGTCGGCCATGCTGACCGCGATTTTCGCCGTGCACCTGCGTAAAGGCTGGTTCTCGACGACGGGCGGACCGGAGCTGCCCCTAACCAACCTCGCGGTGGTCGCCGCGGTGGCGCTCGCGGGTCCCGGACGCTACTCCCTCGACACCCTGCTCGGGCTGCACATTCCGGCGCCCATCGGCATCGCCCTGGCGGTGCTCACCGTGATCGGGGTCGCGTTCGCCTTCGCGAGCCGCAAACCGGCGGCAGCGACAGCAAGGGCCGAGGTCGCCTGAGCGATTTGGGACCGCGGCAGGCCCATCGAGAGCGTAGCCGAGGCTAGAGGGTGACGGACTCGCGCGGTCCCTCGCGCCAGGCCACCCTCTCGCCCGCTGCACGCCTCGCCTGCCGGCGGTCGTAGAGCTGCGCGTCGGCGCGTCCCAGGAGGCTGACCGGGTCGTCACCTTCCCGGTATTCGGCGGCGCCGTAGCTGAAGAAGCGGCCCTTTCGCGACGCGATCGCGAGGCAGTCCTCGAAGGCTTTGATGGCGTCGTCCAGCTTCGAACCCGAGAGCAGGCAGACGAACTCGTCGCCGCCGTACCGGAAGATGACGTCCTCCCCCCGGAGGCGGTCCTTGAGAGATGTGGCCACGTCCCGCAGCAGCGCATCGCCCGCGGCGTGGCCTTCGGTGTCGTTCAGGTGCTTCAGCCCGTCGACGTCGATGAAGGCGGCGACCATCGGCTCCTTCTGGCGCTTGGCACGGGCGATCTTGCGCTCCGTCACGGCGATGCCGCTGGCCCGCCGCATCACACCCGTCAGCTCGTCGAAGGCGATCTCATCCCTGATCTTCAAAAGCGCGGCGGCCGACATACCCGCGAGCTCTCGGGGCGGGACGCCGAGATCCGCCGCGACGGTCAAGCGCAGGGCTGAGCCGGCAACCTGACGAGCGGTCACCACGGTCCGGGCCAGAGCCAGCAGCCAGATCCCGGCCAGCAGGGGCAGGAACATCAGCGCGAGCGCGATGACCGTGCCCACCGGGCCGGGCGGCAGCGAGATCCAGGGATTGATCACCGCGGCCGGATTATGGCTGGCCACCTTGGCCTGGGTGCTTGGGTCGGGGCCCCTCGGCGGAACCGCCTTCTGCGGATCGCCCGGTCCGGATGCCGTCACGGTGCCAACGCCTGGGCCTGGACTGGGCGACGGCGGGGCCAGAACTCCCGGAAGTGAAGGCGTCGGCACTGGCAGCGTGGGCGTCGGGATCGGCAACGTAGGCGTCGGGATCGGCAGAGTAGGAGTCGGCACCGGCAGCGAGGGGGTCGGAATTGGAAGCGGCGGAGGCGATGGCACAGGCGGCGGCGGCACGGGCAAGCTTGGCGTCGGGAGCGGCAGCGGCGGCAAGCTCGGCGTCGGGAGCGGCGGCAGGGTCGGGGTCGGCAGCGACGGAGGCGGCAGCGAAGGCGTGGGCAGGGGCAGCCCGAGTGCTCCGGCCGGGGCTGCGCCACCCGCCAGCAGGCAGGCGGCCACAACCCCCACGCCTGCCAGGATCAATCTCGGTCGCATGGTGTTTTGCTGTTCAGCGCCGGGCTCACCAAACTTTCAGCCGCGGCGGAGCCGTTTCTTTACAGTCACAACGCCGCAGACGTCAAGTTCTTGTCGATTGACGTATTCGGCGCGGGCCGGCGCCCCGTAACGCTATGGCTAGCGCTTTTTCGCCCGTGACCTCTCAGCCGGCGCTGCGCGCGCATCACGCTTGCGCGCCCGAGCGGTAGCGAGACTCCGTTCCAGCGCCGCCATCAGGTCCTCGAGGCCAGTCGCGAGAGGCGGCCCCTCCTCCTCGGGCGCCAGCCGCGCCGAGCCAGCGCGGCTCTCGATCAGCTCCAGCACGCGCTCGCGGTACTCGTCGCGGTAGCGCTCGGGCTGGAATGGCTCGGTCATGGCCTTCAGCAGGCGCTGCGCCGCGTCCAGCTCACGGGCCGGTGGCACCTCCGCCTGCCGCTGCGCCGAATACGGCAGCTCCAACACCTCGTCGGCGAAGTGCATGGTCGTCAGCAGGAGCACGCCTCGGTAGGGCCGCAGGACCGCAAGATGTCGCCGGCGTCGGAGCACGACCCAGCTGGCGGCCAGCTTGCGCGTCTTGGCCATCGCCAGCACCAGCAGCTCGAACGCGCGCTCGAGCCCGGGCTGTGGCACAGCGTAGTAGCTCGCGTCGAAGTAGATGGGGTCGACCTCAGAGACATCGACGAACTGCTCGATCTCGATGCTGCGGCGCCGCTCGGGCTCCATCGCCTCCAGCTCCTCGCGCGTCACCTCAACGTAGCGGTTGGGCTCGATCTCGAAGCCCTTGACGACGTCCGCGAAAGCAACCTCGCTGCGTGTCATCGGTTCCGGCCCAGGCAGGTGCAGGACCTTTGGCTCAGCGCTGGCGGGCGCCGGCGCCGACCTCTCCGCCGGCTCTGTCGCAGCCACTCGAGGCGGACCGGCGTTCGTTACACGCTGGTGATGGACGCGAGCGCCCGTAAACCTGTCCAGCTCGTGGAAGCGGACTCCCTTCTTGCGCGTCGCCGGGTAGAGCCGGACGGGAATGTTGACGAGTCCGAAGCTGATCGTGCCGGTCCAGAGCGCTCTTGGCATCGGTGTCGGAAACCTTACGGCGGATTCTGGCCGGCGCGGTGGCGGAGGAAATCCACCGCCCGCGTCCAGGCGTCGCAGGCCGCTTCGTAGGCCTCGCTCTGCGGGTCGAGCTTGGAAGCGGCCATGAATCCATGGCCGAGGCCCGGGTAGATCTTGTGCTCGAAGTCGACGTCCCGCGCCTTGAGGGCGGCGGCTAGCTTCTCGACGTTGTCCATCCCGGCACCCTGGTCCTGGTCGCCCCAGAACCCCAGGATCGGGCCGTTTATCTCGTCGACGATATCCAGGGGCCGGGGAGCGTTTTTACCGGCCGGGCTCGCGGTGCCGGGAAAGCCGTAGAAGCAAACCGTGGCCAGGTCGTCGCGCTCGGCGGCGAGATCGAGGACGAGCGTGCCTCCCATGCAGAACCCGATGGTGCCCGCGGTGCCGGCCGACCCGGGCTCCAATTGGACCCAGTCGATCGCCAGGTAGAGGTCGCGGAGAGCCTGCTGTTCGTCTAGCCTGGCCCGCCGCGCGAAGGCGGCCTCCCGGTTCGGCTCGGGAAGGGGGCCGGCGCGCCAGAAGTAGTCGGGCAGCAGCGCGACGAAGCCGGCGAGGGCGAGCCTGCCCGCGAGGTCCTCATAGAAAGGACTCGGGCCCATGATGTCCGAGACCACGAGCACCGCTGCTCCGGAGTTGATCTGGGGACGGCAGAGCAGCCCCGGCATCGATTCGTTGTTGGTGAGCGGGATCGAGACCTGCTGGCGCTCCACGTCAGGCGGGGTGGAACCCTCAGGCACCTCCGGATGGCACATCGCATCTATTCTGGGGCAGACCTTGAAGCTGGCCCTGCCCGAGCGGTTTCGAGCCGAAATGGAGCCGCGGCTGCCGCCCGAGGTCGAGGTCGCCTGGTACGCCGACGCCAAATCCGCGCCCGCCGTCGTTCGCGGCGCCGACGTCCTCTGGCTGAACATGTGGGAGCGAGCGCAGATCCAGGCCGCCCTCGAGGCCGGCGACAGCCTGCGTTGGGTCTCGATGCACGGCGCCGGTGTGGAGAGCCTCCCGCTCGACCTCCTGCGCGAGCGGGGCCTGACACTCACCAACGGCGCCGGTCTCCACGCCATCCCGATCGCGGAGTACGCGCTGCTGGGCATGCTGGCGCTGGCCAAAGGCTTTCCGGCGCTGGTCCGGGCGCAGGACCGCAAGGAGTGGCTGGACGCGCCGCCTGCCTTTGGCGAGCTGCAGGGGACGAAGGCGCTGATCGTCGGCTACGGCGGTATCGGCAGCGCGATTGGCGAGCGCCTGAGAGCCTTTGGAGTCGAGGTGGTCGGCGCCCGGCGCCACCCGGC
Organism: Chloroflexota bacterium; assembly: GCA_005880695.1. Taxonomy (GTDB): domain Bacteria; phylum Chloroflexota; class Dormibacteria; order Dormibacterales; family Dormibacteraceae; genus VBGR01. The sequence continues at coordinate 77,279 of VBGR01000035.1, forward strand.
AGCCGTCGGCGAGATCGGCGCTGGGGCCTGGCGAGACCGGCTGGGTGAGTTCGACTGGGTCATCCTTGCGAGTCCCCTCACGGAGTCGACCCGCGCCCAGATCGGAGCGGCCGAGCTGTCCGCGATGAAGCCCACCGCGGTGCTCGTCAACGTCGCGCGAGGCGGCCTCATCGACGAGACGGCGCTTGCCGGCGCGTTGCGAGAGGGCAGCATCGCCGGCGCCTACCTGGACGTGACAAGCGAGGAGCCTTTGCCGAGCGAGAGCCCGCTCTGGACATTGCCCAATCTGGTCTTGACGCCGCACAGCTCCTGGGCGTCGCAGCGGGTTATGGCTCGCGCAGCCGACCTTTTCCTGGACAACCTGGACCGGTTCCGAGCCGGGCGTCCGCTGCGCAACGTCGTCGATCTGCAGGAGGGTTATTAAGCAGCCTCGCGGGCACAATTACCCGGATGTTGCAGGCGAGCGAGCTGGCGATCGAGGTGGCGGGCCGGACGGTCCTGTCGGGTGGCAGCTTTCAGCTTCGCGACGGCGACAAGGTCGGCCTGGTCGGGCGCAACGGCGTGGGGAAGACGAGCCTGTTGCGCGTGCTGGCCGGCGAGGCCCAGCCCGCCGGTGGCGTCGTGCTGCGGCGCGGCACCCTCGGCTACGTCCCCCAAGACCCCCGACCTGACCGCCGCGCGATCGATGCCAGCGCGCTCGACCGCATCTTGAGCGGCCGCGGCATCGACGCCGCGGCCCACCGCCTGGAAGAGTTGCGCAAGGTGCTGGAGCTCGATCCCTCTGAGCACAACGTGCTCCTCTACTCGCAGGCCGAGGAGGCCTATCGGAATGCCGGCGGCTACTCCGGCGAGTCGGACGCCCGCCGGATCGCGGCGGGACTCGGAGTCGACGCCGAGCGAATCGACCTGCCACTGCGCGTGCTCTCGGGTGGCGAACGACGTCGTATCGAGCTGGGTAGGGTGCTCTTCGCGGACGCCACGGTCCTTCTGCTCGACGAGCCCACGAACCACTTGGACAAGGAGGCCAAGGAGTGGCTAATGGGCTTCCTGCGCGGCCACCGCGGCGGGCTGCTCGTGGTGAGCCACGACCTCGACCTCCTCGACACGGCGATCACGCGTGTGCTGCACCTGGAATCGCAGCGCCTGACCGAGTACCGGGGCACCTACTCCAAGTACCTCGGCGCCAGGCGCCGGGACGAGGCCCGCCTGGCCGCGACGGCGATCCGTCAAGAGGCCGAGATCAAGCGGCTGCAGACGCTCGCCGACGTCATGCGGCGCCAGACCCAAACTCGCGCGCGCACTGCCAAATCTCTGGACAAGCGGGTCGAGCGCCTGCGCGGCCGCCAGGTCGAGGTGCAGCGGCGCGGCCCCAAGGTGGCGTTCCGATTTCCCCCTCCACCCCACTCGGGGCGGATCGTGCTGCAGGCGCGGGGATTGGCGAAGTCCTACGGAGGCCCGGCCGTCTTCACCGACGTCGACTTCGAGCTGCAGCGGGCCGAGCGATTGCTCGTCATGGGCTACAACGGCGCGGGCAAATCGAGCCTGCTCCGGATCCTGGCCGGCAAGACGTCCACCGACGCGGGCGGTTTCCGGCTCGGCGCCGGCGTCTCTCTCGGCTACTACGCGCAGGAGCACGAAGGCATCGAGCGGGGCCGCTCCGTACTTGACCACATGCGCGACATGACCGATGCCGACGACCGCGTCCATCGCCAGGTCCTCGGCATGTTTGGGATCCACGGCGACAAAGCCTTCCAGGACGCGGGCACGCTGTCAGGCGGTGAGAAGACCAAACTGGCGCTGGCCCAGATCGTGGCCGGCAGCCACAACCTGCTGATCCTGGACGAGCCCACCAACAACCTGGACCCGCCCTCGCGCGATGCTTTCGCGCAAGCCCTCGCCGCCTGGCCGGGAACGGTCCTGGCGGTCAGCCACGACAGCGACTTCGTGGAAGCCTTCAACCCCGGCCGCGTGCTGCTGATGCCCGAGGGGATCAACGACTTCTGGGACGAGGAGATGCTCGATCTCGTCTCGCTCGCATGACAGCCGCTCCTTTCGGGCGCTCGCAGCGGCTCTACGACGCGGTCTACTCCTGGAAGGACTACGCGGCTGAAGCCGAACGGCTGCAGCCGCACCTTCGCGGGACGTCGATCCTGGACGTCGCCTGCGGCACCGGTGGTCACATCCCGCACCTGCGCGGTGCTTACGAGGTAGTGGGCGTCGACATCGATCCGGGGATGCTCGATATCGCCCGCGAGAAGAATCCGGGAGCGGAGTTCCACGCGGGCGATATGAGGTACTTCGAGCTGAGCCGGACCTTCGGCACGGTCATGTGCCTGTTTTCGTCGATCGGCTACCTGCCTACCGTGAGCGACTTGGATCGTGCTCTCGCCTGCTTCGCTCGCCACGTCGAGCCTGGTGGCGCGGTGCTGATCGAGCCCTGGATCAAGGCAGGGGAGTTCGAGCCGCGCTTACCTCAATCTGTGATCGGTGAGTCGGACGGGTTGCGAGTCGCCCGCATGACGCTCCTCGAGCTCGAGGGCGACTCGACAGTCTTGACCATGCACTACCTGGTGGGCTCTGAAGGCCGCATCGACCATCTCCAGGAGGTGCACAGGCTGCGGCTCTTCAGCGACGAGGAATACCGCGGGGCATTCGAGCGGGCCGGGCTCGCGGTCGAGCTCGACGCGGACGGTCCGATGGGGCGCGGCCTCTACATCGGGGCCAGGCGATGAGGCGGATTCTGACCGGCCTCCTCGCCCTGGCTATGGTCGCCTGCAGCGGGTTGGCTGCCCCAACGGCGACAAAGCCTGCAACACCGAAGCCAGGCGCCTACACAGGGACCATCGGCAAGGCGCTCTACAAGGTGGACATACCGGCTCACTGGAACGGCACCCTCCTCCTCTACAGTCACGGGTACACGGCACCGGGTAGCACGCTGAACCCGACCGACTCCGGAGATCCGGCAACTGCCCAATGGCTGCTCGGGCAAGGCTTCGCACTGGCCGGTTCCTCCTACTCGAGCACCGGCTGGGCATTGGCTGACGCGTTCAACGACCAGGTGGCCCTGCTGGACGAGTTCGGCAGGCGTTTTGCCAGGCCGAGGCGAACGGTCGCCTGGGGCCATTCGCTGGGCGGCATCATCACCGCGGGTCTGGTCCAGCTGCACCCGGAGCGTTTCGCCGGCGCGGTGCCGATGTGCGGCGTGCTGGGCGGCAGCGTCGGAAACTGGAACGGCGCGCTCGACCTCGGTTTCGCCTTCAAGACCCTGCTGGCTCCAGGCTCAGCCCTCCAGCTGGTACGCATCAGCGACGGGAAGGCCAACAACGACCTGGCTCAGAGCCTGCTGCGTTCGGCTCAAGCCACTCCGGCGGGGCAGGCCCGGCTTTCGCTGGTGGCCGCGCTCGGCCAGCTGCCCGGCTGGTTCAACCCACTGGCGCCCGAGCCGGCGGTAGCCGATCTGGCGGCGCAAGAATCCAACCAGGCCCAGTGGCTCCAGACCGACTTCGGATATGAGTTCGCCTACCGCGCCGAGCTCGAGTCGCGAGCCGGTGGCAACCCCTCCTGGAACACGGGATTCGATTACAGCGGCGAGCTGGCGGCTTCGCCTGCACGCGACGAGGTGGCGCGGCTCTATCAACGCGCCGGCCTGGACCTCAGCGCCGACCTGGCCGCACTGCGTGGCGCGCCGCGCATAG
>VBGR01000007.1 GCA_005880695.1 Chloroflexota bacterium
TCGTCCTCGTGCTCGCGGTTGCCGGCGGACTGGCCGGGCTGGCTGGTATGGCCGAAGCCTCTGCCATCTACCACCGCCTCAGCCCCGGGCTCTCATCTGGCTACGGATTCGTCGGATTCCTGGTGAGCTGGCTCGCCGGTCACCGGCCCTGGGCAATCATCGCCGTGGCTTTCCTGATGGCGGTGCTGATCACCGGCGGTGACATTCTGCAGATCTCCCAAGGACTGCCTTATGCGGCGGTCAACGTACTGATGGCATTGATCCTGCTGGTGGTACTGGCCGGCCGAACTGTGAGGGTTGCACGATGACGACAGCAGTAATAATCGGAATCCTTGCTGGAGCCATCGCGTCTGGGGCTTCGGTCCTGTACGCGGCTCTCGGTGAGACGATCGGTGAGCGAGCCGGCGTCGTCAACCTCGGTGTCGAGGGCCAGATGTTGGTCGGGGCGTCGGTGGGTTTCGTCGTCACCGCCGTCACGGGCAACGTTGCGGTCGGAATCGTGGTAGCGGCCCTGGCCGGAGGCGCATTCAACCTGGTCTTCGCCGCTCTCGTCATCCACCGTCACACCAACCAGCTGGCCACGGGCGTGGCGATGTGGATTTTGGGCGCCGGCTTGAGCACGCTTCTGGGCAGCCGCTTCGTCGGCTCGCGCATTAACGGTTTGCAGGACCTAGAGCTTCCTGGCGTGGCGAGCCTCGGACCCGTCGCTCAGATCTTGCGCCAGGACATCCTGGTTTATCTGATGGTCCCGCTCGCGCTGGCCGTCTTCCTCGTGCTGTTTCGTACGCGATGGGGCCTCCGGCTACGAGCCGTGGGAGAGGATCGCACTGCCGCAATTGCGGCGGGCTTGCACCCTTCGGCCATCCAGTACCAGGCCCTTGCCATCGCCGGCATGTTCGGCGCAGTCGGAGGGGCTCAGCTGGCGCTCTCGTTCACGAGGACTTGGCAAGACGGGATGACAGCCGGCCGCGGGTTCTTGGCGGTTGTGATCGTGATCTTCGCGCTCTGGCATCCGCTCAGGACGATCGTGGGTGCTCTGCTCTTCGGTGGCTCGGTTGCGTTGGGTCTGGCTCTCCAGGTCCGCGGGGCTCAGACCTCGCCATTCCTGCTGGACATGCTGCCCTACTTACTCACGCTGATCGTCGTCCTCGTCTGGGGCCGGCCCAAGGCGTTCACAGTGCCGATGGGCTTGAAGGCTGTCTTTGAAGGGACAGCCAGGTGAACGAGTCAGTCGAAATACGCCCGCCCACAAATCATCCCCTTCGGCGGCTCAAGCTCGCCGGCCTGACTCTTGCTATGGGCGTATTGATCTCGCTCGCGGTTGGCGCATCACCGGTTCAAGCAGGGAGCCCGCATGCCGGGATCATCAATCGTGGCTGCGACCGAAACGTATGCGTGAACGAGTTCTCCTCAAGGGTCAAGTACGGGGGCCCACTCGTGGTTAGCGACGACTGCGGCGGGACCAGCTGCACCGATATCACGATCAGGATCGTCTGGACCGCAAATGGTCCGCAGAAGATCACGGCAGGTTGTGGCGGTAACAACTGCGCCAACTACATCGGAACAGCAATTTGGAACGCCAACAAGAAGCTCGAAGTCGACGGCGGCTGCGGCGGAAATGGTTGCGCCAACCTCGTGTTCACATCTATCTGGAATCAGAATGCCCCCACGAGGGTCGCCACCGGCTGTGGCGGCAACGGCTGCCTCAACCTGACAGTCACCTTCATCAACAACGCAAATGATGAGATCTCGATCAATACCGGCTGTGGCGGTAATGGTTGCGTGAACCTCACCGTCCTCGGAGTCGCAAATGGCACCGTCCCAGTCGCAATCAATGCCGGATGCGGGGGGAATGCCTGCTCCAATGTCATCCTTGCCATGCTGTTGAATGGCAACTCGCCGCTCTTCGTCAACGCAGGTTGCGGTGGCAACGCCTGCAGCAACAACGTCACCCTCAATGGGGGAACGCCGCTTTCACTCAACGCCGGTTGTGGCGGCAACGACTGCAGTACCTATGTCGGACTCAATGTCGCGGACGTAAACGCTCCGCTGGCCATCAACAACGCTTGTGCAGGCAACGGCGCCTGCGTCAGGTTGGTCCTACGAAACCAGCGCCGCAACACGATCATTCAGACGATCGACGTCCTGATTCCACATTAGGCCACCGACGGGTCGGCCGCCATCCATTGCGGCGCCCGCTCGTTTTGCGACTGAGATCCGGTGCAAGCAAAGGAGGAGGACCGTAGGGTGGTTGGTCGTAGCGGTGCTTGCCCGGGCAGCCAAGCCGGGGGAAGAATAGTATTCCATAGGAGACTAATTCGTGGTAGAGTAGTCTCCATGGTCATACCTTCGAGCACGGAACTCGTGATCCTGGGACTGCTCCGGAGAAAACCTGCCCACGGCTACGAGCTGCTTCGGACCGTAAGGGTCCAGAACATGGGCGACTACATCCGTCTGGCGCCCAGCGGCCTCTACAAGGCCCTTGCCAGGCTCGAGGATCAAGGCTGCATCACGGCGAGGGCGGAGCGGGACGGCAACTGGCCCGAGCGGCAGGCGTATTCGATCACGCCGAAAGGGGAAGCCCGCTTGCAGAAGTTGCTCCTCGATCACCTGCGCGCCAGCTCCGACTACTCCGACTACTTGAACGCAGCTCTGACCTTTGGAGATGCCGCCTCACCCGCAGTCTTCAACGAAGAGCTGCACCGCCGTCGAGAGATGGTCCTCGGCGCCCTGGTGGAGGCTGATCGGCTCCTGACCAAGGTTTTGCCCGAGGTCGAAGACACCTTTTTCGCGCGGCTTCGTGTCGAGCGCTGGGCCGAGCACCTCGCGGCGGAGATCAAATGGCTCGACCGCGCCATCGATGCTTCCAATGATCGGAGTCGGACGGCCGAAGTCGCCGCCTCCGACGGGCACGGCCGAAGGCGCCCGCGATGAAACGACTTGGCCTATTCGCGGTCCTGGCTGTTTTGGCTGTGGCAGGGGGCGTTGTCTATGCGCTGGCCACACGACAACAGCCCGCCTCGACAACCCGGGCGCTGCATACAACCGCCCCGACCGTGGTCTCGAATTCAGCCTGCCACCTCGTCACACCGGAGGGAAGGACGATCCAGCTGCCAAGCACGGTCTGCGCCCACCCGCCGGCCACGACAACGGCGCCAACCGCCACCACAACGTGCCAGGTGAGCACACCGGATGCCGGCGTGATTCAGTTGCCCAGCGAGGCCTGCGCACATGTCCCGTCCGTCACCGCGGACGGCACCTGCCAGCTGACCACCCCCGAGGGCCGTGTGATCAACTTGCCGAGCGCGGCCTGTGCACACGTTCCGACGCTAGGCGGGCTCCCTGCCTCGACTCCGGCCTGCCAGCTGATCACGCCGGAGGGGCGCGCCATCTCGCTCCCCACCCAGGCCTGTGATTCGCTGCGTTCGCTCCAGAATGCGGGGTCGGGCGGCTGAAAGCGATGGCAAACAACTCAATGCCCTGGGTCGCCGTTGAGGGTGGGATTACCCGCCAGCGGCTGATCCTGGCCACTGCAGGAACGATGCTGGCGCTGTTGCTGGCGGCGCTGGATCAGACGGTCGTCGGGACTGCACTGCCGCGGATCGTTTTGGAACTCCACGGCGTCGAACTCTATCCCTGGGTCATCACGGCGTACCTGGTCTGCTCAACGAGCATGACGCCCATCGCAGGCAAGCTCGGTGACCTCTTTGGCCGCAAGCCTGTGCTTCTGGTCGCCATGATCGGATTCCTGGGCGGGTCGGCGCTGTGCGGCCTCGCCGGGACGATGACCCAGCTGATCATCTTCAGAGCTTTCCAGGGTCTCTTCGCCGGCTTCATTTTCGGCACGGTCTTTAGCGTGGTAGCCGACCTCTACCCACCGCAGCAACGAGGCAAGATTCAGGGGCTGCTCGGGAGCGTCTTCAGCGTGGCCTCGATCCTTGGCCCCCCCACCGGCGGCCTGCTGACCGACTACGTGAGCTGGCGATGGGTTTTCTATGTGAACGTTCCGGTGGCTATAGTCGCGGTCCTGTTCGTGGCAGTCGCGATGCCCTATTCCCGCAGCAAGGCATCCTGGCGCGACTTCGACTTCCGGGGTGCAGCGGCCCTGATTGGTTTTATGGCGCCACTGATGGTGGCCCTGTCGCTCGCGCGCGGGCAAGGCTGGGCCTCGCCGCTGGTTGACAGCCTGCTGGTGCTCGCAGCCGTGATGCTCGGGGCCTTCCTCTTCATCGAAAGCCGGACTGCCACGCCGATCGTTCCGCTCTGGCTATTCAAGATTCGGAGCTTCACGATCCCGGTTCTGATCGTCATGTTCACGGCCTTCGGAATGTTTGCGACCATCATTTACGGCCCCCTGCTCTTCCAGGGAGTTCTGGGTCTGTCGCCCACCTTCTCCGGTGCGCTGACTATTCCGATGAGTCTCGGTCAGATTTCAGCCGCGGTCGCCACCGGCTTCGCGATGCAGCACATCGCTCGATATCGATGGCTTGGGGTGCTGGGCATCGCATTCATGGTCATGGGTCTTTGGAACCTATCAGCGGTGAATGTGAACACTGACCGTCTGACTGCCATCGGTGACGTGCTGATGATTGGGCTCGGGCTCGGCACGACATATCCCTTGACCATGCTTACGGTCCAGAACAGCCTGCCGCGCCAGGTTGTGGGAGTAGCCTCGGGTCAGGTCCAGTTCTTCCGCGCAGTCGGGGGCACGTTCGCGGTGGCGATCCTGGGCACGATCCTGACCCAGCATTGGTCGGGTGACCTCCAATCCGAGATCAATCTGCCGTCTCTGCCGGCGCAACTCAGTGTACTTGCCAATGCGCTGCACTACGTCTACCTGACAGCGGGACTGCTCGTCTGCGCGGGGCTGGTTGGTTCGCTGTTCTTGCGTGAAGCCAAGCTGGCCGCCGCCAAACCCGCGCGCGAGGCGGTTCAAGAGCCGGCAGTCGCCCTGCCCGGCGAGCCGGTATTCGTCAACGCCAACGCCACCACAGCTGCCGTGGCCACCGGCCCGGTCGCCGCCAATGGCTTGGGTGCGGTCGAAGTGCTCATCGAACGCGTCGGGCTGAAATACGTTGCCAGCCTCGAGGCGCTCGAACGTGCTCGGGCCGAGTGCATCAGCGACTTGAGAGCCGTGGCCGCGGAAACAGGAAAGGTTTACGAAAGTCAGCTCGCCGCCAAGGACCTGGAAATCGCAGCCCTCACGCGCCGGGCCGAGGCGGCTGAGCGGCAGAGGGCCGAACTCGACGGCCGCATCTATGGTCTTGAGGACGAGCTGCAGAAGCATCAAGCCGACCTCCGTGGACTGATCCAGGAGCTGCAGGTCATGGCGGAAGCGACCGAGCGTGACAGAGTTGCTGTCCACAGACTGGCCGGGCTCGTGTCAGAACCTGCCGGCTCATTGAACTCGTCCCCAGGCGTGCCGGGCGACTACCGCGGTGGCAATTCCAAGTGAAAAACGTCTCTCTGGAGGCCATCAACGGGCGCGAGACTGAGTTCCAGCCGGCCGTGCTGGAAGCCGAGTACGAGCACGAATCGGTGCCGCAGGAGGCGAGGAAGAGCCTTGGCTCTGTCTCTCTGGTCTGGCTCGGGTTTCCGATGGTCCTGACCATGGCGCTGATCGGATCGCTGGTGGTCGAGGGGCTTGGATTCCAGCGAGGCGTCCTCGCGATCCTGCTCGGCAACCTGGTCCTCTTCGCTTATGTGGGAGCGCTCAGCCTGCTCGCACAGCGCTACGGGCTCAGCTTCGCGTTGTTGGCGTCGATCTCACTCGGGAAAAAGGGCTACCTGGTTGCTTCAGGGTTGCTCTCGACTATCGTCCTGGGCTGGTTCACGGTGCAAACGGGACTCACGGCGGTGAGCCTTAACGGAGCTTTCAAGTGGCCGGCTGTCCCGGTAGTGATACTCGCTGGAATCATCTACGTGGTTATCACGCTGTTCGGCGTGCGCGCGCTCGCCTGGATCGGCATCGTCTCAGCGCCCTTGTTCGTCCTCTTTGGCGCCTACGCCGTTTACAGCGCGGTGTCGGAGAAAGGGTGGGCCACGATCGCTGCTTACACGGGCTCGCCTACAAAAGCCATTCCCTTTGCGGTCGGAATCTCGCTGGTCGTCGCATCGTTCATCGGCTCGGGAACGATGACCGCCGACTTCACGCGCTGGGCCAGGACGCCGTCGGACGCTCTGCTGGCAACCCTCACTGCGTTTCCGTTCGCAAACGGCATTGCCATGTTGGCGGGTGGTGTGGTCGCCGGTGCCGCAACCAGCACGACGAACCTCGACTTCTTCCGCTTGGTCGCGGACAAGGGTGGCCTGATCGCAGTGCTGGCTGTCGTCTTCCTATTCGCGAATCTCGGTTCGGTGTGCTCGCATTGCCTCTACAACTCAGCCGTCGGTTGGTCTCACATCGTCCGCTGGGACATGCGCCGAACAGCAGTCGTGCTCGGGGGAATCGGCACCCTGGTGGCGGCCCTCGGCGTCTGGGCCTACTTCATCAACTGGCTCAATTTCATGAGCATCATCATTCCGCCCATCGGCGGAATCCTGATCGCCGACTACTTTTATGTTCACCGGCGAAGCCTGGCTCAGCTGGCCAACTTGCCAGATTACCGGCCGGCTCCATTTCTCACCTGGGCGCTAGCCGCGGCGAGCGCTTTTGCAGTCAATTTCTATGTGCCCTGGATTCCAGTGGTCGTCTGGGGCATGGTCGTGGCCATGCTTCTCTACCCTGTCCTGGCCAGGGCGCTGCCCGAGGTGCGCAACCAACCGGACGAGCGACCTCTGCTCACTGAAGAGGAACCACTCCGGTCGAACGTCTCATGATCGAGGACCAGGGCCAGCGCCTCACGATCGAGGACGAGAAGCGCAAATTACTGGATCGGGTCGCGAGCGGCGATGTCAGCCCGGAAGAGGGCAGGCGCATCCTGGACGATCTTGTAAGCGATGCGTCCGGCGACGTCCCGCTGGAACGCCGGCGCGTCCGCCAGGTCCGCGTCGTGCGTACGACCGCCAACGCTGAGATCGTGGGTGATGCCGCGATCCGGGAGGTGATCGCCGTCGGAGCGGATGCCTCCCGGCGCGACGGCGACACCCTGGTGATTGACGGTTTCCACGGCAACGGCGACGGCGACGGCGACGGCGACGGCGCGAGGCTCAGGCTTCACCGCCGCGATCACCGGCTGAGCCGCGCTGATAATGGCGAATCCTTGAGGGTGCGCATGAACCCCAACCTCCCGCTCGAGGTCGAAGGACGAGCGGGGAGCGTACGGGTCCGCGACGTAATGGGTCCCATCCGCTGCGCGGCCTTAGCCGGCAGTACCAGCATTGAGGGCTTCGTGGGGCCACTGAACGTGTCGTTGAATGCGGGAAGCATTCGCCTGCGGGGCCGGCTCGATCGCGGGCACTCCACCGTTTCATGCGGTGCGGGCAGCATCCTGATCAACCTGGAGGCTGGCTCGAGCGTCCGGGTTTCGACGCGTAGCGCTTCGGCGCACGTACGAATGGACGGCCGGAAGGAAGGCCACGAGTGGGTCATCGGAGACGGTCGAGCCACCCTGGTCATCGAGACGACAACTGGTTCCATCAGGCTGACGTCAGACGCGCCCTTCTAGTGCTTGGGACCGGGGTCCTGGGCAGAATGACTCGCCTCGTCCCAAGAATCCCATTGTTGCCGAGACCTGAGTAGCGGAAAGTCTCAACTGGAGAGACGTCGCGTAACGAGTGATAGAACACGCTCAGGCGAGATCGCAGCCGCCTATAGTCGAAGCTGACGAAGAGCTCCTCGTTCTGCCGCGCCAAGGGGGCGAGCCAGGCGGGTCAGGAGCTCTGTTCGATTCTTTGGCGACTCAACTTTTACCTGCCTTCCAGGCCCGGACAGGGATCCCGTCTCGACTCAGAGTTTCGCCAACCTCGCCGCGCGAGCTGCCAAGCACGACCTCCTCCCTGCTCTACCAGCTGGTGGAGTCAGCTCTGAGCGAAGTCGAGTCGGATCGGAGCCACGTGCATTACGTTCAGGTATCGCTGGATGTAAGCAGCCACGGCTTGATCGTGTCCATCAGCGATGACGGCCGCTACCGGGCGAAGGATCGGTCAACGCCAGAGCGCCCCAACGGACTGCTGAGGGTGCGGGACCTCGCTTTTCTGCTCGGCGGTCGACTCGTGATCGAGTCGCATCAAGGCCCGGGCGTCACCACCAAGGTGATCGTGCCACTGCAGCAGAACGGCGCCAGGCCCGGTGAGTGGGGGCGGCCGGCTCGGGTCCTGGTCGCGGACGGTCACCCCGCTCCAGAGGCTGGCGTCTCAAGCTTGCTCCCCGACGACCCACGGATTGAGGTTGTTGGCCAGGCTACCAACGGCGACGCGGAGATTCTCCAACTCGCCGAAACCCTTGGAGCCGATATGGTCCTCCTCAGCCTGGGAGCTGGCCCCAGGACAATCGCTGTGACCCTCCGGCTCAAGCGGTCGATGCCGGAGCTGAACGTAGTCGTCCAGGATGACTTCGATGCAGACACTTGCATCAAGCTTCTTTCTGCCGGAGCTTCCGCTTGCGTCCCGGCGAACCTCGAACCCGAAGCCTTGATCTCCAGCATCAACGCTGTGCTCGCCGGTCTGAAGCTCTTCCCCAGATCGCTCGGACCGTTCGCCGTCGTGTCCGGACCTCGACATTTGAGGCAGCTCCTGACGGTGCGGGAGCTGGATGTGCTGCACCTGGCCGCGAAGGGTCTGTCGAACAAGGAGATCGCCGTGCGCACCGGCGCCAGCTACAAGACCGTCCGGAACCACATGAGCAACATCTACGGCAAGCTGCAAATTCACGACCGCTCCCAGGTGGTCCTCCACGCCATTCGCACGGGGCTTGTCAGTTCGTAAACGTTTCGACGGTCAGCGTTAAGCGGCGGGGGAGCGGTCTATGCCTTCGGGGGACTCCTGCCTGACCTCCAGTCGGGACTGGCGCCAGAGAGCCAGCTCAGCGGAAACCGCCACGACGGGAGCCGCCGAGTAACGCAGCCCGTGCAGGATCAGCCCGATCAATACCATCATGAGCAAGCCGGTCCGCGGGAGGAGACCGAAGGCGACAGCTGAAAATCCGAACGCGCAGACCGCCAGGAGACCCTCAAGCCAGGAGCCCGCTAAGGCTCGCTGCAGCGAGGGTTCTGGCATGAACTTGTCTGTACGGACAAACGCGATCGTCCTGGTGAGCAAACCGCGGAGGCCCGCCACGGCCCTCGTGTGGCTGAGCGCTTTACTTGCGAGGGCCGCGCGCAGCCAATCTCCCCAGGATGCGTCGACCACGAAACGGAAGACAAGCAGCCGCAACAGGATCCCGCCGAGCAGCTGCACTGTCACCAAAAGCCAGAGCGCGAAGGGAACCGGTATCACCTCGCGGTGGACGACCATGGACCCGGCAGTGGCCATCCCGAGGGGCAAGACGAGCAGGGTCAGGCCGAGCGCGGCGGAATCGAGGCCATGCGTCAGATGGTTGATCTTCTGAGCCCACGACAGGCGCGACGGTCGTGCCAGGCGTTGCGGTAAGAAGAGCCGCCAGTGCCGTCTCAGCTCCTGCACGGGGCCGTAGGTCCAGCGGAACCGTTGACGCTGGTAGCCACTGAAGGTCGGAGGGATCAAGCCTCGCCCGAAGGTGACGGGGACATAGACGGAGCGGTAGCCCAGAGCGTGGATGCGGATGGCCAGCTCGGAGTCCTCGGTAACGCACCACTCGGCCCATCCCCCACTCTGCTCCAGCGCAGATCGACGGATCAAGCACATCGTCCCGAGGATCATCGACGCGGTGCGCTCGTTCTGACTCACGAGCATGGTATGGAAGAACGTCCGGTATTCCCAATAGCAGAGCCGAAGGTGGACGCTTTCCTGCCAGGCGCGGTAGTCGTGGGGAGTCTGGACGAACCCCATCCCGGAATCGGCGAAGTAGCCGACTAAACGCTCCAGGAAATCTGGCTCGACCAGGTAGTCGGCGTCGATGACGCTCACGAGCATCGCGTCGGGGTCGGTCTGGCGGAGCGCAAAGTTGAGCGCGCCGGCCTTGGCCCCGGCGAGGTGATCGACGTGGAAGAAGCGGAAGCGACCTCCCAGCCGCCGGCAGTGGTCTCGCACCGGCTTCCAGAGGGCCGGGTTGCTGGTGTTGTTGTCCACCACGATCACTTCGTAGTTGGCATATGCGAGTCGGTCCAGGGCATTGAGAGTGGCTATTACGACATCGGGCGGCTCGGCGTGGATCGGGACGTGGAACGAGACCTTCGGATGGAAGCGTCGAGGCAGCGACTCGAGTGGATTTCGAGGCCGCACCCAGATATCGCGGCAGAGGACCTCGCAGTACCCGAACGCCTGCACGACGCCGGGCACCAGTACCACGAAAGCAACTGGGAGCGCCGACAGCATCAGGTCGCGGGTCAGCGGGCTGACGGGCACGGTCAGGATGAAGGTCACAAGCCAGGGAATCGAGACCACAAGTAGCTGGGCGGAGGTCAGGATTACCAGCCACCCTGAAGGGTGGTACCACCTCAAGAAGCGGCGGAGCGCAATCAGCGTAATCAGTGCGAAGGCGACCGCTGGCAGCAACGAAAGGCCAGACACTCCGGCTACCAATGCAAAGCAGGCAGCCAACCCGTAGGCCGCCAGCAATGTCGCCGGAAGCGGCCAGCGTTGGCCGGCGGCATGGTGAAGCGTGAGGATCAGCAGTGCGCCCGCGTACGCCGAGCTAAAGAAGAGAAGGCCTGCGTTCAGTGGGTCCGAGAGTGAGATGAGCTCTAACACACGTCCCTACAACAAGCGGTTAGAAACGCGCCCCAGGGTACACCCGCCAGCCAGGTTGGTTCTGATCGTCCGCCGACCGGCCCAAGTCCGGAGGCTGTGCGGCCAGACTGACGGTTCGCTAGCCGGCCCTGGACTCCGGGTTTCGGACCAGCTCGGCCTGGGCTCGAGCCTGGTCGATGGCGGCGGGGAGGCGCATGCCGAGGAACGCTTCAGTCATAGCCTTGGCGCAGGCTTCGCAGACGGGCAGGCCCATGACTTGCTGACCGCAGAAGCATGTATATCGCTGCAACAATCCCAGCACCCGGACTTTCATTTCGCGCTCCCCGCCTATGACGAGAATAGTCTTCACTCAGCAGGCCGCAATGGTTCTTAACACCCACCTACTGCTGCGTCGTTGAACAGCCTCGGGACAAGTCCACCACGGCCCGGGACAGACGCCCTCCGAGGAACCCGACCCGGCCCTTCTAGACACAGACCGCGACGTCTACATTTAGGCAGTTGTGATTTCTCTTGACGCTGCCCTCGATCAGCTTGTCAGCGTGGCCGGCTCTGACCTGCTCATGAGCTGCGGGAGCCCGCTGCGAATTCGCAAAGACGGCCGGCTCGAGGCCATGGCAGGCGAGGCTCACGCCATAACGCCGAGTGAAATGGCGACGTTGCTGCGCGCAGTCCTAAAACCCGATGAGTGGGATGAGCTCCAGGAGCGGCGCCAGGTCGACTTCGCGTTCACCTGGCGAGAGCGGGCCCGCATCCGCGGCAATGCCTACTTCCAGCGCAACTCGCTCGCCGCGGCGTTCAGGATGCTGCCATTGGAAATCCCGGGCTTCGACCTCCTGGGACTGCCTGAATCAGTGCACCGGCTCCTCGAGAGGCGTCATGGACTGATTCTTGTCACCGGGCCGACGGGGAGCGGTAAATCTACGACTCAGGCGGCGATGCTGGATCACCTCAACAAGACAAAGCAGTACCACATCATCACCATCGAGGATCCGATCGAATACGTCCACAAGCACCGGTTGTCGGTGATCGATCAGCGCCAGGTCGGCGAGGATACCTTGACGTTCGCCGAGGGCTTGCGGTCCGCCTTTCGTGAGGACCCGGACGTCGTCTTGATCGGCGAAATGCGCGATCTGGAGACGATCTCGACCGCCCTCACCATCGCCGAAACAGGACACCTCGTCCTGGCCACGCTGCACACAAACGACGCGGCCCAGGCTATCAACCGCATCCTGGACAGCTACATCGGTTCCGAGCAACAGCAGATCCGGATTCAGCTTTCGAGCTCTCTTATCGCGGTCATCTACCAACAGCTCATTCCGGCAGTCGGTGGCGGCCGGGTCGCCGCATTCGAGGTGCTGGTCGCCAATGTCGCGGTGCGGTCGATGATCAAAGAGGGCCGGACCGACCAGCT
>VBGR01000036.1 GCA_005880695.1 Chloroflexota bacterium
GGCATTGACCGCGCCCGCTTCGTCCCCCGCCGTGGGCAGCACGACAGCGAACTCGTCGCCGCCCAGCCGGGCGACCGTGTCCGATTCGCGGAGCTGCGCGTGGAGCCGGGGACCAACCTGCTGGAGGAGCTCATCGCCGACGTTGTGGCCGAAGGTGTCGTTGACGTCCTTGAATCGATTCAGGTCCATGATCAGGAGCGCCAGCTGCCGGCCGTCTCGCTGGGACGTGAGCAGCGCCTGCTGGAGGCGGTCGTTGAGCAGCGTACGGTTCGGCAGGTCGGTGAGCGAATCGTGCATCGCCTGGTACTCGAGCAGCGCCGTTTGCGCTTTACGGTCGGTGATGTCCTCGCACATCCCGATCAGGTAGAGCGGCTCGCCCTCCTGGCCGCGCACCATCGAGGTGCTGATGGAGACCCAGATCTGGCTGCCGTCCCGGGTGAAGACCAGGCGCTCGGCCTGGTAGTGCTCGCGGCGGCCGGCTGTGAACTCTTCGAGCGACGCGTCGGCGCCCTCCGGGTCGCCCTCCATCCCGAGCAAGGCAGCGAAGCTGAGCCCGGCAAGCTGGTCTGAGGAATAGCCGAGCATCGTCTGCAGCGGCCGGTTGCCCTCCAGGATGTGCCCGTCGAGACCGATCCGGCAAAGCCCGATCGGCGCCTGCTCGAAGATGGTACGGAGCTGGCCCTCGCTGGCCTGGAGGCGGTCCTGGGCGGCCTTCTTCTCGCTGACGTCAGTCGCCATCACGAGGCGTGCCGGCCGGCCTTCGAACTCGATCGGGTGGGAAGCGATGTCGACCCAGATCAGCGTGCCGTCCCGCTTGCGCTGCTGCCAGGTGCCGGAGAGGTAGGTGCCGGGCGCCTTGATCCGGGGGAGCAGAGCCCGAAGCCGGCTCATCTCGTCCGCCACCAGGAGGTCTTCGATCGTCAAGGAGAGGAACTTCTTGCGCGGGTAGCCGTAGCGGGCGATCGCCGTGTCGTTAACCGCCAGGAAGCGCAGCGTGTCGCGGTCGTAGACGTACATCGCCTCCGGGTTGGCGTCGAACAGGAGCCGGTATTTGGCGGTCTCCTGGGCCAGCTGCTCCTCGACCCGCTTGCGTTCGCTGATGTCGATGAAGCTGGAGACGACCTCCACCGCGCGGCCGCCGGCGTCGAGAACCGGGATCGTGTCGATTTGCACCCAGCGCACATCGCGACGCCCCTTTTTGCGGATGCCGACGACGAAGTTCCGAATCGGCTTGCCCGAATGGAGCGCCCGCAGCGAAGGCCGCCTGGCGGGTGGCAGCGGCTCACCCTTTTCGTCGACGTCATCCCAAAGGCGCCCGATCCCCTTCCCGCGCATCTCGTCGAGCGCGCTGCCGAGGATGGCCTGGGCTGGGCCGTTGGCGTCGAGAACCCGGCCCTCAGAATCGAGCACCAGCACGCCGCAGGCGACCATCCGGTAGAGAGAGCGGATCCGCTCCTCGGATGCCATCAGCTCGCGCAAGAGCCGGCGCTCGCGCGTCACGTCCGAGTACACGGAGAGGGCTCCGGTGATCCGGCCCTGGGAGTCCTTCAAAGGCACGGCCGAAGACTTGACCGAGCGCTCGCCGGGTACGCCCTTGCGCCGGATGATGTGCTCCACGTCCAGGACGGGCTCGCCGCGCAGCGCCCGGTTGAGTGGCAGCTCTGCCGCCGGCACCGTCTGGCCGGTGTGTGCATCTCGTACCTGGGCGTTGCTGAGCGAGGCCAGCGCCTGCTTGCCGGGCTGGGCATCGGCGCCCTTGCCGGCCTGGTTGACGAGGACGATCCTCCCTTCCGGGTCGACCACCACCACGCCGCTCGGGATGTGGTCGATCACAGCAGCCAGCTGCGCGCTCTGCGCGGCCGCGCGCTCGGCCGAGCTGCGCTCGCGCTCGTGCGCCCGGGCGTTGTCGATGATCGTCGCGGCATACCCTGCCAGGGCTTCGGTCAGGCGGAGCTTGTCAGCGGACGGCCTGATCTGCGACCGCCAGCCGAGGAGCAAAGCGCCGACGGTCCGCTCTCCGCTGAAGATCGGGGTGCCTACCGCCGTCCGGCCGCCCTCGGCCACGTGGAAGGGATGGTCCTTTGCCAGCGTGCCCCCGCGCACCCCGATGTTCTCCAGCACGACGGTCTTGCGGCTGGTCATCACCCGCAGGGTGTGGCCGCGCGGATCGGGTGAAGGCGCTACACCAGCGGAGCTGGTGCCCCAGGAGCGGAACTGGGCCGCCCCTTCGCCCTCCTTCAGGACGATGGCCGAGTAGTCGGCGCCGGCCAGCTTCCCGGCCTGCTCGGTGACGAGCTCCAGCACCTTCTCGGAGTCTGCTTCGGCGGCTCCCCGGCTGACCAGCTCCGCGAGCGCCTGGGCCTCAGCCCGCCGCCGCTCGGACTCCGCGTAGAGCCGGGCCGCCTCGAGGGCCGGCCCAACCTGGGCAGCGAGGAGCGTCAGCAGCTGGACTTCGTTGGGCAGGAAGACCCGCTCGACCTGGCTCGTGACGCCCAGGGCACCGACCGCCCGCTCCTGCGACATGACCGGAACCGCGAGCGCGCTCTTGACGCTCAGCCGGAGCTGATATGGCAGCGCATGGGGAGAGTGCTGGTAGTCCTCGAGCAGGGCCGGGGCCCGGCGCTTAAATGCCTGCCCGAGCGCACCCTGGCCGGGGCCGACCTCGGTGGCGATCTCGCGTGGTTCGCGCCCGCTCACCGCCAGGAGGCGCAGCATGCCGTGCTCCTCGTCCCACCAGCGCAGGGTCGCGTCATCGGTGTGGAGCAGGTCCCGGGCACGATCAGCGACCAGGCCTGCCAGCTCGGCCGGCTCCTGCACGCCACCAGTGGCCATGGCCAGCTCGTGAAGGGCTCGAAAGATGCTGGCCTGCGCTGTCGCCTCTTGCGTGAGGCGGGCAGCCTCGAGGGCGGGCGCCACCTGGGCCGCCAGGAGAAGGAGGAGATTCTCGTCGTCGTCGGTCCAGTGCCGAGGCTGGCGTGTGAAGACGCAGAGCGCGCCAACCGGTCGCTCGGCTACCAGGAGTGGGACCGCCCCAGCGCTGACCAACCCAGCGGCCCGCGAGGTTGCGATGGCGGCGGGCCAGACCTGGTAGTCGTCGACGAAGACCCGCCGGCCGGTCTTGAAAGCCGCGCCGGCCGCTCCCTCTCCAGGCTTAAAGGGCGGCTCGAAGGTCGGTTCGCGCGGGTCGTTGTGGGCGATCGCGCGGAGCTGATGGGCTTCGGGATACCACCAGTAGAGAGTGGCCGCGTCCGCGCTCAGGAGATCGCGCGCGCGATCGACGACCAGGCCGGCCAGTGAGCTGGGCTCGCGCAGTCCACCCGCGGCAACGGCGATCTGGTGGAGCGCCTCGAAAGCTCGGGTGGGCGTGCGCATTTCTGAACTCGGCCGGATTCCAGGGGGCCGCCGCGAAACAGCTGCCGTTTCGCAGGGCTGTGAATTTGGCCAAGGCAGTATACGTTGCTTCACAAATTTGGACACCGCGTCCTTAACCGGTGGCCGTGCTTAAATGAAGCAGCGATGGCCAGGTCGGCCACGACGTCGAAAGCACTCTCGGGCTTGCCCGAATCCTTGCTGGCCGAGATCGGGCGCCGGCGGGAGGGCATGGCACGTCACATGGCGCGGGCCGTCATCACCGACGTGCGCTGGGACTCTTCGACGGGCGCGCCCCCCTCGGCTGCCGCGATCGCCCGCGCCTGCGCAGCCGGCCTCGACCTTTTCCTGGCCGCGGCCCGCGAAGCCCGGGCGCCGACCCCCGAGGAGCTCCACCGGGTCGCCCAGCTCGGCATTCATCAGGCGCGCGGCAGCCAGGCGGTCGAGCCGGTCCTGACCGCCTACCGGATCGCTGCGCGCGTGGCCTGGAACGCGATAGTCGCCGCCTGGAAGGAACATCCCAACGCCGATCCACAAGGCATGGTGGTGACCGCCGATTACGTTTTCACCGCCCTCGACCAGGTCGCCGCGGAGGTGACGCGCACCTATCTGGCAGCCCGCGAACAGCACCTGCAGCGCGGCACCCGCGTCCAGACGCGCTTCTTCCACGCGTTGGTAAGCGACACCTTCGACTCGGAGCTCGCTCTACAAAAACAGGCGCTGGCCCTGCACCTCCAGCTGGCGCCCGGCTACCGGGCGGTCCTGGTCAAGCTGCTGGCGGGCAAAGGAGAGGCGGACCACGGCGGCGAGACTCTCGTCGAAGCCCTCGGCGCGCTGCAGCTGCCGCCGCGCACCCTCAGCCATGCGGTCGACCCGGCCACCTTGCTCATCCTCTGGCCCGACCCCGAGGTTTCGCCGGCCGACCTCATCCGCCGGCTCCAGAACGAGATCGAAGACCGCGGCCGTAGCCGCCGGCTGCGAGCCGGACTGGGCAGCTTCCACCCCGGCCTGCACGGCGTCTCGCGCTCTTATCTGGAAGCGCAGCAAGCGCTTGACAGCGGCCGCCGTCTCAAGCCTGAGGGGGGCCTGCACGTCTACGAGGAGGTCCTTCCCTACCTGGTCATGACGCAGAACCCGCTCCTCGCCGAGCGTTACGTGCGTCATCACCTGGGTCCGCTCCTGGACGGCGTCCGCGGTGGCGGCGACCTTCTTGCCACGCTCGAGGCCTATCTCGAGGAGGGCTCGCTCAAGGCCGCGGCGGAAGCACTCCATCTCCACCGACACACGATCATCTACCGGCTGGGCAAGGTCCGTGACCTGCTCGGGTTGGACCTTGACGACCCGCAGGTGCGGCACCGGCTGCAGATGGCCACGGACCTGCACCGCCTGACCTGAACCAACCCGCCGGGCCGTACCCTTCTCGACCGCGATGAAGGAAGACACCCCGGGCGCGGATCCTGGAACCCGCTCCGCCGTCCTCGGAGCGGGCGTCCTCGGCCTGACCGTGGGGCTCAGGCTCCTCGAACGCGGCGAAGGGGTGACCGTCTACGAGCAGCACCCACTCCCGGGTGGACTGGCCGCGGGCTTTGAGATCGAGCCGGGTCTCTGGCTCGAGAAGTTCTATCACCACCTCTTCAGATCCGATCGCCACGTCATCCGCCTCATCCAGCAGCTTGGCCTCGGGGGGCGGCTGGAGTGGAAGCGGCCACTGACCGTCACCCTGAGCGGCGGCATCGCTCACCAGCTCGACTCTGCGGGGTCGCTGCTGAGGTTCCGACCCTTGCCGGTTGTCGACCGCCTCCGCCTCGCGCTGGGGCTCGCGGCCCTGAAGGCGCTGCCCAGCGGCCGGCTCCTGGAGGGCCGTGGTGCCGCCGACTGGATCCGCGGCGTGATGGGCCGGCGAGCCTACGAAGTCGTCTGGGGTCCCCTCCTCAAGGGCAAGTTCGGAGATCTGGCCGAGCAGATCAGCCTCCCCTGGTTTTGGGGGCGGGTCCACGATCGGAGCGCCCAGCTCGGATACGTGCGCGGCGGTTTCCAGCTCTTCTACAACGCCCTCGCCGGCCGTGTTCGGGAGCTCGGCGGGGATCTCTGCTTCAGCACCTCCGTGACGGGCGTCAAGGCAGCGGCGGGAAAACTTTCGGTCACCTCCCAGCCGGCCGCAGGAGGAGGGTCCGCCAGTGCAACTTTCGACCGCGTCATCTCGACGCTGCCCACCCGTCTAACCTGCCGCCTGGCTCCCGAACTTCCGGCCGCCTACCGCGAGCGCCACGACTGGGGTCTGGCCTTCGGCGCCCATTGCGTCATCCTCGAGCTGGACCGTCCCCTGACCGGCGCCTACTGGACCAACGTCAACGATTCTGCCGTCCCTTTCATGGTCCTCGTCGAGCACACCAACTACATGCCGGCGGCGGCCTACGGGGGCCGCCACCTCGTCTACCTGGGCAACTACAGGCCGATGGACGATCCACTCTTCATCGCCTCGCAGGAAGAGGTCCTGAAAGCCTTCCTACCGGCGCTGGCTCACGTCGCTCCCGGGTTCGAGGCGAGCTGGGTGCGGCGAGCGTGGATGTTCAAGGCCCCCTTCGCGCAGCCCATCGTGACGCGCGACTATGCGGCGCACATCCCCGGTTTCGACACCCCGCTGCCTGGCCTCTTCGTCGCCAACATGTTCCAGGTCTATCCCCATGACCGGGGCCAGAATTACTCGGTCGAGCTCGCCGAGAGGCTGATCGAACACCTGGCAAGGACGGCCCGCTGAGGAGGCTCGAGCTCGCGCTGGCCCGGCCGCGCCAGCCGCTGGCCCTGGTAACCATCGTCTTCGCATTCGTCCTCGTCTCCTGGCTGATCCACCGAGACGTGCTCGACAACTCGGGAACGTTCACAACCTTCGACCTGGATTCGTACCGGCTCCAGGCGCTGGCGTTCCAGCACGGCGACAACATCTACCTCCTGGCCGGTCGCTACCCCTATCCGCCGGTCTGGATCTGGATCATCGGAGCGATCGGGTTGCTCGCCGATCCGCACGGTGCCCGCTTCACGACTCTCGCCCGGATGCCCGCGACGCTGGCGGATCTGGCGACGCTCTATCTCCTCTTCGTGTACGCGCGCCAGCGGCTCGGGCCCTGCCTCTGGACTCTCCTACCGGTCGCTCTCTTCGCGCTCAATCCGCTGGCCGCCCTCATCAGCTCCGGCCATGGCCAGTTCGACTCGCTGGTGATGCTCTTCGTCCTCCTCGCCATCGTCGTGCGCGGGCCCGAGCAGGAAGGGGCCCAGGTTGCCTCCGCTCTGCTCCTGGGCGTCGCAATCGCGCTCAAGGGCTTTCCGGTCCTCTTCTTGCCCTATTTCATCTTCTCGGCCCCGGGCGGCCGGAGGGTCTTGGTGGCCCTCCTGAGCGGCGTCCCGCTCCTGGCCTCGATGGCGGTCTTCATCGCCGTCTTCGGGTTCCGGATCGAGATGCTCCAGCACATGCTCAACTACGCCAGCACGCCCGATTTCGGGTGGGGCTACCTGACCTCGAACGGCATCCTCAGAGTCAGTGGTCAGGCCCTCGGCCTCCTTTCGACCGCCTCCCGGGTTGCGATCGTCGCGTTTGCCGTCGCGGCCCCTCTCTTGCTCCATCGCCGGCGGCCCCTGCTCGTCCTGAGCGCGATCTTCGGCTTCTTCACTTTCGCCGCCGTCAACTTCAGCGTTCAGTACCTGCTCTGGGGTCTGGCCGTGCTCTGCGTCGCATCGCCGCCAGGGGCGCTGATGCTGACCGCGGCCGGCACGGTCGCGGCGCTGGGCTTCTACGCCGCCGACTACGCGACGGTCATACCGAGCGATCCCCCCTGGCGGGCGCTGGCCGCGCTCGTCACTGGCGGCTGGACGGCCGGCGTCGAGGCCCTGATCGGTCTCGGCCTGCTGCTGGTTGTCTGGTCCGTGGCGGCCGGTTGGGACCCCAGGCCGTGGCTTCGCCTCGGCCCCGGTCTTCCACTCCCACCGCCCTCCTTCGTCAGCCTTGACGTCCCCAGCGCTGCCGTCGGTCGGCCGGCACGAGCGTGACCAACTGGAAGCAGGGGTCGGTCCTTGGGGCCGCGGTGTTGCTCGGCCTCCTGGGACTCGGGGAAGCGGTTCGAATCGCCATCGTTCGCTTCGCGCTGGACGACTTCCGGCTCTACTACGCGGCCGCCCAGGTGGGCTTGAGCCACGGGTTTTGGCGTATCTACGACGCGGGCCTGGAGCGAGCCGCCGTCGCCGCGCTGACCCCTGGTGGTGACTGGTTTCCCTATCTGAACCCGCCGCCGCTGGCCTGGCTGGCGGCGCCGTTCACGCTTCTGCCCTTCACCGCCGCCTTCGCAGGCTGGTTCCTCCTGATGCTGATCGCAGTGGTTGCAGCCGCCTTGCTGGCGGCACCTCCCGAGGGCCGGGCAAGGCTTCTCTTCATCGGCCTTGGCCTGGGACTCTTTCCGACCGCCTGGGCTCTCGGCGCCGGACAGGTTGTGCCGCTCCTGATGCTGTCCCTGGTGGCGTCGTGGCGGCTCCTCAAGGCCGAGCGCCAGGTGCTGGCGGGCGTGGTCCTGGCGGCAACGGTTTTGAAGCCACAGCTGGCCTTGCTCGTTCCCTTCTGCCTTCTCGCCGCGGGACGGCCGAAAGTGTTTTTGGCCTGGGCCGGCACCGCCGCGGTGCTGGCCGCGTTGAGCCTCGCGTCGCTTGGCCAGGACGGGGTGCGTCAATACCTCGAAGCGCTTGGCGGAGCCTCGATCTTCTTTTCGGAGAGGCGCTGGGCGCTGACGACGTTCCTCGGCCCGGCAGGCATTTATGCCCAGGCCGGCGCTGTCACCATCGCTCTGGCGGCAGCCTTCCGCCACCGGAGTCGCGGCATCGAGATTCCGATTCTCGCGGGCGTGGTCGGCTCGGTCCTGGCCAGTCCTTACTTCAACGCCCCAGACTTCGCGATCCTTGGCGCCGCGGGCTGGATCTGGGCACGCGGCGACGCCTTTGTCGGCCGAGCCTGGCTCCTGGGCCTCGCGTTTCTGACCGTCGAGTTCGCCCAGGCCATCGAGATCCCGGTCGTCACCGTCGAGGTTGCGATCCTGCTGGCGCTGGTCTTGGTGCGTCCGGCCGCCGGACCGGCACAGGCGCCTGCCACGGCCTGACAACCCTGGTGGCAGCCGGCCCAAGAATCCCAAATTGGACACCGCGTCTAAAGGGTGGGTGTCTTTTTCATTCATGCGGACGATGCCATGACGCGCGGTCGGGGAATACCGTATTGGACGATGAGTACAACTAACGGTCGACGAGTGGCCGTGACCGGGCTGGGCTTCGTGACACCGATCGGGCAGGACATCGAGACTGTCTGGTCGAGCCTGGTGGAGGGTGTCTCCGGTGTGGGTCCGATCACGCGGTTCGACGCCTCTGATTACGCCTGCCGGATCGCCGCCGAGGTCAAGGACTATGACGCCGAGCGGTTCATGGACCGCAAAACGGCGCGTCACATCGGGCGCTACTGTCAGTTCGCGGTTGGCGCCGCGAAGATGGCGCTCGAAGATGCCGGTCTCGACCCCCACGAGATGGATCCGGACGACGTCGGCGTCATCATCAGCTCCGGCATCGGTGGGATGGAGGAGATCGAGCGCAACCACAGCGCGCTTTTGGAGCGCGGCGTGCGCCGGATCAGCCCCTTCACCGTCCCGATGATGATCGCGGACATGGCGGCCGGCATCGTCGCGATGCAAACGGGCGCCGGCGGCCTCAACTACGCAATCGTTAGCGCCTGCGCCTCGAGCGGCCACGCCATCGGTGAGGCGGCCGAGATCATCAAGCGCGGCGACAGCGTCGCCATGATCGCCGGCGGCGCCGAGGCCACCATCACGCCGCTGACCATGGGCGCCTTCATCCAGATCAAGGCGGTCAGCGAGCGGAATGACGAGCCGGAGCGAGCCTGCCGGCCCTGGGACGTCGAGCGCGACGGCTTCGTGATGGGCGAGGGCTCTGCCGTCCTCATCCTCGAAGACTGGGAGCACGCCCGCAAGCGGGGCGCCCACGTCTATGCGGAGATCGCCGGGTACGGCGGCAGTGCCGACATGTACCACGTCACGGCTCCGCACCCGGAGGGTCAGGGCGCCATCCGCGCAATGCGCAAGGCACTCACCAAGGCAGAGGTCGAGCCCGAGGAGATCGGCTACGTGAATGCCCACGGGACGTCCACCAAGCTCGGCGACGTCGCCGAGACCAAGGCGATCAAGGCGGTGTTCGGCGACCATGCCTACAAGTTGGCGGTCAGCTCCACCAAGTCGATGCATGCGCATCTGCTCGGCGGCGCCGGCGCCCTGGAGGCGGGCGCAACCATCCTCGCTCTCGAGAGGGGGGTGCTGCCGCCCACGATAAACCTCGACAAGCAGGACCCCGAGTGCGACCTCGACTACGTGCCCAACCACTCCCGCAAGGCCGACGTGAAAGTCGCCATCTCGAACTCCTTCGGCTTCGGGGGCCACAACGCGACGCTCGTAATCAAAAAGACAGAGCCCAATTAGGAGGAATCAGAACGTGACGCAAGAGCTCGACTTCAAGGAGCTGCAAAACCTGGCCGCCGAGATCCTCGGCATCGATCCGAACGAGGTCCAACTGGACAAGAGCTTCCAGCGCGACCTCGCGGCCGATTCGCTCGACCTGGTCGAGCTGATCGCCGCGGTCGAAGACAAGTACGACGTTGAGCTCAGCGAGGAGACGCTCGAAGGCATGAAGAGCATCCGCGACCTCTGGGTCTTTCTCGAGGAGAAGCAGAAGTCAAAGGCGGAGGCCTAGCAGAGAGGATGGCGTTGACCACCGCACCTCGTGTCCGCTCTGACGCGCTGCCGCTGCGCACCTTCAAGGCGAAGGGCCGCCCGAGCGCCATCTTCGGCCTGGGTGTCCATGCGCCCGCAAGGGTCCTGAGCAACGTCGACCTGGAGTCGCTGATGGAGACCTCCGACCAGTGGATCACCGAGCGGACCGGGATCAAGCGGCGGCACATCGCGGAGCCGGGGACGACGACTTTCTCGCTGGCCACCGAGGCCGCGCGGAAAGCCCTCGCCGCCGCCCGCGTCAAAGCCGAGGAAGTCGACGCGATAATCGTCGCCACGTCCTCGCCAGACGGACCCTTTCCGAGCATCGCTTGCCGGATGCAGGACGAGCTCGGGGCGCCTGGCTCTTACGCCTACGACATCCTGGCCGCCTGCACGGGCTTCGTGTACGCGCTCGAGCAGGCCGACTCGATGATCGCCTCCGAACGTGCTGACACCGTGCTGGTGGTCGGCGCCGAGGTGCTCTCCCGCATGCTCGAGTACAGCAACGAGTACCGGCACACTGCTGTGATCTTCGGCGACGGCGCCGGCGCGGCGGTCGTCCGGCCCGCGCCGGCAGGGGCGGGATTCAAAGCCTGGTGCCTCGGCGGCGACGGCCGCGGCTACGCCCAGGTCACCGCCGGCAACGTGCCGCTCGGCGCCTACGCAGCCAAGGATGAGCGCCCGATCATCGACATGAAGGGCCCGGACGTCTTCAAGTTCGCCGTCGACATCTTCATCAGGCAGGCCTATGCCATCGCCCAGGAGGCCGGCATCTCGATCGAGGACATCGATCTCTTCGTGCCGCACCAGGCCAACTACCGCATCATCGAAGCGGCCGCGCGCCGCATCGGACTGCCCATGGAACGCGTCGCGGTCAACATCGAGGAGTACGGCAACACCTCGACCGCGACCATCCCCCTGGCGCTCCATGACGCGGTCGCCGCGGGTCGCGTCAAGAGCGGCGACCGGGTGCTCCTGGCCGGGTTCGGGTCCGGGCTGACCTGGGGGGCGGGACTGCTGGAATGGGCGTAACCCTGACCGCGCCCGTCGCCCTGCTGTTCCCAGGGCAAGGGGTCCAGCGCCCAGGCATGGGCCGCCGGCTTTACGACCGCTACCCGGCCGCGCGGCGCGTCTTCGAACGGGCTGAGGAGATCCTCGACCTGCCGGTGCGCCGGCTCTGTTTCCAGGGTCCCGAGGAGGAGCTGAATCGGACCGAAGTCCTCCAGCCCTGCGTCATGACCGTTTGCTGGGCGGCCTACGAGGTCTGGCGAGAGAGCTACGGACTGGAATCGGTGAAGGTCATGGCCGGCCACTCGCTCGGCGAGTTCACGGCGCTGGCCGCCGCGGGCGCGATCTCCTGGGAGACGGCGCTGTTGCTGGTGCGCGAGCGAGGTTTGATCATGAGCCAAGCCGCGGAGGACCGACCGGGCGGGATGATCGCCATCGTCGGGCTCGACCTGGTGCAGGTTGAGGACATCCGCACCCAGGCGGGCAAGCTCGGGAAGCTCTACATGGCCAACCGGAACGCGGACGTGCAGTTCGTGTTGAGCGGGGAGCTGCCGGCGGTGCAGGAGGCCGAGCGCCTGGCGCTGGGCATGGGCGCCCGCCGGGCGCTGATCCTGACGATCCCGCTGCCTGCCCACTCGCCCCTGATGGTGAAGGCGGGTCGCGCTTTCAAGAAGCTGGTCGACCGCCTGCCCATCTCCTTGCCTTCGTTCCCCATCCTCGGCAACGGAACTGGCGAGGTGCTGCCGACTGTGGACGCCCTGCGGGCTGAGCTCGCCAACCACCTGCTGCGTCCGGTGGACTGGGCTCGGACCATGGCCTCCATGCACACGATGAACGTCAGGACGGTGGTCGAGCTGGGGCCGGGACGTGTGCTCGCCTCGCTCGCCGCCAAGCACATCCCGGGCGTCGACACCTGGAACGCGGAGGAGCTCTTCATCGACTTCGCCGACAACCCGCCGCAGCATCCGGTGCCCGCTTGAGCCACGACCTCTCCGACAAGACCGCCCTGGTGACGGGCGGTGGCAAAGGCATCGGCGCGGCGATCTCGCGGGCGCTGGCCGGCATGGGCGCCAACGTAGTTGTGGCCTATCGCTCCGACAGTGCGGCGGCCGAGCAGGTCGCCCACGAGATCGAGGGCAAGGCAGTGCGCTGCGACGTGACCGAGCAGGCGGAGGTCGAGAAGACGGTCAAGGCGACCGGCCGCATCGACGTGCTCGTGAACAACGCCGGCGCCGTGCGCGACAGGCTGCTGCTCCGGATGACCGCGGCCGACTGGGACGACATCATCAAGACCGACCTCACCGCCGCCTTCCACACGACGAAAGCGGTCCTCGCCGAAGGAATGCTGCGCGCACGCTGGGGCCGGATCGTGAACATGAGCAGCGTCGTCGGCATCACCGGCAACCCGGGCCAGTCGAACTACGCTGCCGCCAAAGCCGGCCTGATCGGTTTTACCAAAGCGATCGCCAAGGAGGTGGGGTCGCGCAGCATCACCTGTAACGCTGTCGCGCCTGGCTACGTGCGTACCGAGCTGACCACCGGCTCGCTTACGGATGACATGGTTGCCGAACTGGTGAAGTTCACGCCGCTCGGGCGGGAGGGCACGGCCGAAGACGTGGCCGCCGCCGTGGCCTTCCTCTGCTCGCCGGCGGCCGGGTTCATCACCGGCCACGTCCTCGTTGTCGATGGAGGCCTCTCGCTCTGAGCGTGATCACCCTCACCCCCGCTTACAAGGACGTGCCCCTGGTGGGCAGTCCACTGCCTGAGATCCCGTTGCCCACCAACTGCCCCGGCTGCGGGGTCGGGCTCGACCGCGAGGAGCTCGCCGACCGGGCTTACGTTTGCGACTGCGGGCATCACTTCGAGATGCGCGGCGAAGCCTGGATCGCCTTTTTGGCCGACCTCGACAGCTGGGCCGAGCGCTGGGCCGACATCCGCCCCCACGACCTCCTCAACTGGAGGCTGCCGAAGCCCTACAGCCTGGTCATCGACCAGCTCCGCTCCGAAGGGCTCAACGAAGCCGTCCGGACCGGCACCTGCCGGCTCGGCGGGCGGCCAGTTTGGGCGGGAGTCTTCGACTTCCGTTTCGTCGGCGGCACGCTCAGCATCGTCGCAGGCGAGCGGCTCGCGCGCGGGTTGGAGGCGGCTGCCTCGGAGCGCGTCCCTTACATACTGGTCGCGGCCTCCGGCGGCGCCCGCATGCAAGAAGGCGTGCTGGCCCTGCTGCAGATGGCCAAGGTGAACGCCGCCGTAGGCCGCCTGCACGCAGCCGGCGTGCCCTACTTCTCGGTCCTCACCGACCCCACCTTCGGCGGGACGGCCGCCAGCCTCGCCCTCCTCGGCGACGTCAACGTCGCCGAGCCGGGGGCCAAGATCGGATTCACCGGTCCGAGAGTGATCAAGCAGGCGACCTACGCCGACCTGCCGGCCGACTTCCAGACTGCAGACTTCCAGCTCGCCCGCGGCCAGGTCGACATGGTCGTCCCCCGGACCGAGCTGCGGCCCTTGCTCGCGCACCTGGTGGACCTTTACTCGACGTGAGCGCGTGACAAAAGACGACACGCTTACCGTCTGGCAGGTAGTCGAGCTCGCCCGCCACCCCGAGCGGCCGTACGCGCTCGACTACATCCGCCGCTGGGCTCCTGACTTCGTCGAGCTGCACGGCGACCGCCTGGGCGCCGACGACAGCGCGCTGGTTGGCGGCGTCGGTTCCTGGGCGGGGAGGACCGTGATGTTCCTGGGGCAGCAGAAGGGCCGGAACTTTCCCGAGCGGGTGCGCCGCAACTTCGGGATGATGCACCCCGAGGGCTACCGCAAAGCGATGCGGCTGGCCCGGCAGGCCGCCAAGTTTCGCTTCCCGGTGGTCTGCCTGATCGACACGCCGGGCGCCTACCCCGGAGCCGCGGCGGAGGAGCGCGGCATCGCGGCGGCGATCGCCCATTCGATCATGGAGTGGTTCTGGCTGCCGATCCCGGTGGTGGCCGCGGTGATCGGAGAGGGCGGCAGCGGCGGCGCCCTCGGCATGGCTGTCGGCGACCGGGTGGTCATGCTCGAGAACTCCATCTACTCGGTCGCCATGCCCGAGGCGGCCGCCTCCATCGTCTGGCGTGACAACTCGCGCAAGGTGGAGGTTGCCGAGCAGCTCCAGATCACCTCCCGCGACTTGCTCGCAATGGGGGTTGTCGAGGAGGTCGTGGAGGAGCCCGCAGGTGGGGCCCACACCGACTTCGATGCGACGGCAAAGGCGCTCGAGCGAACGATTCTCCGATACCTGGAGGCGCTTACCCGGACGCCAACCGAAGAGCTTCTCCAGCACCGCTACGAACGCTTCCGCTACATCGACTCTTTGATCCATGCGGATGCCGACTTCGGCCCCAAGGTCGGCTCCGGGCCGGCCTGACCCTCCGCCCCTCGGCGGACGGCCAGTCTTGACTTAGACTCCGGCCACCAGATGGGCCTTCAGCGCGGCATCCTGCTCGGAACCATCGTGCTGCTGGTGCTCTCGCTGGCCCTTGTCGAGAGCGGCGCCCAGAACGTGTCCCCGGCCCGCTTCGTGGTGAAGGCCGTCTCCGGACTCCGGCCGAGGCCCTATCAGCCGCGACCCGAAGCGACGCCGGCGGTCAATGTCTACGCCGCCACGATGTCAGGCGTTGTCGACCCCCGCCTGGCGGGCTTCCCGGAACGCGTCTACGTTCCGAACAGCAACGCCAATACCGTTGACGTGATCGATCCAACCACGTTCAGGGTGATCGACCACTACCGGGTCGGCGCCATCCCCCACCACATCGCCCCGGCCTGGGACATGTCCCGGCTCTACATCGACAACGAGGGCTCCAGCGCCCTCTCGGTCATCGACCCGACCTCCGGCAGAATCTCCGGCAGCATCCCGGTCACCTTCCCGTACAACCTCTACTTCACGCCGGACGGCAAGAAAGCCGTCGTGGTCGTCGAGCGGCTCTCGCGCATCGACTTCCGAGATCCCCAGTCGTGGAGCCTGCTGAAGTCGGTGAGTATCCCCTTCCGCGGAGTCGATCACCTCGACTTCAGCGCCGACGGGTCCTTTTTTATGGCCAGCACCGAGTACACAGGCATGGTTGTGAAGGTGGACACCGACCGGATGGAGATCACGGGATCGGTCCATGTCGGCGGCCTCCCGATCGATGTCCGCCTGTCGCCGGACGGGACCGTCTTCTATGTCAGCAACCAGGGGCGCGCAGGCGTGTCGATCGTCGACCCGGTAGCGCTGAAAGAGATCGCCTTCCTGCCCACCGGGCTCGGTGCCCACGGACTCCTGGTGTCGCGGGACGCCCGCCAGCTCTACGTGTCCAACCGCAACGAGGGCAGCGTGTCGGTCATCGACCTCAATACCCGGACCGTCGCGGCCAAATGGCACACAGGAGGCAGTCCCGACATGCTCCAGGTCTCGCCGGATGGCAGCCAGCTCTGGTACTCGAGCCGCTACACATCGTCGGTCTATGTCGTGGACACTCGAGATGGCCACGTCCTGGCCACGATTCGAACGGGTGCCGGCACCCATGGCCTGACCTATTTCCCGAATGTCGGCAGGTACTCGCTGGGCCACAACGGCGTCTATCGCTAGCGCTTCATGAGCCAGAGCCGGTCGAAGACGTTTCGATAGCCCATCTCCGCGTTGATGTGGAGGATCGGCGCGTTGGCCGAGTCGTTGTCGGTGCGCACGCGGTCGACTCCCAGGTCGATGGCTTGCAACAGCGTCTCCAGCTTGAGTGCGCGAGCCACTCCCCGGCCCCGGTGGCTGCGGGCGACAGCCGTCCAATCCGTGTTGACGATGCCGCGGGTCGGCGGGTAGGAGAGCGTCGAGAGCCCGACCACGCGGTCGCCGTCGCGGGCGATCCAGATGCGGTCCTCGTGGATGCCGGGAGAGCCCAGCCAGTCGAGGAACTTTTCCAGCGAGTCGGGCACGTGATCGCCGGTCCGGGGCACATCGAGCTCGCCCTCGGTTGACGTCGTGTACGTCTTCGCGTGGCGGCCTGGATCCGGATCCTCGGCGAAGGTCAGGAGCTCCAGCCCCTGCTCTCGCATCCGGGCGCGCGACTGGCCCGCCAGGTCTCCGAGCCGAGAAGCGTTGGCTTTCAGATCGAGCTCCCAGTAGCGCTCCCGACGATCCGGGCTGAACCCGAGCTCGGTGGTGACGGCCTGTGCGACCTGGTCCGATTCGAAGATGTACGTGCGCGTGACCTCCGCCCCGGACGCGCGCGCCCTTCCATCCGCGAATTCGTAAACAGGCTTTAGCAGCTCGGCGTTCTTTCGCTCGGGCAAGAGGTCGGCGAACACGGTGGCATGCCGGGCGGCGACCCGGTTCCAGGGGAAATGCGCCGTGAATGCGTACCCGATCGGCCGTCCTTCCAGCTCGACCCGGAACCGTTCCCACTCCCGCATCGGGTCGCTCAGCCAGCGGCTGACCAGCAGAGGATCCAGCGGCTCCTGCGGAAAGTTGGCCGTATGCAAGTCGGCGATGAAGGCCGCGACCTCGACGCCGGCCGGCCGAAAGGTCAGGTCGCCCGGCAAAGAGGACAGAGGTAGGTGTTGCCGGGGATCGTGTGCATCCGCTCAGCGCGCGTCTCCAGCTCGTCGCCGCCTGGGTGGCTTTCCAGGCCGACCTTGAAGCGGCCCTGGCCGAGGTCTTCGGTCACCTTCGCCTCCCAGAGTCGGTAGGGCGGATCGGGATCGTGGACCAGGACGCGTCCGCCGACTCGGAAACCCAGCGGCGCCGGCTCCGCGCCACCAGCAGCGCTTCCCTGGCTGCCCGCGGCTCGCAGTCGCTTCACCTCCGCCCGCACCTTCTCGAGATCGGCCCCCAAGTCGGTGAGCACGTGGGCCGCGATGCCGTCACCCTCGATCATCAGCGCCACCAGGATGTGCTCGGTTCCGACGTGATGGTCGCCCATGCCGCGGGCCTCGTCGAAAGCGATCTCGATCACCCTCTTCACCCTGGAGGTGGGGACGATCCGCTGGATGATGACGCGCTCTTCGCGGGCGAGCAGCGCTCCAATCGTCGCGCGCGCGGCCTCGATTCCGATGCCCAGATTGGTCAGTACGAGGTGGGCGATTCCGCGATCTTCGCGGAGCAGGCCGAGCAAGAGGTGCTCGGTCCCTATGTACGAGTGGTGGGCGCGCTCGGCCTCTTCCTGCGCCAGCGTCAGGACGTGCTTGGCGCGTTCGCTGAAGCGTTCGAACGGGTACACCCCTTGAGCCAGACCCCCGCCATAAGGTAGTACGGTTGCGGCGATGTCTCACGGGCTCTTTCTGAATATCGTCTTCGAGCCTCGCGGCATCCTCGCCTGGCTCCTGATCGGCCTGCTGGCGGGGGCGCTGGCCGGCCGAGTGGTTCGCGGCCGCGGCTACGGCTGTCTGCTCGACATCGTGATCGGGATCGCCGGTTCGGTCATCGGAGGCGCCCTCCTCGGCTACTTCGTGCAGGGGGACGCGGGCTTTTTCGAGACCCTGGTTGTCTCCTTCCTCGGGGCCGTCGTGCTGCTCGCCTTCCTGCGCTTGGTGACGCGCGCCTAGCCGAGCGCCGGACTCAGACGCACCCGAAGCGATCATCCGCAACGGGATAATTTCGCGGGAGTGGACCGGATCTTGATGGAGGGCATGGCGTTCTTCGGCCGGCACGGCGTTTTCCCGGCGGAACGGGAGTTGGGCGCGCGCTTCACGGTGGATGTCGAGCTGGAGGGTGACCTCCGGGAAGCCAGCTCCAGCGACCGCCTGGAGCAGACAGTCGACTACGCCCACGCCTATTCGCTGGTGAAGGAGGTGGTCGAAGGCGAGCCCTGTCACCTGCTGGAGGCGGTCGCCGCCCGGATCGCGGACCGCCTGCTCACACTGCCGCGGGTCCAACGAGCGCGGGTCACCGTTCGCAAGAAGCCGCCCCTCGAAGGGGAGTTCCGGAGTTTTGGGGTCGAGGTCGTGCGCGAAAGCCGCGGCGGCGGGTGATCGCCTACTTCGACTGCTTCAGCGGAATCTCGGGCGACATGGCTCTCGGGGCTCTGCTGGACGCTGGTGCTGATCGCTCCGTCCTGGACCGGGTTCTGGAAGCGCTGGACCTGGTCGAGGAGGTCAGCATCGAAACCCGCCGTGAGCAGCGCGGCCACCTGGGAGGAACGCGGGTCGTCGTGCGCGCTGGGCACGGCTCGGTGCGGGCGCTGCCGGAGTTGGAGCGGCTGGTCGCCGAAGCCGACCTGCCACCGGCCGTGAAGCAGCGAACGGGTCTCGCCCTGGACCTGCTAGGCAAGGCGGAGTCGGCGCTCCACGGTGTCCCGCCGGAATCGCTCCACTTGCACGAGCTGGGCGGCGCCGATACGGTCGTCGACCTGGCGGGCGCCTTCTGGCTGCTCGAGGATCTCGGAGTCGAGGCGGTGCACGCCTCGCCGCTGCCGGCCGAGCGCGGCAAGTCCGGCGAGCTGCCCCTGCCGGCTCCCGCCGCGCTCGCGGTCCTGGCCGGAACCGGGGCGATCCTGGAGCCTGTCGACTCCGCGGTCGAGCTCGTAACTCCGACTGGCGCCGCCATTCTGGCTGCCTCGGCGCGCTTTACGCGCCCAGCCATGCGAGTGGCCCGCGTGGGCTACGGGGTCGGAGGACGTGAGCAGCCGGGAAACCTGCTCCGCGTCTGGCTCGGATCGCAGGCGGCCGCCACTGCTGACGACGTGGCGGTGCTGGAGACGAACCTCGATGACATGGCGCCCAATCTGCTGGCGGCGCTGGTCGAGGACCTGCTGGCGGCCGGCGCCCTCGACGTCACCGTGGCGCCGGTCCTGATGAAGAAGGGACGCCCGGGCCAGATCGTGTCGGTCCTGGCGGGTCCGGACAAGGCCGACGAGCTGGCCCGGCACCTGCTGCGCTCCACGAGCACACTCGGAGTCCGGGTCAGCTCGGCCCGGCGAATCCTGGCCGAACGGCGGGTCGAAGAGGTGGAGACCGAGCTTGGCCGCGCCAGGGTGAAGGTGAAGCTGATCGATGGCGAAGCCGTCGAGTGGGCTCCCGAGTACGAGGACTGCCGGCGCCTGGCCCGGGAAACCGGGATCGAGCTGCGCGAGGTGATGAGGATCGTCGCCGCGGCGGCTCGCCGGTGACTGCCCAGCTCCTCGACGGCAAAGCCGCGGCCGCCGCCATCCTGGCCGAGGTGGCTGCGGGAGTCGCCGCTCTGCTGGCGGCGGGGGGTCGCCGGCCGCACCTGGCGGCGGTCCTGGTCGGCGACGACCCCGCGTCGCAGACCTACGTCCGGATGAAGCGCCGCAACGCCGAGGAGGTCGGGATCGAATCGTCCGACCACCGGCTGCCGGCCAGCGCGACGACGGACGAGGTCAAGGAGTTGGTCAGGGGGCTGAACGCCGAGTCGCGCGTCAGCGCCATTCTCGTCCAGATGCCCCTCCCACCGCAGGTCGATGCCGGGGCGGTCATCGAGTGCGTCGATCCACCGAAAGACGTCGACGGCTTCCATCCGTACAACGCCGGCCGGCTGGCGCTCGGAGACCCAGCGGTCCTCCCCTGCACGCCGGCGGGGATCCTCGAGCTGCTCGACCGCAACCAGATACCTGTCGACGGCCGGCGGGCGGTCGTGGTCGGTCGCAGCAATATCGTCGGCAAGCCGCTGGCGCTGCTGCTGCTGAACCGGCATGCAACGGTGACCGTCTGCCACAGCCACACTCGCGACCTGCCGGCCCTCTGCCGGGAGGCGGAGATCCTGGTCGCGGCGGTCGGTAAAACGTTTTACATCGGGCCTGACTGGGTCCGTCCCGGGGCGACGGTAATCGACGTGGGCGTGAACCGCCTCGACGGCCGCCTAGTCGGCGACGTCGATCCCGCGGTCGCCCAGGTCGCCGGCTGGCTGACGCCCAACCCGGGCGGCGTCGGCCCGATGACGCGGGCGATGCTGGTGCGGAACACACTCCTCGCGGCGGAGCGTCGCAGCTGACCTACCAGGAGGCGCTGGAGTACATCACGAGCCTGGGACGGTTCGGGATGAAGCTCGGCCTGGAGCGCAGCCGGGCCATCCTGGAGCGAGCGGGCAACCCTCAACGCGGGCTCACCGGCGCGCTCGTTGCCGGCACCAACGGCAAGGGCTCCACCTGCGCCATGCTCGCAGCGATCCTGCACGCCGCCGGCCATCGGGTCGGGACGATGCCGAGCCCTCATCTGAGCTCATACACAGAGCGGATCCAGGTCGACGGGACGCCCATCTCCGAAGCCGAATTTGGGGCCGCTCTGGAATGGCTCCGGCCCAGGCTGGAGGGGATCAAGGCCGAGCTCGGCCCGCCGACGGAGTTCGAGATTCTGACCAGCGTCGCGATCACCTATCTGGCCCGCCATTGCGACCGGCTG
This sequence comes from Chloroflexota bacterium, assembly GCA_005880695.1. Classification (GTDB taxonomy): domain Bacteria; phylum Chloroflexota; class Dormibacteria; order Dormibacterales; family Dormibacteraceae; genus VBGR01. Next base: position 20,541 of record VBGR01000036.1, read on the forward strand.
GCGATCGAGGTCGGCCTCGGTGGCCGGCTCGACGCCACCAACGTCCTCGACCTGGGAGTGGCGGTCATCACCAACGTCGCCCTCGACCACATGCAGTACCTGGGGGACACCCTCGAGAAGATCGCCCACGAAAAGGCCGGCATCATCAAGGCGGGCAACACGGTTGTGACGGGCGCGACCGGGCCGGCGCTAAACGTGATCAGGGCCGCGGCGGCAAGCAGTTCGGCCAAACTCTGGACGCTCGGCGGGGAGGTCTCGACAAAGGCGCGCTGGGCGGGCTGGCAAGGTTCGCAACTGGACATTTCCGGCCCCGGCTTCGCACACCGGGACCTGGTCATCCCGCTTCTCGGCTCGTTCCAATCCGGCAATGCCGCCCTCGCGGTGGCAGCTGCGGCGGCTCTCGGAGTCGACGGCGACGAGCCCGTGAGGCAGGGGCTCAGCCAGGCCCGGTCACCCGGGCGCCTGGAGCTGGTGGCGGAGAAGCCGGCGCTGCTCCTCGACGGCGCCCACAACCCCGCCGCCCTGTCTCAAATTGCAGCTGACGTGCGCCGGTTGGCGGATGACCGCCGCGTCAGCCTGGTCTTCGGCATGATGTCCGACAAAGACATCCCCGGCGCGCTGGCCGAGCTGCGGCGTCTGGAGCCGGTGCGCGTGCTCTTCACAGCTGCCGACTCGCCGCGCGCGGAAGCGGCTGAAAACCTGGCGGCGGTCTGGGCCGGAGGCGCCGAGGTCGTGCTCCCGGCGGGGCGGGCAGTCGAGGCGGCGCTGGCAGCGGCAGGCCCGGACGACCTGGTCCTGGTCTGCGGCAGCCTCTACGTTGTCGGCGAGGTCAGACCCCGTTTTGTGACCGCGGCACGTCGATGATGCCGCTGGTGCGCTGGCAGGCCAGGCCCTCGTCCTCCAGCCGCCAGATCAAACGGTTGATACCTATCGAGTCGCTGGGCATGTGCCCGGTCACGACGAGGTTGCAGCCCGCCGGAGCCTCCGTCCGCAGCCGCTGGTAGTCGCCCTCGTCGATGTGCATGGAGAGAATCGTCCCGACGCCGGCCTCAAAGTAGGTGCTGTACACGGGATAACCGCCGTTGGTGCCGCCCGCCATGGCGACGGCCACCCGCCCGACCGGGTTATCGGGGTCGCCGATCCACTGTTCGGGCTTGACCAGTGACCTCGCCATCTCTGGGATCGCGTTGAGCACCTCGAGGAGGCCCCCCACCGTTGTCTCTTCCGAGATGTTTTCGGCGACCAGGCGCTTCACGTAGCGGCGACTGACGATGTCGGGCGGCAGGTGGATATTGAGGAGCGGCAGACCGATCAGCCGGGCGGTGTCGGTGACGCGGTTATAGTTCGCCATGTGCCGCAGGCGGTGCCTCGAGCCCACCCGCTGCGCCACCGCCGCCCGGGCCACCGGCTCGGCCACGCCTTCCTCCACCATCTGGTCCACCTGACGCCACATCACGTCGGTGAACTGAGGCGAGGACCCGCTTCCAAGGGGATGGTGGGCGACCACCACGTCGTAGCCGGAGTCGCGCGCATAGAGCAGCTCGCCGACGTCGATGTCGACGCCGAAGAGCGCCTTCTTCAAGCCCGCGCCGGGCACATGGATGCCCGAATCTGCGGGCACCGCCTCGAGGCCCGCCTGCTCCAGGGCCACCCCCATGACGCGATCGGTGTCCATCACCCCACCGAATTCCATGTTAGGTCGCGCTAGTTGAACCATGTAGCCGGAGCGTTCGGCTACCCCTTTCGTAAAGGGGCGGCCGGCGCGTGGGCCGTCGGCCTCCCGCTCGTGCTCCTTTTGCCTGTCACGTTCCTTCTGGTGTTGGGCTACTGGGTGGCCGCCGTCCGCGCTTCCGCGACCGATCCCGAGGCTGGGCCGCCTCCCTGGCGCCAGCTGGGGCAGATCCTCCGGGACGGATTCTGGATCTCCTTGGTTCTGGCTCTGCTCACCCTTCCCTTCGCTCTTGCCTTGCCGGCGCTGGTAACGGCTTACACCGGCCTCACGGCGCGGCTCGAATCGGACGCCTTCCTCTACCGGTCCTACGCGCTGGTCCTGGCCGTGGCTACGCTGGCGCTGCCCTGGGGGATACTCCTGCTCGTGCTGCTGCCCGCTGCCACGATCCGGTACGCGCGCAGCAACGCCGCCCGGGACCTCTTCGACTTCCCAGCGGCGATCGGTCTCGTCCGCCGCCGCTTTGCGATCTGGAACCTGGTAGGGGTCGCCGTCGTGACGGCCTGGGCGGTCGGCCTGGCCGGCCTCGGCCTGCTCTGCGTCGGGATCGTGCCGGGCGTGTTCTTTGCAATGCTGGTCTCCGCGCACGCCACCGCCGCGCTCGATGGCTAAACCCCGGATCCAGCCCCTGGGCGACGCCGCACTGCTGGTCCAGCTCGGCTCTCGGATCGACACCGCCCTCAATTCCCGTGCGCACGCCGTGGCCGCCGCACTGCGCAAGCGTTCCGGGATCCGCGACGCGGCCGCCGGCTACGCCTCGGTCACCGTCTACTACGATCCCGAACGGACCAGCTACCGCAGTCTCGCGGCCGCCATCCCCAAGCTCGTCGCTCACCCCGGCCGGGTGGGACCGAGCGGCCGCCTGCACCGCATCCCGGTCACCTACGACGGTCCCGACCTGGCTGAGGCGGCGGACCAGCTGGATCTCACACCTGAGCAGGTGATCCGACTGCACGGTCAGCCCATCTACCGAGTCTTCATGGTCGGTTTCGTTCCTGGCTTTGCCTACCTCGGTCCGCTGCCGCCGGCGCTCCACCTGCCGCGCCGCCGGGTCCCGCGGACGCTGGTGCCGGCCGGCTCGGTCGCCATCGCAGGCGCGCAGACCGGGATCTACCCCCTGCCAAGTCCTGGCGGCTGGCATCTCCTCGGCCGCACCCCGATGCGGATGTTCCTGCCGGACTCCGACCCACCGAGCCTCCTGCGCCCCGGCGACCGCGTGCGGTTCTTCCCGGCCTGAGGCTTGGAGCCGGTCCTCCGGGTCGACAAGCCCGGCCTCCAGACGACCATCCAGGACCTTGGCCGCGGCGGCCACCGCGCGTACGGCGTCCCTCCGGGTGGCGCCATGGACCGCTTCGCTCTGGCAGCCGCCAACCGGCTCGTCGGCAACCCGGATGGCGCCGCCTGTCTGGAATGTGCTGTCAGCGGCCCGTCTCTGGTGGCGCTGCAGAGCTGCCTGATCGCGGTCACGGGGGCAGATTTCGGAGCCACCGTCAACGGCGAGGAGATGCCCCTGTGGACGGGCGTCTTCCTGCCGGCAGGCGAGCGCCTCGCCTTCGCGGGTCGTCGGGCCGGAGCCCGCTGCTACATCGCGGTCGCGGGTGGGTTCGGCGGCGACCGCTGGCTCGGCTCGCTCTCGACCTATCAGCTGGTCGGCCGCGGCGGCCTCGGCGGCCGGCCGCTGAAGGCCGGCGACCTGCTGCAACCGGCGGCGGCGCCGCCCCATCCTCAAGTGGCAGGCCGGCACCTGGCCGAGCCCCTGCGACCGGCTTACGCCAGCGCGCCCCGCCTGGCTGCCGTCCGGGGACCCCACTTCGACCGCCTGTCGCGGCCGGCCCGGACCGTCCTCTGGAAGACCGAGTTCGAGGTCGGCAAGGACTCCGACCGGATGGGCTACCGCCTGGAAGGTCAGACGCTAGAGGCAGGCGGCCGCGACATCCTCTCCATCGGCCTTGCCATGGGGGCGGTGCAGCTGCCGCCCGGCGGGAACCCGATCCTCTTGATGGCCGACCATCAGTCGGCCGGCGGCTATCCCGTCATTCTGGGACTGGGTCGCGCGGATATCGTGCTCGCAGCCCAGCTGCTGCCAGGCGAGCACGTGAGCTTCACCGAGACGTCGGTCCTGCGAGCCCAGGACGCCTGGCGGGGCCTGCGGGCGGGGCTGGAGACGCTCTGAAACGACCGGCTACTGGCCACTGGTCAGGATCGCGCTGGTGACGCGGAGCACGATGCCGAGGCCCCAAAGCGTGACCGCAGCTCCCAGGGCGATCGCACGGGGTGTCGACGACCAGCGGGCGCCGCGCAGGACGAAGAGGATGCAGGCGATTGGACAGAAGAGGAGCAGCACGAAGTAGATGACAGCGCTGATCGGTCCCGTCTGCCAGGACGCGGCCGGAGCCTCCGCGGTCGGCGAGTAGCGATAGTTCGAACGCATCGCCGTCCAGTCGATCTCGGGTGCTGAACCCCGCGGCGGCGCCGCGGCGGCGGCGGCAACGGCCGCGGCGCTGGCCCTCCGCTCGATGCGAATCCGCTCCGCCTCGCGCGGATCGAGCCAGCTGGGTAGGTCGTCTTGAGCAGGGTCCGGCGCGGATGAGGGTGGCGAGAGAGGCGCGAGCGGCGCGGCAGGCGGCAGCACCGCTTCCAGCGGGTTGGGCGGCGGAGAGATCGACGGCGCGCCGGGACCGATGGGGCCTGGCGGCGGAGCTGGCGCCGCGGCAGCGATCTCGGGCGCGGGCGGAACCCAGCCGGCGCTGACCGGCAGAGGAGGGGCCGGCGGCTGTCCGAAGGCGCCGGCCGGCATGGGAGAGCGGAGCCCGCCGAACGGCTGCCAGCCCCGGCCGTCATAGCGGAAGTGCCCGTCTGGGGAGATGGCGTCGTTCCAGCTGAGACCGTCCCAAAACCAGAGGCCATCAGCCGACCACCCTACGATCGGCGGATTGGAGCCCACGGTCGCGGGAAGTTACATCTTCGCGGGCGGTCTGTCTAGGAAGTCGTTGCCAGGGCGACCTTGCTGGCCTCCGCCAGCACCTCCGAGATGTCCGGCAGCCGCTTCTCCGGAGAGGTCACCCAGCGCCAGCGGACGACCCGGTCGGAGTCGAGGATGAAGATGGTGCGGCGAGCCACGCCGTCGTAGCCCTGGAGGTCGGTGCGCCGGACGCCCCAGTCGGTCACCGTCTTGCGCTCGAAGTCGGCGATCAGCTCGAAGGGCAGCTCGCCGAGCTCACGGGCGAACGCCTGGTGCGAGTAAACGGAGTCGACACTGATGCCGAAGACGCCGATTCCGGCCTTTTCGAACTCCGCGTACCTTTCCCGAAACTCGGTAAGTTCGTTCCTTCAACCGGGCGTGAAATCGAGCACGTAAAAGGCGACCACCGTCGCCCGGTGCAGCTTTACCGCGTCCGAGAGCTTGACTGGAGCTCCGCCCGTGCCCGGCAGCTCGAAATCCGGCGCCAGGTCCCCAACTTCGACCACGTCGTTCAGGGTAGCTTCAAGGGGCCCCGGGCGACGCCGGCGGCCGCCAGGGCGGCGCCGATCGACTCTGCAAGCAGCGCCGAGCCAGGCGAGTCGCCGTGCAGGCAGATGGTGTCGAAGTCACCCGAGCGCGCGAGCCGTAACGCCTGCGCAGCCGCAGCCTCCGGAGCCAGCAGGGCCCCGGGCTCCGAGCGAGCTTTGAGCTTGCCGCCCGGCAGGTAGGCGCGGTCGGCGAAGCCTTCCCGATAGCCGGGCACGCCCTGCGCGTTGGCAGCCTCGAGGATGGCAAACCCAGGCTGGCCGACGACGCCGACTCCGTGCGCGGCCGCCGCACGGACCAGGGCTGCGGCGGCGGACGGATCGGACTGGCAGCGGTGGTAGAGCGCCCCGTGCGCTTTCACGTAGGCAATCGGGACGACGGCGGCCAGGGCCGCCACCTGGAAACGGACCAGATCCTCGATGTCCTGCACTGAGGCGCCGGTCTCTTCCCGGCCGTACCGGGGCCGGTCGTCGTAGCCGGGGTGCGCGCCAACCTCCACACCCAGCCTGAGGCAGAGCCGGGCGACCCGCACTGTCTCGGTCAGCGAACCGGCGTGCACACCACAGGAAACGTTCGCGCTATCGATATGGGGCAGGATTTGCTCGTCCTGGCCGGCGCTTTCGGCCAGATCGGAGCAGAGATTGATCCTCAGTGGCCCGTCTCTCCGGCCAGCTGATCGAGGGCGTGGCCGACGGCGGGCAGAACCGCGCGCAGGGACTCGGTCGCCCCGTTCACGCTGCCGGGCAGGTTGATCACCAGCGCACCGCTCCGCACACCGGCGACGCCCCGCGAAAGGATCGCCAGGGGCGTCGACGCCCGGCCGGCCCGCCGCATCTCCTCGGCCAGTCCGGGGACCTCATAGTCGAGCACCGGAAGGGTCGCCTGTGGCGTTCGGTCCCGGGCGGCCAGCCCGGTGCCGCCCGTGGTCACTATCAAGTCGGCTGCCGCGTCCTTCAGGATGGCCGTGATCTCGTCCGGCTCGTCCGGAACCAGGTGCTCGGCGATGACGTCGAGCCCGGCGTCCTGGAGCAACCGGACGAGGGCCGGCCCGCTGCGGTCTTCAGCCGTGCCGGCAGCGACCCGGTCGCTGACGGTGATCACGCAGGCGGTTCTTGGCGTCGCCAGCTTCCACTCCTGCCGCCCGACTTCTCGAGCAGCCGGACGGACTCCAGGTAGGCGAACCGATCGACTCCCTTCACCATATCGATCACTGTCAGCCCGGCCACCGCGGCGGCGGTCAAAGCCTCCATCTCAACTCCGGTCCGGCCGCTGACCCGCGCCCGGGCCAGGATCCTGACCCGGTCGGCTTTCGTCTCGAAGTCGAGGTCCACCGAAGTGAGCGGCAGCGGGTGGCAGAGCGGGATCAGCTCCGAAGTCCGCTTCGCAGCCATGATGCCCGCTACGCGAGCTACGGCCAGCGCGTCCCCTTTCGCGAGGGTGGAGTCGCGCAGCGCCTGGACTGACTCCGGGCCGAGCCGGACCACACACTCGGCGAGCGCTTCGCGGCGGGTCTCTGGTTTGTCGCCCACGTCGACCATGCGGGCTGCGCCCCGTTCGTCCAGGTGGGTCAGGCGGGAGGGCATATCAGGTATCTATCACAGAGTGGCAACCGAGGCCGTGCTCTTCGACTATGGCCTCACTCTTGTTACCTTCGAGTTTCCGCGCGATTGCCTGCTGCGCGTCCTCCAGCAGGCGCGGGCCTGGCTGGGCGACGCCTCGCCCTCAGCTGACTGGCTTTTGTTCCACGTTTTACATCCGCTCGAAGACGAGCTCGAGGGCCTCGGGGAAGACGAGGTCGACTACCTCGAGGTCTATGAGCGCGCCTGGCGCCGAGTCGGCCTCGAGCCTGGCCGCGACGTGCTATACCGGATCCTCGACGGCGAGCAGCTCTGCTGGGATCGAGCCGTCCAGGTCGTCGCCGAAGCGCTTTCGGTCCTCGACGCACTCCGCGGCCGCGGCGTCAAGACCGCCCTGGCCTCCAACGCGCCCTTCCCGCCCGAGATGATGACGCGGCAGGTTACGGGCAACGGAATCGGGGAGCGAATGGACGCGGTCGTCTTCTCTTCGATGATCGGCCGGCGGAAGCCGGCGCCGGAGCTCTACAGGACCGCGCTCGACGCGCTCGCGGTGCGGCCCGAGAGCGCGCTCTACGTCGGCGACCGTCAGCGCGAGGACTATGACGGCCCGCGCGCAATCGGCATGCGGGCCCTGCTTTGCACGGCAAACGCCCGCACGGTCCCGGCCCCCGGCACGCCATCGATCGACAGCCTGCACCAGCTCCTGGATCTCTTGTGAGCAGCCCGAAACGCCGGCCGGGCCGGCTCTGGCTCCTCTTCTATGGCAAGCAACGGCGGGGCTTTCCGCGCCTGCTGCTGGGGGTTCTGCTGGGCGCCGTCCTCTTAGGGTTGACCTTTGCGTCCCGAGAGGGCATCGCGATCAGCAACGGCTTCGGACTCTTCTTCCTGCTCCTTATCGCGGTGCTCGCGTTCGGCGCGCTGGCGGTCGCGATCGTCGCCGCGCTGCGGCCGCCGCGAGGGCGATGAGAGCAGCGGCGGTGCCGGCCCCGATCCCGTTGTCGATGTTCACCACCGTGAGGCCGCTGGAACAGGACTGGAGCATGCTGAGCAGCGCCGCCTCGCCCTTGCCGCCCGCGCCATAGCCGGTGGAGACAGGTAGACCCACAACCGGCCGGTCGACCAGTCCGGCAATCACGCCCGGGAGGACTCCGTCCATGCCGGCGGCAACCACGACGGCGTCAGGCTCCCACTCCAGGAGATCCGCGAGGGGCTCCACCAGCCGATGCAGCCCGGCGACGCCGACGTCGCAGACGAGCCGCACCTCGATGCCGAGCGCCTCGAGAACCAGCCGTGCCTCATCGGCCACCGGGACGTCGGCGGTGCCTGCCGTAAGGATGGCCACCCGAGCTCCGGCGGGCTCGGGAGCGTAGCCCGGGAGCCTCACGAGCGCTGAGTTCGAGTAGCGAAGCACCTCCAGGTCTGAGGCCGCCGCGGCGAGAGCGTCCCAGTGCTCGACGCCCAGGCGGGAAACCAGACCCTGTCCGTGCTCCCGGGCCAATGCCGTGACGAGCTGGGCCGCCGCCGCGGGTTCCTTGCCGGCCGCCAGCACGACTTCCGGAACTCCTCGGCGCCAGCGCCGGCCGAGGTCGAGCCGGGCGTGCCCGCCGAGCTCCAGGAGCTGCGTGCGTCGCAGCTCGACGAGCGCCTCGTCGACAGTGAGCTCACCTTCACGGAGGCGCACGAGGACGTCTCTCACCGGCTTACCGTCACCGTCACCAGGCGCTCTCGCGGCCCATCGAATTCGCAGAGAAAGACCGCCTGCCAGCGCCCGAGCCGAGGCGCCCCATCCACCACCGGCAGGGAAGCGTCGCAGCCGACCAGGATGGCCTTGATGTGGGAATCGGAGTTGCCCTCCGTGTGCTGGAAGCGCCGCTCCTGGGGGACGAGCTCGTGGAGGTGTTCGATGACGTCGCGTGCCACTGCCGGGTCGTAGCCTTCATTGACGGCGATACCGCAGGTGGTGTGGGGCGTGTAGACGAGGGCAATGCCGTCGTTCACGCCCTCCGCCTGGACCGCTTCGCGGACCTGCTTGGTCACGTCCACCATCTCCTCCCGGCGGCTGGTCTGGACCTGGAACTCACGCAAGGCCGGCCATGACCTCGTGCATGTGCTGCCAGTGCGTCCCCGCCCAATAGATCCGCCCGCAGCCCGGACATTCCGAGTAAGAGGATTGCGTGGCGCGCACGTAGGGAGGCACCCGGTCGGCGACCTCCGCCGCGTCCCGGAGCTCCAGCTCCAGGTTGCACTCGAGGCAGCGCGAGAGCGCCCGCTCGGGCCGCAGCTGGAGCTCGCGAACCACCTGCCGAAGCTGGAGCCGGACCTGGTCATCTTCGAGCAGGACCGCCCGCAGGAGGCCGGAGACGACGACGCGCCGGCGCGTCAGGTCGCGATCGCGAGTCAAGACCACCCGGCCCTCGGCGAGCGCCAGCCGGACCAGCTCGCCATCGGCGATTCGGGGGTGGTAGACAGCGTCGTACCCGAGTGCGCGCAGCCAGCGCGCCAGCTTCCCGACGTTGCAATCTGCCGCGAACCTCACCTCTCGGATACTAAATAGTGATGGCCGGCCGGGAAGACCTGCTGCGGCGCCTGGAGGCGGAAGCGCACTCCTGCTACTCGTGGTCGAATGGACCCGATTACGAGTACGCCGCCCACAGTCACGGGTACCGCAAGATCCTCTACTGCGTCAGCGGTTCCATCCGCTTCGACCTGCCCGCGCAAGGGCGGGCCATCGAGCTGGCGGCAGGCCAACGCCTCGACCTCCCACCCGGCACCGTCCACTCGGCGCAGGTCGGGCCGGACGGCGTCACCTGCATCGAGGGTCAGGGCACATAATGGTCCCGAGGAACTCTTTTCCGGTGAGCATGATCGACTACATCCGCGACCGCGCCCGCTACTACAACTGCCCGGTCTGCGGGCGCAATCTGCGGGGCTGTGAGGTTCGGATGCTGAACCACCAGGAGGACCGGTTCACGGTCCAGGTCACCTGCGCCGCCTGCCGGGTGACGTTCATCGTCGTGCTCGCGATCCAGGGTTCGGGCGTCGAGGCGATGATCGAGGACGACGACGAGCTCGTCATCGAGGACGTCATGACGGCCGCGCCGGGCCCCCCGGGTGCCGGACCCATCGAGGCCGACGAAATCCTCGATCTGCACCTTCTTCTGAAGGACTTCCAGGGGTCGCTCGACGACCTCCTCAAGGCTCCCAACCGCAGCCGCGGCTAGCTCCAACCGGCGCCTCTACCTCGATAGCGCCGGGTCCGCGAAGGTCCTCCCTGAAGTCGTCGACGCTCTGACCGGGGTGCCGGACGGCAACCCCGCCAGCCCGCACCTGGAAGGACGCATCGCCCGAGCTGCGCTGGACCGGGCTCGAGACCGAGCGGCAGCGGCGCTTGGGGTCGCCGCTTCAGAGATCGTCTTCACCGCTTCTGGAACCGAAGCGGTGAACCTGGCGCTGCTTGGTGCGGGCCGCCGAAACGCCGGGGGAGTGGCCACCTGGGCCGCCGAACACCAGGCCGTGCTGGGTGCCTGCCGGCGGCTCCAGCTCGACGGGCGAGACCTGCATGTGCTACCGGTGGACGCGCGCGCGCAGAACTCCGTGGGGCTCCCCGAGAGTGTAAACCTCGTCTCGACATCGGTCGCAAACAACGAGGTCGGAACGCTGCAACCGCGGCCTACGGTGCCCGGAAGCCTGCTTCATCTCGATGCCTGCCAGGGCCCGCAATGGCTCGAAATCGATCTCACGGACGTCCACTTTGCCGCCTTCTCTGGCCACAAACTCGGAGCCGGCAGCGGTGGTCTGCTCTTTGTCCGGGACGGTGTGCTGCTGGAGCCACTTCAGTACGGTGGTCCGCAGGAGCGCGGACGCCGCGCCGGGCTCGAAGACGTGCGCTCGGCAACCGCCATCGCGGTGGCCCTGGAAATCTGCGTACGGGAACGCCGCGAGCGCGCGGCGGCGGTCACCCCGTTGGCCGCTATGCTTTCCGAAGCGCTGGTCGCTGCCGGGGGTCAGCTCACCGGTGGCGGGACTCGACTGCCCAACCACGCAAGCGCGATCTTCGAGGGGATCCGGGGAGAAGATCTGCTCCTCGCACTCGACCTGGCAGGTGTGGCCGCCTCCAGCGGGTCCGCCTGCGCGAGCGGATCGCTCGACCCTTCCCACGTGCTCCTCGCGATGGGCTTCTCGCTGGAGCAGGCGCTTTGCAGCCTGCGCTTGACCTGCGGGTACGAAACCACCCTCGAAGAGGTCGAGCGGGCGGCGGAGATCGTAGTGTCCGTCGTCGGCCGGCTGGCGCGGACCCCGGCGTGAGCGACGTCGAGTCCGAGCTGGTTCGGCGCCGCGAGGCGGGCGAGGAGCTGGTCCTGGCCACGGTGGTGCGGCTCGACGGCGAACCTCCTTCGCGGACCGGCGAGAAGATCCTGCTGGACCGGACCGCTGCGCTGGCGGGGACCCTCGGCTGCTCCGAGTTCGATGCCGCGGCGCGGGCTGATGCGGCTTCGATCCTGGAGAGCGGCCGGCCAGAGCTGCGCACCTACGACCACGACCTGGGCAGCATCGAGGTCTATCTCGAGCCCTACGCGGCCGCGCCACTGCTGTTGGTCTTTGGGCGCACGCCTGTCGCCGAAGCCCTGGTCAGGTGGGCCCGCGAGCTCGGATTCCGGCCAGCGACCGAGCTGCCCGAGGAGGTCCCGACCGGCGCCTATGCGGTCCACACCGACCACGACGACCCCGACCTCGCCGACCAGCTGGAGCGCGTCCTCCGCCGGCAGCCGCGCTTTGTCGGGGTCATGGGCAGCCGGCGGCACACCTCGCACCATCTGGCCGAGCTGCGCCGTCGAGGGGTGGCGGTCGACTCCATCCGGAGCCCGGTCGGGCTCGAGATCGGAGCCCGCTCCGCCGCCGAGATCGCGCTTTCCATCCTGGCCGGCCTCGTCGCCGCGCGCAGCGGCGCCAAAGTCGGCTGGAAGGACGCTTAGCGGCCCGGGGCGGAGCCTAGAGGACCTCGGCGGCGAGCAGGTCGTCCAGAGTTTCGCGCCGGCGGATCACGCGAGCCTGCCCGGCGGCCACCATGACCACCTCCGGGCGTGGCATGCCGTTGTAGTTGCTCGCCATCGCCAGGCAGTAGGCGCCTGTCGCTGGTACGCAGAGCAGGTCCCCGGGTTGGAGGGGAGGCAGCCGGATTTCGCTGATCAGGATGTCGGTCGACTCACAGTACTTGCCGGCGATGGTCACGAGCTCGCCACCGGCCGCCTCCGGCTCGGCCACTTTGACGGCCTCGTAGCGGGCACCGTAGAGCTTGGGCCGGATGTTGTCGCCCATCCCGCCGTCGACTGCGACGAAGCGCCGGACTCCTGGGATGTCCTTGATCGAGCCGACCGTATACACGGTGACCCCGGCGGGCCCGGCAACGGCCCGACCCGGCTCGATCACCAGCTGCGGCCGCTTCAGCCCGCGGCGGTCGGAACCGGCGGCCAGGGCCGACCGGATCACCTCCACGAACTGGCGCGGAGTGGGCGGGTCGTCCTCCTTCGTGTAGGCGATCCCGAGGCCGCCGCCGGCGCCGAGGTTGGCGGGCTCGTAGCCAAGGTCTCGCTTCAGCTCGACGAGCAGATCCAGCATCACGTCCATCGCGGCTTGGTGGGCGCGCAGGTCGAAGATCTGCGACCCGATGTGCGAGTGGAGGCCGACCAGCTCGAGGCGCGGGTGCCGAAGCGCGGTTTCAACAGCCGCGCGGGCCTGGCCGTTCTCGATCGAGAAGCCGAACTTAGAGTCGAGCTGGCCGGTCGAGATGAAGTCGTGCGTGTCCGGTTTGATCCCGGGCGAGATTCGGACCAGAGCCCGGGCTCGTTCGCCTTCCGGTATCACCCTTTGGAGCAGCTCGAACTCATAAGCTCCGTCGATGACGAGGGTGGCTCCCGCCTGGTAGGCGAGAGCGATCTCCTGAGCACTCTTGTTATTGCCCAGGAAGAAGATCTGGTCGCCTTTCAGTCCCGCCCGCAGCGCCAGTTCCAGCTCGCCGGCGGAGACTACGTCGGCGCCCAAACCTTCTTCGGCGACGACGCGCAGGAAACCGGGGCTGGCGAACGCCTTGGCGGAGTAGAGGACGCGGCCCGCCTCTCCCATCGCGCTGACGAACTCCGCCGCCCGCTGCCGGATTGTGGCTTCGTCATAGACGAAAAGCGGTGTGCCGTGGGCGGCGGCAAGGTCGGCGAGGTCGCAGCCACCGATCTCCAGATGGCCGCGGGCGTTGACCCGATACGTGATCGGGAAGAGCAAATCTGGGGCGGGCTGCTCGGGCGCTAGTTGACGGCGCAGCTGCCGCCGCAGCAGCCGGGCCCGCAGCCGCCTCCGCCCAGGCTGGCTGGGCCCTCGCCGGTTTCCGTGCCCCCGAAGGCCGCGAAGCTGGACACGAGCACCTTGGTCCGGGTCGACTCGCAACTCGGACAGGCCTGCGCACCTTCGCGGTTGCCAAAGGAAGTGAGCACCTCGAAGCTCCCCGAGCAGCCTTCGCATCGATACTCGTAGATCGGCATGGACCAGATTCTATTTGAGTTGCTCGCCGCCTGGCCGGGCCTTCTCGGGCGCCCTGACCCGGAGCTGGTCGAAGACTCGCTGGTCCTCCTCGATTTCCTGCCTGAATCCGGGCGAGTCATCGACGTCGGCAGCGGCGGCGGCCTGCCCGGTCTGCCCCTCAAGCTGGCCCGGCCGGCGCTCGACCTGACCTTGCTGGAGGCGAACGGACGCAAGGCTGCCTTCCTGCAGCAGGTCGTGGCCAGCCTGGCGTTGAGCGGTGTCCTGGTCGTGCGCGCTCGAGCGGAGGCAGCCGGGCGATTGCCGGCGCACCGGGAGGCCTACGACATCGCGGTGGTCAGAGCACTGGCGCCAATGCCGGTGCTGGCCGAGCTCTGCCTGCCCTTCGTCCGGGTCGGCGGCCGCTTGCTCGCGATGAAGGCCCACGCGGAAGCCGAGGTCAGGCTTGCGCTGCCGGCGATCGAGAAGCTCGGCGGCCGGCTGCGCGAAGTGGCGCCGGCGCCCTCAGCCGCCAGGTCGTCGGGGGTCGTGGTGGTCGTCTCGAAGGAGCGATCGACTCCGGCGGAATACCCGCGACGCGCGGGCCTGCCGGCTCGGCGCCCGCTGGCCGGTGGGTAAGCTTTGACCGTGCAGACCCTGACCGAGGATCGCCTCGTGATCGCCGGCCAGCCGCTTCGTTCGCGGCTCTTCCTCGGCACCGGCAAATACCGCAGCGACGAGGACATGCTGGCGGCGCTTGACGCCTCCGGGGCCGAGCTCGTCACCGTCGCGCTGCGCCGGCTCGACCTGGACGATGCGAGCAAGCGGACGATCCTCGACGTCATCGATTGGCGCCGCTATCGCATCCTGCCCAACACGGCCGGCTGTCAGACCGCGGTGGAAGCCATCCGGATCGCTCGCCTGGCCCGCTCCATGGGGCTCTCCGACTGGGTCAAGCTGGAGGTAATCCCCGACCCGCGCTACTTGCTCCCGGACCCGGAGGAGACGCTGCAGGCCGCACGGGTCCTGGTCAAGGAAGGCTTTGCGGTCTTGCCGTACATCAACGCCGACCCGGTGCTGGCCCGCAAGCTGGAGGAGATCGGGACCGTGACCGTGATGCCGCTCGGCTCGCCGATCGGCTCCGGTCAGGGCATCGAGACCGCGTCTCAGATCCGCTTGATCGTGGAGAGCGCCCGGATCCCGGTCGTTGTCGATGCCGGCATCGGCACCGCCTCCGACGCCGCCCAAGCCATGGAGATGGGCGCCGATGCGGTCCTGGTCAACAGCGCGGTCGCGGCGGCCGGCCAGCCGGCGCTGATGGCCGAGGCCATTAGCCTTGGGGTTGAGGCCGGTCGCAAGGCTTTTCTCGCCGGCCGGATGGAGCGCCGTCTGGAGGCAGCGCCGAGCTCACCCAGCGAAGGGATCTCCCGGCGCTCTTAGCCCGGCCGATCATCATGGCGGTGACCGCCGACCTCGCGACGGCCCTGGCAGCCCCGGCCCGAGGCGCTACTCTGGTGCAGCTGCGAGGGCCGAAGCTGCCCGCGCGCTCTCTGGAGGAGCTCGCGTCGCGACTCGTCGCGGAGTCGCCTGTGCCAGTCGTGATCAGCTCCCGTGTGGACGTCGCGCTGGCGTCGGGGGCCGCCGGCGTCAACCTGCCAGAGGCAGACTTACCCGTCGCCGAAGCCAGGCGCCTGCTGGGACCGGAGCGCCTCGTCGGCCGCTCCGTCCATTCAGCGGCCGCAGCGGCCAGCGCGGAAGTGGATGGCGCCGACTACGTGGTGTTCGGGCCGATCTTCGAGACACCCAGCCACCCGTCTCAAGCCGGACTTGGCCTCGACGAACTCGCGGCCGTGGCAGCCGCCATTTCCGTACCGGTCCTGGCGATCGGCGGCGTCGACCGGGAGCGCGGCCGAGAGTGCCTGGCCGCTGGGGCCGCCGGGTTCGCCGCCGTCAGGCTCTTCCAGTGATCTCAGTCCACGTCAACGGTCGCGACGTCGAGCTGCAGGCACCCACGCCGTTGCTCGACTACCTGCGCGAGCTGGGCACCGATCCGCGGGCAGTCGCCGTTGAGCTCAATGGCGAGATCCTGGCTCGCGATGACTTCGTGTTCCACGTTTTACAAGCCGGCGACCGGGTCGAGATCGTGCGCATGGTGGGGGGTGGGCGCCGCAGCCCGGCTTAGGTGTTGAGCACCTCCCTGATGGCGGCCTCCGCCTCACCGACCTCGTCCCAGGGTTCCCGGCCCTTAGCCGTGACCATGGTCCGCTCATGCCCCTTGCCGGCCAGCAGGACCACGTCACCCGGGCGCGCCAGCTCGATCGCGTGGCGGATGGCAGTGCGCCGGTCCAGGATGATCTCGTAGTCCTTGCCCGGCGATCGGGCCTCGACGCCGGCCGCGACCTCCCGCGCGATCTCGGCGGGGTCCTCTTCCACCGGGTCGTCGGTGGTGATGACGAAGAAGTCACTGCCCAGCGCGGCCGCCCGGCCCATCCCCGGCCGGTCGTGGTCGCTCCGGGCGGTGGTGCCAAAGACAGCGATCAACCGGTTCTCGGTCAGAGGCCTGAGCTCGGCCAGGGCGCTCGCCAGCGATCCGGCCGAGTGCGCGAAGTCGACGTAGACGGCGAAGGGCTGGCCGAGATCAACGCGCTGCAAGCGCCCGGGGACCCCGCGAAAGCTGCCGAAGCCTTCAGCTACCCCGGACAGGTCGGCGCCGAGCGCCAGGCAGATCCCGGCCGCGCAGAGCGCGTTGTAAACATTGAAACGGGCGAGGAGAGGAAGCTGGACCGGCGCTTCGCCGAACGGCGTCGCCAGCTGGAACCGCCAGCCACCAGAAGCCGGTAGTAGGTCCGCGGCCCGGATGTCCGCGGAGTCGCCGAGAGAGTAGGACCAGCGCCGTTCGATCGGATGCTGCGCCAACGCGTCGTAGCTGGCGTCATCACGGTTCAAGACAACAGTCTTGGGAAGACCCTTTGACGCGCTGCTGGAAGTGAGGTCGATCAGCGTTCCTTTTGCAGCGACGTAGTCCTCCCAGGTGGGGTGATAGTCGAGGTGGTCACGGCCGATGTAAGTGAAAGCGGCGACGTCGAAATCGCAGGCACCCACACGCTCCTGGACGAGAGCGTGGGAGGTGACTTCGACCACGGCATGGGCAAGCCCCTGGTCGACCAGCCGGCGCAGCCAGGCCTGCAGCTCAGGCGCTTCGATCGTCGTCTGGCCGGTGTCGTTGGAGCTGGTCTGGCCCGCCGCCATGAAAGAGACCGTGCTCATCGCGCCGCAGGGCAGGCCGCAGGCGTCGAGGAGGTGGGCGGCCAGGTGGGTGGTCGTCGTCTTGCCGTCTGTGCCGGTGACACCGGCCAGCCTCAGGTGCCGCGAAGGCCGGCCGTAGAAGGCCGCCGCCAGCTCGGCAAGGCCCCGGCGGGTCGAGGGCAACCGCAGGGTCGGTGTGCCCGCTGGGATGCCGCTCAGCCGCTCCACCGCGACGGCCGCGGCGCGGCCTGCCGCCTCGGCCACGAAGGAATGGCCGTCCACGCTGAGGCCGCGCACAGCCACAAATAGATCTCCGGGTCCGAGATGGCGGGAGTCGTAGGCGAGCCCCGAGATCTCGACGTCCCCGCCCTCCTCGATCACCGCGCCCGGCACGGCAGCGGCCAGGTCGGCAAGCTTCATCGAAGGCTTCAGGATAATTCGACGGGTGCGGGCGATCCTGGGCAACCGGGAGTTCGAGTGGGGGAGCCGCGTCTTCCTGATGGGCATCGTCAACACCACTCCCGACTCCTTCAGCGGCGACGGCCTACTCGATCCGAAAGAGGCGATCGAGCGCGGGCTGCGGCTCACCCGCGAGGGAGCCGACCTGCTCGACGTGGGCGGCGAGTCGACCCGGCCAGGACATCAGCCGATCGCCGCGGCTCAGGAGCTCCGGCGCGTCCTCCCCGTGATCGAGGCACTTGCCGCCCGGGCTGGTGTCCCGGTCTCGATCGACACCAGCAAGCTCGAGGTCGCCCAAGCGGCGGCGGACGCCGGTGCGCGCGTCATCAACGACGTCTGGGGGCTGCGTCAGGAGCCGCGGCTGGCGGAGCTCGCGGCTGAGCGCGAGCTGGGCCTCGTCGTGATGCACAACCAGGCAGGCACTCACTACAACGATCTGGTCGGCGAGGTGATCGAGAGCCTGGCCGAAAGTGTCGCTCTGGCAACCCGCGCCGGCGTTGCCCAAGAGCGCGTCATCGTCGACCCGGGAATCGGTTTCGGTAAGACCTGGGAGCAGAACCTGGTTCTGCTCCGCCGGCTCGGTGAGCTGCAGCGCCTTGGGCAGCCGATCCTGGTCGGCACATCGCGCAAGTCATTCATCGGCAAGCTGCTGGATGGCGCGCCGCCTGCCGACCGCCTGGAGGGTACCGCCGCGACGGTCGCAGCTGCGGTGCTGCGGGGTGCTGACGTGGTCCGGGTCCACGACGTGAAGGAGATGCTCAGTGTCGTCCGCGTCGCCATGGCACTGCGGTGACGATCGCCTACCTGGGCCTTGGCTCCAACCTGGGGGACCGCGCTCTCAACCTAAAGCTGGCCAGGACGCAGCTGGAGGCACTCGGGGTCCTTGTAAAACGTTTTACATCGATCGACGAAACGGAACCTTTCGGCGTCACCGACCAGCCGGCTTTCCTGAATCAGGTACTGGAGGTCGAGTTTGGCGGGGCCCCTTACGAGCTGCTCGAAATCGCCAGGCAGGTCGAGGCTGCGGTGGGCCGCACTCCGACCTATCGCTGGGGTCCCCGCGTGATCGACGTCGACATCCTCCTTTTCGGCGACCTGACGCTGACCGAGCCCGACCTCCAGATTCCCCACCCCGCCCTGCGCGACCGCGCCTTCCTTCGCAAACAGTTAAGCCAGCTGCGGCCCGACATACTGGGGTGATGAGCGGCAGCCGGCTGCGTGTCGCCTGGCTGGGTCACAAGTCGGCCACGCTCGGGGGAGGAATGGCCACCTACTCGCGCGAGATCACGGCTGGCCTCCGGCGGAAGGGCCTGCAGGTCACCTTCTTTCATCACGGCGACTGGACCGGGCAGCCGCGAGATGGTGCCTCTGCCGATGAGGAGTCGGTCCCGCTCGACTCGATCAGCCTCGTCAAGACCGTCATCCTGTCGACGCCCCGCGCCAAGCGCAAGCTCGCCGACCGCCTTCGGCGCCACGAATTCGACGTGGTGCACGCGAGCTTCTGGTTCTCGAGCCTGGACTTCGACCTTCCAAAGCTTTGCCGCGAACTGGGCATCCCCTTCGTGGCCACCTTTCACGTCGCCTTCGACCGCCGGCGCAACGTGGTGGCGCAGGTCTTCAGCGCCGCCTACCGGCTCTACGCGCCCGCTCTGAAGCAGTGCGACCGCGTGATCGTTTTCGGGGCCGGCCAGCGCGACGTCCTCCTCAAGCTCGGCGTGCCAGCCCAGACGCTGCTCACGATCCCGAACGGCGTGGACGTCGAGAAGTACTCGCCCGGCCCCTCCGACCGCAAGCGCCGCCTCGGCGCCGAGCGGCTCTTTCTCTTCATGGGCCGGATCGACGCCGAAAAGAACGTGGACGTCCTGCTGGAAGCGTTCCTGCACGCGGATCCGCCCGCCTCGACGAAGCTCCTGATCATGGGCTCAGGAACAGAACGGCGACGCCTGGAGCGTATTTACCGGGACAAGCGCGTCCTCTTCACGGGACACATCGCCGAGGAGTCGGAGCGCATCGCGATCCTGCGGGCGGCCGACGCCTTCTTCCTGCCCTCGTCGGTCGAAGGCCTCTCCCTCTCGATGCTGGAAGCGATGTCGTGCGGCGTGGCCACCGTTGCCACCGACGTCGGCAGCGACGGCGAGGCTCTGAGCGGAGCCGGCATCGTGATCGACCCGTCCAAGCTCGCAGTTGAGCTCGAGATGGCCATCCGCCAGCTGCTCGACCTGCCCTTCCTGATCCCGGAACTGGGCCGCCTGGCGAGGCAGCGCGTGCTGGAACGCTTCTCCCTCGATCGCAACCTGGACGCCTTGATCGCGGTTTACGAAGAGCTGGTTACGAGCCGGCGGACGGCTACGCCCGTGCGCTCGTGAACCGGTAGCCGATTCCCGGCACAGCCAGGATGTAGTAGGGCCGCGAAGAGTTCGTTTCGATCTTGCGGCGCAGGTTCCGGATGTGCACGTCGATGAGACGCGTCTCGATCGGGTACTCGTAACCCCAGACGTGGTTCAAGATCTTCTCGCGGCTCATCACCTTGCCGGCGTGGCTCGCCAGGTAGGCCAGGAGGTCGAACTCGGTGTGCGTCAGATCGACTTCCTGCCCATCCTTGAAGACACGGCGTTCGTTGATGTCGATGGCAAGATCTTTGAACTCGAGCCGGCCCGGACTGCTCTCCTGGGTATCGAGGCGGGCCTTGCGCAGGTGCGCGGCGATCCGCGCCAGCAGCTCCCGGGTCCGCGCCGGCTTGATCACGTAGTCATCGGCCCCGATCTCGAGACCCACCACGACATCGATCTCCTCGCCGCGGCTGCTCACGATCATCACCGGGACGCGGGCATCCTGGCGGCGGATGGTGCGGCAGAGGTCGAAGCCAGAACCGTCCGGGAGGACCACATCCAGCACCACCAGGCTCGGCTGCTTCTCGTCGAACTCGCGCAGTCCGTCCGCGGCGGTCTCCGCTTCGACCACCTGATAGCCGTACTGCTCGCAGCTCTGGCGCAGCTCCTTGCGAAATGAGGTATCGGCGTCGATGAGCAGGATCCGGCGAGTGACGACCGCCTCGGGTTGCCCTGGCGCCTCCGCTTCCACGAACTGATTGTCCGAGTCGGAGAGCCCGCTCATCAATCACCCTTGCGAAGTAGCTTGCCGACGCGGCGGCGAGCGCGCTCGCCAACCTCGGCCACGGCCTGGCGCACCTCGCCAAGGACCAGGTCCCAGCAACCGACGTACTCCACCAGCTCCCCGCCGAAACCGGATTTGAACTCCCAGAGTCCGTACCAGGGATGGGAGCGGTCGGGACCAGGCGAGACTCCCCAGAGATCGTAGTCACGGCACCCCGCCCGGAAGGCGCCGGTCAGAGCGGCCCACTTCGTGGCATAAGCCGGCTTCAGTCGGGCATGGCGGCCGTTCGACCCGCTGTAGAGGTCGTAGGCCCGCCCGTCGTGGTGAGCGACCAGCAGCGCGGAGACCGCCTCACCCTCAAATTGCGCGACGTAGGTGCGCGCGTCCGGCAGGCGGTCGAGGAGGAGTTCGAAATAGGCGCGGCCGGGTAGGTTGATCCTCTGGCGGGAGGCGCTGGCGGCGGCTTGGCGCTCCATTTCGGCGGCATCACGGCCCTCCACCACGGTGATCCCGCCCCGCTCCGCCAACCGGATGTTGTAGCGGGTGCCGCGCTTGAAAGTCCCGAGCATCTGGTCCGGTTCAGCCAGCGGCACGATCAGGGTGTGCTGCGGCTGAACGAAAGGGGCCGGTTGAAAACCAAGCGCGCGCAGCTCGGGACCGCGCTCGACACCCGCTTCCGGCTCCACCCGCAATCGGGCCAGCCGGCGCTCCCGGGCCCAGCTGACGAGCGCCTTGAGGGCGGCGCCCCCGGCAGCCACCGGCCCCCGCGGCACATAGCCGCGCTCGAGGGGCGGCCGACCCCGGAGCTGCACCGAAGCCAGGCCCGACTCGCCGAGCCGGACCCGCTCCAGCCGCCAGCCGGCGCGACTCTGTACCTCGCCCCAGGCCCAACTCTGCAAGAGGGGTGCCGGGCTTTGGAGTTGGGACAACTCGGCGTCCCAGGCGGTTTCACTCAGTTCAGATGGCAGGTGTCGTTCACCCTCGAGACAACCATCCGAGGCGGACGTCCCTCGATGACCGTGAGAGAGGTGTTCTCGATGGTGAAGGGAAAGAGGCCGTTCGAAGATCGTCCCACTACGCGCAGGAGAGCGACCTGGATGACCCCACCATGCGTGACGACCAGGACCCTACCCGTCGGGTGGCGCTCCATCAACTGGTCCAGGCCCCGACCAACCCGCTCCTCAAAGTGCCGCGTCCCCTCACCACCCGGCACGATGTCCCAGTCGGGCTGCTTGAGCCACGCCTGCCATTGCTTTGGATAGCGCTCGGTGATCTCAGCCCTCGTCAAACCTTCCCACTCGCCCAGCGCGATTTCTCGCAATTCGGGAACGCTTTGCGGAGCGCGGCCGAGCCGCTCAGCGACCGCTCCCGCTGTGTCGGCCGCACGCCGCAGATCGCTGGTGTAGAACCCGTCGAATTGCATGTCCGCCAAGCGCTCGCCAAGGAGCCGAGCTTGCTCCTCGCCTAGCTCGGACAGCGGTGGATCGAGCTGACCCTGGATGCGCTGCTCCGTGTTCCAGGTGGAACAACCATGCCGAACCAAGATCAGGCTCAGTCGGTGGGGCCGGGTCGTTTCGGGCGGATCGGGCGGTGTCGCCCTGGCGCCCGAATCTGACATCGGGTTTTATACTAGCCGTGATTCGGCGGCGGTCCGAGATCAGCGCTTGCCATGAAAACGCAGCAGAATTCGGGGAAGTTACTTGCAGGCTAAAGGTTCGCTCAAGGAAACGGCACTGCGTTCCCTCCTGGAGGGAGCGCAGACCGAGCGCGCCACCGGCACGTTGACCGTGAAGAACAACGGCGCCGCATACACGCTCTACTTCCTCTTCGGGCACCTCTTTCACGCGAGTGGCGAAGGCCACACCGGCGATGATGCGGTGCTCGGCGCGCTCCGTTTTGGAGAGGGTGACTTCGCGTTCGACGCCAAGGCGAAGCTGCCCGCTGATGAAACCGTCAAGATGACCATCCCTGAGCTCGTTAGCGCGGCGGGAGAAAACGGCCTGACGCCTGGCGGCGAAGCGGAAGGTGCCGAGCACCCCGTCGCAGAGCAGCCAGCCGCCGAGCCCGCGAACCGCGAAGAAGCGAAGGCGGAGGTGCAGGTGGAAGAGGAAGCGCCAGTGCGCAAAGGAGTCAAGCATCGGCCCAGCCCGAAGCACGGTCGGGAGCCATTTCCCGTACCGGCGGGCGAGGTGGTCTACGACTCTTTGAAGACGTCGTTTGTCGATTTTCCGCGGCTCATCACAACACTGGAAAGCGAGGGCTACACGGGCTATGTGCGCCTTCTCACGGAGGGCGCTACCGGCCTCATTTTGTTTAAAGACGGCAAGGCTCAGGAATGCGTATTCGACGCCGGCGAGCATGTCGATCGTGGCCGCCAGGCGCTGCATCTATTCAACGACGAGGTCACGCACGGGCACGGCGTGCTTGATGTTGTGGGGCTCCCCGGCGAGATTGTGGATGGCCTCTACGACCTGGTCGTTGCGCAACCGATGTACACCGAGCTCTATGCCTCCTGGGTGGACATGCCGGCCCTTCTGAAGTTCCTCCACGACCGCAAGCTGACCGGAAGCGTCATGGTGCGCGCCGACCGCGGGACGGGCATCGTGATCCTCACGGACGGAAAGGCGACCGGCGCCTACACGAGCGAATCCAGGTCCATTGACGAGGACCCGAAGATCGTGCTCGAGCTCTGCGCTGACGAGAAGGCGATGATCGAGGTCAAGCGGGCGGACCATGCCTCAGGACGGCCTCCGCTGGACGTGGATGAAGTCGTGGGCCAGCGGCCGCGCGCCGCGCGCTCGGCTCCTCCGGAACCAACCGAAAGAGGTACTGAACAGCTGCCGCGGATGGTCGAAACCGCAACCATGCCGGCCTTCACCGATTCGACGGCCCCTCCGAGGCCGGAACCGGCAGCGCCAGCTGAGTTCGAGTCGCCGGCACCCGCTCCCGAGCCGGCCCGCCTCTCCGACGCGCCGCCGGGCGCCAAACCGCCGCCGGATTGGGAGGCGGTGGTAGTTGATCTGCAGGGCATGGCGGATCAGGCGCTGGGCGCCCGCTCTCGGAAGGTGAAGGACCTGCTGGGCTCGGCTGAGCGGTCTCAGGGCGGCATCGACCAAGCGGTCTCCCAGGTCAGCCAGATCTCGCTGCTGTTCGTCGACTCGGCGCTGCTCGTCAAACTCGAGCAGGACATGCGAGCGCGCCTGCAGACCTACCTCTGAGGTCAGCGCGGCTGGTGGCCGCCCGCCTTGCGGTAAGCCTGGCCTTCCTCGTCCTGGCAAGCCTCGGCGCGGCCTGCGACAGCCCGCCCCAGATCGTGGAGATCAGCCCCGGGCGCGGCGCGCAGGAAGTGCGCACAAATGCACCCGTTCGGATCAGGTTCGACCGGCCCGTCAATAAGGCATCCGTAGGCGCCAGCTTCAACTTGCTTCCGGCGGCGTCGGGCGAGCTGGCCTGGCCCGACGCCAGCACTCTCGTCTTCAACCACACGACGTTGCGACCTGATGCGGAATACGAGGTCATCCTGGCGCCTGGTTACCGCGACGCCTCGGGTAAGTCCAATCCCCTCCGGCACAGCTGGAAGTTCCACACCGAGCCGCCACCGGCGCTCCGCTCGACGACGCCCGCGGCAGGTGACCAGGGAGTGGATCCAGCCGCTTTCCTGACCCTCGTCTTCAGCCGGGAGATGGATCCGGCCAGCGTTGGCTCGGCTCTGAGCTTCGCGCCGGCCGCGGACTTCTCGGTGCGATCGGATCCTGGGGATGCCAAGCGTCTTGTCGTGGCGCCACAGACCTTGCTCGACCCCAGCAGCCATTACGAGCTCGCGATCGCGCCCGGAGCTAAGGATGTGGATGGCAACTCGCTACCCGCGGCCCGGCTCTCTTTCACGACCGGCCCGGTGAGGTCTCTGCGTCGACTGATCACCTTCATCGCCGGCCAGACCAGCAGCGCTCCCGGCGCCGGGGTCTGGATGGTCGATTCCGGTGGCTTTCCCCGCCAGCTCGTAGCCGGGCCCGTGGATGGTTTCTTGTGGACCGCCGATGGTCTTGGCCTCCTGGTCCGGCGACCCGGCGGCAGTTGGGAGCAGGTCACACTCGGCTCCAATCAGGTGCGGCTCCCCTTCAGCGCAAGCTGGGCGGCTTACCTCGGCGAAGCGGCTGGCTACGTCTATCTCGACGGCCGGCGCTTGAGGCGACTGCTTCCTGACGCCTCCACCGTTGACATCGCGACCGGCGTCGACGAGGCGGCCGTGTCGCCCGACCTGGCGCGGGTCGCGTTCTCGGTCCATGACCTAGGGGGTGCCGAAATTCGCGGGTACGACGTCGCCCTGCGCGCCCAGTACCGCATCCAAAGGGAGGCGCTGCCCATCAGCGCGATCGCCTGGTCGCCGGACGGTCGCCGCCTGGCCTACCTCGAGGAGAGCGCTGGCGCCGGCACCCTGCAGCTTCGGGTGAAGACTCTGGGCGGTGCCGGGACTGCCGCGACCCTTGCGACAGGCAGCATCAGCCGGCCGGTCTGGTCGGCCGGCTCGAACGACCTCATCTTCAGCGCCGAGATTGAGGTGGCCGGCGGCGCTTCAACGCGCCTTTTCCGCCTGAACACAGCCCTCCCGCCTCCCCGCCTGACGAGTGCCGGTGCGCTGCCCGCCGCTGGACCTGGCGATAGCTGGAATCCGCGGCCATCTCCCGACGGGCATCAGATCGCCTTTCTCGCGGGCTCGCCGGCTAGCGCGCAGGTCTGGCTGATGAACGCGGATGGGACTGGTTTGGCTCGGCTCACGCGCTTCGACGCTGAGGCGTTCCCTTTTTCCTGCCGGGAAGTGCATTGGGGAGAGCCCTGATGGGTGCGCGCCGAGGGACTTTGTAAAACGTTTTACACCGCTCGCGCCGGCGGCCAGCTTCAGCGCCCGATCTTCTTAGGTTAGAAAGGTCTCGCCACCCGGACCGCTGGAGCGGGTTCCAGGACCGAGCCCATGGCTGCCCAGATGCGATCTGTGGTGCGAGCCCACGGATAACGTTGGGCGACTGCGACGCCCTGCTGACCAAGCTTGGCCGCCAGCTCCTCATCGTCGAGCAGACGCTTGATGCGATCGGCGTAAGCGGCTGGGTCATGCCCGTCGACCAGGAAGCCCGTACTCCCCTCGCGGACCACAGAGGCGAGGCCGGCGACGTTGGCGGCGACCACCGGGCAGCCGCAGGCCTGAGCCTCGAGCCCGACGAGTCCAAACGACTCGCTGTAGGAGGGCATGACGCAGGCTTCCGCCGCGGCATAGAAATAGGGCAGCTCGTGATGCGCGACCGGGCCCAAGAAGTCCACCCTGGTTGCGATCCCCAGCTCACGCGCCAGCGTCCGCAAGCGGTTCTTTTCGCCGTCCACGCCGTCCCGGCTGTCTTCGCCAACGACCAGCAAGCGCAGGTCGCGGTGGCCTGGCTCGGTCAGCTGGGCGAGCGCCCGGAGCACGACTTCAGCACCTTTCAACCGCTCTAGCCGGCCCACGAACAGGAGCAGACGCTGCGCCGGATAGCCGATCTTGCGTTGTGCCTCCGTCTTGTCCATCGGTCCGAAAACGGAGAGGTCAATACCAGGAGCGACGACAGTAATCCGTGCAGGGTCGACGCCGTAGAGGTGCTCGAGATCCTCCGCCTCCACGGCCGTGCTGGCGATCAGGAGGTCGGCCTTGCGGGCAACAGTCTGCTCAACCGCGATGCGGGCGTTTGGTTCCGGCTCGGCCCCCGGGGCCAGCCGCCGATTCTTGACCAGGCCGAGAGTGTGCGCCGTGTGTACCCAAGGCAGGTTGAGCGCGGGGCTCAAGCGAGAGGCGACGGCCCCGGACAGCCAGTAGTGGGAGTAGATGAGGTCGTACTCCAGCTCGCGCTCGCGAACATCCTCCAGGACAGAGCGCGTGAAAGCCGGGACCCGGTCCAACAAGCCGTATTTGTCGGTCTCGAAGGGGCCCGCCGGCAGGTAGACGACGCGGCTCAAAGGCGCGAGCCGCTCGCTAACGGGATCGTCCTCGTTCAGACGACGCGTGAATACATCGGTGGAGATCCCGCAGCGGCTGAAAGCGGTGCAGACCTGCCTGATATAGACGTTCATCCCGCCGTTGGCGCTCTGGCCGAGCGCCGCCGTAGGCGACGTGTGCATGGAAAGGACAGCCAGGCGGGTCTGGCCGGAGATCATCAGGGCGTCAAATGACAACCGAGGCCGTGGGCAGGCACACCTCTGAATACCGTACCCTTCTGCCCGCTATTCCCCGCGAGCGGCTTCGCGAGGCGCGGCGGTCCCGACTTCCGTCCGTATGATTTAGGGCCCGCGTGATCCTGAACCGCCCAAGCCGGGTTCCAACCACAGCCGTTGAGCGCCGGGTTTGGCGCAGGGTGCCTGCCGGGAGGCGTTCATAGCCGACCCGGCCCCGGCCCGGAGTGGCTCAGGGCAGCGGATCCTGATCCTCTACTCGAATACAGGGGGCGGGCACCGCGCCGCCGCTCACGCGCTCGAGATGGCGATCCAGCAGCTGGATCCCGACGCTCGCGTCGAGCAGCTCGACCCGCTCATGGGCGAACAATCCTCGTCGCGCCTTGTCCGGCGTCTGGCCAGCCTCTACTCGCCTCTCATCCAGCGCTCGCCGCCGTTGTGGGGCGCCATCTACCACGGCTTCAACAACCGGCCCGCTTTTGCGGCCGTGCGCGGCGTCTTCGGCGGCTACGTACGCAAGATCCTGACCCGCGAGCTGGCGAGGTTCGATCCGGACCTTGTCATCTCGGTGCATCCGCTGCTCAATCACGTCGCCTGGCAGACGATCAGACGAGGGCCTCGGCCGCGCGGGTTGGTGACCGTGATCACCGACCTGGTCGACTTCCATCTCGGCTGGATGTTCCCGCGCTCAGACCTGGTTGTGGTCCCGACCGAGATGGCCCGCCGCGAATGCCTGGCGGCCGGCGTGCCGGAGGCGCGGCTGCGGCTGCTGGGACTGCCGGTCGACCTCCGGTTCCGGCCCCCGGCCCCAGGCGAGCAGGCAGCTCTGCGGCGCCGTTTTGGTCTCGACGAGAGTCGCTTCACGATCCTGGTCGCGGGCGGAGGCGAGGGCTCGGGAAAGCTGCTCCAACAAGTGCGAGCGTTGGCCCGGCGCGAGGCCCACTGGCAGCTGATCGTGGTCTGCGGCCGGAACGAGAAGCTCCGCCGCCGTCTGAGCCGGATCAATTGGCAGTCGCGGGCCCTGATCCTGGGCTTTGTGGACTACATGCCCGACCTCATGCGGGCAGCCGATATCGTGGTTGGCAAGGCCGGGCCGGGAGCGATCGGTGAAGCGCTGGCGACCGGAATGCCGATGCTGTTGACCAGCTACCTGCCCGGCCAGGAGACGCAAAACGTCACCTTCGTGGAGCAGTCCGGCATGGGCCGCTACGTTCCGAAGCCGGACCAGTTGCTGGCCGCGGTGCGCGAGCTGGCGGAGCCCGGCAGCCCCAGCTGGCGCGCGATGGCCGAGCGCGCCGCCAAGATCTCGCACCCATACGCGAGCCTCGACATAGCGCGCGAATGCCTGCGGGTGGCCGCCGTTTACAGGGCGTCCGAGCAGGCCAGCCGGTAGGGGCAGAGCGCGCAGCGGCGGCGCTCAGGACGAGCTTCGAAGCGACCCTGCCGGATCCCGTCCGCCACCTCGGAGCCGATACGTTCCGCCTCCCCGAGCAAGCCCTCGGTAACAGGAGCTGCCACCCGAGTCGCGTCTTTCAGGTAAACGATCTCCAGCTCCAAAGGGTCGAGCCCGAGGGCGCGCCGAGCGCCCAGCGCGTAGAGGGCGAGTTGCAGATCCCGGCGCAGCCGACTGGCCGGTACGGGCGAACCGGTCTTGTAGTCGAGCAGCCGCCAGGGCCCTTGGGCGCCTGCGGGCGGGTCGACCCGGTCGATGATCCCGTGCAGCTGCCAGCCGTCGATCCGAGCCGTAAAGGCCTGTTCGAGCAGCGCCGGCGCCACGGCGAAACCACCGGCTTCGTGATACCGCTCCAGCTGGCGCAGACCGAGCGACTTCAGGGCCGGCCGGCGTCGCTCGTCGGACAAGGGGAGCGCATCCCAGGCCGCTTCGTGGACTCCGCGCAGCGCCGTCGCGTCCAATCCTCCGTCCGCTTGCCTGATCTCCCCTAACCGGCGCAGAGCGAGGTGCAGGATGGTGCCGAACTCGGCCTCCGGGTCCGCGGCTCGGGGCAAGCGGTAGACGTACCGGAATCGATACTGGCGCGGGCATTCGCGATATGTGCTGATGCCGCTGAAGGAGAGCTGAAGCGGCTCTTCCGGTGAGGCGGCGGTGCGCGCACTGGGGGCGTTGCCGGCGGCCAGGCTAGGCAAGGGGGCTGAGGGGACCGCTGCCACCTGCCGGTGTTGGAACCGCTCCGCGCCGGCCGCCTCGATCTCCTCCAGAAACCGTGACCGCTGCCAGGTCTTGCCGCCTTCGTAGCGGCCGGCCCAGGTCAGGTAAAGCCGGTTGCGAGCGCGCGTCATCGCCACGTACGCGAGGCGCCGTTCTTCGGCGACCTGGTCCTCCCGGCCAGGGGCTTCGGGGACCAGCTGCGCGGGAAGAGTGAAACGGTCGGGCCGACGGGAGTGAGGCAGCCGGCCCTCCACCAATGCGGGAACGAAGACGGCGTCGAATTCCAGACCTTTGGCCTGGTGGATCGTCATGACCTGGACCGCCTCCTCGACGTCTTCAGAGCCGGCCACCTCCTCGTCCGTCTCCGAGAGAAGGACCAGGTCGAGGTAGGCCAGGAAGGCTCTGAGGGAGTGGTCGCGCCTGGCCTCGCAGTAGCTCGCCAAGAGCTCCGCGAAGCGGCCCAGGTTGGCCGCCGCCTGGCGGCGGTCAGCTTCTGTCTCGAAACTCGCGAGGTCCAGGTAGCGCGTCTGATTCATGAGCTCGAAAAAGAGCTCGTCCACCCCGAGCCGGGCACCGGCAGCGATCAGCTGCCGCACCACTGAGACCCAAGCTGCGCCGCCGGCCGAGGCCTCGACCGCTGCGAGAGGCGGTTCCCCCTTCCCACGGGCACGCCGGAGGCGGTCCAGGACCTCCTCCGGGTCGAGGCCGAGTCCCGGTCTGGCGGCCAGCCGGGCCAGAGCGACCTCAGCTCCGGGGTCGTCTAGCAGCCGCAGGTAGGCGATGGCGTCGAGCACCTCGGGACGCCGGTAGAAGCCGCGCACGCCCCAGAGCTGGTGGGGTATCCGCGCCGCCCGCAAGGCCGCCACCAGCGGCCGGGCCAGCGCATTGGTCCGGACCAGGAGGGCGATCCGCCGCAAGGGCATGCCGCCAGCAGCCAAACGCTTGACTTCGGTAGCGATGGCGAGCGCCTCGGCCAAGCTGTCCGCGCACTGCCAGAGGGCGATCCGGGGGCCCGGACTCCGGCCGGCGGACAGCGACTTCTCCAGCCGGCGCGGGTTGTTGGCGATCAGCGCCGAGGCCGCGGCGACGATGTTCGCGGAGCTGCGCCGGTTGCGTCCGATGGTGAGGGTGGCGGCGCCGGGAAAGGCGCGCGCGAAGCGTTCCAGGCTGGCCAGCGACGCGCCTCGGAACCGGTAGATGCTCTGGTCGTCGTCGCCCACGACGCAGACGTTGCCGCCACCCGCCAGCAGCTCGACCATCCGCTCCTGCGCAAAGTTGGAGTCCTGGTACTCGTCGACCAGGATCGATGTAAAACGTTTTACAAAGCGCTGCTGGACCTCGGGACGCCGGTGGAGCAATTCCACGACCTGCACCAGAAGGTCGTCAAAGTCGAGCAGCTTCTCTTCGCGAGTCTGCTTGCGATACGCGCGAAAAAGCTTCACCGCCGCCGCCAGCTGCTCCCCCAGCTCGCGATCGGGCGCGGCCTTTGCCCACTGCTCGACCCGCCCTAGCGGGACCAGCTCTTGCTTGAAGCGCTCCATCAACCTGAGCAGGGGCGCGACCAGGTCATCGGGCCGCTCGACGCCGACCAGCGCCGGGTCGCCCGTCCGCCAGAGCAGCTCGCGTAAGAAGATCCAGCGGTCGGCGCCGGTCAGGACTCGAAAGTTGAACGGCACGCCGATACGCCAGCCCTCCTCGCGCAGAAACGCCTGGGCCATGGCATGGAAGGTCCCCACCCAGAGCTGACCCGACCAGCTGCCAAGACCGGATTCGATGCGTGAGCGCATTTCGCCAGCGGCGCGCTCGGTGAACGTCATGACCAGGATCGAGGTCGGCTCCGACCCCGCCCTGACCAGGCGGAGGAACCGCTCGGCGACGACCGCCGTCTTGCCGGTGCCCGCACCAGCCACCACTCGAACCGGACCGCTGAGGCCGGCGACCGCCGCCCTCTGCTCCGCCGATAGTCTCATCGGGTCTTCAGCTGACGGGCCCACGCCCGAGCCGCACCCGCAGCTCCCGGATCCGGCGACCGAGCCCGGCGCCGTTCAACCGCTCCAGCACCTGGCCCGTGTCGAGCCGGAGCTGATGGGCCAGCGCGGGGTTTTGGGTGACCACCGTGAGCACCGTTCCACGGAGCAGCAGCTGCTCGCACTGGCCGGCCAGAGCCGGCCCCACAATCTCCGCGAACAGGAGCCGTGCGCGAATCTCGAGCAGGGCGCTCCCTTTCTGCTTCGCCAGCACCCGGGGCAGGATCTTGCCGAGCCTATCCACAGGGCGACACCTGTCCGGCCTCGATGCAGAGCACCCGCGCCAGTTCGATCAAGGAGGCGGGGAAGGGCTCTGCCTCCACCGACGTGACGATCACCTGGCCGCCCGAGCCGACCTGCGCCAGCAACGCCGCGCGGCGGGCCGCGTCCAGCTCGGAGAGGACATCGTCGAGAAGGAGTACCGGCCGCTCGCCTGAGCGCCGCTCGATCAAGTCCGACTCGGCCAGCTTCAGGCTGACGACCGCCGTACGTTGCTGGCCCTGCGAGGCGAAGCTACGCGCCTCCTGCTCCCCGATCCGAATCACCAGGTCGTCGCGATGCGGTCCCAGTCCAGTCGATCCGCGCCGCAGGTCTTCGCTCCGGGCGGTCGCTAGAGCCTGCGCAAAATCAGGTGGCGGACCGGCGTAGGCGACATCCAGCCGCTCCCCGGGCGAGATCGCCGCCTGATTGGCTGCCGCCAGCGGCCCCAGCTCCCTCACCGCCTCCTCACGCGAGCTGCCGATGACCGCAGTCAGCCGGATCAGCTCCTCATCCCAAACCTCGAGCTGGGCCGCTTCAGCCTGCCCGGCGGAGATCCTCTTCAGCAGGTGGTTGCGCTGCTCGAGCACTCGCCGGTAGGCCGCCAGCGCCCGCCCGTAGCCCGGTTCGACCTGGACCAGGAGCTCGTTGAGAAATCGGCGGCGGTGCTCCGGGCCGCCTTTCACCAGGCTCAGGTCTTCGGGCCAGAAGAGGGTCGCTTGGAGCTCGCCGGGGAGGTCTACAGCGCGGCGCGGGGCGCCATTGACGCGGATCATTTTCGAGGTTCGATCTCCCTCCGAGGAGATCCGCATGGCCATCTCGAGTGGACGTCCGTGACGCTCGACTGACGCTTCCACCGTTGCCTCAGCGGCGAGCGGCCCGATCAGCTCGGATTCGCGGCGGGCTCGCGGCGAGGAGGAGAGCGCCAGGATCGCGACCGACTCCAGGAGGTTGGTCTTGCCCTGGGCGTTGCGACCCAGGAAAACGTTCAGCTGGGGGGCAAGCTCGAGCTCAAGTCGCGGGTAGTTGCGGAAGTTGCGTAGCGTGAGCGAGACGAGCCTCAACCGGCGGCCGCTACATCGCCACCCGGACCGGCATGATCACGTACACGTAATCCTCTTCGCCGGGCGGCCGGATCAGGCCCGGGCTGAGGGGGCCATTGAAGAGGAGCTCGACCTTGTCGGCTTCGAGCACGTTCAGCGCGTCGAGCACGTACCTGGCGTTGAACGCGATCTGGATGTCGGTGCCCTCGAGGCCGGCGTCGAGCTCGGCCTGGCTGTCCCCGACTTCGTTGGTGGTGGCCGAGAGGACCAGCCCGCCGTTGCCCGTCTTGATCCTGATCACATTGGCGCTGTCCTTGGCGAAAAGGGAGACGGCCCGCACGGTCTGGATCATGTCTGTGGTCGAAGCCGAAACCACCGTCGAGCTTTTGGTGGGGACAACCTGTGAGTAGTTGGGGTAATTGCCGTCGATCAGGCGAGAGTTGACCTCCGCGCTGCCGGCCCTGAAAAAGACCTGGTTGCGGGCTTTGGAGATGATGATCTCGAGCTGGCTGCCCTCGCCCTTCAAGGCCCGCCCCAGCTCGCCCAGGGCCCGCGCCGGCACGATCAAGCTGGCCTCGATATCGTCGGCCCGGCTGGCGGTCAGCTTCCGCACGGCCAGGCGGTGGCCATCGGTGGCAGCCAGCGTCAAATTGGCTCCTTGGATCTGGAAGAGCACACCTGTCAAAACCGGCCGCGCCTCGTCGGTCGAGGCCGCCATCTGCGTCTGTTCGACCGCTCGCAGCATCTCCTCCAGAGGGACCTCGAGCCGATCTCCCTCGTCGGGTCGGGGGCTGGGTGGGAATTCCTCGGCCTCGATGCATTTGATGTGGGTATCAAAGCGGGCGCAGCGCAGGCCAAGCGTTTGGGTTGAGGCATCGAGGTCGAGCGAGAGCTCCTGGTCGGGAAGCGTGCTCACGAAGTCGGTGAGCAGGCGAGCGGGAACGGTGGTGCTGCCTTCCTCGGAAATCTCCGCCGGAACCAGCTTGCGGATACCGATCTCGAGGTTGGTCGCGGTCAGGACCAGTCCCTGGTCGGTGGCGCTGACCAGGATGTTGTTGAGGATGGGCAGCGTGGTCCGCGCCGAGATGGCACGGGATACAGCCTGGAGCGCCTGCCCCAAGGGCCCAGGCATACAGGTCAGTTTCAAGACTTGCTCCTTGTCCCCACGACTTCACTACTGAGTCGGTATTGGTCTTCAGCCGGCGTAACAGTAGGCCCTGTGGAGGTTGTGAAGGGCGAGTTGGGAGCGAACTCGACGCCGGGTCGCAAAGTGTATAGGAAAACCCGCCGCCTTCCAGCCAGGCGGTAAAGGAAACCTGTGGACGGAATCAGTGACAGCCTGGTTTTCCCGAGAAGTCCCATCCGATTCCACCGCGCGCTGTGCACCAGTCCTCTCCTTGCTCTAACTCAGCGGTCCGCGTAGAGCCGCTCGCGGAGGGTCTGGATCTCGTAGCGGAGCTGCTCGTCTTCCTTCAGCTCGTTGGCTATCTTCTCGATCGAGTGCAGCGCGGTCGTGTGGTCGCGCCCGCCGAAAGCCTGCCCGATGACAGGCAGGCTGGAGGGAGTCTCCTCGCGCACGATGTACATCGCCACCTGACGCGGAAACACGATGTGCTTGTCGCGCCGCTTGCCCTTCATGTCCTCGGGCGAGATGTTGTAGTGGTCGGACACCACCTTCTGGATCGCCTCGATGCTGATGGGGCGGCGGGAGGCAGCCGGGATGATGTCCGAAAGGAGGACGGCCGCAGCCTCAGCATCGACCTCTTTTTGGTGGATGGAGGCGAAGGCGATGATCCTGGTCAGAGCTCCTTCCAGCTCGCGGATGTTCTTCTGGACCTTGTGCGCGATGAAGGTGAGCACGTCCTCCGAGACGAAACCGCCGCCCGAGCCGAGCTTGGATTTGAGGATGGCCAGCCTGGTCTCGAAATCGGGCGGCTGGATGTCGGCGATGAGGCCCCACTCGAAACGCGACCGCAGGCGATCCTCCAGGGTGGGAATTTCCTTGGGCGGTCGGTCGGAGGAGATCACGATCTGCTTATTGATCTCGTGCAGCGCGTTGAAAGTGTGGAAGAACTCCTCCTTGGTGCGGTCCTTGCCGGCCAGAAACTGAACGTCGTCGATGAGGAGCACGTCGACGGTTCGGTACTTGTTGCGGAAGTCGCTCATCTGGGCGGTCTGGATCGAGGCGATGACCTCGTTCATGAACTGTTCGGAGGTGAGGTAGCTGACGCGCTTTTTGGGAAAGCGGCGGCGCACCTCGTGGCCGATGGCGTGCATGAGATGCGTCTTGCCAAGGCCCACTCCGCCGTACAGGAAGAGAGGGTTGTAAGCCTGGCCGGGCGCGTCGGCGACTGCGTTGGCCGCTGCGTGCGCGAAACGGGAGTTGTTGCCGACCACAAAGGAGCTGAATTTGAACTTCTCGTTGAGCTCGCTCTGGGGGATCGCCGCTACCTCCGTCGCCAGCTCCTCGGCGGTAAAGCTGCGGTCGTCGTCCTCCTCCTCCTCAGCCAGGCGCCGGGCGTTGGAGGCAGCCACCACGAACTCCACTTCGGCTTCGCTGCCGGTAACCGCGACGAGAGTCTCCTGGATCAAACCCGCGAACCTATCCTCGAGCCAGTCCTTGGCGAGCTTGCTGGGCACGCCGATTCGAAAGGTGGTCCCCTCGAAGGACTGCAGGGAGGTGTTCTTCACCCAGGTCTCGTAGCTGGGCTTGGCCAGCTGGTAGCGGAGCTCCTCCTGGACTGCGGACCAGATCTGCTCCTGGCTCAGTTGGCTCACTCGACGAAGATCCCGTCGAGGTAGCGCAGGCCCGCCGGCGTCAGGATCATCTGATTGCTGCGGGCGGGGTCGAGAAGGCCCCGGCTGCGCAGTGCGTCGAGCCCCGATTCAACCTCGTCCGGTGGGATCCGGAGCTCGTCACAGATGGTGCCCACAGCGGCCCCACCGAGCTCGGCCAGCAGGAGCAGGATGCGCTTGCCGCCGTCAGTCAGCTGGGAGCTGGGGGATCGTGGTCGAGTCAGGGTCGCCGAGGGTCCGGCGCTGGAGAACGATTGCGAGCCGGTCAGCGGCCCGGGCGCAAGCGCCAGCAGCCGAACCGGATCCGGGACAGAGAGCGTCGCGACCGTGCCGCCGCCGAGGTTGTCGATGACATCGAGCTGCCCGCCAGCGCTCTGAGCCAGTCCCGCCGCCACAAAGAGGCCGGCGCCGACACCCGGGATGACGCGGCGCATGGCGTCAGTCGCTGTGGAGAAGCCGGGCTCGCGCGCACGATCCTTATCGGCGATACCAGGTCCGCGATCGGCCACTCTGAGGCTGCGACCGGAGTCCAGAACGGAAACCGTTGCACACGCGAATTCAGCGTGCAGCAAATTCTGGATCAGCGCGACGACGGCGGCCTGTGGAAGGGTACCCCTAAGGTCGGTGATAACTCCGCCCACGGCGGTGCAAAGCCTGTGGATAAGTTCGTCCGGACCGGTCCCCTGCACTTCTTCGACCTGCGGCTGCGGTTCACCATCGCGGTATATGGCCAACCGAACCGACAGGCAGGTTTCCGACCCGTCCTGCAAGCCCTGGCTCTCCTTGTGTTCCGAGTGCGGAAAGGCTACTGACTGGATGACGAGTTGCCCACCATGGACGCTCGTCGTTTCTCCATCAGGAGCCGGTTCCAAAACGCGAAAGCGAAGTTATCCACAAATTTGTCACAGGCCGTGGATAGAATGATCTAGAGCGTGAGCTGCGACGTCAGGTGCTGAGCGCTGGCTGCGATACCCCGGTTCCCGCTTTCGGGGCCGAGTCTAGCAAAGCGGCAAAACCCTCGCAAGGCATCGCGAGTCCCCGAAAATCGAACAGCCGGTTTGACAGTGTCTGAATTGGTTTTCTATACTCCGCGAGTTCACCAAATCGCCGGAAATTGATTCGATAAAGGAAGCGAAAAGATCAAGCGCACATTCCAACCTAAGAAGCGCTACCGCAAGCGCGTGCACGGCTTTCTGCAGCGCATGAGTACGCGAGGCGGCGCCCGCGTCATCCGTAATCGCCGGCGTAAAGGACGCGAGAAGCTCAGCACCAGCTGAGCCGGCGGACGCCCGGGCTTGAAGAAGGGCCTCCGCCTCACCGGTCGCCGAGACTTCCAGCGACTGCTCTCCTCGCGGCGGCTCTATGCCGGCCAGGCGATCGTCGGCTTCGCGGCGCCGGGCCGGGCGGCCGCCGGGAACCGGGTCGGGGTCGGCGTCAGCCGCCAGATCAAAGGGGCAGTCGCGCGGAATCGGGCGCGGCGACGGCTGCGGGAGGCGCTCCGGTTGCGGCTAGAGAACCCTGATTCGAGATGGAGCGAGGCGGGAATAACCTTCGACATGGTCGTCATCGCTCGGCCGGCCACACTCGAAATGTCCTTTTCAGAATTGGAAGCTGAGGCGGGCCGCTTCCTGCGGCGCCTGCATGCCGGGTCCGCATGACGCGCGCCGTCCTCGCCCTGATTCGGGGCTACCAGGGCAGCCTCGCCCACGTATTCGGTGGCCAGTGTCGCTACTACCCTTCTTGCTCCCACTACACTTACGAGGCGGTCGAACGGTACGGCTGGGCGCGTGGATCCTGGATGGGGATTTTGCGGATCCTTCGCTGCCATCCCTTTGCGAAGGGCGGTTACGATCCAGTCCCGTGACGGCACCGTGTCAGAAATGAACGCAGCGACCTACTCCCATCTGTCCAGGAGCGACCCGCCATCAATCTGAGCGAACTCTTCAAGCTGCTGGCTCCCATTCATGACGTCTGGTGGGCCATCTTCGGCGTGACTATCAAGACCGGCCTGAGCCTGCTCTACAACACGTTCGTGACGGTGCCGGTGCTGCAGGCGATCGGGGCCTACGGTGTCTCCATCATCGTGCTCACGATTGTCATCAAGTTGATCCTGGCGCCGCTCTATCAGTGGCAGCTGTCGCTCAGCCGCAAGAGCATGCAGGAGCAGCGCAAACTGGCGCCCGAAGTGGCCAAGTTGAAGAAGAAATATAAAGGCGATCCGCAAAAACTCAACGCCGCCACCATGGAGCTTTATCGCGAGCATGGAGTCAATCCGCTGGGCGGTCTTGCAGGCTGCTTTCCGGCTGTAATTCAGATCCCGATCCTGACCGCTTTGTACTGGGTCTTCTACACGTTCAAGGGAGCGGCCGACACGCATTTCCTGTTCATCCCGAGCCTCAATGACCTGCCCAATCATCACCTCCTGATTCCAGGGGTGCCGGTACCTACAGTCGTCTACCTCGTGATTCCGCTACTGGCGGCGGCGTCGACCTGGATTCAAGCCAGAATGATGCAGCAGCCGGCCAATCCGCTGGCGACCGAACAGGAGCTGCAGACGCAGCAGATGACCAAGAGCATGCAGGTGATGATGCCGCTGATGATCGCCTACTTTGCGGTCATCACACCGGCCGGACTTGGCCTCTATTGGTTCATTTCTAACTGCGTGGCTATAATCCAGCAGTACCTGGTCAACGGGGGCTGGAGACCGCCGGGAAGTTGAAGTCTACTGAGGGTCGAGGGCGCACCCTCGATGAAGCCATTGACGCCGCGTTGATCGAGCTCGGCGAAAGCCGTCGCAACGTAGACGTGAGGGTTGTCAAGGAATCGCCGGAAGAGACAGTCGTGCAGGTTTCGGTGATGGACGCCGAGGCGCCGGCGCCGCCGGCCGCGGACGAGACGGCCGAAGAAAGCCGGACCGCGGTTGCCAATCTGCTCGACCTGATGGGTATCAAGAGCCAGGTCAGCGTCCGTCAGGGGGGCGATCCGATCGTCCTGGATGTGAGTGGTCGCGACCTGGGGCCCCTGATCGGTTGGCGAGGCGAAAATCTGCGCGCTCTGCAGACCGTTGTGAACATGGTCCTGAGCCGCCGGCTGCTCGAGAACCGGCGTGTCATCGTCGACGTCGAGCGCTACCGGCAAAGACGCGAACACACGGTTCGCGAGATCGCCTACCGCGCGGCTCGCCAGGTCAAGGTCACCGGCGACCCGATCACGCTCGACGCGATGCAGCCGTTCGAGCGGCGGGCGATCCACCTGGCGCTGGAAGACGACCCGGAGGTGACCACGGTCAGCGTCGGGGAGGAACCAGGCCGCCGAGTCGTCGTCGAGCCGCGCCGCTCGGAGCCCTGAAGCCGGATCGGTGGCGCCGAGCTGGGAGCCCCTCGCCAGGCACATCCGGCGGGCCGTCAGCCTCGTCAACTCAGTGGCCGACGAGGCTGGTGATGAAGAGATAACTCCAAGCGAGATCGCGGAAGCGATTCGCGACGCGAGCGAGGCCGGCGCAGCTGCGCCGGAGAAGGTCCGCCGCTACCTGCTGGAAGCGCTTGACGCGGTCTCTGACGGGATGCCCGCCGACTACGTGGCGATGAGCTTGTACGCCGCGCTCGGCGCGCTCCGGGAGGCCTGACCAGGCGCGCCGGCCGACCTGTCCCGCCGGCCGGAAATGTTCCACGTTTTACAGCCGCCGCAGCGCCTCCCCGCGGCGGAGATGGCGCCAGCTTGGCCTTCTTCCAGCCTCGATATACTGGCCTCGAATGAGCGCTGGCCAGTTCGGGGTCGTTGCTCTCGAGGGCGGCGCTCGTCTGGTCACAGCCCCGATGCTGGATCGCGCATCGGCCAGCCTGGTGCTGATGTTCTCGGTCGGCTCGCGGTACGAAGACGAGCGACTCGGAGGCATCTCCCACTTTGTCGAGCACCTCTTTTTCAAAGGCACCCAACGCCGCGCCACAGCCAAGGAGATCGCGGAGGCCATCGAGGGCGTCGGCGGTTCCATCAACGCCTCCACCGACAAGGAAGTGACCAGCTACTGGACGCGCGTCCCGAGGGACCATGTCGAGCTCGCGGTGGACGTGCTCTTCGACATCGTGACCAATTCCCAGCTGGCACCGGATGACATCGATCGGGAGCGCCTGGTGATCCTGGAAGAGCTGAAGATGTATCAGGATCTTCCGCAGGACTACGTGCACAGCCTCTTCGAAGAGGTGATGTGGCCCGCACACCCGCTTGGCCGGGACATCGGCGGCACCTTGAAGTCCGTCAAAGAGATCAGCCGCGACGACCTCACGGCATACATCAAGGGCCACTACCTGCTACCGAACCTGGTGGTGAGCGTCTCCGGCGGTGTCGGGGAGGCCCAGGCGAGAGGCCTCGTGGAGAGCCGCCTGGGACTGCCGGCCAGCCCAAACGGCGCACCTTACCAACCCGCCCCGCCGGGTCCGAGCAAGGCCAACCTTCGACTCCTCAAAAAGGAGACGGAGCAGGCCCACATTTGCATCGGCGTACCCGGGATCTCCTACCTGGACGACGATCGCTACGCGCTCGACATCGTCAACGCGATTCTGGGCGAGGGGATGAGTTCACGCCTGTTTCTCGAGATCAGGGAGCGGCGCGGCCTCGCCTACGACGTACACAGCTACACCAGCAAGCACCGCGACTCCGGTTACTTCGCCGTGTACGCGGGGGTCGACCCGAGCAAGGCTCTGGAAGCCTGCAAGGCGATCATCGCGGAGCTGCACCGGATCGCCGACGAAGAAGTCCCCCTCACCGAGCTGGCCAAGGCCCGCGAGTTCACAAAGGGACGGCTTCGGTTGGGCCTGGAAAGCACCAATGCGATGGCCAGCTGGCTGGGCCAGCAAGCCCTGCTCACCGGTCGGATCAGAACCGAGGCTGAGGTCGTCGCCGAGGTCGACGCGATCGATGTCGCCACTGCGAGCCGGGTCGCCAAACGCGTCCTCAACCAGCCGCTCCAGCTGGCGGTGATCGGCCCCTTCGACTCCGACGGCGCCTTCCGGGCCCTGATCGAGGCGTAAAAAGCCCGGGCCGCCTAGGGCCCGGCCCCGGTCAAGCTGCCGCGGGCAGACTCGTCCCCGGCTCTAGAGTGGGTCGTTTCGGCAGCAGGCCGAAATGGTCAAGCGGCAGGATGCGAACCCAGGCACGAGATTCGATGTCGTCGATGCTGATCGGGCCGAAGGTGCGGGAGTCGCTGGAATGGTTGCGGTTGTCGCCCATGACGAAGTAGCGATCAGCTGGGATGACGCCGCTTGGATCGCTGCTGCCGGCAGTCGGCCAGTTGTTCTGAGTCACCCAGGGGTCGTGCGGATCCAGATAAGGCTCGTCGAGCAAGTGGCCGTTGATGTAGATGTGGGCGCGGATGATGCGCACCTGCTCGCCGGGCAGTCCGATGACGCGCTTTACGTAATCCTGGGACTGGTCGAAAGGACTCTTGAGAATGACGATATCCCCCCGGTTCGGGCGAGTGAAGCGCAGATCTGCCTTGGTGGCCAGCAGATAGTCGTTGTCATTCAGGGTCGGGACCATCGAGTAACCGATCACGTGGACGGTCTGGATGGCGAAGGTGATCACGAAGTAGAGACCCAGCGCGAGCAGCAGGATCTCCGCGAGCTCCACGACGAAAGACTTGGCCGGTTCCAATGAGCGCTGGGTTACTCCCGAAATCTGGTCTGGAATCAGTACCGCTCCCGCCGCAGGCTAGATTCTAGCCAGCGCCGTCCGGGACCCGCCCCGCGCTGGATCTGAAGCCGATGTAAAACGTGGAACAACCCGGCGGATCAGTGCGTCAGCTTCTCGTAAAGACGTTGCAGCTCGTCTCGGCTCGCGTAGCTCAAACAGATGCGCCCGCGCCTGAGGCTGCCGGTGATCGCCACCGGGACTCCGAGCGCGTCCTGGACCTCGACCGTGAGCTGCTCGAGCACCCCCTGGGCGTCGCTCGAGCGGCGGCGGGGCTGGGCCGGCTGGTAGGTCTTCACCCAGGCCTCCGCCTGCCTGACCGAGAAGCGGCGTCCGAGTACGACCTTGAGGCCGCGTTCCTGGGCCGCCTCGTCGGGGAGTCCGGCCAGCGCGCGGGCATGGCCGGCGCTGAGCGCGCCTGTGGCCAGCGCCGACTGCACCGCGGGGCAGGTCTGCAGGAGTCGGAGAGCCTGGGCGACTGAGACCCGGTTCTTGCCGAGCCGGAGGGCCACCTCCTCCTGGGTCAGCCCGTACTGGTCGATCAAAGCCCGCACTCCGTGTGCTTCTTCGAGTGGGTTGAGGTCGGCGCGCTGGAGGTTTTCGATGAGGCCGATCACGAGCCGGTCGAGGTCGTCCGGCTCATTTCGCACCAGCGCCGGAATCCGGGTCTGGCCGGCCAGCCTAGCAGCCCGCCAGCGACGCTCGCCGGCGAGCAGCTCGTAGCCCTCGGGCAGCGCCCGCACGATGACCGGCTGGAGTACGCCGTGGCGACGAATCGACTCCGCCAGCTCCCGCAGCGGCTCCGCTTCGAAAGAGCGCCGCAGCTGCTGCGACGACGGTCTGATCTGGTCGACCGCGATCAGCTGCGGAACACCGCTCTCGCGACCGTCGCTGGGCAGCGGAATCAGGGCTTCGAGCCCCCGACCGAGCCCTCGTTTCTTGGCTTCCATCATCGCGAGAGAACCTCCTTCGCCAGCTGCCGGTAAGCCTGGGCCCCTCGGCAGTTAGGGTCGTATTCGGTCACCGGCTGGCCGTGGCTGGGCGCCTCGCTGAGCCGGACGTTGCGGGGGATCAAGGTCTCGTAGATCTTTTCGGGATAGGCGCGGCGGACTTCCTGCACCACGTCCCAGCCGAGCGTCGTCCGGGAGTCGAGCTGGGTCATCAGGATGCCGGCCAGTCGAAGCCCAGGGTTGAGGCGCTCGCGCACGAGTTCCATCGTGTAAAGGAGGTGGCCCAAGCCCTCCAGGGCGTAGTACTCGCACTGGACGGGGATGAGCACCTCGTGGGCGGCGGTGAGTGCATTCAGGGTCAGCAGGCCGAGCGAGGGCGGACAGTCGATGAGCACGTGACCAAAGCCGCCGCTGAGCTCCCGGAGCGCCAGCTGCAGCCGGCGCTCGCGGTCCTCGACCAGGGCCAGCTCGATCTCGCCACCCGCCAGGGAGACGTGCGAGGGCACCAGGTGCAGTCCGGGCACGGAGGTGGCGACGGCCACGTCATCGATCACCGCTTCACCAGCCAGCAGGTGATAGACGTTGAGGCGCTGGCGGCGCACGTCGAAGCCGAGGCCACTGGTGGAGTTGGCCTGCGGGTCGAGGTCGATGAGAACCACCTGCCGGCCCAGCTCGGCCATCGAGGCGGCGAGGTTGATGGCGGTCGTGGTCTTGCCCACGCCGCCCTTCTGATTGACCACGGCCATGATCCGCGTTTCACTGGCGTACCCCAAGATCTTGGGGTCACGGCTGTCTAAGGGGGCCACAGTTGGTGTGATTTGCTCCAGTGCCATCTTGATTCGGAGGCATTCTAACTCCGAGTTCCGGAAGGACGCTAGATACCTGGTTAAGGCTGGCTTGGGGCTGGCTGAGGCCGCGCCCGGGCGACCAGCCA
This sequence comes from Chloroflexota bacterium, assembly GCA_005880695.1. GTDB lineage: Bacteria > Chloroflexota > Dormibacteria > Dormibacterales > Dormibacteraceae > VBGR01. The sequence continues at coordinate 62,733 of VBGR01000036.1, forward strand.
GGCGCCGGCCAGGAGCACCAGCAGCCCAGCCTCGGCGACCGCCGTCCAGAGGAGGTAAACAGGCCCGGTGGGTAACCCGGCGAGGGCGTCGAAGGCGACATGGGCAACAATCGAGCTGCTGGTGTTCGTGAAGCGCCGGAGCAGCCCCAGACCGCAGCTGGTGATAAAGACGGTCAGGGTGTCCACGGAAAGTCCGTACTGGGTGTGGAGCGACGTAAAGACCAGGGACGTCCAGATGATGCCCAGGCGGGGCTGAAGGGCGCCTCGAAAGAGAATTTCCTCCGAGATGCCCGCCGCCAGTGCGATCAGGGCGATGCCGCCCGGGTCCAGGAGGTGCGCGTAGTAATGATCGGTGGCAGTTCGCAGGCGTTCGGCCAGGCCGGGGTCGAGGAATCCCTGCAGTTGCTCCCCGCCATAGCTCAAAAAGAAGCCCGCTCCGGCCAAAGCCAGGCCCGCCACCAGCTGCCACCAGGCTGGTAAGACAAGACCCAGGCGACTCAGCGATTCGGCCAGGCGACGACGCGTGAAAAGGCCGACGCCCAGGAGCGCTGCTGCAATGAAGGGCAGCTCCTGGCCAACGATATCGATCCGTTCCAGGCTCGGGCCTGTCGCCACCTGGTGGAGGACGTCGGCCGAGGCCTGAAATCCAGCCTGGCCCCCGACGATGAGGATCGTGACGACCAACGCGAAGACCGTGACCGGACTGTCCGGGTCGATCGGTAGCAGGCGCGCGAGCACTTGACGGGGCCCGCGGCGCATGACAACCACCGCCGAACCGGCGGTCGCGAGCTGGACTGCGGAAGCGAGCCGCAGACCCGCCGGCGAGGTGCCCGGTGAGACCAGGAAGGAAGCGGCCACGGTGTTGAGCACGACGAAGGCGATCGCCGCTCCCAAGAAGACCAGGTTCAGGATCGCCGCCCAGCGCCGGCTGGCTGCGAGGTTGGCCACGACGACCGCCGGAAGCGGCGCCAGCAGGATGGCCTCGCTGACCCAGTCGAAGAGGAAGTGAGGGTGGCTCAGAACGGCGGAAAGGAGGAGGGCAGAGTGCCGGCAGCGGCGGCCGGCCCGCTCGCGAACGAGTACGGGCCAGGCATGGGGCGAGTATAGGCGCGGGCCTCCCGCCTGACCTTCGGCGGAGGGGGAGGCGATCGGCGCGGTCGATAGAATTAGGCACCGATGGCACCCCTGCCTGAGGCTATGGGGCCGGGGGCGCGGCGCCGGCGCGGGGCTCCGGCGGAACCCAGCGAAAGCACCGACTTGCGAGCGATCGCGGCCGACGTGCGCAGGGTGCCCCCGCTGCGTCCTGGCGAACAGGAGCGGCTGCTCCAGAGCATCAGCTCAACCCGCGAGCCGAATCCAGCTCGGGAGCGGCTGCTCGAGACGCACCTTGCCATGGTCCTGGCGGTCGCGACCCAAAAGCAGGGCCGTGGACTTGGTATCGGCGACCTCTTCCAGGAGGGATCGGTTGGCCTCCTTCGAGCGATCGCGAGCTACCCGGCCAGTGGCCGCAGCGACTTCGACGCCTACGTGCGCGACCAGGTCGCACTGGCAATCGAAGACGCGCTCGCGGGCGAGGCGGAGGCGGTCCGGCAAGAGGGCCTCCTGGTGGAAGCGGCGAACGACTACGAGCGGGTCGAGCTGCTGCTCGGCCGAGAGCTCCGGCGCGCGCCGACTGCGGCCGAGATCGGCGCCCGCCTGGAGTGGACGCCCCAGCGCACAGAGCAGATCCGTGAAATCGTCGCCGAGGCCCGCCGCCGTCACGACGAAGAGCTCCTGCTCTACATCGATCCCGAGCGGATCGATGTCGATCCCGGCGACCTGCTGCCGGGTGAGGAAGGCGACGATGGCCGGGACTGAGCGCACAGCTCTCTATCAGGAGCACCTGGCGCTGGGCGGCAAGATGGTCGATTTCGGCGGCTGGGAGTTGCCCCAGCAGTACGGATCGATCCGCGACGAGCACGTTGCGGTGCGCCGAGTCGCCGGCCTCTTCGATCTGAGCCACATGGGTCGCGTCGATGTCGGCGGTGACGGGGCTGAAGCTGAGCTTCAGCGCCTTTTCACGAATGACCTGGCCAGGATCCGACCCGGTCGCGCGCAGTACACCCTGATGTGCAACGAGGAGGGCGGCATCCTCGACGATCTGGTCGTCTATCGGCTCGGAGTGGACGACTTCCGGATCGTCGTCAACGCCTCCAACCGCCTGAAAGACCTGGCCTGGATGACGGCTCACAGCGATCTTCATTTCCAGGACCGGACCAAAGAGCTGAGCCTGCTGGCGCTCCAGGGACCGGCGGCCGAAGCCTTGCTGCCGGCGCGGCGGATCGACCTGACAGCAGTGCCCTACTTTGGGTTTGCCGAGGGTGAGATAGCCGGTGCCCAGGTGCTCATCTCGCGCACCGGCTACACCGGCGAGGACGGCTTCGAGCTCTTCGTCGACTCCGACCGGGCGCCGGAAGTCTGGCGGACGGTCCTGGGCAGTGGCAGCGCCAAAGGTGTGTTGCCCTGCGGCCTCGGTGCCCGGGACGCCTGCCGGCTGGAGGCCGGTCTGCGACTTTACGGCAATGACATGGATGAGCAGACAAACCCCTACCAGGCGGGACTGGGGTGGACGGTCAAGCTCGCCAAGGGGGAATTCATCGGCTCGGCGGCGCTGGCGGAAGCGAAGGCCCGAGGGCCAGACCGGTTGATCACGGGCATCCGGTCGCTCGACCGCAACATCCCGCGCCACGGCACGCCGGTGCTGACTGCGGGGCGCTCCGCCGGCGAGGTCACCAGCGGGACCTACTCCTTCTGGCTCAACCAGGGCATCGGGATGGCCTCCCTGGACCCTGTCATCGCCAAGCCGGGCCAGGCCATCGAGCTCGAGGTCCGGGGCCGGACGAGTCCGGCCGAGACTATCGCCTTGCCCATCTATCGGGGTTCAGTTCGCTCGCCGGCGCCGGCGAAAAGCTGAATTGCGAACCAGAGCAGGAGGGATTTGACTTGGCCGAACGCCGCTACACCGAGAGCCACGAGTGGGTCAGCGTCGAGGGCAAGCTGGCCACGGTCGGGGTCACCGACTTCGCCCAGGCGCAACTGGGGGATGTCGTCTTCCTGGAGCTACCCCGGACGGGCCAACAGGTCCAGGCTGGCGACGCCTTCGGCGTGATCGAGTCGGTCAAAGCGGCATCCGACCTTTATGCGCCGGTGGCCGGCAAGGTCGTGGAGGTGAACGAGCGGCTGACGCAGCAGCCAGAGCTGGTGAATAAGGACCCCTACGGCGAAGGCTGGCTCGTGAAGGTGGAACTGAGCGACGGCGGCGGCGAGGGACTCCTCGACGAGGCCGCTTACAAGAAGCTGACCGGCGGGGCGGCGGAGTAGTGCCCTACCTCGTTCACTCGCCGGAGGATCGCGCCGCGATGCTGGCGGAGCTGGGCATCGAAACGCTCGAGCCCCTGCTGGCTGACATCCCCGCCCGACTTCGGCTGCGCCGGTTGAACCTGGCTGACGGTCTGAGCGAGGCCGAGACCATGGCCAGGCTCCGTGAGCTGGCCGGGCGCAACGCGGTGTTCGAGGACCGGCTGACGTTTCGTGGCGGTGGCGTCTATCGCCGATTCATTCCCGCCGCGGTGCCCGCGGTCACCTCCAAGTCGGAGTTCTACACGGCCTACACGCCGTACCAGCCGGAGGCCAGTCAGGGCTGGCTGCAGGCGACCTTCGAGTTCCAGACCATGATCGCCGAGCTGACGGCGATGGACGTGTCGAACGCCTCCCTCTACGACGGCGCCACGGCGGTGGCGGAGGCGGCCGCGATGGCGGTCGTCCAGACCGGCCGGGATCGGGTGCTGGTGGCGGGATACCTGCATCCCGAGTATCTGGAGGTCCTCAACACCTATGCGCGGGGCAGAAAGTTCCACGTTTTACAAAAGCTGCCGCAGAGTGGCGTGATCGATCCCGGCGAACTCGGAGAGCAGCTCGACAGGACTGTGGCCGCGGTGATCTTCCAACAGCCGAACTTCCTGGGCCTGATCGAGGACGCCCAGGCCCTCACCGACGCTGCCCACCAGGCCGGGGCGCTGGCCGTCGCCTGCGTCGACCCGATCAGCCTCGCCCTCTTGCAACCACCAGGCGAATACGGCGCTGACATCGCGGTCGGGGAGGGGCAGCAGCTCGGCCTGACGCCCAGCTACGGCGGGCCCCACCTGGGCTTCATCGCTTGCCGCAACGAGCTCGTGCGCCGCCTGCCTGGCCGGCTCGTCGGCGAAAGCAAGGATGCGCAGGGCCGCCGGGGCTTCGTCCTGACGCTCCAGGCTCGCGAGCAGCACATCCGCCGCGACAAAGCGACGTCCAACATCTGCACCAACCACGCTCTCTGCGCGCTGGCGGCGACGGTTTACCTCAGCTACATGGGTCCCGATGGCCTGCGCGACATCGCCCAGACGAGCCTGACCCGGAGCCACCACCTGGAGCGCCGCCTGGCGGGGCTCGGGGGATTTCGGCCGGCTTTCCCGGAAGCAGCTTTCGTGAACGAGTTTCCGGTCCGCGTCGAGGCCGGCGACGGGCTGCTGAGCCGGCTCCAGGAGGTCGGAATCCTGGGCGGGCTCCCCGTCGGACGCTGGTTTCCCGAGCTGGAGGGCGTGCTCGTTTTCTGCTGCACCGAGCTCAACGACCCAGGCGCCATCGAGACCTTGCTGGAGGCCTGCGGCAAATGACCGAGCCGCTCGCCTTCGAGAAGAGCCGCGAGTCGCTGCCGGGCCCTCGCCTGCCGGCGGCGGGCCTGCCTGGCGTCGAGCCGGCGCAGGTCATCCCGCGGGCGCGCCTGCGCCGCAGTCGGCCGCACCTGCCGCGTCTGAGCGAGCCGGAAGTCATGCGCCATTTCACCCGGCTGGCGGCGATGAACTACTCGATCTCCAAGAACTTTTATCCACTTGGCAGCTGCACGATGAAGTACAACCCGGTCAGCAACGAGGCGGCGGCGAGCTTGCCCGGTTTCGCTTACCTCCATCCCTACCAGCCGGAGGAGAGCGTGCAGGGCGCCCTCGAGCTGATGTGGGATCTCGAGCGGGCGCTCTGCGAAATCGTCGGCGTCGACCGCATGTGCCTGCAGCCCGCCGCGGGGGCGCACGGCGAATGGACTGGCCTGCGCATGATCCAGGCCTTCCACGAAGGCCGTGGCGAAGATCGCAGCGAGGTCATCGTGCCCGACAGCGCACATGGGACGAATCCCGCCAGCGCGGCCCTTTGCGGTTTCAAGGTCGTGGAGGTCAGGTCGGACGCTGGCGGACGTGTCAGCCTGCCGGACCTGGA
>VBGR01000008.1 GCA_005880695.1 Chloroflexota bacterium
GTCAACGTGGGGTAGCCTTTCCGCTGCCGCGCCGAGATGGCGGAACTGGCAGACGCGACGGTCTCAAAAACCGTTGAGGGCAACCTCGTGGGGGTTCGACTCCCCCTCTCGGCACCAACTTTCGTATTCGCATCGATTGGGTTTCTCTATCGGAGCAGCTGGCTCGCGGACGCCTGTGAGGCGCTGACAGCAGTTTGACAGCAGTCTGTATTCGTCAGGCACCGCTGAGCGCGGCCGCACGGCGATGCATCGTGCGGCCGAGTTCGTGGACTCCTGTGAGCCCGACGGTGGCCCAGCGTCGAGGGCTCGGCCACCCACGTCCAGCTCCCACGGCCGGCGTGTCATGTGTCGATTCGCTGGGCCAAGGCCACGATGATCCCCTCGGGTCCGCGGACATAGGCCATGCGCCAGATGCCCTCGTACTGACCGACGCCGCCGACCAGGTGGTAGCCGTCCGCGGCGAGCGGATCGAGGATCGCCTGAAGGTCATCCACTTCGAACGCCACGTTGCGCAACCCCAGTTCGTTGGACATAGCGTTGGGCGAACCCGGTTCGTGGTTGGGCCGGATGAAGCTTGACAGCTCCAGCCCGGTTCCTCCGCCAGGCGGACGCAGCATGACGATCTCGCTAAGGGAGTTCGGCATGCCAATGACGGTGTCGACGAACTCGCCCTCCATCAACATCCTGCCCTCAACCTCGAAACCCAGCCCGACGAAGAAGGCCGTCACCGCGTCGAGATTTTTGACCGTGATGCCGACATGATCGAAGCGTCGGATAGGCGACATGGGCTGGCATCCTCCTGTGTTCGTCCGACAGGTCAGGTTCGCGTTGCTGCGCTTGCCCGCCAAACCCCGTGTCCAGAGCGTGACGGGGTGTCGCGTCTGCGTTGTCGATGGCGTTGACGACCGGCCGGCGCAACCCGCGGCGACGGCCACCATATGATGAGGCGAGCGCCCGGCGCCGCGCCGACCTCGAGGCTACCTTCGACCGCACCGGAGCTACGATGGGCGATCGATGAGCTCGAGGGCGATCTCCGGCGGAGTGGTGCACACAGTCCCGCTGGATTTGAGACGCGTCCTGATTGCCGACCCAAAGGTTCGCGCTGCGTGGGAAGACCTCACACCTCTTGCCCGCAATGAATGGATCTGCTGGGTGCTCTGGCCGAAGAAAGCAGAAACGAGGAGCCAGCACATCCAGCGATTGCAATCCGAGCTGTTGGAGGGGAAGCGGCGGCCGTGTTGTTGGCTTGGCTGCATCCACCGCAAGGACAAGGAACTGAGCCCTTCAGTCCGCTGGGTGCTGAGCAGCCGCAGCAGCGCGTCGGCATGAGCGATGCATCCGCGTCCCAACAGATAGATGACATCGTCCGCAGGATGGCCGGCTGGAGGGGTGAAAGGTTGAGCCAACTGCGGGCTCTCATCAGAGGCGCCGACCCGGGCGTAATCGAAGAGGTGAAGTGGAAGAAGCCCTCCCGCCCCGAGGGGGTGCCCGTCTGGTCGCACGACGGCATCGTCTGCATCGGCGAGGCCCTCAAGAACGCGGTGAGGCTGACGTTTCCAAAGGGTGCCCAGCTAAAGGATCCGAAGGGGCTGTTCAACACGCGTCTGGACAGCAAGACGGTACGTGCCATCGATTTCCATGAGGGCGATGCCATCAACGCGCCCGCGTTGAAGGCCCTGATCCTCGAAGGTGCCCGCGTAAATCGAAGCTAGCATCGGTAACGGATGTCCGGGATGGCGTTGATGACTCGGCGGGTAGCCCGCTAAGACCCCTCCCCCTCTCGGCGCCAAGCTTTTCGTATTCGCGAGCGGGTTAGAAACGGCGGGAACGAGATCAAAGTGCCGACGCTGCTGAAGGCGGACAGTAACGCGGCTGGCGCCAACGAGTCAGCCTTCGGCCGCCGCCGCCAGCCGCTCCAGGCCGGTCAACAGGGCCCGCCTATCCTCGGCCGAAACCTTCTTCAGTGCGGCCGCTAGCCGGACCAGGTCCAAAACGCTATCCTGCCTCACTCGGGCTACCCCCGCAGCGGTGAGGACAATCGAAAGCTGGCGCTCGTCCGCAGGATCGCGGTGGCGGGTGAGAAAGCCGCGGCGCTCGAGACTCTTTACCTGCTCAGACGCTGAGCTCTTGGGCATGCCGAGGTGGCGTGCGACGACGCCGAGTGGAATGCCTTTCTCGGCGGGGATGTGATGGAGCAGCTGGCGATCGTGCTGGGACAGGTCTTCGGTGTCGGCCTTGAGCAGGACCCGCCATAGCCGTCCGTACAGCTGATCGAACTGTTCGGCTTGCGATTGGTTCGCCATTCCGTACAATATATCAGTTCAGGCAGAACGGCTTTCGGTGGAGAAGTAGCGATGATTGAGATAGCAAGGGAGCGGAACATCTCAGCGCCGGCGGCCCGCGTTTGGGAGATCGTGGCCGAAGCTGAACGGCTGCCCGAGTGGTACGCCAGGGCGGCCAGCGCCGAGGTGCTGGAAGGCGCCGGGCTCGGCCGCCGCCAGCGTCTCCGCAGCCAGTGGCGGGGGCAAGACTCCGAGGTCGACCAATTGATCACAGCCTTCGAACCCGAGCGCCTCCTCGAATGGCGTCACGAGGCGGAGCGTCTCGACGGGCAGCCCGCCCCCCGGTTCGCACTTGAAACTGTCGTCAGGATCAAGCTCGAGGCGCAGGGGCCCGACGCCACCCGGGTGGTTCTGGAGTCGCGCCAGCGGCCCGCCGATCCCGAAAAGGAGCAGGCGATGCGCGGCAACTCCGAATACTTGGGCAAGATGTTGGAGGCATCGTTAGAGCGCCTTGAGCAGCTGGTGACGCGCGGGTCGGAGTCTTAAGGACATGAGCCCGATATTGGCTCTCCGAGGACAGTTGCGATGAATTTCAGGGTCGTCTGAGGTCTCATTTGGTGATGCCGGTAGCGTCCGATGCGATGAAGGATTCGGCTCGTGAGGGAGCGCTGGAGTCGCGCAAGGGAGATGAGATGCCCGAACACAGGATCGGAACCCGCGAGGAATGGCAGGTGGCCCGGGACGAGCTCGCGAAGCTCGAGGCCGAGCAGGCGGAGCGAAACGAGGAGATCACGAGAAGGCGTCGAGATCTGCCCTGGGTCCGGGTCGAGAAGGAGTATGAGTTCGACACCGTGGACGGCAAGAAGACGCTGGGCGAGCTCTTCGACGGGCGCTCACAGCTGCTCGCCTACAACATCATGTTCGGCCCCGACTACACGCTTGGCGCCTGCCCTGGCTGCACCAGCCTGGGCGACGGGCTCGATGGCTCGCTCGTTCACCTGAGCCACCACGACGTCACGCTGCTCTGTTTTTCGCGGGCGCCGCTGGAGCGGCTGACGGCCTACAAGCGGCGGATGGGCTGGCAGTTCCCCTACGTCTCCACGTACAAGAGCGACTTCGCGTTCGACTTCGGCCTCGCGCTCACCGAGGAGCAGGCGCAGCAGACTCCCGAGGTCAAGCAGATGATCGACAACCCGCCCGACTGGCTCCAGGAGTGGTCACGCCAGATCGGGGCTGAGCTGAAGGACGGTCTGCGCGAGAACCCAAGCTGGATCGCCTTCGCGCGCGAGAACGGGACCGTCTACCACACCTACACCGTGTCGGCACCCGACCCCTTCGTCGCGCCGTACTACAACTTCCTGCTCGAGCGAACGCCGAAAGCGCAACCCGCCGAACCCCGCACCTGGCGGAAGGACGAATACCCGGACTGAACCTGCCCAACTACAGCGGACTCGGCAGCCGTGAGTCGAAGCCCACCAACAACGCCCTCGGAATCGTCGGCCAAGGCACGCGGCTCTTCCCCGACACGGGCCCGGACATAGCGCTCGACCTGGTCGAATCGCGAAGCTTCCCGAAAGGCATTGGAAGGCCGGCGTTCATCACCTCGACGGTGTTCGACATCCTCGGCTCGGCGCCGCGATCCTTTCGCCAGTCGGTCGCCGATCACGCCACCGCTTTTATGGAAGGCCCAACCCAATAGAGTCGATCGCGTTCGCGTAGGGGTGAGAGGGGCTGGGTGGCGCTGCCGAGACCGAAAGGACAGGAGATGAGATGGGAAAGGTAATCGTGATGAATTGGGTGACGCTTGACGGCGTAATGCAGGGACCGGGCCGCCCGGACGAGGACACCCGGGACGGGTTTGAGCACGGCGGCTGGGGGATCCCGTACGGCGACGAGGCGACGGTCGCCAAGATGGGCGAACGGATGGGCGGGGATCGCGCATGGCTATTCGGGCGGCGCACCTACGAGCAGCTGCTGGCCTCCTGGAATGCGCGGGGCGGCCCGTTCAAGGACGCGCTCAACAACTCTCGCAAGTACGTCGCCTCGAGCAATGCCGCGGCAAGGCTCGACTGGCCGAACTCGACTCTGCTGCACGGGGATGTTCCGGCCGCGGTCGCGGACCTCAAGCAAAACTCGAGCGCGAATCTCGTGATCATGGGTAGCGGCGTGCTGATCGGCTCGCTGATGGCCGCCGATTTGATCGACGAGTACCTGCTGATGATTGCTCCTCTGGTGCTGGGCACCGGACGGCGACTGTTTGCCGGCGGCGCGCAGGCATCGCTTCGGCTAGTTGATAGCAGCAGCACGAGCACGGGCGTGTTGATCGCCGCGTACGAGCCTGCTCGGGGATAGAGACAAAAATGAGGAGTTACGCACGAGAGGGTGCGAGTTGACCATGCTCGGCAGGCCCAATTACCGGGTCGACCGTGGGCGTCTCCCGTGGTGGGTCCCGTACTTCAACCGTGTCGCCAAGCCTCTTCTCGCACTCGGCGTGCCGATGGGGCCCGATCTGCTCATCACAGTGCAGGGCAGGAAGACAGGCTTACCGCGAACCACGCCGGTGACAATCTGCGAATACGGCGGACGCCGTGGTTTGATCTCGCCGTTCGGAGAGAGCAACTGGGCGCGCAATCTCCGTGCCGCAGGCACCGCCACCATCAGCTTCGGGCGGCGCCGCGAACGAGTGCGTGCAGTGGAGTTGACCCATGAGGAGGCCGTCGGCTTCGTTTGCGACGTGATCGTCCCCATTGCTCGCCGGTCGCGCTTCGGTAACTGGTTTGTGCGCTACGTCGACAGGATCGATTTAGACAACCCAGAGGAGGCAGTGCTTGGGCGGCCTGTCTTCGAAATACTCCCGGACACGTAGTTCTAGGCCTTAGCCAAAGCAAGGCGCGCCGGCCCCGCACCTGCTTCGCAACAACCCAGTCGGACCGAGTAGCTCCCGCCAAGGTATTTGCATATGCAATCACCCCGAGCTAAAGTGTTTGCAGTTGCAAGTGTATTGAATTGCCCGGAAGGAGACTGGCGCATGATCAAAGAAGTCGAACTCGATCCGGATAGATCGCTGACCCGGCGGTGGGGTGCCAGGGCGGATGACGTCCGCGTGAGACGAACCATGGCCGCCCTGGAGGCGAATGGAATCACGGTCCTCCGGGCGTCGGATGCCGCCACGGCGAAGCGGATTGTGATGGACCTGATCCCGGAGGCCTCCCCGGTGCACCAGGGGGCCTCGCAAACGCTCGACGTGCTGGGGATCACCTACGAGATCGAAAACTCGGGTCGCTACGCGGCGCTACGCCCGCAGATCTGGAGCATGGATCGCGAGACCGAGGCCCATGAGATTCGCCGCCTAGGTGCGGCGCCGGATGTCATGCTCGGCAGCGTCCACGCGGTCACTGAGACCGGGTCGCTGCTCGCGGCCTCTATGAGCGGCAGCCAGCTCGGGCCTTATGTGAGTGGCGCCGGACGGGTCATTCTCGTCGTTGGGACGCAGAAGATCGTGCCCAACCTCGAGGAAGGTCTCCTCCGCATCAACGAATACGCCTATCGGCTCGAAGACGCCCGCGCCCAGGCTGCGTACGGCATACGCAGTGCGGTGAACAAGGTTCTCGTTATCAACCGCGAGATCACCCCGGGGAGGATCACGGTGGTGTTGGTCGACGAGGTGCTGGGTTTCTAATGCCCCGGACAGAAGCACCCGAGACCGCATCAGTCCGAGCAGTCTCTCAATCGACGCTGGGAGTCGGGATCATCGGGGTCAGCCCGGTTCGGGGCTGGGCCACCACCGCACACATCCCCGCGCTGCGGGCGCTGCCGAACTACAAGATCGCGGCGCTCAGCGCACACAGCGCGGAGTCAGCGCGCGCAGCAGGCGACGTGTTCGGGGTCAGCGCGGTGTTCTCGGACCACGAGCAGCTCGTGACCCGAGCAGACGTTGACGTGGTCGCCGTTACGGTCAAGGTCCCGCACCATCGAGAGCTCGTCTCCGCCGCACTTGCCGCAGGCAAGGCGGTGTACTGCGAGTGGCCATTAGGCAGCGACCTCGACGAGGCGCGAGCGATGGCCGCGCTTGCTGCCCAGAAGGGGGTGCGGACGATCGTTGGTTTGCAGGCCCGCCAAGCCCCGGCAATCGCGTTCGTCCGGCAGCTGCTCCGAGACGGATACGTCGGCGAGGTCCTTTCAACGACCATGGTCGGACTGTCGATCCCGGGCGACGTCGTGGGACAGCCCAACGCCTACATGCTCGACAAGACAAACGGGGCCAACCTGCTCACGGTCCCCGTCGGCCACAGCCTGGACATCCTCAACTATGTGTTGGGCGAGTTCACCGAGTTGTCGGCCGTGACGGATCTTCGGAGGCCGCTGATCACCATCGAAGAGACCGGGGAGCAGATCGTGAAAACGGCGGCCGATCAGATCGCGGTGATCGGCACCCTCACCTCCGGCGCGACTGCCAGCATCCACGTCCGTGAGGCAGCGGCCGGCGGCATCGGGTTCCTGTGGGAAATCAACGGAACGGATGGAACTCTTCGGATTACCGCGGACGCCGCGGTGCCCGGAATCTTTCCCCTGACCGTCGCGGGAGCTCAGGGGCGGAACGAGCCGGCAGAGCTTGCTATCCCTGCAGCGCTGACGCAAAAATGGCCCGCAGTGGCCGGCCTCGCAGGAGCGCCCGCCTTTAACGTCGCTCGTGCCTATGCCGAGTTCGCGGCGGACATCGACAACAAGACTCACACAGTGCCGGACTTCGCCGCTGCCGTCCGGCGCCACGAGGTCATCGCCGCCATCGAGAGATCCGCGGCAGCAGGGAAACGCGTGAAGGTGTGAGGCCCAGGGTTCAAGTCCCGACCTCCTCGACAAATTTCTCTCATCTGAACTGGCCAACGAAAGGACCGGTCCTTGACGCCGCATGTGATCGCTCGAATCTGATACTCGCGCTGCTTTGCGCGGTGCATTTCATGCTGATCCTGGACATCGCGATCGTCAACATGGCGCTGCCCTCGATGCAGCGTGCTCTGGGTTTGTCTGCTGAGAACATCCAATGGGTGGTCGGCGGCTATGCGCTCACCTTCGGCGGCTTTCTCATGCTGGGCGCAGGTGCCGTCGTCGCCGGACACCACCAAGCGTTTGTGATTGCCGCCGCCATTAGCTTCGTGGCGGCGATCGTCGCGCTCAGCGTGATCAGGCGTCCTCCAGCGCTGCCCGTTGCCGCTCCGGGAGCCGCGATGGTTCGGCCAGTCCTGACCGCCAAGTGAAGGACTGCTGACAGCGTTCTTACAGCAGTTTGTGTCAGATCTCCGCTAATCAACTACCGGCTCGGGTCGGATTTTTCATTGGCCAGCCGGACCCAAATTTTCACGCGAAGGCGCGGCTGGTCCCGTTGCGACCTGACCCGGCCTGCCGAAGAATGCAGCGACCTGCCAAGCGACGGCCCCCGGGGCCTCTTTGTCGGGCCCGAAGTGGCTGAGGTCGGCAAACCGCTCGACCTCCGACCCGGGCAGCACATCGGTCAGCCTGGCAGCAGCCGTTTCAGTCCATGTGCCGCCCGTTGTCGCCTGATCGGAGTGCGGCTGCAGCGCCAGGCCAAAAGGACATCAATCAGCTGAAGTTGCTATATTTTCTGAAAGCACAGAATCTTTATATCGGGAGGCAAGCTCCATTTGGATCGTCGGGCGGCGATTTTCTCAGACGGGATTGGCGCTGCAGCGGCAACATCAGGGGTCCTGACCCAGCTCCAGGGCAGGATCTTCGGACTCCTGTATCTGCAGGCGGAGCCGATGTCGCTCGACGCCATCACGGACGAGCTCCAACAGAGCAAGAGCAATGTTTCGGTCCAGGTCCGCGGGCTGGTCGACTGGCAACTGGTCAGGCAGGTCCGCGTAGCCGGTACCCGCAAGGACCACTATGTCGCCGCCACCGACTTTTGGCGAGTCATGCAGGAGATTCTCGAGCGCCGCTTCCGCTGGAACCTGCGACAGGTCCTGGCCGCAGTCGAAGAGGCTGAGCGGGACCTCAGCGCTGGGCACGCCGACGACTTCGCCCGGAAGCGACTCCACGCCCTCAGGAACTACTTCCTCGCGGTTGATGCGGGTCTCGGCGCGTTGAGTCGAGGCGAGCCGATGGCTCCGAAAGCGATGCGCGAGAACGTGCTGACGAGGATCCCGGTAACCGACGGTTTGGAACGGGCCAAGCCGCCGAGGCGGCGCTAACGAAATGAGACTCCCGAAAGGGGCCCATGAATCGCACCCCTGGCGCATCCGAGAAATAGCGCCCGACTTCAGGCTGGAAGATGCCTGGGCGCTGCCCGCGCAAGGAGGTGCCGACGGCTTTGCGACGTTGATCGAGGTCATGGGGTCGCTGGATCCGACGGCGACGCCATCCCGGATCAGCCGGGCGCTCTTCGAAATTCGCTTCCGCCTCGGCCGCCTGCTCGGCTGGGATGTCCCGGCTCCTCAGCTGCCGATCCCGGACAGAAAGGAGACGACGCTGAAGGACCGACTTCCGCGGGACCTACGCAATACCACAGCCGGGCTCAAGCTGGGTTCCGCCGCCTCGGACAAGCTCGGGGTGAACTTCGCGCCGCTGTACGTCACCGACCTGGAGTCCGCCGCCGAAATCTCGAACCGGACCATGCATGGAGTCGTCCACCTGAGCTGGGTGAACCAGGGTCGTGGCCGCTACCAAGGGCAGATGGCTGTCTATGTCAAGCCGCGTGGTCTCTTCGGGGAAGCGTACATGGCGATGATCAGGCCGTTCCGGTATCTGACCGTGTACCCGGCGCTGATGCGACAGATCGAAGTGGCATGGAAGGCTCAGCCGAAACGAATGAATGCGGAGTCTCCCCTTCGGAGGCACTCACTGGGCGCCGCCGAGAACAAGGCCGCAGCCTGTCCTGTGCCCTCCGCCGCTCGGAACCTGCTTGATCCAGAAGCCTTCGACTATTCCGATGCTTTTGCTCTCAGCGTCCCCGCGGGAGATCACCGCTCCGTCGAGGCCTGGGCCCGAGGCATGTTCACGCCGTCTGGCCCGCTGTTCAACTCCTTCGCCGCGGTATGGGGCGTCGTCACGGGTGTCAAGCCCCCAACGACCGGTAGGCGGCTCTCATACTTCAGACTCACCACACCTGAGCTCGGAGCGGCGGTCTTGGAAGCGGACGGATCGCGATACCACGTCTATCTCGTCGTATTCCTCGCTCAAGACCGCGTTACGTTTGCCACCTTCGTAAAGAGCCGCAGCGCTTTCTGGCGATATGTACTAAAGGCAATCATGGTCGCGCATCGGCGCGTCGCACCGCGGCTGATGGAGCGAGCCATAGCGCTCAAGCCGACAACCGACGACTAGGCGGATAGGATCGCCGCCGAGAATGCATGTCGACGAGCTCGAGATCGACGAAGAGCTCGCACGCAGGTTGGTCGCCGAACAGTTTCCCGAGTGGACTGACCAACCGCTCGAGCGCATCGAGGCGGTGGGAACAGACAACGCCATCTTCCGCCTGGGCAACGATCTTTCGGTGCGTCTCGCGCGGCGCAGCGGACCGACGCAGCTGGGTGGCAAAGAGTTCGAATGGCTGCCCAGGCTGGCGCCACTCCTGCCTCTCAGCATCCCGGTCCCTGTTGCGCAGGGACGCCCGACAGGCGAATACCCATGGTTCTGGGACGTCTATACGTGGGTGGAAGGCGAGAGTGTGCCTGTGGAGGAAATCGATGCGATATCGGCCGCCCACGACCTCGCGGCCTTCGTCGCCGCGCTGCAAAAGGTGGATTCCGCGAGTGCGCCTGCGGGTCGCGGCATTCCGCTGGCGAAGCGAGACGAGGAGATCTCCTACTGGCTGGCGAGGTTCGCCGGCGACCCGAGAATTGCTGCGGAGTGGGACCGCGCGCTCAGGGCACCACCTTGGGATGGCCCGCCTGTCTGGCACCACGGCGACCTCGATGCCCGCAACTGGCTTGTCAGGGACGGACGCATCAGCGCGGTGATCGACTGGGCCGCCATGGGCGTCGGCGACCCGGCCTGCGACGTCATGGTCGCATGGAAGCTGCACTCGAGCGCCGCTCGCGACGCCTTCCGTGAGGCGCTGCCAACGGACGATGCAACCTGGCAGCGCGCGCGCGGCTGGGCTCTGTCGCAAGCGGTCGCAGCCCTTGCGTACTACACGCCCGAGAACAACCCGATCCTCTACCGCGAAGCGGAAGCATGGCTAGACCTCGTGCTTTCTGAGAGCGCGTAGTGCATTACCAACTAGGCGGCACGGATGACGCTCACCTCAGGCTCGTCCTCATGGCCGAACCACTGGTGCGTAGTCGGATCCCAGTGGGCGTGTTGCAGGTCTCGGTGTGCGATGGGTGCGTTCTGATCGACGCCCAGCGCTCGAGACCACGCCCACGCCACAGCTCCCGTCACGTAAGTAACCATGTGAAACCTCCTCTGCCGGGCGCTTCCCTAAATGCTTTGATAAGAACGATAATCACGATGCCATGATCGTTATTCCGTTTGGATCGTCCCGCCAGTGGTAAGATTCCGATTGAGCAGACCATGGCAGCAGACAGCAGAGGAAAGGTGGACGGGCCAGGCCTCGTCGAGCTGATAACCCAGCTCTCGAAGGCGTTCAGCCGGCGCAGCACGGAGGAACTCCTGGGCATACGCCTGAAGGAGTTCTTGGTCTTGTCATATCTTCAGGACCACCCCGGCACATCGCAGCAGGAGCTCGGCGACGCGATGCTGCTGGAGCCTAACGCCGTCGTCCTTCTGTTGAACGAGCTGGAGAGCAATGGCTACTCGGTCCGCCGACGCGACGCCGAGGACCGCCGGAGACACGTCGTCGGCATCACACCTGCGGGGCAGGAGGCGGTTGCGCGAGCTGAAAAGGCCCGCGAAGCGGTCGAGGACGAAGTCCTCGCCCATCTCACGGCTGAAGACCGCCAGACTTTGCGGCGAATCTTGCTTCGCGCTCTAGAGGGCCAGGCCCGGACGCCCGCCGCGACGTCTCCGCTGGCCGCTGCTGATTCGGCGCCACCATCGGGCCGGCAACCTCGCTAACGGCGCGCCGGCGACTTCCTCCCGCGTCCACCTGATCCACCAGGCAACGGTCACGCGAAGCCGCACGTTTGGTGTCAACCGCGCGCTTCCGGGCCTGGAATTCCGCGCGTGTGGCGTCAGCGGTGCGGTCTGACTGGTTACCTTCGAGGAGGGGAAGGGGGCGTAGCATCAAGTGGGTCCCAGACTTGGGCTGTGTCCCAGCGCGGTTGTCCTCATCCGTCGGCAACCTAAGACTCGTGGAGGCTGAACCGTGAGCTCGTCACAGGCGAGAGTTTCGACCCGGGCGAGGCCTGGTGCCGACGGCGAGAAGCCGCTGCTCGCAAATCCAGCAACAGAACCGTCCCCCTCGCTCGGCTTGCAGCCGCTGGTTGACGGCCTCCTGAGAGGGATCGCGGCCGCGGTCAACGCGGACCGGGCAACGCTGACGAGGATCGCAGACGAGTCGTCCGTAATCATCGAGGGCAGCTTCGACATGGACGGAGCGCCCGCTGAGGCGGGCCGGCGCTGGCTGATCACCGCCCCGGAGATGCGCCGGCTGGTCTTCGAGAAGGAACCGGTGGTCCAGGTTCTCGATCCGGCCCTTCTTCCGGATCCCTTCCGAGACCAGCTGGAGGGTGTCCGCCATCTGGTGATCTTGCCTCTCACGGTTGCCGGCGAGGTGTTCGGCACCATCGCGGTCAGCCGGCGCCAGGATCGTCCTTTCGAATCCCATGACATGGCAGTGCTGCGGGACCTCGGCAATGTCGCCGTGCTGACGCTTCGCAATGCGGTCGAGCTGGCCCGGGCCGAGGCGGTCGCGGTGGAGCTGAGGAGCAGCGAGGAGCGCTTTCGGCTGCTCGTCGACGGCGTCAAAGACTACGCGATCTTCATGCTGGATCCCGATGGCCAGGTGACGAGCTGGAACCAAGGTGCGGAACGGATCAAGGGCTACAGAGCCAGGGAGATCATCGGGCGCCACTTCTCAGCGTTTTACCTGCCCAAAGATGTCGCCACCGGGAAGCCTTCCAGGGCTCTGGAAACCGCCGCGCGTTTGGGTGTTTACGAGGAGGAAGGTTGGCGACTTCGTAAGGACGGAACGCGTTTCATGGCAAGCGTCCTGATCACGGCTCTCAGAGACCCCTCAGGCAGGCTCAGGGGATTCGCGAAAGTCACACGTGACATCACCGAGAAGAGACGGATGCAGGATCGGTTGCTGAAAGCCGAACGGCGTGAAGCCGTCAAGTTCCACGAGCTGGCCGATCGAATGGCGATTTTGGAGCGCACGAAATCCCAGTTCCTAAACCTGGCCTCTCACGAGCTCCGTACTCCCGTATCTCTCATCCGTGGCTATGTGTCGCTCTTCAAGGAAGGCGACTTCGGGGTTTTGAACGAGAATGGGACGCGGGCCGTCTCGGTGTTGAATGACCAGACGCTGCAGCTCGATGGCCTGGTCAACCAGATGCTGCAAGCTGCCCGGCTGCAGTCCGGTGCAGTCCCTCTCCGTCAGGAGGACGTCGACCTCCGTGATCTGGTCAGCAGGGCGTTGGAACGGTTTCGCGAATTGGCGGGAGCCGACCACAGCGTTGCGCTTTCAATGCACTCAAAAACTGTCCCGGTCAGGGCCGACCCGGAGATGCTGTCCGCCATCTTGCATAACCTGCTCGACAACGCGGTCAAGTACTCGCCGAACGGAGGAGCGATCGAGTGCGAGGTGCGCGCAGACCGCGTTCTGGCGCGGGTGAAGGTGAGAGATCAAGGAATTGGAATCGAGCCCGACCAGGAGGGCATGCTGTTTCAGCAGTTCGGCCGGGTCGTGAATACCGACACCGCGGCGATTGGCGGCGCCGGTCTGGGTCTCTACCTGGCGCGTGAGATGGCGCGTCTTCACGGGGGGGACGTATCTGCGGAAACAGATGCGGGCCCCGGCAGCACCTTCGTGCTGACTCTTCCGCTCCGTGCAGTCGAGCGACCGCGGGGCCGCCGAACCTAAGGACATGGAGGTCGACCCCGTCTACATCTCGCGCGTGCGGATCGTTCGCGAGCGTGGCCCCATCCGGCAGGCATTTCTCCCGAGCGAGCCTGAGCCCGTATTCTTCGGCACCCATGACGAAGTGCGCGAGCACTACGGCACCGCGCCCGGCCGTTACCCGGACCATGCGACCACCCTGGACTACGTGGTTGCGGCCGCGGCCGGTTGACTTACCGGGACCTTGGGAGGCGCGCTGGAGGCGCGCGGGATCGACGCCGCCGAGGGGAAGCTGACCGCGGAGGCTGAGGGCGAAGTCGTCGTCGATGACAAGGTCTTGGTGATCAAGCGGATCCGAGTCCGCTATCGCTTGAGCGGGTGCCCTGATGACAAGCGCGAAGCCGCGGAGCGCGCGCACGGGTTGCACGCCGCGCGCTGTCCGGTGGCGCGAAGCATCGGCGGCAGCATCGAAATCACGACCGAGCTCGGGTTCGACTGAAACCTCGGCCAGCTACCGAGGGCCGCGGCCTTCGGTCAGCATGTCGATCGACTTGGCGATGCGGCGCTGTCTCGTTTCGTCGGACTTGGCGCCAGTGATCTGGCCGACATGCCACGATTTGTTGCTGTAGGACAGAGCGCTGAAGGATGCGCGGGCCTTCGGCGCCGCGTCAAGTGCTGCCGCGAAGTCCGCCGGCACGGTGACCTCTCTCGGAGCGGTGTCAAGCTGGATGTCGACGTCGACCACTTCGCCGCCGGCGACGCCCGCGGCAGCCCGGTTCTCAGCACTGACTCCGACCATATAAACGCCACTCATCACTGCAACCGTGCTGCGGTACGTATAGCCCTTGATCGTGACCGTGATCGCGGGACGCTTGCCCGACCCCAGGGCCTCAACTATCTCGTCCGGAATCTGGATGCCGGCCGCTGTCTTCCCGCTCTGGAGAATCGGGGTGCGGAAGCGCATCTGCTAACTACCTTTCTTTCGAGCTCAGCGAACTTCAGCCGTCGTCGGCTGGCTGAACCTGACGCTGTTGCCGAACGGGTCGCGAATCCCAAAGTCGATGCCGTAAGTCTGCTCGGTCGGCTCCTGTGTGACTTCGACGCGCTTTGCGACGAGATCGTCATACATCTTGCGGCAGTCATCGACGATGAAGAACAGGTGACCGCCCGAGGCGCCCTTGCTCAACACTTCGCGGACCTGGTCAGCGGTTTTGGCATCCATGTAAGGGCCACCGATCTTCTCCAGCAGGATCTCGCGGGAGCGGTCGCCCGGAACGCAAACCGTGAGCCAGCGCATGAATCCAAGGTCCACGTCGGTGTGCACTTCGAGGCCAAGCTTGCCGACGTAGAAGTCGAGGGCCTGGTCCTGGTCGGGCACGTAGATCGAGCTGATCTGAATGGACTTGAGCATTGCGGTTTTACCTCAGCTGTTTGGTGGTCGGTACGGGTATCACGCTAGAGCCGGACCGCGGGGCGCGCTTCTCCAAAACTGCTCGGTCTCGACCACCTCATTGCGAAGCAGGTCGGCACGGGTTGAAGGGGGCCGCGCTGGCGGTAGACCCTAGGCGCTTCGCCCACGATCTCTCGAAACGTCCGGCTGAATGTGCCCAGGCTGGTGAACCCCACCTCGAAGCAGATCTCGGTGACGTCATTGTGGGTGCCTCGCAGCAGATACATCGCCCGCTCCACCCGGCGTCGCTGCAGGTAGCGATGCGGCGTCTCCCCGAAGGTGGCGCGGAACGAACGGATGAAATGGGCTTCCGACACGTTGGAGATCGCAGCCAGCGCCGGGACGTCGAGCGGCTGCGCGTAGCTGCGGTCCATGGCGTCCCGAGCCCTCAGCAGCCTGCGGTTCATCTCCGCGACAGCCCTGCTCATATCACGGCCAGACCGACCTCAGCCTCCCGGTCCTAGCGACCGATGTCTTTGCGGACGAAGCGCGCCGAGGCCAGCGCCAGCGCTGCCGCGCCCACGGCCACCACCACGAAAGTGTCGAAGGTGGGGAGCCCGTGCAGCAAAGGCGTGCCGTAGTAGTAGAAGGCCGAGAGCCGCTGCGTGGCCTCGGGCAGGTGCAGATCAGGGCCGATGTACCGAATGAAGAACCAGATCACGAGCAGGAAGCTCAGGAGCCCGGTGTCGATCGCCGCGCTCAGCCATCCCGAAAGGAGGTAGCCGATCGCGGCGACCAGAAGTCCCAGAGGGATCATCGACAGCGTCGCCGCCGCCAGGTTGCCTTGATCCAGCTTCAGGCCCGTGGCGGCCGCGGTCACAGCGGTCACCGCAAGCGTTACCACTGCGATTAGCACCGTCGAGGTGGCGAGTGCCGCAAAGCGGCCCAGCAGAACGTTGAGGCGCGGCTGCGGCGTCGACAGGACCAGCTCCAACCGGCCGTCCTCCTCGTCGGCCGACCAGCGGTTGGCCTGGGTTACCGCGAAGGCCATCAGCATCACCGGCAGGAACAGAAAGAGCGCGCTCAGGATCGACGCATTGGTGCTGGCGTCGCTGCCACCGGCGCGCAAGAACGCCTGCATCGTCGGCGAGCCGTTGAGAAGGGCCCTCAGGTTGGCCTCAGTCTGGACCACGACGATGACCATCCAGCCGCCGAACCCTGCGATGGCCAGGGTCCACCAGAGCGTGGGCGAGGCCAGCGTCGCCAGGCTTCGGGTGTAGACGGAGCGCAGCGACCAGGCCCCCCAGTGCGTCTTGCGCGATGGCTTGGCGGCGGGCCGCTGTGGGAGGTGCAGGAAGGCGGGCGCTCTGACCGCCGCGCCGATGTCACGGCGCGTGAAGAGCCAGATCGCGGCTGCGCTGAGGACGACCGAGAGCCCGAAGAGCAGCGCCAGCGCGCCGGCGTCGACGCTCTGCCCTGGTATCAGCGGCTTGTTGAGGTTGTAGTAGTAGATCGGAGAGAGCGAGCTCACCCAGTCGGTATTCGGGATGATCCGGTGGACCATGTCCAGGACGACGAATACGAGCATCACTGCGGCCGTCGAGCCCGCCGCCGTGCCGGACGTCTCGGTGAACTGGGAGATCAGCATCGCGATGGCACCGACCAAGAAGCAGACCAGGACGATGTTGAAGGCGAAAACCACCGCCTGCCCCGCGCTGATGCCGCCATTTACCGCCGCCCCGCCGGCGAACGTCAGGATCGCTATCAGCAGTCCCATTCCGAGCAGCGCGCTCCACATCGCGGCGAGCTTCTCCAGCCCGACCCGGACCCGCGTCCGCGGCAATGAGAGCAGCGCGTCCATCGAGCCTCGGTCCTCCTCGCGGCGGAACATCCGGGCCCCCGCCAGGATCGGCCAGACCGCGATCAGCAGGATCGTCACTCCGTACTTGAAGGTCGCGTACCCGCCGGCGGTGTCGACCCGGACCGGAGCCGCCAGCCAGGCGAAGGAGCCGGCGAGGTTGACCAGGGAGGCCTTGGCTTGGGGAGTCGTCACCAGCGACGGGTAGACGGCCAGGACCGTCAGCATCAGCAAGCCCATGCCCAGGCCCCAGCCCAGGATCGCCAGCCGGGCGTCACGCAGGCTCTTGAGATAGATGCTGCTAAACACGTTGCTCGACCTCCACCGGGCCTTTCCCGCCGTTCTCGTAGTAGGTCAGAAAGACCTCATCGAGGCTCGGTTCGTGACTCGTGAGGCTGACCACGGGATGCATCGCCGCGGCCTTGACCACTGCGTCCAGGCCGCCCTGCACCGTCAGCCGCAGCGTGTGCCCATCGGGCATCCCCTCCACCCGCTCGACGCCCTCGAGGTGCAGAAAGCTGTCGGCCGGCGGGGAGTCGGCAAACGTGATCGCCACCTCGTGGCGCTTGATGTCCTTGAGCTCGGCAAGCCCGCCCTCGCGCACCAGCCGGCCCTCCCGGATGATCGCCACCCGGGTGCAGATCTGCTCCACCTCGGTGAGGATGTGGGAGGAGAGAAAGACCGTCCGGCCCTCATCGCGCGCCTCGCCCACCAGGCGGGCGAACTCCTGCTGGTTGAGGGGGTCAAGGCCGTTGGTCGGCTCGTCGAGCACGAGCAGTCGCGGCTGGTGCATGAAGGCCTGGATCAGCCCGACCTTGCGCTTGTTGCCGCTCGAGTACTGGCGGAACTTGCGGCTGGTGTCGAGGTCGAAGCGCTCGACTAGCTGCTTCAGGTACGCCTGGTCGACGCCACCTCGCAGGTGGCCGAAGTACTCCAGGATCTGGGCCCCCGTCAGGCCCGGGTCGAGGGACAGCTCCCCAGGCAGGTAGCCGACCAGCCGCTTGATCTCCACCGACCGATCCCAGCAATCCATTCCCGCAATCCGAGCCTGGCCGGAATCGGCGTGAAGAAGCGCCATCAGCGTCCGGATGGTTGTCGTCTTGCCGGCGCCGTTGGGCCCGAGGAAGCCGAATAGCTGGCCTTCTTCGACCTTGAAGGAGACGTCGATGATGCCGCGCTTGCCGCCGTAGCTCTTGCTGAGACCTTCGACTTCGATGATCGCCGTCATGTCACTCGCCTCCCTTTTTGCCAGCGCTCCAGGATCCCTTCGCCCTCCTGGACCCAGAACTTGCACATCGCCTGCAGCTGCTGGAGGCGATGTTTCGCTTTGCCCGGCCCCACGAGGTCGTCGGCCTGTTCGAGCGTGGCAAGCGTTCCCCGGACTCGGGCGAACATCGCCTCGAAG
>VBGR01000032.1 GCA_005880695.1 Chloroflexota bacterium
GACCTCGTACCAGCGGTGCGTCATGTCCATCGTGGAGAGCGGCTTCACGGTCAGCCCGGTGGGCCGGCCTTTGACGAGGAAGAGCGTGATGCCTTCCTCTCCGGCGCCTCGGGTGCGGGCGGCCACGATCAGGTAGTCGGCGACCCCCGCACCGGGCACGAAGAGCTTGGTCCCGTCCAGCTTCCAGCCGTCGCCGGAACGTTGGGCCGTCAGCGCGACACCCTCCGCGTCCCAACGGCCCGTGGGCTCGGTGAAGGCGACGGTGGCCCGCGCCTCGCCCGTCGCGATCAAGGGCAGAACTTCTTTTTTCTGGGCGTCGCTGCCGGCTTCGAGCAGGGCCGGGACGGCCATCGCCATGGTCTCGTAGTAAGGCCCCGGAACCAGGTAGCGCCCCATCTCCTCGAGCACCACCACCAGGTCCAGGAAGCTGCCGAAACCGCCGTACTGCTCGGGGATCCCGAGCGCGGTCCAGCCCTGGGCGGCGATCTTCTTCCAGAGCGCGGGATCGTAGGCGTCCTCCGTCTCCATCACCTTGCGGACGAAGGAGCTCGGACTCTCCTTGGTCAGGAAGTCGCGAGCAGTCCGGCGGAGCATCTCTTGCTCCTCGGAAAAGGCGAAATCCATGCTGGACGGATTCTAGGGGTGCGACCGAAAAAGCATCCGCGCCTCGATTTCGAGGCGCGGCCGGCCATCTGGCGCCCTGGCGGCCAATCCGGGTGTCGGCCCACGCGTATGCACTACTCCACGATGCTCGCTCACGAATCTACTGATTCGCTCGCTGCGCCTCCTCCTACGGCTCGGCTCGCCAGGATCGCCACCTGGCGCGGCCACCCTTTTCGGCCCCACCCCTTCGGCGCGGGCCTTGCCGTTGCCGCGGCACCCGGCCCCGAGCAGCCGGTTAGCGGCTGCGTGGGAGGCCGAGCACGCGCTCGGCGATGATGTTCCGGAGCACCTCGGACGTCCCAGCCTCGATCGTGTTCGCGCGCGAGCGCAGGAAAGAGTACTGCCAGCTGCCTCCGTCCCGAACCTGGCCGAACGGTCCCATCAGGTCGATGGCGGTCTCCGTCATCCGCTGGTTCAGCTCCGACCACATCATCTTCATGAGCGAGCCCTCGGGGCCCGGGATGCCGTCCTTCATGATCTTCGTGATCGCGCGGTAGCCGTTCAGCTGGAGCGCCCGTGCCTCGATCTGGTGCTGGGCGATCCGCTGACGCGTCAGGCGCTCGCCGCCCCGTCCCAGCTTCCGCGCGTGCTCGGCGACCTCTCCGATCGTGACCTGCGCCTGTGTGGCCAGGGCCATGCCCAGCGTGCCGCGCTCGTGCAGCAGCGTCGTCATCGCCACCGCCCAACCCTCGCCCGCCTCTCCCAGGAGCTGCGACTTGGGCACCTTGACGTCGGTGAAGAAGATCTCGTTGAACTCGGCGTCGCCCGTGATCTGGACGAGGGGCCGCACTTCGATGCCTGGGCTCTCCATGTCGACCAGCAGGTAGGTCAGCCCAGCTCGCGGGTTTTCAGCCGGCTTCTCGCGAGCCAGGAGCATGCACCACTTCGCAACGTGAGCGAGCGTGGTCCAGACCTTCTGGCCGTTCACGACGTAGTGGTCGCCGCGGTCTTCGGCCCGGGTCCGCAGCGCCGAAAGATCGCTGCCTGCGTTGGGCTCGGAAAAGCCCTGGCACCAGATCTCGTCGGCGCTCAGGAGCGGTTCCAGGTAGCGCCGCTTCTGCTCGTCGGTGCCGTGCGTGATGACTACAGGCCCGCCCATGCCGAGCCCGATCACGTTGATCGGCTGGGGAGCGCGGGCGGCGATCGTCTCCTGGTTGAAGATGAGCTGCTCCATCAGGGTGGCGCCGCGGCCGCCGTACTCCTTGGGCCAGCCGATGCCGACGTAGCCCGCCTCGTGCAGCTTCTTCTGCCAGGCCCGGCGCTTGTCGATCCACTCCTTCTGTCCGGCTGCCTCAGGCTCTTCCGCTTCCGCTGGAACGTTGGCCTTGAGCCAGGTCCGGACCTCCTCGCGGAAGGCCTTCTCGGTCGGGCTGAGCTCGAAATCCATGTCGCCGCTTAACGGTAGCTTCCCGAGATCCGGGGCGCGAGCTCCGTCATCAGGAGCTCCAGCGAGTCGTCGTCCTCCAGCAGGAAGTGCTGCAGCTGCCAGCGGGTGACGCCCGCCTCGAGGTAGGGACGCATCTGCTCGGCGATCTGCTCCGCGGTCCCGGCAAAGCGGCTTTCCATCACCTCGCGGGGGCTCATGCCTCGCAGCGACGGCAAGAACTCGCCGAGCTGGGCCGCGCGATCCAGGACTTCGGCCTCGCTCCGGCCGATGAGACAGGTGGTCTGGACCGACCGGGTGATCGTCTGCGGGTCTCGGCCCAGCTCCCGGCAGTAGCCCTCGAGGACCTCACATTTGTGGCGGTAGGTCTCGACGTCGGGCCGGTTCCCGATGCCCCAGTGGTCGGCCTCCCGAGCCACGGTGCGCAGGGTGCGCTGCTCGCCGCCCCCGCCCACCAGAAGCGGGATCTTGCCCCGTGGCGGCTTCGGGTTGGACTTCTCCCAGACCTCGCGGATGATCGCGATGCCCTGATCGAGAAGGTCCATCCGCTCCTTCAACGAGGGGAACGGGATATGGACGGCCTCGTGCTCCGCTTCGTACCAGCCGGCGCCCACGCCGAGCACGAGGCGGCCGCCGCTCAAGATGTCGACGGAGGTTGCCATCCGGGCCAGCACGGCCGGCGGCCGGAAGGTCATCGGCGAGACGTTGGGGCCGAAAGTGATCTGCTCGGTCCACTCCGCCGCGAGCGCCAGGGAGACCCAGGTCTCGATGCACTCGCGCTGGAACTCGCCCATCACCGAGAAGAAGTGGTCGCTGCGCCAGAGCGACTCGAAGCCGAGTTTCTCGACGACCTCGCAGAGGTGGCGCCAGCGCTCCCAGGTGAGTCCCTCCTGGCCCTCGATCATGATGCTCAGGACGGCCCCCATCAGCGCTCTAAGGCTAGATGTTTGAGGAGGTCCGGAAGTTCGAGGCAGTTGAGCAGCAGCTCGGGTCCGACGCCGGCCTGGCGCGCCATCCAGGCCCCCTGGTCGACATAAGCGAACTCGCCGGGAGCGTGGGCATCGGAGTCGAGCGTGAGCCGGCAGCCGCACTCGGCAGCCAGCCGCGCCAGCTCCGGGGAGAGGTCCATCCGGGCCGGGTCGCAGTCGATCTCCAGCGCTGTGCGGTGTCGCGCGGCATGGCGGAAGACGGCTTCGAAGTCGTAGCTGGCTCCCTCGCGGGAGCCAAGGCGGCGGCCGGTTGGGTGCCCGATCACGTCCACGTGCGGGCTCTCGACCGCGCGCAGCATGCGCTCGGTCATCGCCGCCGGCTCCAGGCGCAGCTTCACGTGTGGTGAGGCGATCACGATGTCGAGCTCGGCCAGTGCGTCGTCGGGGAGGTCGAGCCGGCCGTCCTCGAGAATGTCGACCTCGATCCCTCGCAGGATCGGAAAACCTCCCATCTGCGCGCTGACGCGGGCGATGTCGACCGCCTGGGCATGCAGCCGCTCCGGGCCGAGACCGTTGACCACCGTGATACGGGGTGAGTGGTCGGTGATGGCGACGTAGGAGTAGCCGCGGGCGCGGGCGGCCGTCGCCATCTCCAGGACCGTGGCCCGGCCATCGCTCCAGTCGGAGTGGCAGTGCAGGTCGCCGCGCAGGAAGCTCGTCTCGACGACTTCGATCGCGGCTGCCGGCGCCGCCTCGCCGGCTTCCTCGCGGAGCCGCTCGAGGTAGGAGCTCCGGCCCGTGTCCACCAGCTCCGCCAGGACCTTCGCGATGCCCGAGCCCACGCCCTCGATCGACTCCAGGCCACCCCGGGCTCGGAGACCGGTCAGGTCGGGCTCCAGCCGGCTCAGGTTGGCGGCCGCCCGGCTGAAGGCACGGGCGCGGTGCCCCTGCTCCGGAAAATGGCGGAGGCGGTAAGCGATCTCTGCCAGGACCGTCGCCGCTTCCTTGGAGTTCAAACTTGCCTCCAGGCCAGATCCGACGGTGGTTTGATCGGCCCGAAGAACCGTTCCAGTGCGGGGTCGTGGGGTGGGATCTGGACCTCGGCCGGATCGAACCTGGCCACCTCCCAGCCGCGCTCCGCGAACCATTCGAGCTCCCGGGGGCTGATGAAGGCGATCGTGCCGCCCTTGCGCGTGCAGCGCTCCAGCTCGCGCAGGATCTCCTCCTCGGGCCCGAAGGCCGAACAGGAGACGCTCAGGTCGGCCCAACCGTCAGGAATCGACATGACTTCAGCGAACTGGACCTTGATGTCCGCTCGCGGGACCCGGCTGGCCAGGAGCCGGCAGAGGCCGCTCGAGGGTTCCACCGCAGTGATCTCCGCCGCCCGTTCCGCCAGGTGCTGGGTCAGGCGCCCGGAGCCGGCGCCGATCTCGAGGACGCGCTTGCCGTCCACCGAGAGTGCGGCCAGCACGCCGGGATGGATCGGCTCGGCGCGCGAGAGCTCGTCCCAGCGCTCCGGCTCGAACTCGTAGACGAAGGTCCAGAAAAGGGCCTTGCGAAGCCGCTCGCCGGCAGCTGCGTCACCCTGGCGCGCCCGCCGCAGCTCCCCGCCCGGGATCCAGTTCTCGAACCGCCGGTGGTAATCGGGTTGGAGGCGATCGTAGTCGGCGAGTGAGAAGTGGGTCCAGCCGGGCGGTGCCTCGGCGATTGCTTCGGAATATCGCACTCTCGGTAGGATTAAACATAGGCATCATGCTCAAGATCAGCGCCCGACGCGGGGCCGGGCCGGCGATCTCGAGCGCGGCCCCCGCAACGCTGCTGATCACGCGGCGTGCCACCTTCGCGGCCGCGCACGTCCTGCAGCGCCCGGAGTGGAGCGAATCCGAGAACCGAGAGGTCTTCGGCGCTTGCGCTGGCGAGCACGGCCACAACTACGTGCTCGAGGTGAGCGTCGGCGGTGACGTGGATCCCAAAACGGGGATGGTGATCAACCTGAAAGATCTCGACCGCACGATCAAGGATGCTGTGATCCGTCACGTCGACCACCGAAACCTGAACAAGGACGTCGCCTTCTTGAAGGGCGTGATCCCCACCGCCGAGAACCTGGCGCTCGCGTTCTGGGCCCAAATCCAAGCTGCGCTGGAGGGCGGGACGCTGGAACGCCTGAAGCTGGTCGAGTCCGAAAACAACTCGGTGGAGGTTTCGCGTTGAGCGTCTTCAAGCCGCAGTTCGACACCGACGGGCTGCGCGGCCTGGTGGCGCGCCTGCTGGAGGAACTGGGTGAGGACACCTCGCGCGAAGGCCTTGTCGACACGCCGCTGCGCGTGGCCGAGTCCTACCGCTATTTGACCGAGGGCTACGACATCGATCCGGCGGAAGTCGTCGGGGACGCCCTTTTCGAACAGCAGTACGACGACCTCGTCGTGATCAAGGACATCAACTTCTTCAGCCTCTGCGAGCACCATCTGCTGCCGTTTTTTGGACGCGTGCACGTCGCCTATCTGCCGACCGGTCGGGTGGTCGGCCTGAGCAAAGTGCCGCGCCTCATCGACGTGTACGCGCACCGCCTCCAGATCCAGGAGCGCATGACGCGCGAGATCGCGCTGTCGATCCAGCAGATCCTGAACCCCGCCGGGGTCGGCGTGGTGGTCGAAGCGCGTCATCTCTGCATGGAGATGCGAGGCATCGAAAAGCCGGACTCGGAGACAGTCACCTCCTGCATGCTCGGGACCTTCCGGAAGGACCCCCGCACACGCTCCGAGTTCATGGAGCTGATTCAAAGGCGAGGGTAGCGGTAGTCGCCTCGCTGGTGACCCCGATCCGGCCCATCCAGGCCGGGGGCGCCCAGGCTTTTCTCGCCGACCTCGCCCGGGGCCTGGCGGCGCGTGGTCATGAGGTCCAGCTCTACTGCGCGGAGGGGTCTCAGGTGCCGGGCGTCGAACTGGTCATGGTCGCGGTGCCTGAGGAGGCGGCGGAGGCCGCCCTGGTCAGGCCTGGCGGCGCCCCGCCACCGGCGGTTGCTGCTCTGAGCGACGCCTTCGTGGTCCTTTTCGCCGAGCTTCGACGGCGTGGCGCTGACGCCGTCTCGCAGCACGCCTTCGACGTGGAGGCGATCGAGCTGGCGGCCGGGCTCAACGCTGTGCACACCCTCCACCTACCGCCCATCGTCCCGGCCGTGGTGGCAGCGGTGCAGGCCTCACTGGACCCGGTCGTCACGGTTTCGGTCGCCGCCCGGAGGGCCTGGGCCGCGGTTGGGGTGGGCGCCGGCCTGATCCCGGATGGCGTTCCCGACTTCGACCCCGGTGCGCCCGCCGTCGAGAGGCTCGCGCTGATCGCCGGCCGCGTCTCGCCGGAGAAGGGCATTCCGGACGGGCTCCAGGCGGCCGAGCTGGCCGGACTGCGAGTCCGCGTCGTGGGCTCCGTCTACGATCGCGCCTACCGCGAGCGCGAGCTTCCCGGTCTGCTGATCGAGCCGGCGCTCCCGCGGCCGGAGCTGTGGGCTCTCATGGCAAGCTGCGCCGTGACTCTGGCACCGGTCAAATGGGAGGAGCCCTTCGGACTGGTCGCCGCCGAAGCGCAGGTCGCCGGGTGCCCCGTCGTTGGATACCGGCGGGGCGCTCTGCCGGAGGTGGTCGAGGACGGGGTGAGCGGGTTTCTGGTCGAGCCGGACGACGTCCAAGCACTGGCACAGGCCATTCGCCGGGCCCTCGAGCTAGACCGGCGGGAGGTGCGGGCGAGCGGCCGCCGGCGACTGCTGATGGGACGCGTGCTGGACGATTACGAGCTGTGGCTTCGCCTCTCGCGGTCGTGACCGGCGGCTCGGGCGGCGTCGGCCGGGCCGTCGTCGAGGAGCTTCGCGGGCGAGGCTACGAGGTGGTCTCCCTGAGCCGCACCGAAGGCATCGATGTCGGGGACGAAGCGCAGGTCGAAGCCGGGTTCGGCCGGATCGACCGCCTTGACGCGCTCGTCAACAACGCGGCGACCTTGATCCCGAGGCTGCTGACCGAAATGACTGCCGCGGAGTGGGATGAGCAGGTGCGCGTCATCCTGAGAGGCACTTTCCTATGCAGCCGGGCCGCCTTTCGGCGGCTGCGGCCGGGCGGGACGATCGTCAACGTGTCGAGCCTGTCGGGCGTTTTCGGCGCCGAGAAGTTTCCCCGGATGTCGGCCTACGTCGCGGCGAAGTCAGGCCTGGCCGGGCTGACTGAGGCGCTGGCGGTGGAGGGCCGCCCGCTCGGCATCCGCGTCAACGCCGTCAGCCCGGGTTCGGTCGACACGACAATGGCCGATCTGGCGGGAGTGACCGGCCCTCGCCTTCAGCCGGTCGAAGTGGCCCGAATCGTGGCCTGGCTCGCCGGCCCGGACTCGGCCCCGCTGTCAGGCGCCAATCTCCGCCTGGACCCGGTTTAGGTCGTAAGGGCCGCTCCGTATACGCTCGCGTCGCAGCGCGCGGCGGGCGGCGCAAGTGCGCCGCTCCAAATCAAGTCAAGTCCGGGGCCGAGCTAGGCGTTCCGGCCGGGGCGGAAGCGACCAAGCCGGCTAGCGGGAACCGCCGCTCTTGATGCGGCCCATGAGGCGGGCGATCAGCGCCGCGCCCACGGCGCTGCCCGCCGCCTGCGCGAAGCGGAGGCCGATCTTCTCCCAGCGAGTTGTAGCAGCCTCTTCGCCGACCTGGCGGTCACCGACGTAGAGGCGCACAGGTGGCACCGAGCGCCGGAGTCCGAGTTCGACCGATTCGACCACGTGCCGGGCACGTTCCCAGATGGTGGGCGGGATCACGCGTTCGACGCGTTCTCGCATCGAGGTCGGTCGCGTCATCCGCCAGATGACGACTCCGCCGACGACCAGGACAGCCGCCCCGGCGCCTACGCCGGCCCCGATCAGCAGCGCCCGGCGGCTCCGCCGGACCACCTCGCGGCTGCGTTGCCGGAGCGTGACGATCCGCTCCTCGATGTCCTCCCGGGTGCCCGCTATCTCGCGGGCGATCTCATCTGACGAAGAGCCCATTCCTTGGTCTCCTTGAGACTGTTTATGGTCCTCGGCGGCAGCTTCAGTCGCAGCCCGGCCCGGCCGCCCAGAACGAGCGCGCCACCTCCCACAAGGTAGAGAGCGACCCAGGCCAGGGCAGCGATCCAATGCGCCGGGACCAGCACCACGACGAGGACCGGCACCGCCACCAGCAACCCGAGCATCAGCATGAGACCCCCGGTGGCGATCAGCCCGCCGGCGATCGCGTTCCGGATCGCCAGCTCCTTGGCCTCCTGTTTGGCCAGTGCGATCTCCAGCCGGACCAGGCGCTCGGCCTCCTCGACGATGCCCGCCGCGAGTTCGGCCGAAGACTCCTTCTGACGGTCCACTATCAAGAAACATACAGCGCGGCCGCCGGCTCGGATACATAAAGGACTGTTTATGCTTTAAGCTCCCATAAAGAGTTCTTTATGTTTCTCCCAGGACAGCAGGGCGACCTACCGGCATTTTTCGCCGCACTTGCAAACGTGACGCGGCTGCGCATCGTCGCGCGCCTTGTCGAGACCGGCGAGGAGACTGTCACCGAGCTCGCCGCCGCGCTGCGCATGAGCCAGCCGCGGCTTTCCTGGCACCTGCGAATGCTGGAGCTGGGTGGTGTCGTCAAGACGCGGCATCTGGGCCGTCTGACCTACTGCTCCGTCGACGCTGACGTGATCCACCGCCGCCTGACCGACCTCGAAGCCATGCTGGCCGGTCGCACGCGGCCCAGCCTCGGGAGTGAAGTCATCGGATGAGGAACGGCAATGGCAACGGCAAGGTCCGGGTTGCTCTGGTCGGCGTCGGTAATTGCGCCAACGCGCTGGTGCAGGGCGTCGAGTTTTACAAAGAGGCGTCGACCTCTGACTTCGTGCCGGGCCTCATGCACGTCGACCTGGGCGGCTATCACATCCGCGACATCGAATTCAGCGCCGCCTTCGACATCGACCGCGAGAAGGTCGGCAAGGACGTTTCCGAGGCGATGTGGGCGGGTCCCAACAACACCGTGAAGTTCGCAGATGTCAAGCCGCTCGGCGTCAAGGTCGAGCGGGGTATGACGCACGACGGCATCGGCAAGTACCTGGCCGGCAAGATCCAGAAGGCTCCCGGGTCGACGGCCGAGGTGGCCGAGATCCTGAAGGAGTCGCGCACAGACGTGGTCGTCAACTACCTACCGGTCGGGAGCGAAGAGGCCACCAAGTGGTACGTCGAGCAGGCCCTGAACGCGGGCTGCGCGTTCGTCAACTGCATCCCGGTGTTCATCGCCCGGGAGGATTACTGGCAGCGCCGCTTCGCGAAGAAAGGCCTGCCGATCATCGGTGACGACATCAAGTCTCAGGTCGGGGCCACCATCGTCCACCGGACGCTGGCGCGGCTTTTCCGGGAACGTGGCGTGCGCCTCGAGCGCACCTACCAGCTCAACTTCGGCGGCAACACCGACTTCCTGAACATGCTCGAACGGGAGCGGCTGATGTCGAAGAAGATCTCCAAAACGCGCTCAGTTACATCCCAGCTTGATTACGCGATCGGCGACGACAACGTGCACATCGGGCCCAGCGACTATGTTCCCTGGCTCGACGATCGCAAATGGGCATACATCCGGCTCGAAGGCCGTGGCTTCGGTGACGTGCCGCTGAATGTCGAGCTCAAGCTCGAGGTGGTCGATTCGCCCAACTCGGCGGGCATCGTGATCGACGCCGTGCGCTGCTGCAAGCTGGCGCTCGACCGCGGGTTGAGCGGCGCCCTGGAAGGTCCCAGCGCTTACTTCATGAAGTCGCCGCCCATCCAGTACGCGGACGGGGATGCGCGCCGGCTGACCGAGGAGTTCATCGCGGGCGCGATGGTGCGGGCGGCGACCACCTCGGCCGGGCCGAACGCGGAGTAGGGCAGGTGTTCACGAGCCGGTTCCAGGAGTGGGTGAGGCGGCGCGCGCTTCGACTCGCCACCTGGCTCGGCCGGCTGCCCATCACCCCCAACCAGGTGACGGTGGTCGGCATGCTGATCACGTTCTCCGCGGCCGGCCTGATCGCCACCGGCCACCTTCTCCTCGGCGGCGTAGTCCTCGCTTTTGGCGGCACCTTCGACATCCTCGACGGCGCCCTGGCCCGCGTCACGAAGCGTCAATACCCGTACGGCGCTTTCTTCGACTCGACGCTCGACCGCTACGCGGAGGCGGCCGTCTACATCGGCCTGGCGGCTTACTTCCTCGACCGGCCGGGAGCGCAGGCCATGGTCTTACCCACCATCGTCGCCCTGGTCGGGTCGCAGCTCGTCAGCTACGTGCGGGCCCGCGCCCAGAGTCTTGGCTTCAGCTGTGAGACCGGCCTCTTCGCCCGACCCGAGCGCGTGGTGATCATCGTCGCCGGACTGATCCTGGGCGGCGCCATCCTGGTCGGAGTGGTCTGGGTCCTCGCCTTCCTGACCAACCTGACCGCCCTGCAGCGCATCTTCGAGGTCTGGGGCCAGGCGCGGGCGCAGCGGGAAGTCGCCCGCGAGAAGCCCGCCGAGGTGACGCCCGAGCTCCGACGGCGCGCCCGAGCGCCGCGTCCCTGATACACACCCCGCACATGCCGGCCTCTTAAGGCGCGGTTGGGCCAAGACGTGCGGAATCCGTATCGGAATTTCGCTTCTCCGCCGCCAAGCGTGCGTTAAACGTCGCTCTGGCGGATGGTCAAGCGTGCCTGGCCGACGGCGTGCAGCGTGACCAGACAGCCGCCCTGCAGGATGCGTTCGTAGCCGTGTTCGGAGTTGTTGATCGTCTCGACCGGGTAGTACCAGATGCGCGCGGGCGGGGAGATGCGGACGGTGCAGCGGGTCGCCAGCTCGGGCTGCAGGAGCACCAGCGACGCCGCCTCAGCGATTTCCACCTCGCCGTCCAAGCAATGCGTCCGGCGATTCGCGGTCAGGCTCCCCTTGGCGGGACCCGCCGTGATCGCGAGGTTCGATTCAACGGCCAGCAGCGAGCCCGGGGGCAGCGGGTCGACGCGCACGCTGAGCGTGATCGAGCGCCCCTGGCCGTCGACGGTGAGCTCTTTGGTCATCGTCACCGACTGCCCGCCGACGGTCTCGGTCCGGTCCAGCTTTAGCCGCCGCGATCGCAGGCGGGTCAGGAACCCTCCGGTTCCGAAGCTCCCGAGCTCTTCCAGCTGTCCTCGCTGCGCCGCCTCCAGCCGAGCTTCGGCCGGAACCAAATAGCACTGGAAGAGGAGGCGGCGGCGACGGTCGTACCAGAGACGTTCGTGGAGACCAGGCTCGCGAACCAGGAGATTGGCCTTCAAGATGCCGCCGCCCTGC
Organism: Chloroflexota bacterium; assembly: GCA_005880695.1. Taxonomy (GTDB): domain Bacteria; phylum Chloroflexota; class Dormibacteria; order Dormibacterales; family Dormibacteraceae; genus VBGR01. The sequence continues at coordinate 11,275 of VBGR01000032.1, forward strand.
GCCGACCCGGCCCTCAGCTCCTCGTGATAGGCCTCCGGCCGCCGCTGGACGACATCCACCAGGTTCAACCGGCCGGCGTCCCATTCGACGATCGCGCCACCGGCCGCCGGCGCGACGTAGACGTTCTGCTCCGGACCCTCAAACAGAACCTCCCGATGGCCATCGAGGTCGTAGTCCTCCTCCGACACCCGCGCCACCAGCCGCCGGCCGGCGCCCTCGGCGGCGCGCAGATTCTGCCAGACCGCCCGCCGCAGGTGGGGGAGGTAGACGCCCCCGAAAACGCCGTGCCAGTAGGCGTCGTTGGCCTGGGCCTGGAGGAGGTGCCGGCTCGGCCGGCCGCTCCGGGACACGCGCAGCATCTTCTTGTGCATTGCGTTGGCCTCCCGGTAGCGCGCCAGAAAGTTCCGCCAGAAGCCGCCCGACCACTTGATCATCTCCGGGTAGCTGGTGGCCGGCAGGTAAACGGGCCCGTGCGGCCGGTGAGTCTCGACGTAGGCGCCTGGCAGGACCGTGTCCAGCCAGCCTGCGCTGGTCTCGATGGCGTTGAAGAACTCATCCACCCAGCCCCTGTCCCAGCAAGCTTCGCGGGTCGTCGGCCAGGAGCCGAACTTCTCGCCGTCGTCGCCCATCAGGGCCAGCCTTTCGCCCTCGCCGGCCAGACCGCGGAGGATCTCCATGACCTCCTCGACCGGCTGCCAGGGAATCGCGTAGCGCAGGACCTTGAGCGTGGGCAGCACCACTATCGCGTGGCCCTGCTCCTCGGTCAGGAAGGGCTGGAGCAGCGCCTCGGCGCGGATGCCGATCGCTTCGAAGTGCTCGTTGTCGAGGATCGTGTAGCCGTAGCCGGCCTCCGCCAAAGGCCGTGGGAGGCCAGGCTCCCAGACTCGCTCGGCCAGCCAGAGCCCGCTGGGCCGGCGGCCGAAATCTCGCGTCACGGCGTCGCGCAGCAGCTTCAGCTGGACGAGCTTGTCGCGGTCCGAGATGATCGGCAGGATCGGCTCGAAGTAGCCGCCGCCCAACACCTCGACCTGACCCCGCTCGACGAGGCCGCGGACTCTCTTGATGAACTGCGGGTGGTGTTCCCGCAGGTGGTCCAGCAGGAAGCCGCTGTAGTGGAGGGCGGCCTTGATGCGAGGGTGCCGCTCCAGCGCTTCGAGCATGGGCAGGTAGGACTCTTCGAAATTGCGCTCCAGCACCCACCCGAAGTTGCCGACCGGCTGGTGGTTGTGGAGCGCGAGGGCGAGATGGAGGCGGACTATCGGCACAGGATACCGATACCCTCTAGATCGCCATGAGTCTCACCGAAGCCGCGGCTTTCGAGGGCGTCGCGGGGCACTCGCGAGCGCTCCGACTGCTCGAGTCGCAGCTTCAGCGCGACCACCTTGCCCAGGCCTACCTCTTCACGGGCGAAGCCAACCTCGGGAAGACCGAAGTCGCGCGGCGGCTGGCGAAAGCCCTCCTCCCGGAACACCCGCTCGAGCGCCACCCCGACTACTGGGAGGACGATCGCGGGCGGGCGATTCCGATCGACGAGATCCGCCTCCTGCCTGACCGCCAGCCCGAGTTCCATGCCCAGTCGCTGCAGCACTTCCTCTCGCTGAAGCCGGCGATCGCGACGCGGCGCGTGGCGCTGATCACCAGCGTCGGGCGGCTGAAGGACGAGGTCCAGGGCATCCTTCTGAAGACTCTCGAGGAGCCGCACCCCGGCCGCGTCATCATCCTCACCTCGCCGGGAATCTCGCCCTTCGTGGTCCTGCCCACGGTCGTCTCGCGCTGCCAGCGCTTGAGCTTCCATGCCGTCGCCGAGGACGAGATCCAGGCGCTGCTCGAGGCTCGCGGCGTCGCCGCGGCGACGGCCGCCGGGCTGGCGCGGCTCTCGCGCGGACGCCCGGGCTGGGCCCTGCGAGCCGCCCAGGACGCCGACGTGCTGACGCGCCACGCGGCCTGGCTGGAGCGCCTCCAGGACGTGATGGGCGGGCCTGCCGACGCCGCCCTGCGGCTGGCCGCCGAGCTTGACTCGGCCCACCTGGCCTGGCGCAACAGCGAGCGCTGGGGAGGCCCGACGCCGGAAGAGGGGATGGCCGACCCGCTCCTCGAAGCGCTGGGCAGCTGGCAGCTCGAGCTGCGCCGGCGCCTGCAACACGATTCCCGGCCAGGGCCTTGGGCCCGCCTCCTCGAGCTCTCCTACGACACCATCGGCTATCACGAGCAGAACGTCAGCCCGCGGCTCAACCTCGAATGCTTCCTTCTCGAATGCCGCCGCGCTTCCTGAAGAAGAGCCTGCAGGGCTTCGCTCCCTACGTACCCGGCGACCAGCCGCCGGATGGCGAGCGCTGGATCAAGCTCAATACCAACGAATCTCCCTACCCGCCTTCGCCGAAGGTTGTCGAAGCGGTGCGGGCGGCGGCCGGCGATTCGCTGCGCCTCTACCCGAGTCCGCTCGCGACCCCGGCGCGGCAGGAGATCGGCCGGGCGTACGGCGTCGATCCCGAGTGGGTCCGGCTGGGCAACGGCGCGGATGAGCTGATCGCGATGTGCTTTCGCGCCTTCGCGGGGGCGGGCGAGCGGGTGGCCTTCACCTGGCCCAGCTACCCGCTGATCGAACCGCTCTGCGGCATCCACGAAGCCCAGCCCGTCGCCCATCCGCTGGAGCCCCGCTGGGCGCTGCCGCCGGGCTTCGCCGCCGACGACTCGCCGCTCAAGTTCCTCGTCAACCCGAATTCGCCGACCGGAACCTGGTACCGGCGGGAAGAGGTGGAGAGCGTGGTCGCCGGTTCGGCCGGCGTCGTCGTCCTGGACGAGGCGTACGTCGACTTCGCGCCCTCCTCGCGGCTCGACCTGCTGGAGCGGCACTCGAATCTGATGATCTTGCGCACGATGTCGAAGGCCTACGCGCTGGCCGGCATGAGGATTGGCTTCGCTTTCGGCCATCCGGACCTGCTGGCGGGGCTCGACCTGGTCAAGGATTCCTACAACCTGAGCCGGCTCGCGATCGTGGCCGCGACTGCGGCCGTCGCCGACCGCTCCTACCGCGACCACCTGGTTTCCCGAGTGGTGGCGGATCGGGAGTGGCTCGCTCAAGAGCTGCAGGGCTTCGATTTCGAGGTCTCTCCGTCGGCGGGGAACTTCGTGTTCGTACGCCCCCCGGACGGTATCCAGGCCGCGGAGGTCTTTGCGGGCCTCAAAGCGCGCCGGATCCTGGTCCGGCACTTCTCGAAGCCGCCGCTCGACGGCTGGCTTCGCATTACCGTCGGGAGCCGCGAGGAGCTGGGCGAGCTGCTGCGCGGCATCGCTTCGCTGCTGAAGGACGCGGCATGACGCGCTCTGACGCATGGGCGATGGTCACCGAGTTCACGAAGTCCCCGATGCTGCTGCGTCATATGCTGAGCGTCGAAGCCGCGATGCGTTTCTACGCCCGCAAGTTCGGCGAGGACGAGGAGCGCTACGCCGTTGTCGGCTTGCTGCACGACTTCGACTTCGAGGCGTATCCCACCGAGCACCCGCACTCGGGCCTGCGGATCATGCGCGAGCGAGGCGTCCCGGAGGACATCGCGCAGGACTGCTACTCGCACGGCGAGACCGGCCTACCGCGTGACACCAACATCCGCAAGACGATCAAAGCTGTCGACGAGCTCTCGGGCTTTGTGATCGCGTGCGCGCTGGTCAAGCCCGACCGCTCGCTGGGTGCGGTCGAGCCGGCCGGAGTGCGCAAGAAGATGAAGGACAAGGCTTTCGCCCGGGCCGTGCATCGAGAGGAGCTCACCGGTGGCGCCGAACTGCTCGGGGTACCCTTCGACGAGCACGTGGAGAACGTTCGCGACTCCCTCAAGCCGATTGCCTCCGAGATCGGCCTCAACCCGTGAGTAAGCCGGCTGTCGTCGTCACCCACCCGGTCCTCGAGCCCGCGCCGGCGCTGCTCGAAGATGCTTGCGAGGTCCGCCAGCTGCCGAACGTTTACAAGCACCCCGTCGAGAAACTTCGGCAGGCCGCGGAGGGCGTCCAGGGGATGCTGACGCAGCTGATGGACGAGATCAATGAAGAGGTCCTCTCGGCGCCCGGCCTCAAGTGCGTGTCCAACGTCGCGGTGGGGTTCGACAACATCGATGTCGCCGCCGCCACCAAGCACGGTGTGCTGGTCACCAACACGCCGGGCATCCTCGACGACACCACTGCCGACTTCGCATTCACGCTACTGGCCGCGGCCGCTCGCCGCCTTGTCGAAGCGGACAAGTTCATCCGCGGCGGGGACTTCAAGGGTTGGGCGATCGACATGCTCCTGGGCCACGACATCCACGGAGCGACGCTCGGCCTGGTCGGCTTCGGACGCATCGGCCGAGGCGTCGCCCGCCGTGGGCGCGCGTTCGGGATGAGGGTTCTCTATTACGACGAGTTTCCTGCCCAACCCGACGTCGAGAGGGAGCTCGGCGTGACGCGTACTGAGCTCGACCAGCTTCTCGAGGATTCTGACTTCGTGTCGCTTCACGTGCCGCTCACGGCTACGACGCGCCATCTGATCGGCGCGCCTCAGCTGGCGCGGATGAAGAAGACGGCGGTGCTCGTCAACACCTCGCGCGGCCCCGTCGTGGACGAGGAGGCGCTGGCCGAGGCACTCGCTGAGGGGCAGATCTTCGCGGCCGGCCTCGACGTCTTCGAGCGCGAGCCGGCCGTGCACCCGAAGCTTTTGAAGCTCGACAACGTGGTCCTGGCTCCGCACATCGCCAGCGCCTCGGTGCGGACGCGCTCGCAGATGTGCGAGGTCGCGGCCCGCAACCTGATCGCCGGCGTTTCAGGCGGCCGGCCGGCCAATCTCGTCAACCCAGAGGTACTCGATAAGCGCGGCTGAGCCGCAGGGCCGCTCGCCGTATCGCCTGCTGGCGCTCGACCTGGACGGCACCATCATCAGCCTCGATCTCCAGGTCGACCCGCGCGACGAGGCGGCCCTGGCGCGAGCACGCGAGCGCGGGCTGCTCGTGGCTGCCTGCACGGGCCGGCCCTACAGCGGGGCGGTGCGGTGGGTGGAACATCTCCACCTGACCGAGCCGCTGATCTGCTACCAGGGCGCCCAGGTGCGGGCCGCCGACGGCTCCCTCCTGCTCGACCATGGCATCCCCCACGAGCTGGCGATGGAGGTCGTCCACTTTTGCCGAGAGCGCCGGCTGCACCTGAACGCCTATCGCGACGACCGTCTCCTGGTCGAGCACGACACACCGGACGGCCGCGCCTATGCGCGCCATTCTGGTCTCGAGACGCATGTCGTCTCCGACCTGGACCTTGCGATGGGTCCGACCAGCCCGAAGCTCGTGATCGTGGCGGCCGAGGAGGTCGTTGAAGCGCTGCTGCCCGAGGTGCGCGAGCGCTGGCGCGGCCGCCTCTTCGTGGCGACCTCTCTGCCGACTTATCTGGAGATGACCATGCCGGGCGCCCACAAGGGCACCGCGCTCGAGTTTCTGGCGGGTTACCTGCAGGTGCCGCGGGAGCAGGTGGTGGCCGCCGGGGACGGCCGCAACGACCGGCCGATGCTGGAGTGGGCGGGGCTGGCGGTGGCGGTCGAGGGTGCCCCAGCTGAGGTGCTGGAGGTGGCTGACCGCGTCATCGGGCCGCCCGGAACAGGCGGCGTGGCAGAGTTGTTGGAGTCTTTGTGAGTGGTTTGTTCCTCGTGCATGCGCACCCCGACGACGAGGCGTTCAGCACGGGGGGAGTGATGCTGAAGGCTCACCGGGAGGGCCGCAGGGTGGTCCTGGTGACCGCTACGCGCGGTGAGGCTGGGGAGATCCACAACATGGACCCGGAGGCCTCCCGGCCGCGGCTGGCCGAGATCCGGGCCGAGGAGCTGCGCCGAGCCGCTGAGATCCTGGGCGTCGACCGTCAGGAGTTTCTCGGTTATCGCGACTCCGGAATGGCCGGCACTCCGGAAAACGACGACCCCGCGTCGTTCCACCAGGCGCCGCTTGGGGAGGCGGCCCAGCGGCTGGCGGCTTTGCTGCGCGAGGAGCGGCCTGACGTCGTGGTCACCTATGACCCGACCGGGACCTACGGCCACCCCGACCACATCAAGAGCCACCGAGTCACCATGGCCGCGCTGGACGCGCTGGAAAAGGAGGGCTGGGAGCCGGCCAAGGCCTACTGGCAGGCGATTCCCCGTTCGGGCATCGAGGAGTTCGGCCGCCGGCTGGAGGCGGAGGGCAAGCCGAATCCGTTCGAGAAATATCCGATCGGTGTTCCCGACGAGGAGATCACGACGATCGTCGACGTGCGCGAGTTCGTCGACCACAAGCGCCGGGCCTTTCAGGCGCACGTGTCCCAGAACGCGCCGGACTCGTTCTTCTCCGACACCGCGTCTGACTTTGTCGAGCGGGCGTTTGGGACCGAGACCTTCATCATCGCCCGCGGCCACCTGGGGGCGCCCCGGCCTGAGCCCGACCTCTTCACGGGGATTGTCGCGCCGACCGCCGGGTAGAGTTCAGGCGTGGACGTCCTCAAGATCACCCCGCGGGGTTACTGCCACGGCGTGGTCGACGCCATCCGGATCGCCAAGCACGTGGGCGAGTCGACGCCAGGCCCTGTCCATATGCTCGGCCTGCTCGTCCACAACACCCACGTGACCGACGACATGCAGGAGCACGGGGTCAAGCTGGTCGACGCGCCGGACCGGCTCACGGGGCTCGACAAGATCAAGGACGGCACCGTCATCTTCACCGCCCACGGCGTCTCGCCGGCGGTGAAGGCGAAGGCTCAGGCGATGGGCTTGAACGCCATCGACGCCACCTGCTCCGATGTGATCCGGACGCACGACCTGATCGATCGGCTGGTCGGTGATGCCTACGAGGTCGTCTACATCGGACTTCGCGGCCACCCCGAGCCGGAGGGCGCGGTCGGCCACGGTCCCGGCAAGGTGCACCTGGTGCAGGACGCGGCAGACATCGACAAGCTCGACGTTCGGTCCGAAAAGGTGGCGATCACCTGTCAGACCACGCTCTCCGTCTGGGACACGGACAGTCTCATCGCCAAGGTCAAAGAACGCTATCCGCAGGCCGAGGTCTACAACGAGATCTGCTTGGCGACCCAGGAGCGCCAGGAGGCGGCGGTGGCGGCCGCGGCCGAGGTCGACGTTGTGATCGTGGTCGGGAGCACACGCTCCTCCAACTCGAAACGGCTCGTCGAAGTGGTCGAGAAAAAAGGTGGAAAGCCGGCCCACCTGATCGACAACCTGGAGGAGATCGACCTCAACTGGTTCCGTGGGGTCAAGCGAATCGGCGTGACCAGCGGGGCCTCGACGCCGAGCCAGCTGACGCGGAAGGTCATCGAGTACCTCCAGGAGCTGGAGCCGCCCGCTTAGGCTAAATCCGGGCTGACCGCCGGGTCTACTGCACTCGCGGACGGGAACGGCGCAGCCTGTTCAGAACTCTTCCGATCGGGTTCTCGTCGCCGCTGGTGACTGCGGGCGCGGCCGGCGCGGAAGCTTGGGGTGCCGGTTCGGTTGCCGGCTGGCCACCATTGCCGCCACCCGAGCGCCGGCGCCGTCTTCGCCGGCCCGAGGGAGCTGGGGCAGGACCGGAGGCCGGTTCTTCGGCGACCGGCTGGACGTCCGGCTCGGCCGCCGGCTGCCGCGGCCCGCGGCGCCTGCGCCGCGAAGGAGGCGGCGTATCCACGGGGGCCGGTTCGGGCAGGTTGGCCTCGACTGTCTGGGCCACCTGGGCGACCTGGCCGCCCCGCCGGCGCCGGCGGCGGCGGCCGGCGGCGGCCTGCGGAGCCTGCCCGCGCTGCACGAGCAGAGTGACCTCGCCCTCAGCGGCGGGCTCCTGCTGGGAGTTGAGGAGAGACACCTGCCAGACCGCCAGGCCCCAGCGCGGATCCTCAACGTCCCGCTTCCGGCCGAGCCGCCAGCGGGCGCGAACCGTCTCGCCAAGCCGCACCGGTCGGACAAAGCGCCAGCCCGTGCCGACCAATGCCACCGTTGCGGGCATCGGCAAGTCCATCGATCCCAGGCCGAAAGCCAGCGAGATGAGGTGGGCCCCGTGCGCGACGCGGCTCTCGAAAAGGCTCGCGCGAGCGTGCTCAGCATCGAGCTGGAGCGGTCCGAAGTCGCCTGACACCCCCGCGAACGCCGTCAGGTCGGCTTCGGTGACGGTTTTGCCTCTGGTCGTCCACTCGCTGCCGAGCACCAGGTCTTCGAAATACGTCAAGTCCAGGGCCCTGTAAGTCTAATCAGGTCTGCAGGCACCTCCAGCCAGGCGCATCAGGGCCGCTGGACCCGTTTAGACAAAATTGAGGTCCCACGGGCAACAACTTCTGTCAGCAGTGCGGGCACCAGCTGGAGTGGCGGGATGTCGACGGCCAGCAGGTCGAGGCCTGCCCGAGCTGCGGCTTTGTCTTCTGGCGCAACCCGCTCGTAGCCACGATCGTCCTGATCGAGACGGATGGCCGACTCGTCGCCGGGCGCCGCGCGATCGATCCGGGCTATGGGCTCTGGTGCTTCCCGGGCGGCTTTGTGAACGAGGACGAGCACCCCGCCGCTGCAGCGGTGCGGGAGTGCCAGGAGGAGGTCAAAGCCGCAATCGAGATCTCGGAGCTCCTTGGCGTCTACCACGTCATCCGGGGCGACGGCCGCGGGATGGTCGCCATCGCCTTCGAGGCGCGGCTGCGGGACGGCGAAGCGCCTGCCACCGGCCACGAGATGCTCGAGGTGGCCACGTTCGCTCCCGGGGAGCTCCCCGACCTTGCCTTCACCACTCACCGCCAGGCCTTAGCCGATTGGAAGCAGCGGCGCGTCAGCCAGCTGTCTTAGGGAGTAGGCGGAAAGACCACCGTCTCCCGTAGGCGGCGGCGTACCGGCTCCAGGCGAGCCACCAGGGAGAGCCCGCTGAGGACTATGCCGGTCGCCGCGCAGGCGGTGAAACCGGCCGCGAAGCCCTGCCCCTGGATGAGGGGCGCGAACACGGCCGGGCCGAGGCCCAGCCCGACGAAGAGGACAGTCGAGTACACGCCCATTGCGACGCCCCGCGACTCTGCCGTCGCAAGCTGGGCGAAGACGATCCCGATCGCGATGAACGCGGTGGCTATGAACGGTACCGCCACGATGAGCAGCACGACCGGGCCCCAGAAGCCGTGGAGATGGGGCAGCAGCGCAATGCCCAGGGCGAAGACGGCAATTGACCCCGCCACAACCGGCCCCTTGCTCTCTATCCGATCGAGCAGCCGCCCGGCGGGCACCCGCGAGAGCCCGTTGGAGAGCGCCTGGATGGCCAGCAGGTAGCCGATCTCGGTGCCGGTCAAGCCCAACCCCCGCTTACCGAAGATCGGGATGTAGGCCTGGTACGTACCCCAGACCATCGTTCCCGCCAAGAGGGCGATGGAGACCGCGTAGAAGCCCGGCCTCCTCACCAACGCCTGGATCGCGGCGCTGAACCTGACCCGCTCCTGCGATCGGTGTCCCTTATGCACGCCGATGAAGGCGAGCGCGGCGGCGGCCACCAGCGGCAACGCGGTCAAGGCGAGGTCCTCGGCCAGGTTCAGCCAGCGGAGGAGGATGCCGGCTACGGCCGGCCCGACCAGGAAGCCGGTCTGCATGCCAAGCGTGAACCAGCCCATCGCCCTGCCCATCCGGTGGATGGGAACCGAGTCGGCCAGGGAGGCCATCAGGGCGGTTTGCGTGGCGCCCGCGGCTATGCCTCCGACGCCCTGTAAGACGAACAGGAACGCCACATTGGTGGTGAAGGCCGCGGCCACCTGGGTGACTCCCGCGAGCAGGATCGAGTAAAGGACCAGCTGGCGCCGGCCGAACCGGTCGGAGAGGACTCCAGCCGGGATCGAGAGCACGCCTCCGGCGACGGTGAAGACGGTGAAGAGGAGGCCGATCTGCGCTCGGTTGGCGCCGACCTGGTCGGCGTAGAGCGGCAGCGCCAGCCCCCGCGCTGCCATCACGGCGAACATGATCGCGACTGTCACGTAGATGGGCAGCGGCCCGGATCGGAGGCGTGCCAACGCCTTCATGATGAGGGTCATCCAGTTAGGGACTACCGCATACGCCGACAGCCTGTTCCGAGCCGGGGAGCTGATCGCGGCCGCACGTCAAGGCGTCGCCTTCACCGGAGCCGGCATCTCCGCCGAGAGCGGGATCCAGACCTACCGCGGTCAGGGTGGCCTCTGGAATACCGTCGATCCCAAGTTCGCCTCGATCGACTACTTCCTCTCTGACCCGGCCGGTTACTGGACGAACGCCAAGGAGCGTGGAGGGCGCCTGCTGGCGGCGCGGCCGAACCTCGCTCACGAAGCGCTGGCCGAGCTCGAGCGGCTGGGCCACCTTGCGGGTGTGGTCACCCAGAACGTGGACGGCCTCCACGAGCTGGCTGGAACGCGCCGGCTGGTCGAGCTGCACGGTAACGGGCGAACCGTCGTCTGCCTCGACTGCGGAGCTTCGGAACCGCGGGCCGGCGTCCAGGCGAGGCTGGACCGCGAGATGCCGCCCCGCTGCCGCGCCTGCGGCGGTGGGCGCCTGAAGCCGGCGGTGGTTTTCTTCGGCGAGCAGATGCCGGTCCGGGCCGTCAGGGAGGCGTTCGACCTGGCGGCCGCCTGCGACCTGATGCTGGTGGTCGGCAGCTCGCTTGTCGTCTACCCGGCCGCCGAGGTGCCCCTGGCCGCCGTCGAGGCCGGCGCCCCCCTGATCATCGTCAACGCCGAGCCGACGCCCTACGACGAACTGGCCGCGGTCGTCATCGCGGGCAAGGCGGGCGAGGTCCTGCCCGAGCTCAAGAGGATCGCCGCAGCCGCCTGACGTCGCCGACGACGATCGGCCGTCCGTCCACGATCAGGGCGCCATCCAGCCGGACTGCCTCGGCGGTCCCCTCGACCAGGCCGGCCGGGGTCTCCACCTGCACCCGCTGCCCCAGCGTCTCGGACAGTTCCCGGTAGGCGGCCATCACGCTCGTGGCCGGCGTCTGGGCGAGGCTCTGCAGCTCCAGCACCAGGGAGTCGAGCAACCGATCGCGGTCCACTCGGAGCATCGCCGCGCCCTCTGGCGCGGATGTCAGATTGACGCCGATCCCGACCAGCGCCCGCTCGCCGCGAATCTCGGCCAGGACGCCTCCCAGCTTGCGGCCGTCCAGCATCAGGTCGTTTGGCCATTTGAGGCGGACATCCGGCCCGCAGGCGCGGGCGGCCGCCACCCCGGCTCGGAACACCACAATGGGGTCGGCCGGTAACACAAAGGTGGCCAGCAGCGCTGTCCCCGGCGGCGCCTCCCAGGTCCGGCCCGCCCGCCCCCGCCCGGCGGTCTGGGAGTCCGCCACGACGACCGAGCCGACCGGCAAGCCGGCGGCGGCGTTCATCGTCGAGTCGACCTCTGCGAGCCGCCGAATCACGGTGCTTAAGCTTAGGAACGCCTTGGCTGGAACTCAGTGGGACAAGCTCGGCCAGATGGACCGCGTCTTCGAGATCGTGGCGCCGGCGATCCGCAAGGTGGCGCAGGAGACAGGCGTGAAGCTGATCGAGTTCCACCGCGACGATCCCCTCTGGCGCCTGCACTGGGCGCGCAGCGCGGGCGGCGAAGCCGCGGTAGACGTGGAGTGGACCGAGGAGGCGCCGGATACCTATTGGGTCACGGCCAACTGGTGGCTCGACGACTGGGATACGACGATGCGCCGGTCCCGCTTCGACGAGGTCGGCGAGTTCCTGCGGGACCAGGCGCTGGCTCAGCTGGAGAACCTCCTGCGGGAAGGCATTCGGCGAGTCGACAGCTGGACTGAGAAGGACCTCGACCAGGAATCCGGCCCCAACCCCGACTGGCACCAGTACCAGACGAAAGAGGACTTCGATCGGGTCCGGCTTCCCAAGCGATGACGCTGAAGCTGGGCTGGAAGGCGTCGGCTGAGCAATTCGGGCCGCAAGAACTGCTCGACCTGGCCGTGCTGGCGGAGGAAAAGGGCTTCGACAGCATCTGGGTCAGCGACCACTACCAGCCCTTCAAGCACACCGACGGCCACTCGCCCTTCTCCCTCGCCTGGCTCGGAGCCGCCGGCCAGCGCACCCGGCGTGCGATTCTCGGCACCAGCGTCCTCACCCCGACTTTCCGCTACCACCCCGCGGTGGTCGCCCAGGCCTTCGCCACGCTCGACCGGCTGACCCCGGAGCGCGTCATTCTCGGCGTCGGCACCGGCGAGTCCATGAACGAGGTGCCGGTGATCGGGATCGACTGGCCGCCCTTCAAGGAGCGGCTCGGCCGCCTGCGTGAGGCGGTCGACCTGATGCGGCGCCTCTGGACGGAAGACTTCGTCACCTTCGAGGGCGAGTACTACCGGACCAAGGATGTGACCCTCTACGACAAGCCGGCGCGGCCTGTGCCGATCTACGTGGGCGCTGGAGGCGAGGTGGCGGCCCGCTTCGCCGGGCGGACCGCCGAAGGCTTCATCTGCACCTCGGGCAAGGGCCTGGAGCTCTATTCGGAGAAGCTGCTCCCGGCGGTGCGGGAGGGCGCGGAAAAGGCAGGCCGCGGTTTCGACTCGATCGAAAAGATGATCGAGGTCAAGGTCTCCTTCGACACAGACCTGACGCGCGCGCTGGAGGACACCAAGATCTGGGCTCCGCTCGCCTTGCCCGCCGAGGACAAGGCCGGCGTGGAGGATCCGCGCGAGCTCGAGCGGCGCGCCAAGGCGGTGGAGAACGAGGCCTACCGCCGCTGGCTGGTCTCCGACGATCCGGACGAGCACCTGGAGCAGCTGGCGCCCTATCTCGACCTGGGCTTCCGGCACCTCGTTTTCCACTCGCCGACGCACGACCAGGGCCGCTTCCTGGACCTCTATTCCAGGCAGGTCCTGCCCCGCCTCCGGGAGCGCTGGCAGTGACGCTTGTAGTCGTCCTCGTAAAGAGTTTCGAAGGCGCCAAGACCCGGCTGGGCCCGGCACTTGGCGGCGGCGGGCGCCGCGCGCTGGCGAAGCGCTATGCCGGTGTGGCCATGCGCGCCGCGGGAGAGGGTGCGCTGGTCGTGACCAGCTCGGCTGAAGTGGCAGCCATGGCCTCGCGTCACGGCTTGGAGGCCATCCTTGAAGCAGCGCCGGCCGGCCAGAATCCAGCCGCTCGGGTAGGGATCGAGGAAGCCCTCCGGCGAGGTGCCAGCTCCGTCCTTCTCCTGTCCAGCGACCTGCCCTTGGTAAGACGCCCGGTCATCAAAGCGATGCTCGAGCGCGGCGCCGGCCTGGCAAGTCCCGCCGCGCTGGCGGCGCCGGCGACCGGTCGGGGCGGCACCAACGCACTCTTTCTGAAACCGCCGGGCGCGATCGGATTGCACTTCGGCGACGACTCACTCGCCGCCTTCGAGTCCGACGCGCGTTCGCATGGCGTTGGGTTTGAGCTGTTCGAGGCGCCCGAACTGGCCTTCGACGTCGACGAACCGGAAGACCTCGAACGTCTGACCGCGGTGGGTTGATCGAGCTCCGGCCGATCCCCGGCCTGCCGGAGGTGGAGCAAGGCGCCGACCTGGCCGAGCTGGTGGTGGCGGCGGGTGCACAACTCGAAGATGGCGACATCGTGGCCGTAGCCCAGAAGGCAGTCTCCAAGGCGGAGGGACAGCTTCGGGACCTCCGGCAGGTGCAGCCATCGGAGCGCGCCCAGGAGCTGGCGAGGAGCCTCGGCGCCGATCCGCGCCAGGTGCAGGTCGTGCTCGACGAGAGCGTTCGCCTCGTGCGGACCGACCGCGTCATCATCGCCGAAACGCGTCATGGCTTCATCTGCGCCAACGCGGGCGTCGACCGCTCCAACATCCCGGGCGGCGAGATCGTTAGCTTGCTCCCGGTCGACCCCGATGCCAGCGCGGCGGCGATCCGAGACCGGCTACGCGAGATCGCCGGAGTCGACGTCGCCGTGGTCATCACCGACACCTTCGGGCGGCCCTGGCGGACCGGCATCGCGAACGTGGCAATCGGCGTGGCCGGGATGGCGCCCATGATCGATTACCGGGGCCGGCCGGACGACTTCGGCCGCACCATGCACGGCACAGTCGTGGCTGTCGCCGACGAGCTGGCGGCGGCCGCGGAGCTCGCCATGGGCAAGACCGACCGGGTGCCGGCGGTGGTTATCCGTGGATACCGGCTCAGCGGCCGCTTTGGCAGCGGACGCGAGCTGGTGCGACCGCCGCAGGAGGATCTCTTCCGCTGAGAGCGGTGGTGCTCGCGGGCGGGACGGGGGGCGCCCTGCTCGCCGAAGGCTTCGCCCGTGCGCTGCGGCCGCCGGATGAGTTGACAGTCGTCGCCAACACCGCTGATGACGTGGAGATGTACGGCGTGGTCGTCAGCCCCGACTTCGACGCGGTGGTCTACCGCCTGGCCGGCCTCTTCGACGAGGAGCGGCGCTTCGGCATCGCCGGGGACACGTTTGGCGCCATGGCTATGTTCGAGCGCATGGGCGCCGAGACCTGGTTCCGGCTGGGCGACCGCGACCTGGCCTTCTGTCTGGAACGGACGAGGTTGCTCGGGTCTGGCCTCACGCCCAGCGAAGCGGCGCGGGAGCTCGACCGGCAGCTCGACCTGGCGGCCCTCGTGCTGCCCATGAGCGACGAGCCGCTGCGGACCTGGGTGCGGACGGAACGCGGCGAGCTCGGCATCCAGGAGTGGTTCGTACGGGACGGCCAGCGACCTCCAGCGCTTGAAATTCAGCTGCGCGGCGTGGAGTCGGCGCGCCCGGCGCCCGGCCTGGCTGAGATCCTGGCCGCCGCCGACCTCGTCGTCATCGGCCCTTCCAATCCGGTCATCAGCGTCGAACCGATTCTGGCGCTGCTGCGCCCGCTGCTGGACCGGAGGCGAACCCTGGCCGTTTCGCCCATCGTCGGCGGGCAGGCCTTGAAAGGTCCCACTATCGAGATGCTGCGCAGTCTCGGCCGGGCACCGACCGCGACCGCCGTGGCGGCCGGCTACCGTGACGTCGCCGGAACCTTCGTCCTCGACGTTCGCGACGCCGGCGAAGCGGACCAGATCGAGAAGCTCGGCTACTCGGTGACGGTCACCGACACGGTGATGTCGAGCTCGGCGCAGCGGCTGAGCCTGGCGCGGGCGATCATCAAATTCGCGGGCTGACTTTCCTGCTTCAGCGCGAGTCCGGTGGTATACCTGCAGCCGCATGTTTTACAGCGCGCTCCTCCGGGCGGTGGCGATCGCGGTCGCGGTCGCGCTCACGTTCGGGGCCGTCCTCCTCCGCGAGCGCACGAGCCCTAGCGGGGAGGGCTTCTGGACGGCCCTGGCAGCCGCGCCCGCGGGAGGCGTCTACCTGGCCGACGAGCAGCGCCGGGAACTGATCCTGCTGCGCGACGGCCAGGCCACCGTCGCCGGCCACCTGCCCCAGGCCATCTATCGGGGCCTGTCGGCTTATGAGCACACCCTCTTGCTCGCCACCGAGGGCGGGCTCTACGTCTCGACCGACCAGGGCCAGAGCTGGCGGAACGCGATTCCAGGGCGACGCTTCACAGCAGTTGCCATGGGGGATGGCGTGGGACTGGCGGGAGCCTGGGCGGAGGGGCTCTGGCGCTCGGAGGACGCCGGCCTGACCTGGCAGGCGGCGCAGGTGCCCCGGAGCGATACGGAGTTCGAAGCGCTACAGGCAGCGCCCTACCTGGCGGCGACTCTGCTCGGCGTCCTCGAGTCGGATGATCGCGGCCAGACGTGGCACCACCTCGCCGGCCTGCCCGATCGGGCCACGGCCCTCTACGACGGCTATGTGGGGGACTGGAGGGGCGACCTTTACCGGGTCGCCGATGGCCTCCGCGTCAACCGCTTCAAGGCCGGCATCTGGTCGATCACGACCGGCCTGGTCGCCACCACGGACGGCATCTACCCGGTCGGCGCCTTCGTCGGCCGAGAGGTGACCCGGGTGGTCTCAACGACGGAGCAGTCCGGCTTTGTCTTCTATGCGGCGCTGGCGCGGGGCGGCCTCTACCGGTCGCCCGATGGCGGCCTGAGCTGGAGCCTGGTCTACCAGCCATAGGGTGAAGCTCAGCCCCAGGATCGTGAGCGCGAGGTCGAGGTAGTTGGGCGCCAGCACCCGGCCGAAGAAAAAGACGGCGAGCGTTTCGAGCCCCAGCCAGAACCAGAACTCGGGCCAGGACCAGCGCCGCCAGAGGCGGTTGAGGCCGGTCGCCAGCACCAGCAGCACGGCGAACGCCTGGAAGGGCGGGGTGCTGAAGGCCTCCCAGCGGCTCTGCAGGACGCCGAGGGCGAGCAGGTCGCCGGGCAGCCCGATTCCCCTGATCGGGTAGGCATCCACGCCGGACCCGAAGAAGAAGGCGGCGGTGTCCGCCACGAACGCCCCCGGGTTCCAGGCCAGGAACGGCAGCGCCAGGAACGCCGCGGTCGCGAACGTCGCGCTGACGGCCTGGAGCGCACCGCGCCTTCGGAGTAGGAGTCCCGCAGCGATCAAGAAAAGCGGCAGGAAGAGGACCGCCTGCTGCTTGGTCCCGATGGCCAGGCCGAGCAGGATCCCGGCCAGTAGCGGTCGCCCTCGTCGCAGCATCCCGACCGCCGCCAACGCCGGGGCCAGGGCGAAGAGGTCGTTCAAGAAGTACAGGTAGTCGAGCTGGAAGAGCGGGTTAAGGACCACCGCGATCAGAGCCGCCTGGCTTTCCGCCTGCCGCCGCCCGACGCTCCAGCAGGCGACGGCCAAGGCGAGCAAGCCCGGCAGGAACATCCAGGTGAAGTTGGCCCGGTCCCCGCCAAGAGCTCTGACGGGCAGGTCGAGCAGGATCATCCCTGGCATGTAGACGTAGTGGCGGAGGCCGAAGTTGACAGGCACGTCCGAGAGGTAGAAGGAGCGGGCGCGGCTGTCGATGTAGTCGTGGCCGTAGGGATCCTGCCCTTGCAGCAGACGCCCGGCGGCCGCGTCGGTCAGGAGGACGCCGTCGTGGACCGGCGCGTTGGCCGGCTGGGCCGCGATCAAGACGCCCTGCGGCAGCGCCAGCAGCAGGAAGACCAGCAGCCCGAGGGCCGCCGCTCGCAGCCGGTCGGAGGTGCCGTCTCGGAAGCCGAACACCGCTGCGGCGATGGCGACTGCCGCGGCCGCATAGCCCAGCCAGTCGAGCCGCGCCAGCTGCATCACGACGACGAGCCCGACCGCGTCCACGACCGCGAAGGCGAGAAGAAGGCCTTGAAGGCCGAGGTAGCGGCGCAACAAGCTGCCGGCGCCGCCATCTTGCACGCGGCCATTCTGGGTCATGATTTGTCGCCGTGCGGCCCCACCCAGCCCTCGCGCCGAGCCTGGTGGGGCTCCTCTTCTTCACGCTGCTCGCGCTGCGGGTTGGGTCCACCGACGGTTTTCGCTACCTGCGCCCGATCCAGGCGGGGGAGCTTCTGAGCCGGCCGGCCGTCCTGCTGCCGGGCCAGGTGCCCATCCGCGGGGTCGGCTATGACGGCCAGTTCTATTTCTACATCGCGCAGGACCCGTTCCTGCGCAAGCCCGAGACCGCGACAAGCCTCGACAACTCGCTCCGCTACCGCCGGATCCTCTACCCGTTCCTGGCCTGGCTGCTGAGCCTCGGCCAGCGCCAGCTGCTGCCCTTCGTGCTGGTCGCCCTCAACGTGCTGGCCGCGACGGCGGTGGTGACGATCTCTGCGTTGGCGGCGATCCGGGCGGGCCGAAGCCCCTGGCTGGCGCTTGCCGTCGGGCTCTTCCCGGGCCTCTGGATCCCGATCATGCTCGACTTGACGGAGCCACTTCAGCTGGCGCTGCTCGCGGCCGGAATGCTGGCCGGCTCTTCTGGCCTTCTGCTGCTCTCCTGCCTCGCCAAGGAGACGAGCGCTGTCGCACTGCTGACCGAAGGAGCCCGGCACCTGCTTGCGCGGCGCTGGCGGCCTGCCGCTCGCCAGGCGTTCGCACTGGCAGTCCTGGCCGGCTGGTCGCTCTTTGTCTGGCGTACGGTGCGGGCGCACGAGAGCACGCTTGGCGGTCACCTCCTCGATCCGCCGGGCGCACCCTTTTTGCTGCTTGCCCGCGACCTCGTACCACAGCCCGCGCGGGCGATGTTCCTCCTCGTCGCCGTGCTCATCTGCCTTCTAGCCCTGGTCCGGCTGGCCTGGGCTCGCGACGGCGGGGCCTGGGCCGGCGCTGCTTACGCGCTGGTCGGGCTGGCGGCCGGTTCCGATACCTGGTCCGACCCGACCGCCTATTTCCGCGTCATCGCGGGCGCGGTCGTGCTCGTGTTTCCGAGCTGGTGCCTGGCTCGCGACCGGGCCGGGACCATCCTGCTCGCGCTCGGCGTGGTGGCCGGGCTGGCAACGGCGATCGTGGTGCTTGTGTTCTGAAGCTAGGTCGCCCGCGAGCCGAGCATGAAGATGATGCCCAGCAGGACCACCAGGAGCGCCAGCACCAAGCCCACGTAGCTGAGCATGGTCTGCGCCAGGCTCTCCTTCACCTCGGCCTCGGTATCCGGATCGACCAGCTTGTCCTTGATCTTCTTGTGGCGCATCTCGATCGCCTCGCGCTCGGTCGTGTCGAGCTCCCAGGCCGCTTTGCCGGCCCGTGTGGCCATGCCTTCGCGCTGCGCTGCCACCGGATCTTTCGGAGCCGGCTCGACGATCTCCCAACCGGCCTTCTGGGGAGCTGCGGGCGCCTCTCCTGCCATTGGCTCCGTGGCGACCGGCTCCGGCTCCGGTTCGGGCTCAGGCTCAGCTTCGAGCACCGGCTCAGGCGCCGGTTCGGGCGCCGGTTCGGTTTTGCTCACCGGCGGCGTGTACTCGACCTCTTGTGTCGGTAGAGGCTCCTGAATGGGCGCCGGCGGCGGCGGAGCCGGAACCGCTTCGGGGGCGGCCGCGGGCGGCTGCTGGACCTCCTGCGTCGGGACCCCCACATAGGCGGTGGAGGCCCGCTCAGCCGTCGCCGCGGGGCTGGCGGCGGCGGGCGCGCTGGCGGCCTCGGTCGCCCTGGCCGCGGCGGCCCGGGCTGCGAGCGCGCGTTCGCGGGCGTGCCGCAGCTGGCGCTCGCGCTCATCGCGGAGGGTGCGGTACATGGACTTGCGCACCCGCGCTTTGTTGCGAAGGAGGTAGAACGTGGCCACGATGCCCAGCAGGGCGATGATCGGCCCTACGGCGAGGGGACTCATGAGGTTGCGATTATATGTCCGCACTGTGAGCCTCTACGAACAGCTTGAAAGCGATCTCCGCGACGCCCGGCGGAGATCGGACGAGGTCGGTTTGGCCAGCCTCGGCCTGCTCAAGAGCGAGGTGGTGAACGCCAGCAAGGAGAAAGGCTTCGAGGGCTCGATCAGCGACCACCTGGTCGTTGCGGAGGCGCGCAGCGAGATCAAGCGGCGCCAGGAGGCGGCCGAAGCTTTCGAGTCCGCCGGGCGAGGCGAGTCGGCGGCGCGCGAGCGGGCGGCTGCCGAAGTGCTCAAGCGGTACCTGCCCGCCCAGCTTTCCCCGGAGGAGCTGGAGGCCGCGCTCCGCAAGGTGATCGCTGACGTCCAGCCGGAAGGTCCGGCGGGGTTCGGGAAGGTCATGAAGGAGGCGACCAGCCGGCTCCAGGGGCGGGCCGGCGGGCAGGAGATCGCGGCCGCCGCCCGCAAGTTGCTTGGCTAGGTCACAGTACCCGTGAGACCCAGGGGGGCTCGGCAGCGCGCTGTTCTCGCGGTCGAGCGCCTGAAGCAGGTCTACCCGGAGGAGTGCGAGCTCGACTTCACGAATCCCTTCGAGCTTCTCATCGCCACGATCCTCAGCGCCCAGTCGACGGACAAGACCGTGAACCGGATCACGCCCGAGATCCGGAAGCGCTGGCCCGGTCCGGCCGAGCTCGCCGGCGCCGACCCCGATGAGATCCAGGAGGTGATCAAGCCGACCGGCTTCTTCCGTGAGAAGACGAAGGCGATAGTCGGCGCCGCGCGGGCGCTGGTCGAGCGCTATGGCGGGGAGGTGCCGCCGAAGATGGAGGACCTCACCACGTTGCCCGGCGTGGGCCGCAAAACCGCCAACGTGGTGCTCGGCGTGGCCTTCGGGGTGCCCGGGTTCGCGGTCGATACGCACGTCAAGCGACTCACCAAGCGGCTCGGGCTCACCGACTCGACCGACCCGGTGAAGATCGAGAAGGACGTGACGGAGATCGTGCCGCCCTCGGAATGGACCGGCCTATCTCTGCGGCTGATCCTGCATGGCCGGCGCGTCTGCTTCGCCCGCCAGCCGGCTTGCGAGCGCTGCGTCTTGAACGACTTCTGCCCCTCCTCGACCACCCGACCATCGAACAAACGTTCTAGAATCAAAGCCGGTGCAGCTTCCCGAGCCTCGCAAGACCGAAGTCGAGTACGTCGAGCAGCCGTGTAAGAGCGCCCTCAACCGGGTCCGTGGGATGCCCTTCAACTGGTCTCTCAACCCGTACATGGGCTGCGAGCACCGCTGCGCCTTCTGCTACGTGCGCGCCTTCGAACAGCGTGCCGACCGTCCCTCGGACGATCGCTATGGGCGCGCCATCAGGGTCAAGACCAACGTCGCCCAGGTCCTCGACCTGGAGCTCTCGCGGGCTGCCTGGAAGAGTGAGGCGGTCGTGATCGGCGCCGCCACCGACCCCTATCAGCCGGCCGAGGGTCGCTACCAGCTCACCCGCGGCTGCCTGAAAGTGCTGGCCCGCCACGCCAACCCGGCGGGGCTGATCACGCGCGGACCAATGATCGTGCGCGACATCGATGTGATGTCCGAGCTCTCCAAGCGGGCGAGCTTCTCGGTCACCTTCAGCGTGCCGACCGTCGACGATGAGGTCTGGCGGCGGACGGAGCCGGGGACAGCACACCCCCGCCAGCGGCTGCAGGCGCTCTCCAGGCTGGTCGCGGCGGGGATCAAGGCGAGCGTCGGCATGGCGCCCATCCTGCCGGGCCTGAGCGACCGCCCCGAGCAGCTGGAGGAAGTCGTGAAGGCCGCTCGCGAGGCGGGTGCAGTCTCGGTCTGGGCCAACCTTCTTTACCTGCGGCCGGGCACCAAGGAGCACTTCCTCGAATGTGTGGCCAAGCACTGGCCGGAACTGCTGCCGCGCTACCTGGCCGAATACCGACAAGGTGCTTACCTGCCGGCGGCTCGGAGCGAACCGGTGCAGAAGCTGGTGGCCGGCTTGCGTGAGAAGCACGGTGTTGGGGACCGGCGGGCTTTGAAGCTGGTCCCGCCGCCGCAACCAAAGCAACTCGCACTCCTTTGAGCGACCGCCTCCCCCCGCTGGCTGGGGGTGGGCAGGGTGGGGGGCCGCCCGGTTGGCGCTACCGCGCTCGAGGCAAGCCCAGCACCCGCTGGGCGAGGATGTCGAGCTGGATCTCGGTCGTTCCGCCGCCGATCGTGAGGGCGGGCGAAAAGAGGAAGGACTGCGCCCAGGGCGTGTCCAGGAGCAGGCCCGCGGGGCCCAGCAGCTCGACCGCGAGCTCGTTGACCTTCTGGCCCCAGCGGTCTGACATCAACTTGCCGATGGAGCTCAAGTGGGCGCTCCGGGGCCGTGAGAGCATCCGGTAGCGGGTGAGCCGGATCGCCTCCCACTCGACCTTGAGAGCCGCCAGGCGCTGGCGCTGGCGGGC
Organism: Chloroflexota bacterium; assembly: GCA_005880695.1. Classification (GTDB taxonomy): domain Bacteria; phylum Chloroflexota; class Dormibacteria; order Dormibacterales; family Dormibacteraceae; genus VBGR01. The sequence goes on from VBGR01000032.1 coordinate 32,783, forward strand.
GTCGAGGCCGGTCCGGCCGGCCAGCTCGACGAGGTCGCCCAGGCTGGGGCCGTCGCCCCAGAGCGTGCCCGACCCGCTGGAGAGGCCGACCCGCTCGCTCATCAGGGTGGTGATGGCCACCCGCCAGCCATCGCCGACCTCGCCGATGACCTCCTCAGCGGCCGCCTCCGCGCCGTCGAAGAAGACCTCGTTGAACGTCGCCCGGCCGTCCATCTGCTTGATCGGGCGGACTTCGACCCCTCGCTGACGCATCTTGAACGCGAAGCAGGTGATGCCCGCCTGGCGAGCCGAGCTCGGATCCGTGCGTGCCAGGAGAATGCCGAGGTCGGCCTCCTGGGCGAAGCTCGTCCAGGTCTTCTGGCCGCTCACGACCCAGCGCCCGTTCTTCTTCTCGGCGCGCGTGCGCAGGCCGGCCAGGTCGCTGCCAGCGTCCGGTTCGCTGAAAAGCTGGCACCAGAGATCGCTGCCGTCGAGGATGCGGGGCAGCAGCTGGCGTTTCTGGTCAGGGCTGCCGTGGGCGATGATCGCGGGGCCCGCCCAGCCGATCCCGATCACGGTCATCGGTCGCGGGGCATCCGCTCGCTCCAGCTCCTGTGCGATCAGGTGGGCTTCGATCGGTCCCGCTCCCCGGCCGCCGTGCTCGACCGGCCAGGTGGGGGCTCCCCAGCCGCCCTCCTGCAAGCGCCGCTGCCAGGCGCGGGAGGCTTCTGGCGTGGGCTCGGCAAACCGGCTCTCGAAGTTGGATTTGAGCCAGTCATGCATCTCGCGCTGGAGCGCCCGCTGGTCCGCGCTCAAGTTGAGGTCCAATCCACGTAGCATTTTCGCTTGATGCGCTCGCCGATCGACTACATGCTGCAGAGGGTCGACGGCTTCAAGATCACCGACCTCGCCCGGCGGGTCGTCCCCTGCTACAAGAACATCGAGCAGGCGGATGGTTCGACCGAGCTCCGCCTCTGTCTGCTCGTCGACCATTACAACCTCTATCGCTTTCCCTACGAGGATGAGAGCACGACCAGCGGGATGGTGCGTGGCATGCCGGGCCTGGAGATCAAGGCGCGGTACGTCCGCGGCGAGATGGAGCATCTCCGCCTGCGTGAATTCCAGCCAGGCTTCTGCCGGCCGGTCGACCCCGAGCGGTACCGCGACTGATGGGCTCAGAAGGGATCGTCCAGCAACTGCTGGACGAGAACCGCAAGCTCAAAGTCGACGTAGCCCGCTACCGGATGGAGATCGACGAAGCGAAGCTGCGCGTCGGGAAGCCGGATCCTCGCCTGCACACACTCGAGGTCGAGGTCCAGCGCCTTCGCGAGGACCTGGCCGATGCACGCCGCGAGCGTGACGCGTTGCGCGCCGGCATCCTCTCGGCGATGAGCCGCCTTAAGCGCGGCTGAAAAGAAGAAGAGGCCCCACCCGGGGGGCCTCTCGGTGGAGTCGAAGTTGAAGTGGTCTAGACCTTGGACGCCACTTGCTCGGCGAGGGGGTCGACCACGCCGCTGAGGATCGGGATGTTGAACCTTGCGCCGTTCTGCGTCCAGGCGCTGTAGAGGCAGAAGATCCAGAGAACCAGGTAACCGATGGCGAAGAGCCAGCCGAGTATCAGTGCGATGCCTGATGGGAGCAGGCTGGCCAGGTACCAGATGATCTGAATCGGCAAGAACATCACGAGAGAGCGCGCGCCGTGGAATTTAATGTCCGGGTCGGCCCTGCCGACGAACAGGAAGATGATGCCCGTCACCCAGGTCACCAGGTAGGCGAGCAGAGCGGCGGTCTTCTTGTCCATCCCGGTGCTCGCCGCCGATGGCTGTGGGCCCTGCGGGGGCGGCTGCATGGAAGGCGGTGGTTGCTGCATAAAAGACCCTCCAGTCTTACATGGAGATAGAGAAATGAAACCTCCGGAATTATCCCGCCAAAAGCCCCAAAAAGCTAGTGGAGGGATCGCGCCAACGCGTCTATATGGATCTAGTGGGTGACCGGCTCGCCCTCGTTCGCGAAGCTCGCTTTCGCGCCGATCGCCGTCGGCCTCTGGCCGGCGCCAACGTCGGAGAAATCCTGCATCCCAGGCGCCGTCACCCAGGGTGAGCCGGGCGACTCGCGGATGGCCGTGACCCGGTACACGCCGAATTTGTCCGCACTCTTGCCCTTCAGCTGCAGTCCGGGGACCACCTCTACGGCCACGTAGTCCTGGACCAGATCGCGCGTGCGCCGGCCGATCAAGATCTGCGCCGGGCCGGCGGCGCCGCAGAAGCGCGCGGCGGTGTTCACGGTGTCGCCGATCGCCGTATAGGTGCGCCGGTTTTGAGAGCCCATCTGGCCGACCGCGGCCAGACCGCTGTTGACGCCGATCCCGTACTGGACCTCTGGCAACACCTTCGCCTTGAGTCGCTCGTTGACCTCCGGCATTCGCATCGCCATCTCCCAGGCGCAGCGCACCGCGTTGAGCGCGTGCTGGGGCTGCGGGGCGGGGGCGTTCCAGATCGCCATGATCTCGTCCCCGACGTACTTGTCGAGCGTGCCATCCCATTTGAAGACCATCTGACTCAGGTCTTCGAGATAAACGTCGAGGACTTTCAACACGTCCTCGGCTTCCATGCGCTCCGACATGGACGTGAACCCGCGAATGTCAACGAAAAGCAGGCTGATCTCGCGCCGTACGCCTCCGAGCGGGATCTCAGCGATGCTGCGGCTCCGGCTCAGCTCATCCACGAGCTCGGGCTTCAAGTAGAGCCCGAAGATGCTCGTCACCTTCCGCTTCTCCCGCTCCTCGTAGAGGAAGCGGTAGGCCATCAGCCCGGCGTAGGTGAGGCCGAGCGCGAGCCAGACTTCGAGCAGGTTGGGCACCAGGCCGGCGGTGAAGACGCCCAGAAGCAGAATCCAGCCACCGGTGTAAACGAGGATCGCGCCGAGCGTCAGGGTGAGACCGAAAAGGGCCGGGAGTCGAGGCAGCAAGACGCCGAGCAGGACGCAGAGGATCAGCAGGCTAGCCAGAACCCAGCTCGCCGGCTCCGGCTGCAGGAACTTCGACTGGTTGATCGAGTCCAGGGTCTGGATCATCGCCGCCTGGACCTCGACGCCAGGCATGAACGCGCCACGGCTGCTGGGCGTCTGCTGCTCGTCATGCACTCCGGCGGCGCCGTAGGAGCCGATCAGGACGATCTTGCCGGCGACCGCCGAGCGGTCGAAGTTGTTGTCGTAGACATCGCCGAAGCTCAGGTACTGGTGATGTCGCTGAAACCAACCGCCGTCGGCGCTCGGGCCACCCCGGTAGTCGATCAGCGAGAGGCCCTGGCCATCGGTCCAAAGAGGCTTGGTCCAGATGCCACCGAAATGCGCGCCCTGCGGTGTGTAAGTCAACGGCACAGATGTGCCCGCGACCAGCTGGCGGTAGGCGACGAAGCTAATTGGGTTCAGCACACCGGAAACGCATTCGTCGGCGGCGGTCTTGCTGGCGCAGCGAGCCTCAACGAACATCGGCATCAAGCGCACGACCTTGTCGGGGTCGGTGATGATCGCGGTGCTGCCCAGCTGGGCAACAGGCTTGCACCCTGGTAGCGCTTTGGGGTCGCCGCAGACGAATTTGTCCAGCGGCCGGTCGATGGCCCCGCTGTTCTTCATCCGCAGCAGCCCTGGTCCCGCTGTCTGAAGATCGGTCTGACCATAGGCGAGAACTACCGCCAAGTTGTCCTGGCCGATCGCGCTGGCGAATGCGTCATCGCCGACCGGTGAGGAGTCCTCGCTGAACTGGATGTCGAAGGCGGCGACGGCCGCGCCGGCCGTCTTCAGGTTGTTGAGGACTGTCGCGTAGCGGTCCCGTTTGAAGGGGTACTCGCCGTGGGCTCCGAAGCCGGCGATGCTCCGGTCGTCGATGCCCACGATGACCACGTTGGGGTCGGGCGGCTCGTCGGTCGCCAGCAGGCGGTCTTCGGGGTGGACGGGGATTCGAGCCGGCTCTGTATAGACCCAAAACAGGGCACTCGCGATGAGCAGTGCGAGGACGATTCCAACCACCGTCCGGAACGTGTGCCAGTGGGTCAGGTAGTAGAGGAGCCCCCGCCGCAAAGCGGCGGCATTGTAACTCCGCCGTAACTCGCAGAAGGCTGCTCGCTTATGTCTTTCTGTCGAGGCGTTTTAGAGAAAGGTCTCGCACAAATCAGGAGGTGCATCAAGCACATGGATTTCGGAACAGTCGTCCTCATGGGCGCGGTCGCTTACGGACTGGGTCTTTTCTGGTACGGACTCATTCTCGGTAGGTCACAGGACACGATCTGGCGCACGGCGGCCTTCCCGTTCATCGCCATCGTGTTCGGCGAGACATACGCGCAGCTGGGCCCGCAGCTCGGCCACCTGCACCCGCTGACGGCGCTGATTGCGGCGCTGGTCGGCGTGCTCGTCGACTGGGCGGTCGGGACGATCCGGGGTGTGGTGTTCGCACCCAAAGCGCGGACCGCGTCGGCCCACTAACGGGTTCAAAGGGGCTTCCTGAAGTTGGAAGCCCCTTTCGCGTTGGGCCCGGTTCAAAACGTAAAGGCCCTTCCTTACAGACTCGCGCGCCGCAGCGCGCGGCAGGCGGCGCGAGTGCGCCGCTCCAAATCAAGAAGATCAGCGCCGCCAGAACAGGGCAATTTGCTGGCTTAGAAGTCGCGTCATCCCTTGAGGTCAGGTTCACCTTGGCGGCGCACCTCGCCGATCGCGTGGTCGAGCAAACCGCCGAACACGGGCTCCAGCAGGTGAGCGACCCGAAGCGGAAAAACTATCGCGTCCCGGCGCGGCAGGCGGGCCGTCCGGACGATCAGCCTGGCCACCCACTCCGCCGAGTAGACGGGCCCGGCCGCCTGGCCCACCATCTCGGTCCGGGTGATGTAGGGGTAGACGACGGAGACCTTGACCCCCGTTCCGCTGAGCTCCCCCCGAAGTGCGTGTGAGAGGCCGACCAGGGCGTGCTTGGTGGCGCCGTAGACCGCCGAGTACGGCGTTGGCCGGTAGCCGGCGACCGAGGCGACGTTGATGATCACGCCGCGGTGGGCCGCGATCATCGCCGGCAGCGCGGCCTGCGTCGTCCAGATCACGCCCAGCAGGTTGGTATCGACCAACTGCCGGATCGTGTCCTCCGGCATGTCCTTCAGGTGCCCGGACCAGCCGGCCCCGGCGTTGTTGACAAGGACGTCCACGCCTTCGAAGTCGCGCAGCGCGCCGGCGACGAAACCACGGGCTTCAGCCGATTTCGAGATGTCCACGCGCTTGCTGGTGACCTTGGGCGAGCCCAGCTCGCGACAGTGCCGCGCAACTGCTTGCACCCGCTCTAGCCGGCGGGCGCAGAGGGCGAGGCGGGCGCCGCTTCGTGCGAAGGCAAGGGCGCTGGCCTCCCCGATCCCGCTCGACGCGCCCGTGACCAGCACGACGGCGTTCTTTAGGCGCATTTCCCGAGAAAGATAAAGGGCCGAGCCGCGAGGCCCGGCCCTTTAAGAGGCTAGAGGTTGGTCAGCCGGCGATCTCGCGCCGGCCGGCCGGCTCCTCATGTTCGGGCTGCGCCCGGTCCATGAGGCCGCGGGCGAGATCCAGGTAGTGCTGGAGCGCGCGTCGCAGGTCTTCAGTGGTGGAATCGGATTTCAGTGTCACGCCGGCCTTGTAGTGCTCGGCCAGCGGTCGGTGGACGTGCGCGAGGTCACGCATGCGCTCGCGTTCATCCAATCTGGTCGGGTAGCCGAGCCGCATCATGAGGTCGTCGACCATGTGCTTGGCTCCGGCCACGGCCTCGCGGGGCTGATTGACGAACATCGCCTGCAGCTCCTGGATCCGGGTCTGGTAAGCGCTGAAGTAGCCCACGGGCAGGGACCTGGTCCGGAAGGAAGGCCGTCCGCGACGGTTGCTGATCGCTCTCACGATAAAGGCCACGACCAACAGCACCGCCACCACGACGACGGCTACCCAGAGCATCTCTTGCATTGCCAGTTGAACCTCCCGGCCGCGTACCTGTGCGCAGCCTAAATAGTGATAAAGCTTTTATCACTATACGCACTATATCTGCAGCCGTAAAGGCCCAGTTGAGGAGGCCGCCAGTAGAATCGGGCTGGGGAATGAAAGCGGTCACCTTCCAGGGCGAACGAGAGGTTCGGGTGGACGACGTGCCCAAGCCTGGGATCCAGGGTCCCGACGAGGCCCTGGTCCGAGTCACGGTCAGCGCCATCTGCGGGTCCGATCTCCACATCTATCACGTGCGAACCCCGGTCAACCCGGGGGCCGTCCTCGGCCACGAGTTCTCCGGCGTGGTGGAGGAGGTCGGCCAGCATGTGACCCGCGTCAAGCCTGGGGATCGGGTGGTGGCCTGCTTCTTCAGCTACTGCGGCCACTGCTTCTACTGCCGCCGCGGCTGGTTCTCGCAGTGCGAGCACAAGGGCGTCTTCGGCCACGGCGAGTACTTCGGCAACCTCGGCGGCGGCCAGGCTGAGTACGTGGTGGCGCCCCTGGCCAACCACACGCTGGAGCCTATCCCGGACGGTGTCTCGGACGAGCAAGCGCTCTTCGTCGGCGACATCCTGGCGACCGGCTACTTCGGCGCCGAGCGGGCGGGCATCGAGCCAGGCGACACGGTGGCTGTCGTAGGCGCCGGCCCCGTTGGGCTGATGGCGGTCATGTCCGCCCAGCTCTTCGGCGCCGCTCAGGTGTTCGCGGTCGACCGCGTGGACAGCCGGCTCGAGGTGGCTCAGGGATTGGGCGCGACACCGATCAATGGTGCCGCCGTGCATCCCTCCGAGCACATCAAGTCGGTCACCGGCGGCTACGGCGCCGACCGGAGCATTGAATGCGTGGGCCTTCCGGCCACCATCGAGATCGCCCTGCACAGCGTTCGGCACGGTGGCACGGTCTCAGTCGTCGGAGTGCCCGAGGCGACCGAGCAGGACTTCCCCTACATGCACGTGTGGTTCAACGACCTCACTTACACGGGCGGCCTCTGCAACGTCCCGCCCTATATGCGCCCGCTGCTTGACCTGATCAAGGCCGGGCGGCTGGACCCCGCGGTTGTCGTCAGCCACCGCATGAAGGTGGAGGAGGGCGAAGAGGCCTACCGGATGTTCGCGGAGCGTGAAGCTACCAAGATCCTGCTGACCTCGTAATCGGGGCAGGACGCCCTGCTCAATACTCGGGTTCGTCGTCCGGATCGTCGCCGGAGGTCAGGCCGTGATCGATGGCCATCAGGTAGCCGCGTGCCCGCTCGGTCAGCGGATAACGGTTGACAAGCTCCCAGAACGCCGGCCCGTGCTCGGCGTGCTCGAGGTGGGCGAGCTCGTGGACGAGCAGATAGTCGAGCACGAAAGGCGGCAGCTGCTCAGCGCGCCGCGAGATCCGGATCACGCCGGCGGTGAAGCTGCAGCTGCCCCAACGCCGGTCCTGCTCGGCGTAGGCGACCGAGTTCCAGCGCAGGCGGCCGCCGAAGATCCGGCGGTTCAAGAGGTGCGCGCGCCGCTCCAGCTTCTCGTCGGTCGGCTGAGCGCGCTGGATCTGGCGCTCGATCCGCTCCCGCATGACCTCCACCCAGCGGTTCTGTTCGCGCACCGACATGGAAGCCGGGACCAGCACCTCCAGAACGCCGCTGCGCAAGCGCGCCTGGACCGTTCGCCGGCGCCGTTGCGAGGCGACGATCCGAACGGGCGGCGTCCAGGGCTCGACGAGAAGGCTCGACGGTAGGGTTGCCATGTCTGTGCTCCTTCGTAGGCGGAAACGGTGGCCAGATTCTAGGGAAGACGAGCGCCCGCGAAAAAGAGACCCTGTTAAGACCCGCGCGGGCCACCTTTCAGGTCGCCCAGGAGGTAGATCCGGTTACCGTCCGGGTCGGTCAGGCCGACCATGCGGAAGCCCCACTCGGTGTCGCCCGGCTCGCCTTCGAACTCCAGGCCGCGGCCCCTGGCCTGCATCTGCGCCGCGTCCACGTCTCCAACCCAGAGGCTCACGTGGTCGACTCCTGGCGGGTTCCCCATCAAGTCGGGAGCACGCCGGGCTGGTTGCTCCCCGGAGGAGGTCTGGAAGATCCAGAGGCGCGCGTCGCCGGCGGCCACCGTCAGTGAGCTCTCCTCCCGGTCTTTGACAGTGAATCCGAGCCGCGTGTAGAAGTCCTCGGCCCGCCCGAGGTCGCGGACCGCCACACCGACGTTGTCGATCCTCTGGATGGAGCTCATAGGGGAATGTTGCCGTGCTTGCGGGGGGGCGCGTCGCCGCGCTTGGTCAGGCAGAGCTCGAGGCCCCGGATCAGCATCCGGCGCGTTTCCCGGGGCTCGATCACGTCGTCGATATAGCCGCGCTCGGCTGCCACGTACGGGTTGGCGAACTTCTCGACGTAGTCGGCGACGAGCTCCTTGCGCCGCTTGTCCGGGTTCTTCGCCGCAACGAGGTCGCGCCGGTAAATCAAGTTCACGGCCGCCTCAGGGCCCATCACAGCGATCTCGGCGGTGGGCCAGGCCAGGTTCAGGTCGGCGCCGAGCTGTTTGGAGGACATGACGCAGTAGGCGCCGCCGTAGTCCTTGCGCGTGATCACAGTGAGTTTCGGCACAGTCGCTTCGGCGTAGGCGTAGAGCAGCTTGGCGCCGTGCCTGATGATGCCCCCGTGCTCCTGGGCCGTCCCCGGCAGGTAGCCGGGCACGTCCACGAAGGAGATCACCGGGATGCCGAAAGCGTCGCAGAAGCGGATGAAGCGGGCCGCTTTGACGGAGGCGTCGATGTCGATCGCGCCCGCCAGGACGCGTGGTTGGTTGCCCACCGCGCCGATCACATGACCGTTGAGCCGGCCGAACCCGACCACGATGTTCTGGGCAAAGAAGGGCTGCACCTCCATCCACTGGCCGTCATCGACGACTTGCAGCACGACGTTTCGCATGTCGTAGGGCAGGTTCGGGCGCTCCGGGATGATCGTCTGCAGCTCCTCGTTCGCGCGCTCGGGATCGTCGGCTGTGGGCCGGTACGGCGGCCTCTCCGCGGCGTTGGAGGGCAAGTAGGAGAGCAGGCGCCGCACATCGCGAGCGCACTCGCGCTCGTTGGCGCTCATGAAGTGCGCCACTCCCGACTTGGTGCCGTGGACTTCAGAGCCGCCGAGGTCGTCGAAGGTGACGCGCTCGCCGGTGGTGGCGCGGACCACTTCCGGGCCGGTGATGAACATGTGGCCGACCCCACGCACCATGAAGATGAAGTCGGTGATCGCGGGCGAGTACACCGCACCGCCGGTGGCGGGCCCGGCGATGACCGAGACCTGCGGGATCACGCCCGAAGAGCGCACGTTGCGATAGAAGATCGAGGCGTAGCCGGCGAGCGCGGCTACGCCCTCCTGGATCCGGGCACCGCCCGAGTCGTTGATCCCGACGATGGGCACCCGGTCGCGCAGCGCCATGTCCTGGACCTTGACGACCTTTTCGGCCGTGACCTCGCCGAGTGAACCGCCGAGCACCGTCGCGTCATACGCGTAAACGCAGACCGGGCGACCCTCCACGGTCCCGAACCCGGCCACCATGGCGTCGCCGGCGACGCGCTTTTCCTCCATGCCGAAACCGCGGGCCCGGTGCATGGCGAAAAGGTCGAGCTCGACGAAGCTGCCGCGGTCGAGCAGGAGGTCGATGCGCGCCCGGGCCGAGAGCCGGCCCTTCGGCTCCTGCCCCGTGTGGATCGCGTCATAACGACGTTTGCGGAACTGGTTGATCTTCTGCTCGGCGACGGTCGCCCGCTCCAGCGCGGGTGCTTCCAGGTTGGGCAAAGCCCGGCGCGTCCGCCGGACAGGGGAGAGGGAGGGCTTGGGCTTACGCTGCGCCACGGCCCCAATTATCGGTATACAGGAGAGGCATGCCCCGCACCCGCACCAGCTCCACCCGCTCGACGCCGCTGGCGCTCGAGCGCGACATCACGCTCCACCAGCTGCGCGTCTTCAAAGCGGTGGCGGACCGGCTCAGCTTCAGCGTCGCCGCCCACGACCTGAAGTTGAGCCAGCCGTCGGTCTCCTACCAGGTGAAGGAGCTCGAGCGAGCCATCGGCATGGATCTCCTGGATCGCCTGGGCAAGCATGTCGAGCTGACTCAGGCCGGCCACCTCCTCTATGGCTATGTGCGCCGGATCCTGAACCTGATCGACGAATCCTCGATCGCCCTCGAGGAGATGCACGGCCTGGAACGGGGCACGCTCAAGGTGGGCGCTTCGACGACGGTCGGCATCTACGTCATCCCCGTCGCTCTGGGTGCCTTCAAGCGCCTGCACCCTGGCCTTGTCATCTCACTCGAGATCGGCAACCGCGGCAAGGTCCAGGAGGACGTCTTGAAGAACGACCTCGACCTCGCGATCGTCGGTCCGACCTTGAAGAACCCCGATCTCCAGGTGATCCCGTTTCTGTCCGACGAGCTGGTCGTGATCGCGCCCCGCGGCCATCCTCTGGCCGACCGCCAGAGCCTGACGCTCAAGGACTTGAAGGACGAGCCGTTCATCATGCGCGAGGAAGGATCCGGCACCCGCTGGTCGGTCGAGAAGGCGGCCCGCCGGGTAGGGGTCAACCTTGCCGTGGCGATGGAGCTCGGCAGCAACGGCGCCATCAAGCACGCCGTCGAGTCCGGCCTGGGACTGGCCGCAATCAGCCGCTACGCGATCACGCTGGAGCAGGCCGGCGGCCGCCTGGTCGTGCTCGAAGTGGATGGATTCCCGGTTCGCCGCCAGTGGAACATCGTGCACCTGAAGCGGAGCCGGCTCGCCAAGCCGGTGGCCGGCTTCATCGACTTCCTGACCTCCGGGAATTGGGCCGAGGTCAGGCCGCCCAGCGATTGAGTCGAGGAGGACGCCAATGAAGCTGACCAGCACGAACTTCAAGGACGGGGACTACCTGTCGATGGACCACGTGCTCTCGACCGATTACGGGTTCGGCTGTGCCGGCGCCAACCGGTCGCCGCAGCTGGCCTGGTCCGGCGCCCCGCAAGGGACAAAGAGTTTCGCGCTGACCTGCTACGACCCCGACGCGCCGACCGGCAGCGGCTTCTGGCACTGGGCGGTGGCCAACATCCCGGCCGACGTCAACGAGCTGCCGCTCGACGCGGGCAAGCCGGCCGGTGGCGGGCTGCCCAATGGTGCCGTCCAGATGCGAAACGATACCGGCCAGCCGGGGTACGCCGGTCCCTGTCCTCCCCAGGGCGACCATCCCCACCGCTATCTCTTCACGCTCTTTGCCGTGAAAGAGGAAAGCCTGCCGGTCACGGCCGACACCAGCTGTGCAGTAGTCGGCTTCCAGCTCCACTTCAACACGCTGGACAAGGCGGAGCTGATGGGGCTCTTCAAGCATTAGCGGTAGAGTCGCCTCGTGAGCGTGAGCCCCAGCCGCTACCGCTACTCCAGGTGGGACGGGAGCCAGACGCCCTTCCCACTCGACGCTGACAGCGTCCTGGAGTCGATCTCCGACGACCTGATGAGCCATGGCGACCTGATGGGCGCGCTCCAGCGCCTCTACCGCTGGGGCACTCCGGAGCTGCCGGGGCTCGACCAGCTCGCTCGCCAGCTGCACGAGTTGCGCGAGCGGGAGCTGGCCCGATTCGACCTCGACAGCGTGGTCGAAGACTTGAAGGAGCAGCTGCAGGACGTGATCGACACGGAGCGGGCGGGAATCGAGCGCAAGGTCCGGGAGGCCGCCCCCGAGCAGAGCAAGCTGCTGGAGCGGATGGCCAAGCAGCGCCAGGACCAGCTCGACCGCGTCCCGGACGACCTCGGCGGCCGGGTGAAGGAGCTGCGCAACTACGAGTTCATGGACGAGGCGGCCCGCGAGAAGTTCGAAAAGCTCATGCAGAAGCTGCAGCAGCAGGTGCTGGACCAGATGTTCCAGGGCATGAAGCAGAGCATTCAGCGGATGCAGGGCCAGGACCTCTCAGAGATTCGCGACATGGTCCGGGCTCTCAACAAGATGCTCGAAGAGCGGGCCCAGGGCCTGACTCCCGACTTCAAGTCCTTCATGGACAAGTACGGCCAGATGTTCCCGCCGGGAATCGAGACGCTGGACCAGCTGATGGAGCACCTTCAGCAGCAGATGGCGCAGATGCAGTCCCTCCTCCGGAGCATGTCGCCCGAGGCCCGCGAAGAGCTCGCCCGGATGATGGACGAGCTGCTCCAGGACGACTCGCTCAGGCTCGAGCTGGCCCGCCTGGGTGGCCTGATGGAGTCGATGCTCCCGCCCTCGGACCTCTCCGAGCGCTATCCGTTCTTCGGCGACGAGCCGATGAGCCTGCAGCAGGCGATGGGCCTCATGGACCGCCTCCAGGGGGTCGACCGGCTGGAATCCCAGCTGGAGCGCGGCAGCTTCCGGCTGGACGACGTCGACCGCGGCCTCGCCGAGCAGCTCCTGGGCCCGGAGGCGCGCCAGTCGATCGACCAGCTGAAGCGCGTCACCGAGCTGCTCGAGAAGGCCGGCTACCTGGAGAAGAAGGACCGCCGCCTGGAGCTGACGCCGAAGGGGATGCGCCGGATCGGCCAGAACGCGCTGAAGGAGATCTTCGACCGGCTCCGCAAGAGCCAGATCGGCCAGCACAACACCTTCTTCACCGGGGTCGGCACGGAGGCCGGCGAGGACCTGAAGGCGTATGAGTACGGCGACCCGTTCCTGATCGATCTGAAGGAGACGCTTTTCAACTCCCTCGAGCGCGAGGGGCCGGGCGTGCCCATCAGCATCGACCCCGAGGACTTCGTCGTCCGCAAGACCGACCACTCGAGCCAGGCCTGCACGGTCTTGATGGTAGACATGAGCCGCTCGATGTTCCTGCGCGGCTGCTTCCTGGCCGCCAAAAAGGTCGCGATGGCGCTCGACGCGCTGATCCGCAGCCAGTACCCGCGCGACAAGCTCTACGTAGTCGGGTTCTCGAACCAGGCCGTCGAGCTGAAGCCCGAGGCGCTTCCCCAGATCACGCTCAACGACTACGTCTACGGAACCAACATGCAGCACGGTTTCCAGCTCGCCCGCTCACTGCTTGCCCGGCATCGCGGCAACAAGCAGGTGATCATGGTCACCGACGGGGAACCCACCGCCCACCTCGACAACGGCCGCGTTTACTTCGCCTATCCGCCGACGTTCAGGACCATCCAGGAGACCTTGAAAGAGGTCCAGCGCTGCACGCGAGACCGGATCGTGATCAACACGTTCATGCTCGAGCGGGGCCCCTACCTGACCGAGTTCATCAACCGCGTCACCAAGCTGAACAAAGGCCGCGCCTTCTTCGTTCAGCCGGAGCGGCTGGGCGAGTACATCCTGGTCGATTACGTGGCGGGGCGGGCGCCGCGAAGGATCGGCGCCCGCCGCTAGTAACTGCGGTTCAGGCCCGAACCGGTTCCCTGGCGCCAGGCGGTACGTAGGCTCCTGCGACGGCTTTCGCCTTCTCGAGGATCTGGCTCAGTTCGTCGGCCTCGATCAGTTTGGTCGTGCGCGTGTTGCGGAGCGCACCACTGCTGCCGACCGCAACGGCGATCGCTGCCGCGGCGATGTCATTCGGGCAGTCGAGGATGACCAGGAAGTCATCCTCGCCGAAGGACCAGTAAAGCTTCTCCAGCTTGCCTCCGGCTGCTTCGACGGCTTGCCGGACCGGGGCAGAGCGGTCGCCAGGGTTCTGTACGAACCGGGCCCAAGTCTCGGTCGTGTATCCGCCTTGAAACGCGTACTTTGCCATCTTCCAGCCTCCTTCAATGGCGGCGCGCCGGCGCGGCGCGCCGACTTCTGACGGCAGGGGGTAGCTTCCGAACCCGCCCACATGCTACGCCTCAGCCGGTGATGCCGGAGACGACCTCGCGCAAGCTCTTCCCATAGGGCCAGAACTCCTTCTTGTCGCCGGTCTCCCACTTCTGTCGCAGACCCGGCGCACCCAGGTCCCAGTCAGGCCGGATCTTGAGCGTGACTTCGCGCAGGTCGCGCCGGAGGTCGGCGGGCGAGGGGCGGCCCCAAAACCAATAGCCGTTGTACATGCTGTGGATGACCAGCCCAGGTTCGAGCACGAAGGTGTACGGGATCATCGGGTTGTGCTGAGGATCGGTGTATTCAGCGATATCGAGGTCCCTCTGGATCTGGCGCCCCGGGTCTCCGAGAAAGGGCCAGTGAGCACCGACGCCGCTCCGGAACTCGTTGAGCTCGAGGAGGTTGTCCGTTGAGATGGTGACGATCTTGGTGTAGGCGACCTCGATCTCGGGCTCCATCTCGACGAGGAGCCGGTGCTGCTGGCGGTCTTTCGGACAGAAGTGACCGCGCGAGAGGACCAGGACCATCGGATCGCCACCTTGCAGCTTGGAGAGCTGGCGGCGGGTGCCGGTGTGATCGGGAAGCTCGTAGTCGGGGAACTTGGCGCCAGGCTGGATATCGGGTCTCATAACCTCTGGTCAACCCACCGGCTGCGCTCACCTGTTCCCCTTCGGGGGCCGGGGATGGGCTATTACCATGGAGCCTGACGATGCAGATGGTTGAAACCCAGCTGCTCGATCGCCTGGGATTCGGGTCCCGCGTTCGAGTCTGGATGGACCTTTCGCCGGCCGAGCTCTACGAGCACGCGATCAGGAATGGCGAGGCCCAGATCGCGGCCCCCGGGAGCTTGGTCGCCGAGACCGGGCAGCACACCGGGCGGTCCCCGAAGGACAAGTTCTTCGTCGGCGAAGGCAAGCTCCTGGACGACGCCTGGTGGGCCGGGAACCAGCGCATCTCGCCGTCGGGATTCAGTGGACTGCTCGACAAGATGGTCGACTTCTGCGTCGCCAACGAGGTGTACGTGCAGAACCTCTACGCCTGCGCGGATCCGCAGTACAGGCTGAAGGTCCAGGTCATTACGGAGTACGCCTGGCACTCGCTGTTCGCACAGAATCTCTTCATCCGTCCCCCACAGCAGGAGCGGGCTGATTTCAAGCCTGACTTCACAGTCATGGCGCTGCCTTCCGTCCGCGCCGATCCGAAGGCCGACGGCACCCGCAGTGAGACGTTTGTGCTCCTCAGCTTTGCCAAACGGATGGTCATCATCGGCGGCACTCGCTACGCCGGCGAGATCAAAAAATCGATCTTCACGGTCCTGAACTACTTGATGCCGGAGGCCGGCGTGATGCCGATGCACTGCTCCGCGAACTACGGCGAGCGGGGCAACTCGGCGCTCTTCTTCGGTCTTTCCGGAACCGGCAAGACGACGCTCAGCTCCGATCCCACGCGCACGCTGATCGGAGACGACGAGCACGGCTGGGGAGACGACGGGATCTTCAACTTCGAAGGCGGCTGCTACGCAAAAACGATCCGCATCTCGGCTGAAGCCGAACCCGAGATCTACGCGGCCACGAACCGCTTTGGGGCCGTCCTCGAAAACGTTGTCATCGATCCCGACACCCGGATCCCCGACTACGACGACGACTCCAGGACGGAGAACACGCGGTCGGCCTATCCGATCGACTTCATCCCGAGCGTCGACGTCGGCGGCCGGGCCGGCCACCCGGGCCAGGTCCTCTTCCTCTCGGCCGATGCCTTCGGTGTCCTGCCCGCCGTGGCCAGGCTGGAAGGTGACCAGATCAAATACTTCTTCCTTTGCGGCTACACGGCCAAGGTCGCCGGCACCGAGCGCGGCGTCGACGAACCAGAGCCGACTTTCAGCACCTGCTTCGCGGCGCCCTTCCTGGTGCTGCCGCCGGACACCTATGCGGAGATGCTGCTCGACCGCGTGCACCGGCACAGGACCAGTGTCTGGATGCTCAACACGGGCTGGGGAAGCGGCGCCTATGGCACCGGCGAACGCATCTCGATCGCCCATACCCGGGCGATCGTGCGCGCGGTGATCGAAGGCCGGCTCGACGGGGTCCCCACGCATCAGGATCCGGTTTTCGGCCTGCACATCCCCGACGCGGTGCCGGACGTCCCGGCCGAGATCCTCGACCCTCGGCGGCGCTGGGCGGACACCGAGGCCTACGACCGCCAGGCGGTCAAGCTGAAGGGAATGTTCGAGGAGTACTACAGGAGCTTCCGGGACCAGGGCGCGGCCGCGGGCTGAGGCGCGAGCCTGGCTTGAAGCGCCGCTACGCGATCGTGGGCAGCCGACGCTATCCAGCCCTGGACCGGGTGTCCGAGTACGTCGCTTCGCTGCCGCGCGAGTCGACGGTCGTGACGGGCAGCGCCAGTGGAGTGGACGCGGCTGCCACGCGAGCCGCCCGGGAGCGTGGCCTCCCGGTGATCCGGGTGGCGGCGTCGTTCGAGGAGGCGCAGGACGCCCGGGTTGCCGCCGTGAGAAACCAGCGGCTGATCGACCAGGCCGACGTGCTGGTCGCCTTCTGGGATGGAGCTTCGACCGGCACTCGTGGCACCGTGGAGCGGGCCCTCGACTCCGGCAAGGACGTCCAGGTCTTCATCGATAAGATCCGGACGTGAAGGTCGGCCTGCGGATCACCGCCCTCCTTTTTGCGCGCCTGCGCGAGCAGGCCGGAGCGAGCCGGATCGCGCTCGAGCTGCCGGCCGGGGCTACCTTGCAAGACGCCTACGCGGCGCTGCGACTGCAGCATCCAGCCCTGGAAGCGAATCCCGAGTGGGTTCGGCCCGCGCTGAACCAGGCCCTGGCGGCCTGGGAGACGCCGGTCTCCGACGGCGACGAGGTGGCCTTCATCCCTCCCGTCAGCGGCGGCGACGGGTCGGGCTCGCCCGTGCTCTTCGAGCTCACATCCGAACCCCTCGATGCGCGCCGCCTGGAGGCGGCGGTCGCCCGTTCGGGGGCGGGCGCGATCTGCACCTTCACCGGGATCGTCCGCGACAACTCGCGTGGCCGCTCCACCCACCGGCTCGAGTACGAGGCCTACGCCGCGATGGTGGTGTCAGAGATGCGAAAGATTGCGGCCGAGATCGGCTCGCGCTGGCCGGAGACGCGGATCGCGATGGCGCACCGCACCGGGACGCTGGAGATCGGCGAGGCGTCCGTCGTGGTCTCGGTGTCGGCCCCGCATCGGGCCGAAGCGATCGCGGCCTGCAAGCTGGGAATCGACCGATTGAAGGAGAGCGTCCCGATCTGGAAGAAGGAGTTCTTCGCAGGCGGCGAGGTCTGGATCGAGGGCGAAGAGCCCAGGCCAGGCTAGGTCTTGTTCAGGCTAGGTCACGGTCTCGCAGGTGGAGAGCGCCAAAACTGAGCGCTATCCCCAGCATCCCGATCGCGTAGGCGAAGGCGACGTAGCCGAGCGGCATGCCGTTGCCGAGCAATGAGAAAGCGCCCGCCAGCACGATGAGCCCGATCCCGGTGAGCCCGAAGGTGACCGACGAGGCCGGCGCGCGCTGCCCGCGAATCGCCACGGGCAGGCCGAGGCTGACGAGCACCGTCATGCCGACCACGACCGCCATCCCGACCACCGCGAGGCTGGCGAAGAGAACGAAGGACGCGGTCTGGCCCTGGGTGGCGAGAGCGACGGCGATCACCGTGCCGAGGAGGCTGACGCCGGCCGCGGCCCAGCCGGGCCGGGTGCTCACGGCAAGCCCCATGCCGGCCACGAGGCAGATCCAACCCGCTACCCAGAGGACGCCCCAGTAGGCGATACCGACGGAGTGGCTCGCCCGGATCCCCTCGGCAACCAGGATGAGCAAGAGACCCAGGCCGGAGACCGCCCACGCCCGACTTGAGATGCGTCCCACTCTTGGCCCTCTCTTTCGCTCCTCTCGGCGCGAAATTTACACCGGGGTGCCGGCGAAGAGTCGCGTCAATCTGAGACGAGCGCGATCGAGAGCCCGTCCCGGATCGGGACGATCACGCTCTCGAGCCTCGGCGTGGCCGCCACCAGCTTGTTGTACGCGGCAACGTTGCGTGCCTGCTGGCCGCGCGGCGCCGACACCTCACCCTGCCGCAAGGCGTTGTCCGCGAGCAGCAGGCCGCCAGGCCGCACTTTTTCCAGCGAGAGCATGAACAGGCGCTCGATGTCCTGCTCAGAGGCGAGGGAGTTGAGCAGGTCGTTGAAGCAGGCGTCGAACGGGCCCTCCAGGTGGGGAAGCACCTGGAAGACGTCCCCTTCCAGCACTTCCGCGTCGCCGTTGGGCACGGCGGCGGCGAGGTTGGCGCGGGCCAGCGCCGCCCGTCGCGGATCACGCTCGATAGTGACCAGCGACCCGCCCGCTGTCGCGCGCAGCAGCCAGGCGCCGCTGTAGCCGGTGGCAGCGCCCAGCTCCAGGATGCGCTTCGAACCCGCGAGCTTGGCCAGCAGGTAGAGCAGCTTGCCTTCGTGCGGCCCGACGATGGGCACGTTCTCGCGCTCGGCGTGCTCCTCCATCGCCCTCATGGGGGCATCGCGGGGCCCGAGCAGATCGAAGATGTAGCGCTCCAGCTCGGGGGTGACCTGGACGGGGTTCATTGCCGCACCGGCATTCAGTATCGTTCGGCCGCTTCGAGGAATTCTTCGACAAGCGGCCCAAGAGCCGTCAGGTAGGCGGCCAGCAGTGCCGCGGCGGTATCCAGGACATCGCTGTCGAGGTCGGGAGCGCGGATGGTCTCGTAGAGCCGTGTCCAGCCGCGATCCCAGGGCTCCAGCTCGGCCTTCGGCAGGCTCGCCTTGACGGCGACCATGCGAGCTCGGAAGAACTCGAAGGCGGCCTGGTTCAGGTCCGGCCGGCCCTCGAAGTGAAGGCCGACCTCGAGGCGCCCGCTCCGCAAGTGGTGCCAGGTCTCGAAGTGGATGTCCGTCCGGCCGTAGTGGAACTTCATGAGCCGGCCCATCCGCCGGTACTGGAAGGAGCGCAGGTCGGGCGGAAGGCGCTGCGCCGTCTTCAGCCGCAGCGCGTGGAAGAACTCCGCCGGCGTCAGCACGCGCGCGGCGGCCACTGGCATCGAAGCCAATATAGAGCGGCTGGTAGGATTCCCTGGCCCAGTGGCCTACATCCCCACAGTCATCGAAAACGAAGGCGGCAACCGCGAACGCGCTTTCGACATCTACTCCCGGCTGCTGCGTGACCGCGTGATCATGCTGGGCCGCCCGATCGACGATACGGTCGCCAACCTGATCGTCGCCCAGCTCATCTTTCTCGCCGCGGACGACCCCGAGAAGGAGATCCAGATCTACCTCAACTCACCCGGCGGATCGGTCTCTTCGGGCTTCGCGATCTACGACACCATGCAGTACGTCAAGCCCCCCATCTCGACGGTGGCGGTCGGGATGGCGGCGAGCTTTGCGACGGTGCTCCTGATGGCCGGGGCCAAGGGCCGCCGATTTGCGCTCCCCAACGCGCGCATCCATCTTCACCAGCCGCTCATCGGCGGGCGTGGGCTGCGCGGCCAGGCAACCGACCTGGAGATCCACGCCAAGGAGATCCTGCGTGTAAAGCAGGAGCTCAACGAGCTGATCGCCAAGCACACCGGCCAGGCCATCGAAAAGGTCGACAAGGACACCGACCGCGACTTCTACCTCTCCCCTGAGGAGGCGATCTCCTACGGCCTCATCGACGGCGTCATCTCGAGCCCGCCGGTCCCGGCCGCGGCCGTCGCAGCCACCGCGTAGCCCGGCCCGCCACCCGGGCCCGCTCGCCAACCGCCGGTTCCGCTGGCTCTGCCTGGCGCTGGCCGGCATCCCGCTTGGCTTGGAGCACCTCTGGGCGACGCTGGTGGTGCCGATCGCCTCTGGCCAGCCCTTCACCGACTTTGAGGTCTACCTCGGGGCCGCCCGCGATCTGACGGCTGGTCGCGACCCTTACACGGCCTTCTTCCAGAGCCGGATCCCCGACTACGCGTTCAACCAGACTTACATCTATCCGCCGTTGTGGGGGTGGCTTCTGCAGCCCCTAGCTGCCGTTGGGACCCGCCCGGCCGAGATCGCGTTCCTGGTCTTCCTGCAGCTCTGCATCGTCGCCTTCCTCGGCTGCGTCTACCTGGCGATCGGGGTCCGCGACCGGCAGGAGCTCGCCCTGGCCGGAATCCTCACAGTCGGCTTCCTCCCGGTGCGTGGAGACCTCTGGAAAGACCAGGTCGACATCGTCCTGCTCCTGGTGAGCGGTCTCCTGCTGCTGGCCTGGACCCGCGGTGACCGCTTCTGGGGCGGCCTCGCTCTGGGTCTGTCCGTGGCCGTGAAGCTGCTCCAGGCGCCGCTCGGCCTCCTGCTGCTCTGGGGCCGGCGCTGGCGCATGCTCGGCGGCGCTCTGGTGGCCGGCGCGCTGGCCACCGCGGTGGCCGCCCCCTGGTACCTGCCCGAATACCTGCTCCGCGTGCTGCCCGCGCTCTCCGAAGGCACCGGCTTCCGCGAGAACGCGGCGCCGGCCGCTGTGATCGAACGGCTTCTGCACCCGGAGACCTTCTACCGCGGGGGCGCACCCGACGGCTTTGCGATTCGCCTGGTCGCGCTCGCCATCGCGGTCGGGGTGGTGCTGCTGACCTGGCGGTTCCTCGGCTCCCGGCCTCGCACCGAACGCCTTGGCCGCGCCCTCGAGGTGACCGTGGCAGTGGCCGCCACGCAGCTGCTGCTGACCGTCAACTATCACCTGGTATTCGAGCTCCTGCCCATCCTGGTCCTGCTCCGAGCGGGCTTGCAGCGGCTTGACAGACCGATCCTGGTGGCCGCGTTCGGCACCTGGTTCCTGGTCGGGCCTTTCCACGCGCTCTTCCTGAACGCCATCGGCGACAACTTCACGAGCTACCTGGGGCTCCGGCTCTGGGCCGAGACCCAGCCGCTGGCGATCGTCGCGCTATGGCTCGGCTGCCTGCGCGCCCTGGCCGATGCGAAGCCGGCCTGCCACGATCTCGATCAGGCCGCCCTGCACGAATAGCGAGAGCACGACAGCGCCGTAGGCGAGAGTCGGCACGCGGGGATCCACCGCTGCGACACTCGCGGCCGAGAGTGCGAGCGCGATGGCAAGCGCTCCACGTATGCCGCCCCAGAAGACGAGGTGGCGCCACCGCCAGGGGATCGCCAGCGCCCGCGGGTCGGCGACGGCGAGCAATCCGTAGACCGGCACCGCCCTGCTGGCGAACATCACCAGGTAGGCGAGCAGCACCAGGCCGAGGCTGGCCAGGACGTCGACGGTCGGCAGCGCAGCCCCGACCATCACGAAGAGGACGGCGTTGAGAAGGAAGGCCAGGATGCCCCAAAAGCCGAGGAGCTGGGTTCCCTTGAGCCGTGCGAAGCGCGCCACCACCAGGCCGGCGCTCACGACGGCGACCACGCCCGACACATGCAGGACATCAGCCACCAGGTAGCTGCCATAGGCGATGGCGAGGGTTGCCATGATCTCGAAGCTGGCCTCATTGAAGATCCGGACCACCGCGACGCCCACGAGCCCGACGAGGAGGCCGGCCAGCGCCCCGCCCAGCGTGATCAGCGCGAGCCGGAGCAGGAAGTCACCGACCCCAGTCGTCCCCGCCACGATCGAGGCCAGCACCGCCGAGAAGACCGCCACACCGGTGCCGTCGTTGAAGAGGCTCTCGCCATCCATGATCGCCACGAGCCGGCCGGGCGCCCGCAGCTGGCGCAGGAACGTCACCACCGCGATGGGGTCGGTCGCGGCCAGGATGGCGCCGAGGAGGAACGCGCTCGGCCAGTTGAGCCCGAGCCCGTAATGGGTCGCGACGCCGATCAGGGCCACGGTTAACACCACTCCAGCCGTGGCCAGCAGCGAGACCGGGACCAGCGCGCGGCGGAGCTGGCCGAGGTCGAGACCCAGGGCCGCTTCGAAAACCAGCCCCGGCACGAAGACGAGCAGGATCAGGTCGGCCCCGATGGTCTGCTTGGGCAAGAAGGGAAGGAAGCCGAGTCCCACGCCGGCCAGGGCGAGCAGCACCGGGTAGGGAAGGGGCAGCCGGCGGAATGCCAGCCGCAGCACGAGCGCGGCCAGCAGGATCACAAGCAGGAAGCCGAGCAGCCGCTGGGAGCTGCTCAAACCTCGAGCGTCATCCCGTCACGCGCTGCTTTGACCTCGACGCCGGTCTTCTCGGCCAGCCGGGCGGCGAGCTCCCAGGGCCGTGCCCGCCACATGGTCATACCGAAGTGGGTCAGAACCGCCAGCCGTGGGCGGGCCTGGCTGATGATCGCCTCGGCGTCGTCCAGGCAGAGGTGGGGCAGGCCGGGCCGGCGCTCCAGCAGCACGACGTGGATGACCATCACCTCGGCGGCGTGCTGGTCGGCGAGGCCTTCGTAGTACTCGGAGTCGGTGACCCAGCCCAGCCGGTCGCCGAACTTGAACCCGTATGTCTCCGACCCGTGGATGTGCCTGGGAGTCGTCGCGAAACGGATGTCGCCGACCTCGTACGCGGTCTCCGGCTGGAGCCTGACAATCTCCTCCGGAAACCCGCGCAGGTACTGCAGCACGACCGGGTCCTCGTCCAGCGCATCGGACGGGCAGAAGAGCCGGCCGCGGTGCTTGAACCCGCCTTCCGTCATCGCTTCGACCATCACGTTGACATCGCCGGCGTGGTCGAGGTGCCGGTGACTCACGACGATGCCGTGGAGGCGGCTTGGGTCGACCTTGCGCTTGGCGTACTGGACGATCGCGCCCGGCCCGGGGTCGAGCGACAGCCGGGTGTCGCCTTCTTCCAGGTAGATGCCG
Source organism: Chloroflexota bacterium (assembly GCA_005880695.1). Lineage (GTDB taxonomy): Bacteria > Chloroflexota > Dormibacteria > Dormibacterales > Dormibacteraceae > VBGR01. Next base: position 55,272 of record VBGR01000032.1, read on the forward strand.
CCCGACGCGGCCAGCTGCTTGGCCACCATGAAGCGAGCGCCGGCCGTGCCCATGAAGGTGAGCTTCATTGCTGAGTCACGGAATTTCGGCGACTTCCTCGAGCGTGGTCGCCGTCTCGGCGCCAAAGAAGCGCTCATAGAGGGCCGCGACCGTCGCCAGAGTGTCGATCTCCTTGACGGTCTTGTCCGGCCGCAGGCGGACGATCCGTGGAAAGCGGAGCGCGTATCCACTCTTGTGCCGTCCCGAGTGCTGGATCGAGTCGAAGGCCACTTCGATGACCGTCTCCGGCTGCACGATCCGGATCCGCCCGCGGTCGACGAGCGTCGACTCCAGGAAGTGCTGCGTCATTTCCGCGATTTCCGCGTCGGTCAGGCCCGTGTACGCCTTTCCCACGTTGACGAGCTCGCCCGTCTCCTCGTCGAGCACCGCGAAGGTGTAGTCGCTGAGAACTCCACGCCGCTTTCCGTGACCCCACTCGACCGCCGTGACCACGACGTCGAGGGTGGCCAGCGGCCGCTTCAGCTTGAGCCAGGCCATGCCTCGCCGGCCCGGCGTGTAGGCACTCTCCGGACTCTTCAGCATCAAGCCCTCGTTCCCGCGCTCGCGCGTCTCCTTGAAGAGGCGGTCGAGGTCGGCGGCGCTGCGCGCGGCCTCGTAGCGGGCGAGCAGAAAGGGGTGCTCGAACCCGAGGGCCTCGAGGCGCGCGCGCCGCTCCTGGAGTGGGAGGTCGAGGATAGCCTCGCCGTCCAGATAGAGGAGGTCGAAAGCAACCAGCGCCACCGGGACCTCCTCGCGGAGGCCGGCCGGGACCTCCTTGCGTCCAAGCCGCCGCTGGAGCTCGAAGAAGCGGAGGACCTTGCCGGCGCGGTGCCCCAGCACCTCGCCGTCGATGAGGACGTCGTGCGTCAGCCGCCCAGCCGCCTCGGCCAACTCCGGGAAGGCCAGCGTGGTCTCACGGAGATCGCGCGAGTAAAGAGCGACGCGGTCGCCCTGCTTGTGGAGCTGGCAGCGCACCCCGTCGTACTTTTCCTCCGTCCAGGCTTCACTGCCCACGCGCTGCATCGCCTCTTCGGGTGTGGCGACCGCGGTGGCCAGCATGAAGCGGATCGGCTTGAAGAGCTGGATGCTGGTGGTCTCGACCTCGCCCGCCTGGCAGCGCACGGCGGTCTCGCCGATGTCGCCCGTCAGCATGTGCAGGCGCCGGACCTGGTCGAGATTCAGCCCGAAAGCCTGTGCGACCGCCTCCTCGACCAGCCCCTCCTGGAGGCCGATCCGGAGGTCGGACGCCAGGATCTTGATGACGTACTTGGCCTCCAGGGGCTGGAGCCGGTCGAGCAGCAGCGTGAGCTCTTCCAGCTTGGCTTGCTGGGCTCCCGTGGCCGCCATGCGGTCGAAGGCCTGGGCAACATCCTGGAGTCCCGTCGGGCGCGGGTGCGTTCGACCCTGGAGAACCTCGAAAGCCCAGTCGCCCGGGTCGGAATACTTCAAGTAGGTGCTGCCCAGTTCGTCCGCTTCAAGCTGGGTCAGCGCCTGCACCGCCCGCCACATCGTGCTGCCGCCGAGGTTCTGGACGCGGGGGTCGTTGGGGCTGAAAGCCCGGCCCGTCATCCACACGGCGGCAAGTCGGAGGTCGGCTGGTTCCAGCTCGCGCAGGTACTCGGCGAGGACCCTGGTCTTCTCCAGCTTGGAAGCCGTCGCGCCGATCGCATCGGCCGTCCGGCTGAACTTGAGCACGGTGATCTATCGTAGGTTCGAATGCGACGCTGTCCGTATCTGGAGGAGTACTACAAGGACCGGCTCGGGCCGATCCGCGTCTACCACTTCGACTGCCACGTCGACCACCGCTCCAAGGTCAAGCGGTCGCTCCGGGACAGCCCGCCCATCTGCGTACGCAACTACGAGGACTGTCCGCTCTACGTCGCCGAGAAACGGCGCGAGGACGGCCTGATCACCCGCTACACCGACTGAGCCAAAAGTTCCAGTAAGGTCTCCTAGCTGTGCGCTGCGAAACCTGCGGTGCCCCTGCCGTCGTCCGGAACGGCGCCTGCGTCTTCTGCCGGACGCCGATCCGCGAAAGCGACGCCCCCGTCGAGCTGCTGACCTACCTGGCGGACCACCTACCGTTGGTCCGCACGAAGCGCTTCGGGATTATCGGCCGGGGCCTCGTCCGGCGCCTGGACATCACTGTCGATGGCGAGCGTTTCCGGGCCCGCGCGGTGCGCGGCCGCCTGTTGCTCGAGCCCGACCTGCCGCCGGCGCAGTGGGTCGAGCGCCTGCTGGAACGCCTGAGCAAAGTCGCCTCCGCCGACGCAGACGTGCGGGCCAGGCTGCTGCGCGCCGGCTGGGCGCTCCGCTAGCCGGCTAGTCGAGGAGCAGCGTCAGCTGCTCGGTCTGGCTCAGCGCCCAGGCCCGGACGCCGCGCTTGCGCAGGTGCCTGGCCAGGTCCTCGGTGAACCCGTGCACCGTGTAGACCTGCTCCGGCTGGACCCGGTCGACGACTTCCAGCAGCTCCGGGAAGTCGCAGTGGTCGGAGAGCGCGAAGGCGAGGTCGGCGCCGAAGATCCGCCGGAAGGTGCGGTCCTGCGCCCAGCCGGAAACGAGCGCGCAGCTGTAGCGGTGCAGCTTGCGGACCTCGTCCTTGCCGGCGGGCGGGGCGACGACCACCCGGTTCGAGTAATCCTCGCCAGGCTTGAGCTCGATCCAGTCGGGCAAGACCTCGCCTGCGCTTTCATACGCTCGCGCGGCGGGCACGCAGCGATGCTCCAAGGCGAACTTGAGCCGGTATTCGGCCAGCGCCAGCATCACCTCCTGGGCCTTGCCGATGGCGTGGCAGAGGAGGACCGGCGTGACCTGGTTGGCGAGCGAGCGGTGGCACCACATGGCCAGCTCCTCGATCACGCTGGAGCGGTCGGGAAAGTTGAAGTGGGGCCGGCCGTAGGTGCTCTCGATGATCAGCACGTCGGCTTTGGGCAGGTCCAGCGGGTGGCCGCAGCGCAGCTTGAGGTCTCCCGTGTAGAGGAGGCGAGCGCCATCCTCGAAGAGAACCTGCGCCGAGCCCAGCATGTGGCCGGCCGGCAAGAGTGTGACGGTCCCGGTCCCGATGTCGACCGGCTCACCGTAGCCGGCGACGAGCGCCTCCTTGGGCCGGCGGTTGGGTGTGCTGAGAGCGAGCGTGTGCTCGGTCAGGAGAGCGACCTTGTGCCGGCGGGCGTGGTCGGCGTGGGCGTGGGTGACGACCGCCAGCTGGCGCGCCGTCTGGGGGTCGAGCCAGAGGTTGTGATCGGGCAGGGAGACGCCGCGATCCCAGGTGACGTTACGGGTCACGCGAGGCGAACCTGGTCCTGCATCGAGTAGAGATCATGGGGCACTGTCGCCCCCACCGCCGCGTAGGCCTCGAACGGGATGCCGATGTCAACGACCCAGACCGTTCCCGCCAAACCCGGCCCGTCCAGTTTTCGGAGGCCGGGCTTAGGGAGACCCAGGGTGACGGTGAGGTCGGCGCGCACGGTCGGATCGAGCGCCTTGCCCGTGTCCGTCTCCAGGCCTGAGGGGACGTCCACCGCGAGGACCTGCTTGCCGGCGCTGTTGATCGTCTGGATCCACTCGGCGTACTTCCCCCCGGGCGGCCGGCTGAGGCCGGTTCCGAGCAGCGCGTCGACGATGGTCCGAGCTGCACCGAAGTCGGGTTCGGCTCGGATCTCGACCCCCATCGCCTCCAGCGCTTCCGCCTCGAGCGCTGCGGGCCCCTTCAGAGCGGCGCGGTCGGTGCAGGCGACGCTTTTGAGCCTTCCCCAGCGATGGAGGTGACGGGCGGCGGCAAGGCCATCGCCGCCATTGTTGCCGTGGCCGCAGACCACAACAGCTAAGCCCTCGCAGTGCCTGGCGACCTGCCAGCCCGCGGCCTCCATCAGCCACTCCACCGGCACCCGGAAGCGCTCGGCCGTGAGCCGGTCGACCTCCCGGGCCTGCGCGCTAGTCAGCGACGGCAGGTCGCGGCCGCTGGACGATGAAGGAGCAGAAGGGGTCACGCCGGTGGATCGACTTCTCTTGAGAGACCGGCGCCTGGAGCAGCCCGGCCAGAAGATGGGGTGTGATCGTGCAGACCTGCGGGAATTTCAAGGCGGTGTTGCGAAAGGGGCAGTTGTGGATCTTGACGGTGATAGTTCCGTCGGGGTTCTGCTGGGCCTCGGTCAGGGTCCCGGCCTTGGCGATCCAGGCCACGATCCGGTCCAGCTTCTCATCGAAGCTGAGCCCGTCGAGGGTGCCCTCGATGTGCTGGGCGCGGCGGGCGGCCACGCGTCGGAAGAGCTCGTCGATCAGGTCCGGCCCGCCCATCTCGTCCAGCTCCGTCAGGACCATCGTCGCGAGCTGGCCGTAGCGCTTCGGAAACGCGGAGTCGGCGCGGTCGGTGAGCGCGAACTGGAGGGACGGGCGACCCCGCTTGTGGCGGACTGGGGTGCTCAGGACCATGCCCTGGCGTTCGAGGTTGCCCAGGTGCTGGCGAACCGCGTTGGGGGTGATGCCAAGCTCGCTGCTGATGTCTTCGGCGGAGGCCGCGCGCTTGCGTCGCAGGAGGTGGAGGATCTCGTTCCTGGTCGAGCGGCCGGCAAGGCTGGAGGACATCAAATGGGCCCAGTTCTAAGCTGCTGGGGAACTCTAACATTTTGCCCCCGCCGCCTGACTCGAATTTTCCAAGGACAAGGTTGACAAAAGGCAGGCCCCGGGTAGACTGGCCTGAGGGGGTTAGTCACATCGAATGCTTGAAGACGCCTGCGTAGAAATCGAGCAGTTGACCAAACGAGACCGGCAAGAACGCCGGCAGAAGTACGCGCGCCGAAACCGGATGCGGTATATCGACCGCTTGCTCAACGAGCTCGAAATGCTGAACCTGGCCGACCAGACCCGGACTCCGCGCGAGATCGCGCTGGCCGTTGACGAGCTGGTCGAAGACGCGGACCTGGCGGAGATCAAGGGCGAGCGGAGCCTGGAGACGGTGCCGGAGGCGATGGACGTCCTCTACGACATCCAGGACTCGCTGATGTTCAACCAGATCGAGGACGAGTAGGGCTTAACCAGTCCGGGGTGGGCGGCCGAAAGCGGCCACCCTCGTCGCTCGTCGCTTTTTCCTGGAGCTGTTCGCCGTCGGAGGAGGGCGCAGCCGCCGGCTAGCCGGCCGGCCTACTCGTCCTGAGCGGGCACCCAGGCCCGCGAGCCACGGTCGAAATGAAGGTGGCGCGGGTCGAGACCGGATCCAGCGGTGAGCCTTGCCAGGGAGCGGACCAGGAGAAGCAGGGCACCCATACAGCCCTATACCGCCGGCCGGGCGCGATGATTCCGCGAGCGGTTCAGCTAGGTTTTCTGCTTGTCGAGGAACTCCTGGTACCGGCGGTAGGCGTCCTGCTTTCGCGAGTCGACGATTTTCGTGTAGCCCTGCAGCGTGTTCAGGTTGGCGTGGCCGAGCACCTCCTGGACGAGGCGCACGTCGCCGCCCGTCACCTCCAGCAGCGTCGTCGCCGTCGTGTGTCGCGCTACGTGAGGCGACTTGAAAGACCACGCCCCCAGCTGGACGCGCAGGCGCCGCACGATGTGGCGCGCGCCGGCTCCGGTCAAGCGGCGTGCCCGGTCGTCGCCGATCTTGCGGTCGTAGTTGACGAAGAGCGCCATGCAGGCATCGGTCCGGTTCTGCAGGTAGTCCTCCAGCGCGGCTTTTGCATCTTCGGTCAGGTACACCGGCCGCTGCTTCGAGCCCTTGCCGGTCACGATGAGGCGGTTGCCCTGCCTCGGGATGTCGGTGCGTTCCAGCGCCAGCGCCTCGCTGATCCGGCAGCCCGTCGAGATCAGAAAGTGGACCAGCGCGCGGTTCCGCTTCTCGAGCGGCGTTTCGCCGGGTAGTGCCGAGAGGAGGCGGGCCAGCTCTTCCGGTTCGATGGGCTTGGGGAGCCTTTGCTCCAGCTTGGGAAGCGTGATGCCGTTGGAGAGGTCTAGATCGAGCAGGCGCTCGCGGGCCAGCCAGCGCAGCCAGGACCGGACCGCCACCAGCGCCCGGGCGCGTGAAGCCGGCGACCGCAACGTCCCCGCCAGATGCCGCTGATAGGCGCGCAGGTCCTCGTGACGCAGATCTGCCATCTGCAGCGAATGGCCGTTGTCGGCGAGGAATCCGCCGAGACGGCGGATGTCGTGCGAATAGGCGCGAACCGTGTTCGGGCTCCGATTGGCCTCGAGTTGAAGCCAGCCGAGATATTCGTCGGACGCGGCGCGGAAATCGAGTGCCATGGCTGCCGCCGGCTGCGAATGATAGGGATAATCAACACCCGTGGCCCAAACGCTGAGGGTCCTCGCGGACTCCGACAGCAGACCGGACCTTCACGCCCGACCCCCAGTCGACGACTTCGGCTTCGACGTGGCGTACACCGAAAGGCTGCTGCCGCTGGCCTTGTGGATCTACCGCAACTACTTCCGCGTGGAGACGTTCGGCATCGAGAACGTGCCCGCCACGGGCCGCTGCCTGCTCGTTTCCAACCACGCCGGCGTCGTCCCCTACGACGGCGCCATGATTCGGACCGCGATCCTGGCCGAGCATCGCCGCCCGCGCCACGCCCGCATGCTCGTCGTCGACTGGGCGTTCGCCGTGCCCTTCCTGTCGATGTTTCTGATGAAGACGGGCAACGCCATGGCGCACCCCGACAACGCTACCCAGCTCCTGGAGCGCAACGAGCTGGTGGGAGTCTTCCCGGAGGGCGTGAGGGGCGCGACCAAGCAGTTCAGCGAGCGCTATCGCGTCCGACGTTTCGGCCGGGGCGGCTTCATCCAGGTGGCGCTCCGCACCCGATCGCCGATCGTCCCGGTGGCGGTGGTCGGCTCAGAGGAGGTTCACCCCATCCTTTTCGACGTCCCGCTGCTCGCGGAGGTGCTGGGGACGCCGGCGTTTCCCGTGACCCCGACCTGGCCGGCGCTCGGCCTGCTCGGGCTGGTGCCCCTGCCGTCCAAGTGGCTGATCGCCTTCGGTGAGCCGATCGACCTGGCCGGCTACCCTGCGGACGCCGCCTCGGACCCGGCGGTCGTGCTCGAGCTCAGCGAGCGGGTCCGCTCCCGGATCCAGAAGCGGGTCTACGAGCTCCTGCCCCGCCGCCGGACGGCTTTTTACTAGACCCGGGCTTGGGCGCCGTTTTCGGCGAGGGCTTCGGCGCCGCGACTTTGGGGGTCGGCTTGATCTCCGAGTAGGTCTCGCCCTTGGTCGCCTCGATGGTGGCCCGACCGCCGCTCCGGTTGACCTGGATGTTGATCCGCTCCGGAGCCTTCGGCTTCTGCTTCGGGATGCGGATCGCGAGGATGCCGTGGTCGAAGCTGGCCGTGGCTTTGTCCGACCGGCACTCGACAGGGAGCATCACCTGGCGGCTGTATTCGATGCTCGACATCTCCTGGTGGAAGTAGTCGCGCTCTTCGACCGTGGAGTGGGCCCGGATCGTGAGCAGGCCCTCCGCCGCGCTGACCTCGATGTCCTCGGGCTTCACGCCAGGGAGCGCCGCTTCGATCACCACATCCGTCTCCGTCTGGTGGACGTTGATCGGCATCATCTCGCCGCGGCCGCGAGGGTGGTGCGGCTGGCCGGCGGCCTGGAGCACCTGCTCCAGCAGGTCGCGCGCCGGGTTGGGCTCCAAAAAGCGCCAGCGGATCATCTGCCTACTCTTCGATTCTAGGGACCCGGGCCACTCCGCCGGCAGTTCGCGGTCGGTCGTTCGAACGGAAGGCGGAGGTTAGGCCACCGCGGTCGCGGGCCGCTGACGGCGACGCGGCCGGCGCCGGCGCCGCGACTGGCCCGTCCGCACGGTAGTGACGGGTGCACCCGCTGGAGCGGTTCCGCCGTTGATGTCCTTCAAATCGGGCGCGCCCAGCTGGCGCAGCCGCCGCCAGGCCTGCTCATCCTCCGGTGAGACGAAGGTCAGCGCGCGTCCGGTCTGGCCCATGCGGGCGGTGCGGCCGACGCGGTGGGTCAGCCAGCCGGGGGTCTCCGGCAGCTCGAAGTTGATGACGAGGTCGACGTGGCTGATGTCGAGGCCGCGAGCGGCCACGTTGGTCGCCACCAGCACCCGCGTCCGTCCCTCTCGGAACGCGGCCATGGCGCGGTCGCGAACGGGCTGGGAGAGGTCGCCCTGGAGCTCGACGGAGTCGTGTCCCATGCGGTTCAGATCGCGGTTCAGCTTGCGCACACCGTGCTTCGTGCGTCCGAACACGATCGCGGCGCCGGGGTGGCTGTGGAGGAGGTTGCTGAGAGCGCCCAGCTTCGCGCTCCGCTCGACGCGCAGCAAGCCGTGGTCCAGCAGGTTCTCGCCTTCTGTCTCGGCCTCGATGCGACAGGGGTCCTGAGTGTGCTTGGCGATCATCCTGCTCACCCATTCGGGCATGGTCGCCGAGGCCAGCACAGTTTGCGGTTGGTAGGTGAGCCCGAGCAGGCGCTCGACATCGGGTGCGAAACCCGCGTCAAGCATCTCATCGGCCTCGTCGAGCACGAGGTACTCGACCCGTGAGAGCGAGAGCTGCTTGCGCCCGATCATGTCGAGCGTGCGGCCGGGGGTGCCCACCACCACGTCGGCGCCGGCCTTCAGGGCCGCGGTCTGGGTGGCGTAGCCGATGCCTCCATAAAGGAGGGCACAGCGGAGGTTGGTGTCCATGCCCTTCAGCACGCCGGCCACCTGCATCGCGAGCTCGCGAGTGGGTGTCAGGATCAGAGCGCGCGGTCCTGGGGCCGGGCTGCCGAAGCGCTCGGCGAGGGGGACTAGAAACGCGAGCGTCTTGCCAGAGCCGGTGGGCGCCTCGATGACGACGTCGCGCCCCGCGATCAGAGCGGGGATGGCTTCTGCCTGGATCTTGACCGGGACGGTGATCGATTGGGCCGCGAGGGCCCCGAGTGTTCGCGGGCTGACGCCCGCTTCAGCGAATGACTGCAACGAAATATTCTCCTTAGGTTTCCTCTCTTTTGGGTTCTTTTCTTTCAGCGACGATCAGGACCCGATGCTAGAGCGGGAGAGAGGACCCGAGCGGAGCAGGCCCACAAGGCGGTGGGCCACGGCGACAGTCTACCCGGTCTTGCCCTATTTCAACAGCAGGTGCTGGAGGCGACGCGACGTGATCGCCAGGCCGAACGCGCCCAGGAGGACCAGGTAGCCCACGTCGACGAGCAGTCCCGGACCCAGGTTGCCGGTCGTGAGTCCGCGGATCAGGTCGACGCCGTGGTAGAGCGGCGTGAGCTGGACGAAGGCCTGCAGCGGGGCTGGATAGACGCTGATCGGGAAGAAGGTCGCGGAGAAGAGGAGGAGCGGCAGCGTTACCACGATCACCAGGTCGAAGTCCTGCCACTTGCGCATGAACGTCGTCGCAACCGTGCCGACCGCGGCGGAGCTGAAGCCGATCAATGTCGCTGCCGGGAGTGCCAGCAGCGCCCAGGGCGAGATCACCAGGCCGAGGGCGGCCATCACGACCAGAAAACCGAGTGAGTAGAGCGATCCCCTCATGAGCGCCCACGTCACCTCGCCGAGGGCGACGTCGGCCACCCCCAGTGGAGTGGCCAGCACAGCGTCATAGGTCTTCGCATATCGGAGCTTGAAAAAGAGATTGAAAGTGCTGTCGTAGAGCGCTCCGTTCATGGCTGTGCCGGCCATCAGCGCCGGTGCCACGAACACCGCGTAGGGGACCGAATGACCCGCGCCCAATGAGACGTTGCCGACCAGCGAGCCGATGCCGAAGCCGATCCCGAGCAGGTAGAAGAAGGGTTCGAAGAACCCTGAAAAGATGATGATCCAGCCGCGCCGGTAGACCAGTAGGTTGCGCTCGATCAGGCGGCTCGCCCGCCGTCCGAAAGGGAGGCTGGCGATCACTTGATGAGCCTCCGCCGGAAGGTGATCGCGGCGCCAACGCCACCGGCCAGTGTGTACGCGAGCAACACGCCGATGTCCACCAGCGCGCCGGACTGAGTGAGCGTGCCGAGCGTCAATCCGCGGACCAACGAGACGCCGTGCGCGAGCGGGGTCAGCCAGGCGACCGCCTGGAGCACCTGCGGTAGCTGAGCGATCGGGAAGAAGGCGCCTGCGAAGAGAAAGAGCGGCATGATCAGGAACCTCTGGATCGCGCTGAAACTGGTGTCGCGCGTCTGCGTGGCGGTGAAGGCGAGGATCGGCGTGGCGAAGGCGAGACCGTTGAGGACAGCTGCCGGGATCGCCAGAGCCGCCTCCGGCCCGCGCGGGATGCGGAAGACCAGCATCACTGCGAAGAAGAGCACCGCGACCAAGGTCAGCCGCACCACCAGCCAGGCCAGCTCGCCAAAGACGAGGTCGCGCACGCGCAAGGGCGTGCTCAGCATCGCCTCGTAAGTGCGCTCCCAGTAGACCTTGGCCAGGATCGGGTAGGTCGATTCGCTCGAGGCTGTCTGCATGGTCGTTGTTGCCATCAGCCCTGGCGCCAAGAAGAGGATGTAGGCCACCCCGTTGACGCCACCGGCGCTGCGGTTGACGAGCCCGCCGAGGCCGAGGCCCATGGCGGCCAGGAAGAGAAGTGGCGACAGGAAGGAGACCACCACCGAGCCGCGCCAAACCCGCCGGTAGAGGTGGAGGTCGTATTCGAGAACCCGCGCCGGTCCGCTGATCACTCGATCAGCGACCGTCCGGTCAGGCGCAGAAAGACATCTTCCAGCGTGCTCCTGCGAACGAGCGTCGACTCCGGGCGGATGCCGCTTTCGTGGAGCGCCGCCGACGCGGCGTCGCCATTCGCGGTGTAGAGCAGGACCCGGTCCGGCAGCACCTCCACGCGGTCGGCAAGACCGTTCAAGCGCCCGTCCATGCTCTCGGCAGCATCGGGTGGAAAGCGCAGCTCGACCACCTCGCGGGTCGAGTACCGTTCGATCAGCTCGCGGGGCGAACCCTGGGCGACGATCCGCGCCTTATCCATCACCACCAGGCGGTCGCACAGCTGCTCGGCTTCGTCCATGTAGTGAGTGGTGAGGACCAGCGTCACCCCGCGCTGCTTGAGCCGGTAGAGCCGGTCCCAGAGCAGGTGCCGCGCCTGCGGGTCGAGCCCGGTCGTGGGCTCGTCCAGCAGCAGCAGGTCCGGCTCGCTGATCAGAGCCCGGGCGATCGTCAGCCGCCGCTTCATGCCGCCGGAGAGGGGCTCGACCTGGTCCCTGGCTCGCTCGGTCAGCTGCACGAACGCGAGCAGCTCGTCGGCGCGGCGACCGGCCTCGGCATAGGTGAGGTCGAAGTAACGCCCATAGATGACGAGGTTCTCGCGGACGCTGAGCTCCATGTCGAGCGTGTCCAGCTGGGGGACCACCCCAACCCGGGCCCGAATTCGGGGTCCGTCCACTGCCGGGTCCAGGCCGAGCACTCTGAGAGTGCCGGCGGTGACCGGCGAGGTGCTGCCGATCATTCGCATGGTGGAGGTCTTGCCGGCCCCGTTGGGCCCCAGGAAGCCGAACGCCTCGCCCTTGGCAACGTCGAAATCGATGCCGTCCACGGCCACCAGGTCACCGAAGCGCTTGGTCAGGCCGCGGGCGGAGATCAGCGGGTCCATTCCCGGGCTAGTTTCGCTCAGCAGGGGAGTCGGAGTCGGTTGTGCGCGAGGTAAGAGAAAGAGGGCCGGGACCGCCCGACCCTCCCTGTGGAGGAGAAAACGACGCTTGGTCAGGCGCTCGCCTTGTTGGCGAACTCGTTCGTGTAGGTCTCCGAGAGCTTGGCGGTCTTGCCTTTGAAGTTGGAGACGTAGTTCTTCTCGATGTCGAGCACGGTTTGCGGTCCGGCGGCAGGCATCTTGCAATCGGTGCCGAAGATTGACAGCTGGTTCTGCAGCGCCGTCACGTAGAGGTTTTTGTCGCCCGCGTAGTAGTCGGCCGGCATCTTGTCGGCGATCTGGGCCGCGGTATGGGAGTGGATGAACTTGAGCGTCTTAACGTAGACATTGACCAGGCGCTGGGCGACGTCTTTGTGGCCGCTCACCCAGTCATTTCGCGCGAAGATACCGATGAAGGGATAGTCGCCGCCCAAAGCCGCCCTCGTCGTCTGCGGCGTGCGCAGGTCAACCAGGACCTTGGCCGTGTTGGTGGTGAGCAGCCGCGAGATGGTCGGCTCGGTGGTCATCCCGGCGTCGATCTTCTGCTGCTGGATGGCGGCGATGAACGTGTTGCCCGCTCCGACCGCTACAAAGTGCTCCTGGTCGGAGGGGATGCCGGCCTTGCCGAGCAACGCCAGCGTGATTGTGTGCGTGCCGGAGCCGATGTCGGTGACGCCGAGGTTCTTGCCCTTCAAGTCCGCCACGGAGGTGATCGAACTGGCCTTCTTGGCGTCGACCATCTCGGCCTCACCGGGCGCGATCCCGAACTGGCAGATGGTCTCGATCTTCTTGCCCAGCGCGTTGAGCTCGATCGCGTGGCTGTAGGCGCCTGAGCCCGCGTCGACGGCCTGGGCCACGACCTCTTCTTCGGTCGCCTGCCCGGAGCCCTCGTCAATGAACGTGATGTTGATCTTCTGCTCGTCGAAGTAGCCGAGCTGCTTGGCCAGCATGTTCGGCAGGTAGATCTGCTTGTTGAGACCGCCGACCATGAGCTTCACGTCCACCGTCTGGACGCCGCCCGTGCTGGGCGGGCTGGTTCCACCGCACGCCGCCAGCGTGACGATCGCCCCCAGCAGAGTGAAAAGCCGGCGCTTATCGAATTGCATGGACAGTTCCTCCTAACCGAACTTGGTTTCGACGACGACCTGCGGCCGCCACTTGATGAGGCGGTTCTCGAGCGCTGTGATGAGGGACTCCGCAACCAGCGCGACGGCCGCCAGCAGCAGGATGCCGGCGAAGACGCCCGCCGCGTCGAAGAGGTGCTCCGCGCTGTAGATCAGCTCGCCGACGCCGGCCGTGGCGCCGAAGAGCTCGCCGACCACCGCCCCCACCAGGGCCAGCCCGAAGCTCGTGTGCAGGCTGGCCATGATCCAGGACAGGGCCGAAGGGATGATGATCTCGGTGGTCAGCCGCCGGTTGTCGGCGCCCAGGATGCGAGCGTTGGCGATGAGGTTGCGGTCCACCTCGCGCACTCCCTGGAAGGCGTTGAAGAAGACGACGAAGAAGACCAGGATGGCCGCCGTCGCCACCTTGGAGCGGATGTCGAGGCCGAGCGAGATGGCGAAGAGAGCTCCGAGGACGACCCGGGGAATCGAGTTGGCGGCCTTGATGTAAGGCGAGAACACGTCGGAGAGGAGCCGGTTGCCGCCCAGCGTGACGCCGAAGGCGATGCCCAGGATGGAGCCGACCGCGAAGCCGAGGACCGTCTCCTCCATGGTCACGTAGACCTGGTACCAGAGCGGTCCCAGCGCAGTGCCTTCACTGATCCAGGTCCAGAGCCGGAGCGCGATCTCGGAGGGCTGGGAGAAGAAGAACTTATCCACCCAGCCGAGGCGGGTGGTCAGCTCCCAGCTGCCGAGCCAGACCACTGCGGTCAGGACGCGGAGGCCCTGGACCGTGAGCTGGCGGCGCCGGGCGTCGCGAGCTCGGCGGGCAGCGAGGTCGCTCACCGGCCGCTCCGCTGTGGCGACAGCGCTCATCGCCGGGTTACGCCGCGCCGCTACGTTTCTGGCGCTCATAGCTGACCAGGACTTCATCGCGAAGGTCCGACCAGAGCTCCTCGTAGATCTCGGCAAAGCGAGGTTGGAAGCGGATCTCGGCCACGTTGCGCGGGCGCGGCAGGTCGACCTTGTAGTTGCTCTTGACGGTGCCCGGACCGGCGGTGAGGACGAAGACCCGGTCGCTAAGCGAGATCGCCTCTTCGAGGTCGTGCGTCACGAACACCACGGAGGCCGAGCTGGCGGACCAGAGCGCGAGCAGCTCGTTCTCCATCAATGACCTGGTCTGCACGTCGAGCGCGCTGAAGGGCTCGTCCATGAGCAGGATGCGGGGTCCGTTGATCAGGCTTTGGGCCAGCGCGACCCGCTTGCGCATGCCGCCGGAGAGCTGGTACGGGTAGCGGTCCTCGAAGCCGGCCAGGCCGACCCGAGAGATCCAGTCGCGGGCTCGGTCGCGGGCTTCGCGGTTGGCGGCGCCGTGGTAGCGGGGACCGGCGGCCACGTTTTCCAGGACTGTCTTCCAGGGAAAGACCGCGTCCGACTGGAAGACGTAGCCGATGCCGTCGGCGATCCCGCTGACCGGCTTGCCCAGGACCTGGACCTCACCCTCGCTCGGCGGCTCCAGCCCGGAGATCAGGGCCAGCGTCGTGGACTTTCCGCAGCCCGTCGGTCCCACGACAGCGCAGAACTCGCCCGGTTCGACAGCCAGATCGACGTCGTGCAGCGCCGTGTAGACGCCACCGGAGGGAGTCAGGAAGCGCTTGGTGACGCCACGCAGAGAGATGGCGGGTGCCATGCACGAAGACAGTGCACTGCGCTTGCCCACATGAAGACGGTTGCGGTCGTTGCGGACGTTTTGGTCGTTTTGATCGCGCCAAAGAGGTCTGCGGTGCGGTCTAGGATTTCGTTGAGATTCAGATTTAGTTGAAGACCCGCCTGCCGCTCGCCTACCAGATCCTTGCCTTCCAGGTGGCCATCCTCCTGGTGGCCGCCGCGTTGGGGACCGCGGCCGCGGTCTGGCAGGCCCGCCAGGAGCTGGACCACCAGTACGAGCAGCGCTCGCTGGTGATCGCGCAGTCGGTAGCCTCGATGAGCACGATCCAGTCCGCGCTTTTGACGCAGGACAGGGGAGGTTCGGTCCAAGCGGCCGCCGAGCAGGTCCGCAAGAGCACCGGCGCCACTTATGTGGTCGTCACCGACCGGACTGGCACGCGCTACTCGCATCCGAACCCGGCGCTGATCGGGCGGCCCGTGGACGAAGATCCCAGCTCAGTGCTGGCCGGCCACGCCTGGGTGGGAGTGCAGCAGGGGACAATCTGCCTGTCGGCGCGCGGCAAGGCGCCTGTCTTCTCCGGCGCGGCTGTGATCGGCATGGTCTCAGTCGGCTTCTGCGAGACCAGAGTCAACCAGCAGTTGCTCGGCGAGCTGCCCGGCTACGCGGTCACGTTGCTTCTGGCACTGGCGCTCGGGGCCGTGGGCTCGCTCCTTCTGGCACGGCGTCTGAAGCGGCAGACGTTCGGCCTGGAGCCTTACGAGATCGCCGGCCTGCTCGAGGAGCGCGAGGCCAGCCTGCAGGGCATCCACGAGGGCGCCATCGCGACCGACTCAGACGGCCGCATCACGCTGGCGAACGAGGAGGCCAAGCGGCTGCTCGGACTGAGCGCCGGCTGCGAAGGCCGCAAGCTCGCCCAGGTCCTCCCGCCCGGCCGCCTCCTCGACTTCTTCAGCGGCCGCCTGAACGACCAGGACGAGATCCTGATCGCAGACGGCAGGGTGCTGGTGGCAAGCCGCCGGCCCGTCATCCTTCGCGGCCGCGAGATCGGCCACGTGACGACCCTGCGCGACTCGACCGAGCTGTCGCGCCTCTCGGGCGGGCTCGGCGTCGACGGGCTGACCGACGCGTTGCGCGCACAGGCGCACGAGTTCTCCAACCGGCTCCACACCATTGCCGGGCTGGTCGAGCTCGGCCGCGGTGAAGAGGCCATGAAATTGATCACCGAGACCTCGGACGTGCACCAGGAGCTCAGCGAAGCGCTCCTCGACCGCGTCGGCGACCCGGTTCTGGGCGCACTGTTGCTCGCAAAGGCCGCCGTGGCTTCGGAGCGGGGCATCGACCTGCGGATCTCCGAAGGCACGGTCCTGGCCGAGAACCCCCTCGACGGCAACGACCTCATCACCCTCGTGGGCAACCTGATCGACAACGCCTTTGACGCGGTCGCGACCGCTGGTACGCGCCGCGTCACCGTTTCTGTCGCGTCCGCCAGCGGCGAGCTCGTGATCAGCGTCGGCGATTCGGGGCCAGGAGTCCCCGAAGCAAATCTCGAGAAGATCTTCACGGAAGGCTTCAGCACCAAGTCCCGCAACGGCGGCCGGCCTCGCGGCCTGGGCCTGGCGCTGGTGCGCGACGTGGCGAAGCGGTATGGAGGCGAGGTCAGGGTCGCCAACACGGGCGGCGGAGCCACATTCACCGTGCGCCTGCCGGTCGGCGTGCCGGCCGCCACGGCCCCAGTCAAGCCTTGATCCGGACGCTGGTCGTGGACGACGACTTTCGGGTGGCTGAACTGCACGCCGCCTACGTCCGCCGGGTCACGGGGTTTGGTGTCGCCGGCATCGCTCACAGCGGAACCGAGGCGCTGGAACAGGTCGATTTCCTGCGCCCCGACCTGGTCTTGCTCGACTTCTACCTGCCCGATTTCTCAGGCCTGGAGGTGCTCCAGCGCCTGCGTGACGACGACCACCCGTCGGTCGACGTGATCGCCATCACGGCCGCCCGCGACGTGGATAGCTTGCAGGCAGCCATGCGACGCGGAGTCATCCACTATCTGATCAAGCCCTTCCGGCTGGCCGCCTTCGAGGAGAAGCTCACCACCTACGCGGCCGCCCGCGCCCGCATCGCCAGACTCTCCGAGGCCGACCAGACCGAGGTGGACCGCATCTTCGGCACGCTCCGCGCCTCCGGTCGCGACGCGCTGCCGAAAGGTCTCTCGGACACCACGCTGGAGCTGATCGTGGGGGCGCTGAAGCGGGCGGACTCCGGCCTTGCCGCGGCCGCCATCGCCGACGCGGCGGGGGTCAGCCGGGTCACGGCCCGGCGCTACCTGGATCACCTCTGCCGCCTGGGTACGGCCGAGGTGACGATGCGCTACGGCGGTCCCGGCCGGCCCGAGCACCGTTACCGGCTCCTAAAAGGCGCCTAAGGCCCCGATTCTCTGCGGCCGCCGGCTAGGGCGACAGATCAGCCGGCGGCGGGCCGGCCCCCGGAGTAGTCGGCTCGGCGGTCGCGTCCTTTGCGGCAATCAGCGAGTTCGCCAGGTCTACAAATTGCACTAGCACGGCGTCGATATCGGCGACCGCCACCGTCAGGCTGGGCG
This sequence comes from Chloroflexota bacterium, assembly GCA_005880695.1. GTDB lineage: Bacteria > Chloroflexota > Dormibacteria > Dormibacterales > Dormibacteraceae > VBGR01. The sequence goes on from VBGR01000032.1 coordinate 72,235, forward strand.
TCGATCTCGCCGCGGCCAGCTCCGCCTGCATCGTGTCGAAGAGCTCCTCCACTCTCGGCTCCACCCTCTCCGGATCTGCAACCGCGATCGTGTACTGAACCGCGTCGGCGACCGTTAGGCAATCGTGGCAGGAGTAGTTAATGGCCTTCGACAAGTTCACCGGGCGGATGTCCGTCGCCGTCATCGAGATCAGGTTGATCTGCAGCGCCACGGCCAGGGTCTGGCAGCCATTGCAGGAGCTGTAGGCATAAGCGGCATTCACCGGCCTCACGGTGGGGCCCGTGATGATGTTGAAATCCACGCGGCCGCGGACATTCAAACGACCATCGACTCGATTGACGACCTGGACCACGTTGTGGCCGCCGCCGCCGTTCGCCGATTCACTCTCGTCGGCCAGTGCCGGCGCCGACCCGAACATGAGCGCGGCCATCACCGCTGCGGCGCATGCGAAAGGCTTCAGCGGTAAAGCTTCCATTGAGACTATCATTCTACATGATAGCCTTAATTCTCAGGAACTAATGGGTGGGATGGCGATCCGCTACACCGGGCGGCAGTCCCAGATCGTGGAGCTGGCCGCGCGTGGCCAATCAGACAAGGAGATCGGTGCTGCGCTCGGGCTCTCGACCCACACTGTCCGCAGCCACTTTCAGCGACTCTACCGCGCCCAGGGCCTGAGCAACCGAGCCGAGGCGGTGGCGGCCTGGCTGGCCCGGCAGGCGGAGGCGGAGACCCTGGAGTCGGCCGGGGCCGATCTCTCGCCCGAACACCTCCGAGCAGAGGAAGAGCAGGTGGTTCAGGCGGCTGCCCAGGTCGCATCCGTTCCGGCGCCGGTTCAGCGCCTGCCAGCTCCGGCCCACGTTGAGCTGATCAACCTGGCTCGGGCCGAATCCGGACTCCAGCCGCTGGAGTGGAGCGACGAGCTCAGCGCCCTCGCCCAGCAGAGCGCGGTCCGGATGGCCGCTTGCGGCTACCTCGATACCGTGATCGGCGCCCTGACCCGCGCGGACGGCTCTCCGCTGAGGGCCGAGAACATCGGCTACTGGTCTGGAATGAACGACCACCAGATGCACGCATTGTTCATGGCCGATCCGAAGCAGCGCGCGAGCATTCTCGGTCCTTACCAAGAAGTCGGCGCAGGCTGGGCGTTGACGCACCGTGGAGTGGCCTTTTTGAGCGTTCTGTTCAGTTGAATTGGGGCCCGCGTCTACATCACTTAGGATGCACTCATTTTCGCGATTGAAAACGTGGCTCTTGGTGTGTACTGTCGAATGCAATGGGACTCGCTCCCAGCGGAATTTTGCATCGAAGGAGGTGCCGCAAAATGCTCACAAAGGGATTCACCCTTGAGGAGCTCGAGAAGGAGACCATCGTTGGACTTCCTGATCGCGCCGAGATGTCGCTCGTGAACGCCAACGTCGCCGCACCGATTAACGCCGCTGTCGCTTTGAACGTGCTCAGCGACAACTCCACAGCCTATGCCGCAGCGACGCAGACCAACTACATTCCGCAGTCCATCTAAGGAGCTGAATTGAATATGCCCAAGACGCTCACCGCACACGAACTCGAGTTCCAGGTCGTCGAGGTTCTGCCGACGCGAACCGAGATGTCTCTGGTAAACGCCAACCTGGCTTTGCCGGTGAACGCTGCGATTGCCGCCAACGTCCTCTCAGATAACGCCGTCGCAGGGGCGGTCGCAACCCAATCCAGCTACATCCCGCAAGGCATCTGAACAAAAACAATAAGGATTTGGTGAGGTAACAATGCTGACACACGACGAGCTATCGAAAGAGCTGTTGAGTGAGCTTCCGGACCGCGCCGAGATGTCTCTTGTGAACGCTAACGTGGCGGCGCCGATCAACCTGGCGCTGGCCGCCAACGTTCTCTCGGATAACTCGGTCGCGTACGCAAGCGCAACGCAGGTCAACTACCTTCCGCAGACCATCTGACGGACGGGAATTGATCGGTAAAGATGAGGGCGGTCCCGCGGGCCGCCCTCTACCCGCGTCTGAAGGGAGAGACCAGCTCTCCCTGCCGGGCCTGGGGCAGCTACTGCGGCCCAGCCTGGCGCCGGGCCTGGAGCTGATCGGCGAATATCAAGGCTCCGGCCTGGAAGAGCCCGTCTTCCTGGTTCGGCGCGCCGACGGGCAGATGATCCAGGTCTCGAAGCTGCTTTTCACGCTCACCGAGCAGATCGACGGTTCGCGCGACCTGGACGAGCTTGCACTGGCCGTGGGCCGTGCGCTCGATCGCGAGCTCTGCAGCGACGATGTCGCGTTCTTGTTGCAGCGCAAGCTGCAGCCGGCGGGCCTTGTGCTGCCGCCTGACGGCGACCCGCTGCCCCTGACCCGCCCCGATCCCCTCTTTGGCCTCCGCTTCCGTCTGGCGGTCCTGCCCGAATCCGCGGTCGGCAAGATCGCCGGTTTCTTCTGGCCACTCTTCAGCTGGCCCGTGATGCTGGCGACAGCGCTGGGCATGGTCCTGGTGGATTTCTGGCTCTTTTTCCAGCACGGCGTCGCGCAGGGTGTTCGGGAGGTTCTATCGGCGCCCGAGCTGATGCTGCCGATGCTCGCGCTGCTGGTCTTATCGACCGCCTTTCACGAGTTTGGTCATGCCAGCGGCTGCCGCTATGGCGGCGGCCGGCCGGGCCCCATCGGGGTGGGTCTGTACCTGGCCTGGCCGGTCTTCTACAGCGACGTGACCGACTCTTACCGGTTGAGCCGCTGGGGCCGGCTCCGGACCGACCTGGGCGGCGTCTACTTCAACCTCCTGTTTACGCTGGCCCTGGCCGGCGCTTACTGGCTTACCAGATTCGAGCCGCTCCTCGTTCTCGTCGCCCTGGTCCAGGTCGAGGCGCTGCACCAGTTCTTGCCCTTCTTCCGACTGGACGGCTATTACGTGATCAGCGATCTGATCGGCGTGCCCGACCTCTTCGCCCGGATGTGGCCGGCTCTCTTCTCCCTGGCGCCCTGGCGCCGGCCGGACTCGCGGGTGGCCGATCTCAAGCCCTGGACGCGAGCTGCAGTTTCGGCCTGGATGCTGCTGACGCTCGCGTTTGTCGGCTTCTTCTACTTCCTTCTTGTTATCGGCGCTCCCCGAATTGCTGCCACTGCCCAGCAGTCCTTCTCCTCGCATGCCCTGGCGGCGAGCGCCGCGATCCGGAACGGGAGTCTGCCCTCGGCGGTGCTCAACGTGCTGCAGGAAGTGCTGCTGGTGCTACCGCTGGCGGCCATCACCCTGTCTTTGGCCCAGGTTGGGAGGGCGCTGGTAAGGGTGGGCTGGCGGCTATCCGGCCGGCATCGGTTGACCCGGACCGCCTTCGCATTTGCCGTCACGGCCGCCATCTGCCTCGGAGCGGGCTACGTCATCGGTGGCCACCTCTACCGGCCGATCCAGCCCTGGGAGAAGGGAACCTTGCCGGTCGTGGCGGGCGTGAGCCAGCCTCCGGCTCCGGCTCCCGAATCCCCGGTGGGTGGCGGCAGCAACGCCGCCGCCGGGGGCAGCCACCAGCCTGCCCGGTCCGCTCCGGCCTCGGGCCCGGCGCCCGCTCCGAGCTCCAGCCCAGGCTCGGCGGTCCCGACGGCTGCGCCAAGCGCCAGCCCGGTTCCAACGTCTTCGCCGTCGCCGTCGCCGTCACCCTCGACCTCGCCGGCGCCGCAGCCGAGTCCCGCTCCGAGCCCAAGCCCATCGCCGTAGCCGCGCTGTCATGGCCGGGCGACAAGCCGGCGCCGCCTCCGCTTGTCGACCATCTCCAAGACAGGAATAGGAGCCGGTCTGCTACCGTTCCAGTCACTATGCGGGCGCGAACCGACCGCTTCAATCTGACTCGACGCCGGGTCATCGACTTCGCCCGCAAGACGGCCTGCTCCTGTAGGTAGGCGCTAGGGCGGCACCGCGCCGCCCTGCCTTTCTCGCTCAGTTTCCGCCGGCATCGCCGCGCGGAAATTTCCATCCACCAAATTCAGGAGCAATTTGTTTGGCAGTCATCGAGGAGTCGGACGAGACCGCGGAGGGGCTGGGAGCCCTTTCCAAGGTCGAGCGGATCAAGGCCGCCAGCAATCACCTTCGGGGCCAGATCTCAGAAGAGCTCGCCGCGGCCAGTGATGCCTTCAGCGAGGACTCGGCGCAGGTCCTGAAGTTTCACGGGGTCTACCAGCAGGACGACCGGGACCGTCGCAAGGAGGCCCGCGCCCGCGGCCTCGACAAGCACTGGATGATGATGATCCGGACCCGGATCCCGGGCGGTGTGGTCAGCCCCGACGGCTACCTGGCGCACGACCGGATCGCTCGAGAGTGGGGAAACTCGACGCTCCGCGTCACCACTCGCCAGGACTTCCAGCTACATGGGGTCCTCAAGGGCGACCTGAAGAACAGCCTGAAGGCGATCAACGACGCGCTCATGACCTCGCTCGGCGGCTGCGGCGACCAGGAGCGCAACATCATGGCCTGCCCAGCTCCGGAAGGCGGCCGCCTCCGCGAGGAGGTGGACGTTTTCCTGGCCGACCTGGTCCGCGCCTTGACCCCTTCGACCGGCGCCTACCACGAGATCTGGATCGACGGTGAGATGGCGGCGGGCGGCGTTCCGGTGGGGGAGGACGAGCCCCTCTACGGCGAAACCTATCTGCCTCGCAAGTTCAAGACGGCGATCGCGATCGAGGGAGACAACTGCGTGGATGTCTACTCCAACGACCTCGGCCTGATCGCGATGCGTGCACCCGGCGGCGGGCTGGCGGGCGTCAATCTCCTCGTTGGCGGCGGCCTCGGCCGGACCGCCAACAAGCCCGATACGTTTCCGACCGTCGCTCTGCCCCTTGCCTTCGTGCTGCCCGATCAGGCGGTCGCCGCGGCCCGAGCGGTGGTCACGGTGCAGCGCGACTTCGGCGACCGCGTCAACCGCCGCCACGCCCGTCTCAAGTACCTGATTCACGACCGCGGCGTCGATTGGTTCCGCGAGCGCGTGCAGGAGCGCGTCGACTTCCCGCTGCGGCCCGCCCGCCCGCTCACGTGGAGTCCCGTGGACGACCACCTGGGCTGGCATCCGCAGCCGAACGGCAACCTCTATTACGGCCTTTACATCGAGAACGGCCGGATCAAGGATGAAGGCGAGTTCCGGCTCCTGACCGCGCTCCGGAGCCTCGTGCAGACCTACCGGCCGCGGCTCTTGCTGACCGCCCAGCAGAACCTGATCCTGGCCGACCTGCCACGCACTGGCCGGGGAGCGGTCGAAGCCACCCTCCGCAAGCACGGCGTCCCGCTCTCGGGCGAGATCTCGAACACTCTCCGCCACTCGATGGGCTGCCCCGCCTATCCGACGTGCGGGCTGGCGGTGGCCGAGTCGGAGCGGGCCCTCCCGGCCTTGATCCGGCGGATCGAAGGTGTGGTCGCCGAGCTGGGGCTTGAGGATGAGCGGATCAGCTACCGGATGACGGGCTGCCCCAACGGCTGCGCTCGGCCCTACCTCGGAGACGTCGGGTTTGTCGGAACCACCCTCGGCAAGTACGACGTCTTCCTGGGCGGCGACTTCGACGGCACGCGTCTCAACACGCTCTTCGCCCCGAACGTGCTGCTGCAGGAGATCCCAGACCTCCTCCGCGGCCCGCTGGCGGCCTTTGCAGCCGAGCGCAGCGCAGGCGAGGGCTTCGGCGACTGGTGCCAGCGGCACGGGGTGGCGACACTCCGCGAGCGATTCGCGGAATCGGTGGCATGAGCTTGTCGGTGGACGCGGCGCACGAGCTGGAGGAGGCGACGGCGGAGGAGATCGTGCGCTGGGCCTATGCAAACCACGAGCGCGTGGCGCTGGTGGCCAGCTTCCAGGCCGAGTCGTCGGTCCTGATCCATCTCGCTGCGAGGGTTGTCGCTCACCCCGACGTCATCACGCTCGACACCGGGCGCCTGCCCGAGGAGACGCATCGCGTCATCGACAGCTTTCAGCGGAGCGGCCAGGTCCGGCTGACCGTGCAGATGCCGGACCCGGCGGAGGTGGCCGAGATGGTCGGGGCCCACGGCCCCAACCTCTTCCTCGACTCGGTCGAGCGCCGGCGCCTCTGCTGCGACGTGCGCAAGGTGCGACCGCTCCAGCGGGCGCTCGCGGGCTACGACGCCTGGATCACCGGCATCCGTCGCGACCAGGGCCCGACCCGGGCCGGGACTCCGGTCGTGGCCTCAGATCCCGCACATGGCGGCATCGCCAAATTCGCACCGCTCGCGCGCTGGTCCTCCGAACAGGTCTGGACCTACATCAAGGCCCACGGCCTCATCACGCATCCGCTCTACGAGCGTGGCTACACGTCGATCGGCTGCGCGCCCTGCACGCGGGCGGTCCAGCCAGGCGAGGGGGAGCGCGCCGGGCGCTGGTGGTGGGAGGCGGACGGCGTCAAGGAGTGCGGCCTGCACTGGTCGCCGGAGCCCAGGTGAAAGCCAGGCTTGGCTTGGCTCTGGCCGCGGCCGCCACCGCGCTGGCCATCGCCTGCGGGGGCGTCTCGGCTCCGGCGGCGCCGTCCGGGCCCGTCACCCTCCGGCTCGGCTACTTCCAAAATCTGGGGCATGCGCCGGCGCTGGTCGGCCTTAAAAAGGGCTTCTTCGCTTCGACCCTCGGTTCCCAGGTGACGCTTCAGACCGCGACCTTCAACGCCGGGCCGGACGAAGTGGAAGCGCTTCTCTCCCGGTCGCTCGACGTCGCGTACATGGGCCCGAACCCCGCCATCACCGCATACGTTCGCTCGCACGGCCAGGCGGTCCGCATCATCTCGGGCGCGACCTCGGGCGGATCTGCGCTGGTGGTCAAACCGTCGATCACGTCGGCGGCCGACCTGCGCGGCAAGACCGTCGCATCGCCGCAGCTCGGGAACACTCAGGACGTGGCGTTGCGCTGGTGGCTTGGCCAGCGCGGCTTGAAGACGGGCTTGCAGGGTGGCGGCGACGTCACGGTGCAGCCGCTTGACAACGCCACCGCGCTGCAGGCGTTCAAGGCCGGGCAGATCGCCGGCGCCTGGGTCTCGGAGCCCTGGGTCAGCCGCTTGCAGCTGGAAGCCGGTGGAAAGCTGCTCGTCGATGAGCGCGACCTCTGGCCCGGCGGCCGCTTCGTGACCGTCCAGGTCGTGGTGAGAACCGAGTTCTTGAACCGGAACCGGGCGGTCGTCGAGCGACTCCTGGAAGGCCAGTTCGAGGCCGGCGAATACCTCCGCACGTATCCCGGCGATGCCCAGAAGCTGGTCGGGGACGCGCTCGGGGAACTGACTGGCAAGCGCCTGCCGGACGCGACCGTCGCGGCCGCCTGGAGCCGCCTGGCCTTCACGGAGGACCCGCTCGCCGGCACGCTCAAGCAAGCCTCCGACCACGCGGTCCAGCTCGGCCTGACGCCGAAGGCAGATCTCTCGCGCGCCTACGATCTCTCGCTCCTGAACCAGGTCCTGGCGCGCCACGGCCGCCCGGCCGTGAAAGGACTCTGACGAATGGCCGTCGCGCTCGCCTCCGTCTCCAAGCACTTCGGACATGGCGCCGACGAGGTGCTCGCCCTGAACCGGGTCACGCTTAGCATCCAGCCCGGCGAGTTCGTCTGCCTGGTCGGGGCCTCGGGATCAGGGAAAAGCACGCTTCTGAACCTGCTGGCCGGGCTCGACCGGCCAAGCGAGGGCTCACTCGACACGGGCGGCGCCCACACGACGCTGATGTTCCAGGAGCCGGCCCTGTTTCCCTGGCTGACCGCGGCTGGCAACGTCGAGCTGCCCCTGACACTCCGAGGCATGCCCAAGGCAGAACGCCGCCGGGAGGTGGCGCGCCTGCTCGAGCTGGTCCGCTTGACCGAGTTCGGCGGCCGCCACCCGCACGAGCTCTCGGGTGGGATGCGGCAGCGCGTGGCGCTGGCGCGGGCGCTCGCCCAGGCGGCCGAGGTTCTGCTCATGGACGAGCCCTTCGGCGCCCTGGACGCGATCACCCGCGACCTCCTCCACGACGAGCTGGAGCGGATCTGGCGCGAGCGGGGGCTGAGCGTCCTCTTCGTGACGCACAACGCGCGCGAGGCTGTCCGGTTGGGCGATCGGGTGCTGGTCTTCAGCAGCCGCCCGGGCCGCGTCGCGGCCGAGTTCCCGGTTGACCTGCCGCGGCCACGCCGAATTGAGTCGCCAGAGCTGGCGGTGCTGGCCGCGCGCATCTATGACCGGCTCCGCCTGGAGGCGGACCTGGATGGCTGAGCTCGAAATGGAGCTCGTCGGCGCCCCGGCTGCCCGCCGTGCCAACCCGCGGGCGGCCCGCATCGCGCGCCGCGCCTGGTCAGCAACCTGGCCCAAGCTGGCGGCGGCCGCGATCGGCCTCGGGCTCTGGCAGCTGGTTGTGAGCCTCGGCTTCTGGCCCGACTACCTGCTGCCGGGCCCCGGCGCCGTCGTCGCCCGGCTTGCCGCGGACGGCGGCCGCTCTGACTTCTATCTCGCGCTCGGAATCACCCTCCAGCGGGCGGCGGGCGACTACGCCGCGGCGCTCGCGATCGGCTCCCTCCTCGGCGTGGCGGTGGCGGCCTCGCGCCTGCTGCGCAGGGCGGTTGGCTCGATGATCACCGGGCTGCAGTCGATGCCGACAATCGCCTGGTTCCCGCTGGCCATCCTTCTCTTCGGCCTCTCAGAGCGAGCGATCCTCTTCGTCGTCGTGCTCGGCGCCGCGCCATCGGTCGCGAACGGCCTCATCAGCGGCATCGACCAGGTGCCGCCGCTTCTCCTGCGGGCGGCGCGGGTGATCGGGGCGCGCGGGCCGTCCCTCTACCGGCACGTCGTCCTGCCGGCGGCGCTGCCCGCCTTCGTGGGCGGGTTGAAACAGGGCTGGGCCTTCGCCTGGCGGAGCCTGATGGCGGGCGAGCTGCTGGTCAACGTCGTCGGCCATCCTTCGCTCGGTGTCCGCCTCCAGTTCGCGCGTGAGCTGGCGGACGCCGAAGGGCTTCTGGCGGCCATGATCGTGCTCCTTTTGATCGGCATGGTCGTAGACGGGGTCTTCGGCGTCGTCGAGAGGCGCATCCGCGCCCAGTGGGGGCTCGCCGGATGAGCGGCTTCGTGGTCTGGTTCACCGGCCTTTCCGGCGCCGGCAAGTCCACGCTGGCCGAGCTGCTCAAGGTCGAGATCGAAGGGCGCGGCCGGCACGTCGAAGTCCTTGACGGCGATGAGGTCCGCACCCATCTCTCGAAGGGACTCGGCTTCTCCAAGGAGGACCGAGACACCAACATCCGCCGCATCGGCTACGCGGCGCGGCTCGTCGCCCGCTCGGGCGGGGTCGCCATCGCGGCGGCCATCTCGCCCTACCGTGAGGTCCGCGACGAGGTCCGCGCCCAGACGCCGGGCTTCTTTGAGGTCCACGTGCGCTGCTCGGTCGAGGAGCTGGCCCGCCGTGACGTGAAGGGCCTGTATGCCAAGGCGCTCCGCGGCGAGATCGGGAACTTCACCGGCGTCAGCGACCCGTATGAGGCGCCGCTCAAACCGGAGGTGGCCGTCGACAGCGAGGCGGAGTCCGTCGAAGAATCGTTCACTCGGATCGTGGCCCAGCTGGAGCGGAGCGGCCTCCTCTCGCCTGGCGTGCGAGAAAGCCGAGCCGATCCGGAGCTGGCTCGCAACCTGCCGCGCCTCGACGTCGGCCCTCGAGAGACCTCCGACGCCCTCATGCTCGGCTGGGGCGCGCTCGCTCCCCTGGCGGGCTTCATGGGCTCAAGCGACTATCTGAGCGTCCTCGCCGAGGGGCGGCTCAAGAGCGGCCAGCCGTTCACCATCCCGGTCTTGCTGCGAACCAAGCAACCGCTCAAAGCGGGCCGGGTCGCCCTCTGGACGGCCGGCGAGCCGGTGGCGATCGTTGATGTGGAGGGCGCTTTTCAGACCTCGCCGGACGAAGAGGCTCTTGCCGTCTACGGCACCGACGACCTCGCCCACCCGGGCGTGCGGGCGCTCCGCGAGAGCGGCGGCTGGGCGCTCGCGGGCGCTGTCACCGCGCTGCGCCGGCCGGATACCGGCTTTCCCGAGCACGACCTGACGCCCCTCGAGGTCCGCCGTGCCAAGGCGGAGCGAGGCTGGCGCACGATGGTGGGTTTCCAAACCCGGAACCCGGTCCACCGCGCGCACGAGTACCTGCAGAAGGTGGCGCTGGAATCCGTCGACGGCCTGCTTCTCCATCCGCTGGTCGGCGAGACTCAACCAGGCGACATCCCGGCCGACGTCCGCATGCGTTGCTACGAGGCTCTACTCGCCGATTACTTCCCCGCCGGCCGGACGCTTCTGGCGACCAACCCGGCCTGGATGCGCTACGCGGGGCCGAAGGAGGCGGTCTTTCACGCCCTGGTGCGACGCAACTACGGCTGCACGCATTTCATCGTCGGTCGCGACCACGCGGGAGTGGGCGGCTACTACGACACTTACGCCGCCCATCGGGTCTTCGACGAGTACGCGCCAGGCGAGCTCGGCATCGAGATCTTGAAGTTCGAGCACGCCTTCTACTGCCGTGCCTGCGCCGGCATGGCCTCGGTCAGGACGTGCCCCCACCCGGCCGACCAACACGAAGCGTTGAGCGGCACCGCGGTTCGGCAGATGCTGGCGGCGGGAGTCGACCTGCCCGCCGAGTTCACGCGGCCGGAAGTTGCCCAAGTGCTGGCCCGGACAGCGGTGGCTGAGCAGTGAGGTACTACCCGACCTTCCTCGATCTCCAGGGCCAGCGCTGCATTGTGCTCGGCGAGGGCGAGCTGGCGGCGGCCAAGGTGAAGGATCTGCGCGACGCCGGGGCCGAGGTCGAGGAGATTGGTTCGGCCGATTACCGGCCGGGCGACCTGGCCGGGGCTCGCCTCGTGGTGGATGCCAGCGGCGACCTGGAGGTGAACAAAGCGACCTGGGCGGAGGCGGAAGCGGCCGGGATCCTCGTGAACGTCGTGGACGTGCCCGAGAAATGCCGCTTCATCGCGCCGGCGATCGTCCACCGAGAGCCGCTGCTGGTGGCCATCTCGACATCTGGCGAGAGCCCCTTCCTGGCTTCCGCCCTGAGGGCACGCTTGGAGCGGATCCTGGGTGCCGAATGGGGCCCGTTCACCGCGCTGGTGGGGGCGGTGCGGCGGCGGCTGCGAGCCCGGGGCGTGCCACTGCACGACCAGCTCAAGACCTACCAGCGCCTGCTCGCGTCCGACGTTCTAAGCCTCTATCGGGCCGGCGCCGCCGAGGAAGCGGAACGAGTGGCGGACCTGATCGCGTCGCAGAGCGGCTCCGAACGGCCGGGCCGGGTCGCCCTGGTCGGGGCCGGCCCCGGCGACCCAGGACTTCTGACGGTCGCAGCCCAGGAGTTGCTCTGGCGGGCCGACCTGGTCCTTCATGACGCCCTGGTCAGCCCGGCCACGCTCGCCTGTTGCGGGCCGCAGGCGAAGCTCGTGGATGTCGGCAAGCGAGGCGGGCGCCGGCAGACGGAACAGGATTCGATCACCGCGCGGCTGATCCAGGAGGCACGCGCCGGCCGGGAGGTCGTGCGCCTGAAGGGTGGCGACCCATTTGTCTTCGGCCGCGGCGGCGAAGAGCTGGCCGACCTGGTGGCGGCCGGCATCGACGTGGTCGTCGTGCCGGGCGTGAGCTCGGTGATGGCCGGGCCGGCTGCGGCCGGTATCCCCTTGACGCTACGTGATGTCGCCGCGACCGTCGGCTTCACGACCGGGCGCGTCGCGGATGGGGGAGCCGACCTGGAGGCGATCGTCCGCCTGGCCGAGGCGGTCGATACGCTGGTGGTGCTGATGCCGCTGGCCAACCTGGACGCGCTGACCGCCGCGCTGGCGACCTCAGTCGGCCCAGACCGCCCCGCCGCCGCCGTGGCAGCGGCGACCACGCCGGAGCAGCGCGTGGTGCGCGCGAAGCTCGGCGGCATCGCGGCCGTCACGCGGGCGGAGGGGCTGGAGGCTCCGGTCCTGCTGGTCGTCGGCGAGGTTGTCGACGCCCTGCCGAAGGGCCGGCTCGACCACCTCATCTCCCATTTGCAAAGGACTGTTTGATGCTCCGGCTCGGGACCCGCGGGTCCCGGCTCGCCCTCGTCCAGAGCGAGCTGGTTGCCGACCGCCTGCGCCGAGCCGGCCACGAGGTGGAGCTCGTCCCGGTCGTCACGGCTGGAGACGTCCGTCCCGTCGATACCGCGCCGGGTGAGGGGATGTTCGTAGGCGAGCTGGCGGCCGCCTTGCTGGCGGGCGAGGTCGACCTGGCTGTGCACAGCGCCAAGGACCTACCGCTGGAGCAGGACCCAAGGCTGGTAGTCGCCGCCTACCCGGAGCGGGCCGACGCGCGCGACGCGCTGGTCACCCGGGACGGCGGAGCCACGCTCGGCACGCTGCCGGCCGGTTCCCTGATCGGCACCGACAGCCCGCGCCGCGCCGGGTTCCTGCTGGCGGCGAGGCCCGACCTCCGCGTGGGGTCCCTGCATGGCAACGTCGACACCCGGCTCCGGCGACTCGACGAGGGTCAGGTCGACGCGCTCCTGATCGCGGCCGCCGGGGTGGAGCGGTTGGGCCTGGCCGGCAGAATTGACGAGCGCCTGGATGTGGAGGTGGTGGCGCCCGCGCCCGGGCAGGGCGCCCTCGCGGTCCAGGTCAGGGCCGACTCCGCGGCGGCGCTGGCTGCGGTCGGCCGACTCGACGACCCGGAGGTGAGGCTCACTGTCGAAACCGAGCGCCGCCTGCTGGGGGCTACGGGGGGTGGTTGCCGAGCGCCGGTCGGAGCACTGGCTGAGCTGCGCGAGGGAACCTTGCACCTCCTTGCGGCGGCGGTGACACCGGAAGGCTTGGACCTCCGGCTGGTTCGCATCGAAACGTCGCCCGAAGGCGCAGCCGAGCTGGCCTGGAGCGTCGGCAGAAAACTCAGGCCACGGTAAGCCCGTGCCTAAGGAAAGCTTCAGGTTGCCGCGCTAGCCTGGGTTTCGAGAGAGAGAGGGACGGCACCCAGCGCATCCACCGTCGCCCGCCGTTCCTTCTCTTGAGATTTCGGTCCGACCCTTCTCCGCTCGGGCGGGGCCTCGAGGCCCCGCCCCTCCCTTCCCTCAGGCTCGTCGGTACTAGCATAAAAAGTTATAAGCCTAGTACCATAAATCCAACTGCTCACATGTTGCGCTCGCTGTCGGGGCTGGCCGTTCTCCTCGCCGTCGGTTGGATCTTGCCGACGCTGCCGATGTTCGAGGCGCCCTCAGCTGCTGCGGTCGGCTTGACCGGCAGCGTCGCCAACCGGCCCTACGAGGTCGCTCTCTTCTCACCGCCTACGGTGGTAATGAAGGTCGGCGACCTCATCTTCGGCGTCTCCACGAGCGACTCGATCCGGGTCGTCGAGCTTGGCGGCGGCCCGGAGGCCAGGTCGGCCGCAGTAGTGATCAACCAAGGCGGCTCGGCCGACGTCGACGTGGCGCTTCACGCCGTCACGGACACGCCGTTGATGACCGAGCTGGCTCCAATCCGGATCCTTTCGGCCTTCGACCCGGCGACCGGCTGAACCGGCCGGGCGGTTCGGCCGAGTCGCTAAAGAGAATGAATCAATTCGGCTCTCTGCTACGTATCATTCACTTGCTCGCGGGGAACGAGCTGGGAGGCCCCGGTGACCGGCGATCGATCTGTGAAGCCGACGCGGGCGATCGGAAAAGATTTCGAAATCGTTGCGATCGCTGCATCTGCCGGTGGGCTGACCGCGCTGACGAAAGTCCTGAGCCCTCTGCCGGCCGGTTTTGGCGCGGCCGTGGTGGTCGTCCAGCACCTAGACCCACGTCATCGCAGCTTGCTGGCCCAGATCCTCGGCCGCCGGACCAGCCTCCCGGTCCGCGAGGCGGCCGAAGGCGCGCGCCTGGAGCCCGGCACGGTTTACGTCGCGCCGCCTGACCGCCACCTGCTGGTGAACAGCGATGCCACCGTGAGCCTCTCCAAGTCCGAGCTAGTCCATTTCACCAGGCCGTCCGCCGACCTGCTTTTCGAATCGGTGGCTCACGCCTACGGCGAGCGCGCCATCGCCGTGGTCTTGACCGGCACCGGCAGCGACGGCTCGATGGGCATACTGGCGGTCAAGAAGCGCGGCGGGACCGTGATCGTCCAGGATGAGGCCACCTCGGAGTTCTTCGGCATGCCTTCGGCGGCGATCCGGACGGGAATGGTCGATTTCGTGCTGGCACTCGACGAGATACCGGGCGCGCTGCGCACGCTCGTGATGGGCGAGCCGGCGGATTGAGCCTGCAACAAGACCACGACTTCGAAGTCCTGCTCGAGTACTTGCGTCAAAGCCGCGGGTTCGACTTCACGGGCTACAAGCGATCGACGCTGGCCCGGCGAGTCGGTAAGCGGGCCCACCAGCTCAACAGCCAATCCTTCGCCGATTACCTGGACTACATCCAGGTGCACCCAGACGAGTTCGAGACGCTTTTCAACACGATCCTGATCAACGTCACGGAGTTCTTCCGGGACAAGGCCGCCTGGGATGTCCTCGCAAAGGAGGCGGTCCCGCGCATCCTCTCCAAGGACGAGAGCCAGCCGATCCGGGTCTGGAGCGCGGGCTGCGCGTCCGGGGAGGAGGCCTACAGCATCGCGATCCTGCTCTGCGAAGCTCTGGGCGCGGAGCAGTTCGGCAAGCGCGTCAAGATCTACGCCACCGACGTCGACGAGGAGGCGCTGGCCACCGCTCGGACCGGGTACAGTCTCGAGGCGTTGGGGTCTGTCGGAGAGGACCTGATCCCCAAGTACTTCGAAAGCCAGGGGGGGCGTTACGTGTTCCGGACCTCCCTCCGGCGCGCCGTCATCTTCGGCCGCCACGACCTGATCCAGGACGCGCCAATTTCCCGGCTCGACCTGCTCGTCTGTCGCAACACGCTCATGTACTTCACGGCGGAGAGCCAGGGGCGGGTGCTTACGAATTTCCACTACGCCCTGAACGACGCCGGTTACCTGTTCGCCGGTCGCGCGGAGATGCTCTTGACGCACGCTGACCTCTTCACGCCGCTGGACATGAAGCACCGAATCTTCACCAAGGTGCCGCGGGTGCCGGTAGGTGACCGGGTGCCGCCGGCCCAGCTGGGAAACGTCGACTTGGGCAACACCGCCATCCACAAGGCCCGACTGCGCGAGATCGCGTCCGACCTCCCCACGGTTCCCCAGCTGCTCCTGGACTCGCAGGGTGTCCTCGTCGCGGTGAACAAGCCGGCGCAAGCCCAGCTCGGCGTCTCTCAGAAGGACATCGGGCGGCCCTTGCGGGATCTCGACCTCTCATATAAACCTCTCGAGCTCCGCTCGCAGATCGACCGCTCCAGCCAGCAGCGGCAACGTGTCGAAGTCGACCGCGTGGAATGGCCCCAGGCCGACGGCTCGGTGCGCTACTACCAGGTGCGGGTGGAGCCGCTGGTCGAGGAGGACGGCGACCTCGCGGGCACCAGCATCACCTTTCGCGACGTGACCGAGGCCGAGCGACTGCGTAAGGAGCTGGAGCGGTCCAACCAGGAGAAGGAAACCGCCTACGAGGAGCTGCAGTCGGCCAATGAGGAGCTGGAGACCACCAACGAGGAGCTGCAATCGACCATCGAAGAGCTGGAAACGACCAACGAGGAGCTGCAATCCAGCAACGAGGAGATGGAGACGATGAATGAGGAGCTCGAATCGACGAATTCCGAGCTCCAGGCGATCAACTCCGACCTCCGGGTGCGGACCGATGAGGTGGATCGCCTCAACACCTTCCTGGACTCGATCCTGACGAGCCTCAAGGCTGGCGTCGCAGTGCTCGACAAGGACTTTCGCGTGCTCATCTGGAACGCCCGCCTGCAGGACCTCTGGGGACTGCGTCCCGAGGAAGCGCTGAGCCAGGACTTCTTTGAGCTCGACCTCGGATTGCCCCTGGACCTGCTGCGCCAGAAGGTGCTGAGAGTGGTTCGCGGCGAGGCTCCGAACCTCGTCGACGTCGTCAACGCCACCAACCGCCGCGGCAAGCTCATCCGCTGCCAGGTGTCGGCGACCCGCCTCGCAAGCATCGACGGGGCGGGCGTGGGCGTTGTGCTGGTCATGGAGGAAGTTGACGACAAAGCCTGACGCAAGGGGTTTCACAGGACCAGGGTTATACGTAGACTTGACAGGGATCCTGTAATGACTGGCCGGCCCGTCACGCGCGTGGAGCTGGAGCTGGAAGTGACGGCTGCCCGCCAGGCGCTGGACCACCTCTCCGAGGTAGCGCGGGACCCGGCCCTGAGCCAGAACGGGCTATCTCGCACGGTGGAGCAGCTCGAGGCCGCGATCGAAGAGCTGGCCGTAGCGGCGGAGGAGCTGCAAAGCGCCAGGTCCCGGAGCGTCGAGCTCGCGCAGGAAGCCGGGCGCGAGCGGCTGCGCTACAAGGAGCTCTTCGAGCTGGCCCCCGACGGCTACCTGGTCACCGACGGCGACGGCGTGATCCAGGAGGCCAACCGGGCGGCGGGTCAGCTGCTTGGCGTCGGGCCCGACCTGCTCCATGGCAAGCCGCTCGTGCTCTTCTTTCCGGAGGAAGATCGCGCGGCCTTCCACCGCCGGCTGCGGACTCTTCATTCCTCGAAGATGGTTTCCGAGTGGGAGGCCCGGCTGGTTCCCCGCGGGGGCGAGGCTCGCCCGGTCAGCATCCGCTGCGGCGGCAGCCAGGCGGAACCGACGGCCGCGCTGCGCTTCTTGATCCATGACCTCACCGCGGTCCAGCGAGCCGAGGAACGTGAAAAGGCCACGCTGCGTGAGCACAGCCAGCGGATGGCATCTCTCGAGCGCACCAAGTCAGACTTCTTGAGGCTCGCATCGCATGAGCTGCGCGGGCCGCTGGCGGTCCTCCGTGGCTACCTCTCGATGATGAGCGACGGATCCCTCGGCAAGCTACCGCCAAAGGCGGGCAAAGCGCTGCCGGTGATGGCGGCCAAGCTCCACCAGATGCAGAGGCTGATCGCCGAGATGCTGGATTCGGCGAGGCTCGAGGACAGCCGCCTGGAGCTGCGGAAGGAAACCTTCGACCTGGTGCCCGTCGTGCGCAACTCGGTCGAGGTCCTCCTGCCGACAGCCGGTAAACACCACGAACTGCGGATCAGGGCCCCTCGCCAGTTCAGCGTGCACGCCGACCAGGGACGGGTGGAGACGATCCTGGCCAACCTCCTGGACAACGCCATCAAATACTCCCCTGACGGCGGTCGGGTGGAGATCCAGGTCGCCGGCTCCAACGCGGAGGCGCTGGTTTCGGTGACCGATCCTGGCGTCGGCATCGCGTCGGAGGACCTAAGCACCGTGTTCCGGCCTTTCGGCCGCGTGGTGACGCCTGACAACAGCCACATTGGCGGCACCGGCCTCGGCCTCTACCTCTGCCGCGAGCTGGCGCGCATGCATGGCGGTGAGCTGGAGCTGGCGTCGAAGCCTGGCGTCGGAACTACAGTGACGCTTCGCCTGCCGCGAGCGGCGGCGGCGAGCGCACGGACCGCCTAGCGCCTGAGCGGCGGACCGTCACCTGGCCGGGTCGGCTCTCTGGATCACCCGACAGATTCGTTCCTGCGTCGTCACCGACCTGACGCGGCGCGGGGAGGACTCGCCGGGTACGGGATGGTGAACGTGGAAGAGGCAATTCGCCACAATTTGACGTCGAACTGGCGTGATTGCATGAATATGCATCGTCAAGGCATTTTCATGCAGCCAAAATGGACTCCAGGAGCCAGTTTGGGTGCTTACATCGAGCCGTCCAACCTAGCCGGTGTTCTGGAGGCCTGCCGCGACCCCGTTCACCGTCAGCAGCACGAGATCGGCCAGGCGCCCCTTCTCCCCGCCCTGCCGGAGCTCGCGCAGGAAGCGCAGTTGAAGGAAGGAGAGCGCATCGACATAGGGGTTGCGCAGGTCAACGGCCCGTCGTAGCACCGGCCGTCCGGCCAGCATCCGGTCATGCCCGGTGACTTCCATCACCAACCGGCGCGAGAGCCTGAACTCGTCCCGGATCAGCTCGACCAGGTCGGCCCGGTCGCCCAGCCTGAGGTAGAGGCCGGCGATCATCGGGTCCGCCTTGGCCAGGCTCATCTCGGCGTTGTCGAGCAATGAGCTGAAGAAGGGCCACGCCGCGTTCATCTGCCGGAGCCGCTCCCCGCCGTAGCGCCGGCTGACCGCCTCCAACCCGCTGCCAAGGCCGTACCAGCCGGGCAGGTTGCAGCGGTTCTGCGTCCAGGCGAAGACCCAGGGGATCGCACGCAAGGCTTCGAGGTCGCCGGCCTCCCCGCCCGGGCGCCGGGCCGGTCGGGAGCCGAGGCGCAGGTGACTGATCTCTTCGAGCGGGCTGACGCGGCCGAAGAAGTCGGCGAAGCCAGGGCGATCGAGCAGGTCGCGGTAGGCCGCTTCGGACGCTTGCGCCATCAGGGCCGCCTCTTCGGCGAACTTCCTCTCCGCCTCCGCCAGCGCCGCCTCGTGCTCCGGCGTCGACGCCGTCAGCACGGCGCTCGCGACCTGCTCCAGATGACGCAGGCCGATGCTCAGGTTGCCGTAGCGCCCGAAGATGACCTCGCCCTGTTCGGTGACCTTGAACCGGCCCGCGACCGAGCCCGGCGCCTGGCCTCGAATCGCCCGGCCTGCCGGACCGCCGCCCCGCCCCACCGCTCCGCCCCGGCCATGAAACAACGTCAGGTCCACGCGGTTGGCGCGAGCCCAGCCCGCCAGGTCCGTCTGGGCCCGGTAGAGGGCGAGATTGGCGGCCAGGAAGCCCACGTCCTTGGTCGCGTCGGAGTAGCCGAGCATGACTTCCAGGCGCCGCCCGCGGCTTTCGATCCATTGCCGCCATTCGGGTAGGTCGAGCAGGCCGTCGAGCACCCCGGTTGCCTTCTCGAGGTCTGACCGGGACTCGAAAAGCGGCACCGGGTCCACCTGCAAGGTGCCGTCGGGGACGGCCTGCCTGGCCAGAGTCAGAACCGCCAGCACATCGTCGGGCCGGCGCGTGAAGCTGACCACGTAGCGGCGGCAGGCCTCCAGGCCCCAGCGTGCCTGAAGCTCGGCCATGACGCGAAATGTCTCGAGAACCTGACGCGACTCTTCCGATAGGGGCTGGCCAGACGCAAGCTCGTCGAGGGCTGCCTGGAGGACCAGGCTGTGCTGGCGGACCTCCAGCGAAGCCAGGTGGAAACCGAAGGTCTGCGCCTGCCAGACCAGGTGCTGGAGCTCGCCGTAGGCAAGCCGAGGCGCTTCCGCCCTGACGAGAGAGTCCTGCACCAGCGCGAGATCGGCCAGATAGGCATCCACTTCCGGATAGGCGGCCGCTTCCCGCAACCGCGTCGCCCGAAGCCGCTCGGCTGCGTGCAGGAGCTTGCGGCGGTGCGGCTCGCCGGGTGAGCGCTGCCGGATCTCCGCGGCGCGCCTGCCGAGGCCGGCCTCGTCTTGGGAAAGCGAAGCGAGCAGCTCGGCCGAGGGCGGCGTGGAATCCTGGGAGACGGTCAGCGAACGGCCGACCCTGCGAGTCGCGGCCTCCAGCCCCAAGAGGATGTGCTCGGCCTGGACCTCGAGCGTGGCCCGGGTCACTTCGTGGTCGACGGCCGGGTTGCCGTCCCGGTCGCCGCCGACCCAGGTGCCCCAGCGCACAAAGGCGGGGAAGGCAGGCGGTCGCCGCCCACTTTCGTCTGGGCCGGCGAGGGCCCGGTCGAGCTCTCGATAGAGCAGCGGTACGAGCCGGAAAAGCGTCTCGTCGAAGATCGACATGAGGCTGCGGACCTCGTCGAGCGGATCGGGTCGCTCCTGCCGCAGCTGAGCGGTCCGCCAGAGGATCGTCACGTGTTCTCGGAGGCCGCGTTCCGCGTCAGCCCGCTCGCCCGCCGAGAGCCTGGAATCGTCCAGCCGCTCCACCAGCTCCCAGATCCGCCGCAGGGCGTCCACCACCGCCCGGCGGCGCGCCTCGGTCGGGTGGGCAGTGAGCACAGGTCGGATCTCGAGCTTCTCGAGGTGGCCGCGAAGCGCAGCCTCGCCCTGAGCCGCCTGCAGCTCGGCCACGGTGACGGCCAGCGATTCGGGCACCGACGCTTGCGCCTGGCTGCGCGCGCGAAGCGTGCGCACGCGGTGGCGCTCTTCGGCCAGGTTGACTAACTGGAAGTAGACGGTGAAGGCTCGCGCCACCGATTCGGCGCGACCCAGGTCGAAGCCATCGACCATTGCCACGACGCCGGCCAGCAGCTCCTCGGCTCGCGGGCCGCGCGTGTGGCGCAGTTCGATCGTGGCGTGCCGCAGCCGCTCGACGTCCGCCAGCAGCTCCGGTCCTTCCGCTTCGGCCAGGACCTGGCCGAGGATGGAGCCGAGCAGCCGGACCTCCGCGCGCAGCGGTGGGGGCATCTCCTCGACAGCTCCGCGCCGGGTGGCCTGTGACATGCCCGAGATCCTACTGTCCTCCGGAACAGCACCTCGAGAGGCTGGGTTTCAAAGAGACGGATGGCTGACTTCAGTCCGGAGGCGCTCGCAGCCGCCGCCAGGGAGCGCGAGGTCCAGCTGGTCACTACCGGCCGCAAGAGCGGTGAGCTTCGGCGGGTCGTCATCTGGCTGACGATCGACGGGCGCCGGCTTTTCATCCGGTCGGGCGGCGGCCTCAGCCGGCACTGGCCGCAGAACCTGCTGGCCGGCGGGCCGGCCGCGCTCCAGCTGCGCTCCCTGGAGATTCCGGTGCGAGCCCGGCACGTCACCGACTCCAGCGAGGCTCGCGCCATCTCCGGTTATGTGGCGCGCAAGTACGGCGCCTCCGTTCGGCGCTCGAGCGAGGGTGAGCCGCTCACCCCCGGTGAGCAGGCGACTTTCGAGCTACTCCCCGCCTAGGGAAGTGAGGCAGAATCTCCGAGCGCTGCGTTTGAAAGGGCCACTTATGATGGACGCCCTCAAATGTTGTCGAGCCTAGCCAACCCTGAGCATTGGGTCCCACTCGCCGTCATCGGGCCGGCCATCGTGGCCGTCCTGGCGGTTGCCGAACTGCGTCCGGGCCCCTGGATCCTGCCCGGCGCCAAGGTGCTTGCGGTGGGCACTCTCCTGGCGGAGTTCTGCTGGTGGGGGGCCGCCATCGTGGAGCATCGCTGGTACCTCAAATACAACCTGCCGCTCCACCTCTGCGAGTTCGGCTCGTTCATGCTCGCGGGAGCGCTCTGGTCCCGCCGCCGGCTGCTGGTCGAGATCAGCTACTTCTGGGGCGTCGGTGGCACGCTGCAGGGCCTTTTCACCCCGGACATACCAAGTCACTTCCCGTACTTCGTCTACTTCCAGTACTACGTCGAGCACGGCTTTATCGTGCTCGGCGCTTTCTACCTCGTGATCGCGATGCGGATCTTTCCGGCGCCCGGCGCCGTGCTCCGGGTGTCCACTTTCACCGCAGCCTATGCCGTGGTGGTGGGGCTGGTCGACTACGTCACCGGCGGCAACTACCTGTTCCTGCGCCGGATTCCGGCCACCGGCACGCTCTTCGACTACCTCGGGCCCTGGCCCTGGTACATCGTCAGCTGCACGATCCTGGCCGTGCTGATCTTCACCCTCCTGTATCTGCCTTTCCGAAACGCGAACCGGCTGCCGGTTGATCTCGCCCACGCTCAGTAGAGCCGTCCGCGGGCGGCGGCCCAGCGCGTTAGTCGACCTGGCGCGCCTGCTGCCGAAGGACGGGCTCGGGCTCTACGCGAGCGGCGCCGACCTCTTCAGCAACGCGATCTTCGGCCGCGATTCGGCGATGGCCGCCGACTACCTCCTGCGCCTGCGGCCGGACGTGGCCAGGGGGGTGATCTTGAAGCTGGCACAGCTCCAGGGCACGCGGCTGGCAGCGGCCGGTCCCGAGAGCAACGAGGAGGAGCCAGGCAAGATCCACCACGAACATCGGCGCCTATACGTCGACGGCCGCCGAGTCCGGCATCGCTCCGCCAGGATCCTGCAGCAGCTGTCCGCTATCTGGGGCGGGGAGAAGACGTCGCTGACCTATTACGGCAGCACCGACGCGACGCCCCTCTTCGTGCGCACGGCTGTCCGCTACTGCAAGCACCGCGGGGACGCGATCCTGGGCGAGCCGGTGGTCCGCCGTGACGGGACCCGGGTAACGGTCCGGGACAGCGTCCTTGCCGCCGTCGATTGGATCACCGGCAAGCTCGACGAATCGCCGATCGGTTTGGTCGAGTTCCAGCGCCGCAATCCCAGCGGCATCCCGTTTCAGGTCTGGAAGGACTCCGGCACCTCCTACCTGCACCTCGACGCGACCATCGCAAACTGGGACGCGCCCATCGCCGCCCTTGAGGTGCAGGCATATGCGTATGACGCGCTGATCGGCGCGGCTCACCTTTTCGGCGACTCCCAGCTGGCAGCCGGCTGGCGGGAGAGGGCACAAGCCCTGCGCGGCAACATCTTCAAGTGCTTCTGGATGCCCGGCGCCGGCTACTTCGCGATGGGTCTCGATCGCAACGCGAGTGGAACCCCGCGCTGGATCGAGAGCATTGCGTCAAACGCGGCGCTGCTCCTGGACACCTCGATCTTCGACGGACTGCCTGATGCCGAGGAGTACATCGAAGCGGTGGCGCGCCGCGTCACAGGGCCGGAATTCCTGACCGAGGCCGGCATCCGTTGCCGATCGCTGAACGAAGAGGAGCTGGTCGACTTCCAGGACTACCACGGGACGTGGACCGTCTGGATGAAGGAAACCTTCGATGCTACGAGGGGGCTCTACCGCCAGGGCCTGCCAGCCCTCGCGAGCCAGCTGGCGGTGCGCTTGCTCAACGCGGTGAACACGGCAGGCGCCCACGTCGAGTTCCTTTATGTGAGCCCCGACCAGCGCGTGATGTACGACTTTCGGGGCCGGGATCCGCGCAGCTCGCAGGCGACCGAGATCGTCGCGACGAACGTGCCGGAGCAGCCGCTGGCGTGGACGCTGAGCGCCGCGTTGGCGTTGAAGTGGCTGCTTGGCTCCAAGCGCGATCTCTACGCGCCTGTGGACTGGTCGGGACCGCGTTCCTCTCGTCCCCAGCTTGATGCCCGGCTGCTGCGCGACACGCCGCGGCTGCCCCTGCTCAGCAGCGTGGACGAGTTCGCATCGGCGTACGAGCGGCGCGGCGACTTCGTCCTCAATCGTGCCCTTGGGCACGAGCGCGACCTGGCCGCCCGGGCGCGCCACCGAACCCGGGCCTGACGGGTCTGCACGCAGCCTGCTGAACGGCGAGCCCTACCTCGCTCGTCGATGCAACAGCCGATCCGCAACCTACCTATGATCGCGGCCATGGGCTGGCGGCTGAGCGCTTTCGGAGACGAGGTGGCCGCCGGGCCCGCCGAGCAGGCGACGGCGCTGCGCGACCTGGGCATCCGGCACGTCGAGGTCCGGTCGGCCTGGAGCGTGAACGTGGTCGATCTGGGCAGCGAGCGGCTCGACCGGCTGGCCAGAGAGCTGGCGGCGGCCGGGATCGGCGTCTCCGCGATCGCCTCGCCGGTCGGAAAGAGCGAGCTGGGGGCTGACTTCGAGGCGGAGACGGCCAGGCTGGAAGCAGCTCTTGACGCCGCCGAGCGGCTCGGGTCTCAGCTCGTGCGGGTCTTCTCTTTCTATGTGCACGGGCGCCACGATTCGACCCGGGACGAGGTCTTGAGACGGCTCGACCGCCTGACCGGCCGGGCGGAGGCCCGGGGCGCCACCCTTGTGCACGAGAACGAGTCCTTCATCTACGGCGACACTCCAGAGCGCTGCCTGGAGCTCGTTGAGGCCATCGGGTCGCCGGCTTTCAAGATCGCGTTCGACCCGGCCAACTTCGTGCAGGTCGGCGCGGCGCCCTTCACCCGGGCCTGGCCGCTGCTCGCCCGCCATGTCGTCCACTTCCACGTCAAGGACGCCGTGGCAATCCCGGATGAGGCGACCCCGGAGGCGCTGATGGCCAGCGTCCGGCCGGCGGGCGAGGGCCAGGGCCAGCTCCGCGAGCTGCTCGGGGAGTTGGAAACGACCAGATACAGCGGTTTTCTCACGCTGGAGCCGCACCTCCAGGCCCGGCTGCCCGACCTGGACGGGGCCGCCCGGCTGCGGGTCGCCGCGGCAGCCTTGCAAGGCCTCCTGGTTCCCAGCTGATTGGATCCGCGCGCCACGGTCCGGCTCGGCCGGACCGACCTCCACGTCACCCGGCTCGGTCTCGGTTCGGCACCTCTGGGCATGCTCTTCCAGCCGGTCGAAGAGGAGGCAGCCCTGGCGGTCGTCGAGCGCGCACTGGAGCTCGGTGTCCGCCTCTTCGACACGGCGCCGCTCTACGGCTCTGGTCTGGCCGAGCGCCGCTTCGGCCGGGTGCTGGCAGGTCGCCCACGTGAATCCTTGGTGCTGGCAACCAAGGTGGGCAGGCTGATCCGAGGGGGCGAGCCGGTCTTCGACTTCAGCTACGAAGGCGTCCAGCGCTCGCTGGCGGAGAGCCTGGAGCGCCTCCGGCTCGACCGGGTGGAGATCCTGCACATACACGACCCAGACGATCAGTTCAACGAAGCCCTGAGCGGCGCTTACCGCGCGCTGGCCGAGCTGCGCGAGGAGGGGGTGATCGCGGCCGTTGGGGCCGGCATGAACCAGGCGCCGATGCTGGCCCGTTTCGCGCGGGAGGGCGACTTCGACTGCTTTCTGCTGGCCGGGCGCTACACCCTTCTGGACCAGTCCGGGCTGGAAGAGCTGCTGCCGCTCTGCCAGTCAAAGGACATCGCGGTGATCATCGGCGGCGTTTACAACAGCGGGCTGCTGGCCGATCCAAAACCTGGCGCCCCCTACGACTACAGGCCGGCGCCGGCGGCTCTGGTGAAAAAGGCGCGGAGTCTGGCGGCGGTCTGCGAGCGGCATGGCGTCCCGCTGAAGGCGGCAGCCATCCAGTTCCCATTCGGCCACCCGGCGGTCACGACGGTTCTGGCCGGCTCCCGTTCAGTCGCTGAGCTGGACGAGAACGCGCGCCTCCTGGAGTGGCCGATCCCGGCCGCGCTCTGGGCCGAGCTGAAGGCCGAGCATCTGCTGGACGTGGCAGTTCCAACGCCGTGAGCTCGGGCCTCGTCGTCGATGCCCACCACCACTTCTGGCCGCAGCCCAAGCCCGAGCTTTACCCCTGGCTGACTGAGCCGCTGGCGGGCCTCCGGCGTCCCTTCGGCCCTGACGACCTGCGCCCCCTGCTGGAAGCCGCCGGCGTGGACCGCACGGTCCTGGTCCAGACCAGGTCCAGCCTGGACGAGTCCATCGACCTCCTGGCCACGGCTGCCGGGTCCGGCTTCGTGGCGGGCGTGGTGGCCTGGGTCGATCTCACCGACCCGGCGGTCCGGCGGGCGATCGCCCGGCTGCGCGCAGCGCCAGGCGGGGAGCGGCTCGTCGGGATCCGGCACCAAGCCCATGACGAGGCCGACGCGGGCTGGCTGGCGCGGGCGGAGGTGCACCAGGGCTTGGCAGCGGTGGCCGAGGCAGGCCTTGCCTACGACCTCCTCGTCAGGACTCCCCAGCTGCCGGCGGCCGTCGCCGCGGCGAGGGCGCTCCCCAGCCTCCGGTTCGTGATCGATCACCTCGCCAAGCCGGGCATCGCGGCCGGTCCCGAAGACCTCGACTGGGCTGCCGGCATGATGCCCTTCGCGGACCTTCCGAATGTGAGCTGCAAGCTCTCCGGGATGGTTACCGAGGCGGACTGGGCCGGCTGGCAGCCGGCCGACCTGCAGCCGTACGTCGACAGGGTGTACTCCTGGTTCGGCGAGGACCGACTGCTCTACGGCTCGGACTGGCCCGTCTGCCTGGTTGCCGCCGATTATGGCCGCGTCATGGACACGCTGCACCAGCTGCTGTCAGGCCGGTCGGAGGAGGCGCGGCGGAAGGTCTTCGGGGCCAACGCAATGCGGATCTATTCGCTTTGAAGAGATGAGCGTGTTGAGGGAGGAAGCGATGCGACTACAGGACAAGGTCTGCCTGATCACGGGCGCCGGCTCGGGTATCGGCCGCGCTACGGCCGAGCTGTTCGCCCGGGAGGGCGCGACCATTCTGGCCACCGACGTCGACGAGGCGGCGGCGCTCAAGACGGCCGCGGACGTGGCTGGACGTGGCTGGCGGCTGGACGTCACCGACCAGGCCTCCTGCGAGTCGGTGGTGGCGGAGGCGATCCGGCAGACCGGCCGCATCGACGTGCTCTTCAACAACGCCGGCATCGCCGGCGTGGGGCGGCTGCACGAGACCTCGCTCGAGCTCTGGGAGCGCGTCATGGCCGTGAACGTACGCGGGGTCTTTCTCGCCAGCCGGGCGGTCCTGCCGCACATGATCGAGCAGCGCTCCGGCTCGATCGTCAACATGTCCTCCTGCATCGCCGAGATCGGGCTCGCCGAGCGCGCGAGCTACGGTGCGTCAAAGGGCGCCGTGCTGGCTTTGACGCGCTGCATGCAGGCGGACTACGCGCAGTTCGGGATTCGCGTCAACGCTCTCCTGCCCGGCACCATCCACACACCGTTCGTCGACCGCTACCTGAAGGAGTCTTACGCCGACCCGCAGGTTGGCCTGGAGACCATCAAGAAGCGCCAGCTCCTGGGAGAGCTGGGCCGGGCCGAGGATGTCGCCTACGCGGCGCTCTACCTGGCCAGCGACGAGTCGCGCTTCGTGCTCGCGACGGCGATGTACGTGGACGGCGGCGTGCGCGGAGCCAAGTAGCCCGGGCGAGAGGGTACGCCCTTAGGGAAAGACGCGAAACCAGCGCAGGCTGAGGAGCCCGCCCAGGAGCAGAACCACCGCGCCGGCGATCATCGTCGCGACGGTGATGTCCACGCGCAGGAACTGCCAGGCGAACTCCGAGCCCAGGCGCTGGTAAATCTGGTTCAGCTGCCCAGCCGCCTGTGCGTAGTAGTACTTGCCGCCAGTCGTTGTGGCGATGTTCTGCAGCGCCGTCTCGTCCACGCCGTCGACCTGCTGGCCGTGCACGTAGGTCGTGGCGCCGCGCTGTCCGACGCCGATCGTGTCGATCGGAATCCCGCCGGCCTTGGCGCTCTGCGCCGCCACCATCGGGTCAACACCTGCGTTCGAGGAGCCGTCGGTGAGCAGCACGATCATCGCCGGCGACTGTCGCGCCGCCGAGGCGGTGCTGCGCCTGCCCAGCTGCTGCACCGCGAGATCGATGCCGTCGCCGATCGCGGTGCCGCCGCCCGGCCGCAGCGTGTCCAGCGCGGACGTCACGTTGGAACGGTTGTCCGTCAGTGGCGTGATGAGGGCGGCGCGCTCGTTGAAGCTGACCAATCCGACCCGGGCATTGCTGGGCAGCGCCGTGATCAGAGATCGCGCGGCCGTGGTGGCGGCGTCAAGACGGGAAGGCTGGACGTCGGTCGCCTGCATGGAGCCGGAGACGTCGATCACCAGTATCACGTCGGCCTGGTTGCGCGCCACCTCCAGGTTCAAGATCGGACCGGCAGCCGCGAGCAGCAGGCCGGCGATGCCGAGGAGGAAGAAGATCGGCGGCAGATGGCGCCGGAAGCGCGGCGGGTGCGGAACCACCGAACGCAGCAGCTCGAGATTGGTGAAACGGACTGCGTAGGCGCGGCGGCGGCCTTGCATCAAGAGGTAGATGCCGGCCAGCGCCGGGACTATGAGCAGCCCGAGCAGCCAGAGAGGGTTCTGGAAGCTCATCGGACGCGCGCTCCAGGCCGCCAGCGCGCCTGCGCCGCGATCGATCTCAGAAGGCGGATCAGCTGCCCGAGCACGTCCTCAGAGGTGGTCACCTCGATCGGGAAGGCGCCCGCGGCGAGGATCTCGGCGCGCAGCTGGGCCTGACGCTCCGCCGCGGCCCTCTGAAAGCGGTCGCGGAGCCTGCTGCTGCGCGTGTCCACCTCGAGCTGGCGGCCGGTCTCGGGGTCTTCGAAGGTGACCAGCCCGACGTCCGGGATCGCCTGCTCGCGAGGGTCGGTGATCATGGCCGCCACGACCTCGTGCTTCAGCGACAACGCGCGCAGGTGCAGCTGCCAGCCGGGCGGCGACTGGAAGTCGCTCACGACCAGGAGCAGGGACGGGCGCCGGATGATGCGCGCCGCCGTGGTCAGGGCCGCGGCCAGGTCGGTGGGACCGTCCTCACCAGGGCCAGGCGCCCGGCGTGCTTCCGCCATCAGGGCGGACCGCGAGCGGCGGCCGGACGACGGCGGTAGAACCCTTCCCACGGCGCGGTCGAAGGTGATCGCGCCGACCCGGTTGCCGCGCCGCGCGAAGAGCACGGAGGCGGCTACGACCAGGTCCGCCGCAGCTTCGCGCTTCAGGCAGAGCGCGGTTCCCCAGTCAAGGGACCGGCTGGTGTCGACGAGAAGCCAGGCGTCCAGCCCCCGGTCGGGGTGCGCCAGCCTTACGAAGGTCCGGCCCGAACGGGCGGAGAGGCTCCAGTCGATCTGGCGAGGATCGTCACCGGGGACGTACTCGCGAGCGTCCGCGTACTCGAGACCGGCCCCGAGCCCCCGCGAGCGCTCTTCCCCTGACGGATGCACACCGAGCCGGCGCATGACCGGCCAGCGCAGCGCGCCCAGCCGGTACTCGACGGGCGGCGCCTTGGGCGCGTCCGGCTTGCGGTCAGGCATGCCGGTCCCGCATGTCCAGCTGAGGTGGCGGGTTCCGCTCCAGCAGAGCGGCCACGATGTGCTCAGCCGTGACGCCGGCCGCGATGCCTTCATAGCTGAGGAGCAGCCGATGCCGGATCACCTCAGGCGCCACGTCCCGGACGTCCTGAGGCAGCGCGTACTCGCGGCCCCTGATGAAGGCCAGGGAGCGGGCGGCCGCCACCAGGTGGATCGTGGCGCGGGGGCTGGCCCCGTAGGCGATCGCCGTGGCGAAGTCGGGCAAGCCAAGCTCGGCTGGTTGCCGGGTGGCCGTGGTCAGCCTCGCCGCGTAGGCCACGACGGCCGGGTCGACATAGGTCTCGGCGGCGGCCTTCTGCATCTCGGCGAGCTTTTTCAACGTCAGCACCTGGCGGAGCTCGACGGCCGGCCCGGTGATGCGGTGGACGACCACGACCTCCTCCGGATAGGTGGGATAGCCGACCAGGACCTTGAGCATGAACCTGTCGATCTGCGCCTCCGGCAGCGGGTAGGTGCCGTCGGCCTCGATGGGGTTCTCAGTCGCCAGCACGATGAATGGCTCCGGGATGGGGAAGGTCTCCTTGCCGATCGTGACCTGGTGCTCCTGCATGACCTCCAGGAGGGCGGACTGCACCTTCGCCGGTGCGCGGTTGATCTCGTCGGCGAGCAGCAGGTTGCAGAAGATCGGTCCCAGCTCGGTCGAGAACTCGGCGTTCCGCGGGTCGAAGACGCGCGTGCCGACGAGGTCGGCGGGGACCAGATCCGGTGTGAACTGGATGCGTCCGAACTTGCCCCCCACCGCGGTAGCCAGGGCCTTGACGGTCGCGGTCTTGGCAATGCCCGGCACGCCCTCGATGAGAACGTGACCCTGGGCGAGCAATGCCACCAGGAGCCGTTCCAAAAGCAGATCCTGGCCGACGATCAGGCGCTTCACCTCGAAGAGGACCTCCTCCAGCGGTGAGGGTCGGGAGGTGGGCGCGTGCGTCGCCGGCGCAGGTGGCCGCGCGTGGCCCGGCGGGTAGGGTGGCGCGGGCAGGGCCGGCTGGGACACGGCCGGTGCAGGGACCGTTTCAGGGGCGGGCTGGGGCTCTTCCATTTCAGGTTCTCCTTTTTTGGCTCAGGCGGTTCTTGTCAGCTCAGGGAGTGATCGGCCGCTCGCCGAGCGTGACGGTGACCGTCTTGGTCTGGCCGGTTGCCGAGCGCAGCGTCACCTTGACCGTGTCGCCCGGCTTGTAACCGGAGAGGACCTGGCTCACCGCGTTCGTGTCAGCCACGCCGTGCCCCCCGATGTCGGTGATCGTCCAGCCGGCCTGGATACCCGCCTTGTCGGCAGGTCCACCGGCCACCACGCTCTGGACGTTCGCGCCGCCAGAGGTGTCGTCGCGGGTCGTGATGCCGAGGTAGGCGCGGTTTGTATGTGTGACGGTGCCGCTGCCGATCAGCTGGTTCGTGATGTCGACCACCTGGTTGCTCGGGATCGCGAAGCCGATGTTTTCCGAAGGCTGGCTCGGCGGGCTCGATGGGCTCGACGGCTGGCGGTCGCTGCCGGAGAGCGTCGGGACCCCGATCACCTGGCCGGAGATGTTGACGAGAGCCCCACCGGAGTTGCCTGGGTTGATTCCCGCGGTGGTCTGGATGAGGTCGGTCAGCGTGACGCCGTTGCCCTCCGACTGCGTGCGGCCGGTGGCGCTCACGATGCCCTCGGTGACCGTGCCGGCGAGCCCGTAGGGCGCTCCGATCGCCAGCACCACGTCGCCGACCACGACTTTCGAGGAGTCGGCGAAGGCGGCCGGCTTGAGCGAGCCCGCGTCCGCCCTGATCACGGCCAGGTCGTTCTGTGTGTAGGAGCCCACGAGCTGGGCCGGATACTGGCGCCCGTCGGAGGCGATGATCGTGATCACGCTCGCGCCGGAGACGACGTGCGCGTTGGTGACGATGTCGCCGCGGCCGTCCAGCACGATGCCAGACCCGATGCCGTTGCCGACGTTGACCTCGACGACAGACGGCGAGGCCTGCGTCGCGATCTTGCGGAGCGTGTCCTGGAACTGGCTCAAGGCGCCCGTGCCTGGGGCGGGGTTGACAGGCGCCGGGGCGGGCGACCCGGTCACGCCAGGGCTCGGCTGGGTCGCGGTCGACCCCGTCGCCGGTTTGCCGCCGCGCGCCGCCTGCGAAGTCTCCGTCGGGCTGGCGAAGCGGATCCCGGGGACCGAGCAGCCTGCCATGAGCAGCACAGCTACGCTTGCCAGCAGGAGCGGCCGGAGCCGGCGTCTCAACCCCACGAACGGAAACTCTGACCCTTTCTGCTTAAAGAAAGCTGAGCCGCCAGGGTGGGCGGTGAGGGCGCGGGTTAGCGGCGGGCGGCGCCGGCTCGGGTGACGTCGTGGCCCGCGTACATGCCGTCGATCTCTTTCGCGAAGCGCTCGGCGAGTACGCGCCGCTTCGGCTTCAGGGTGGGGGTCAGCTCACCGCCCTCCTCGCTGAACGTGTGCGGCAGGATCGTGAACTTTTTGACGGACTCCCAGCTGCCCAGGTCCTTGTTAGCGGAATCGATCGCGGCCTGGACCAGCTCGCGAACGCGGGGATCCTGAGCGAGCTCGTCAGGTGATCCCTCGATTCCGCGCCTCGCCAGGGCCGCCCAGTCGGGCACGATCAGGGCCGACACGAAGGGCCGGGCGTCTCCGATCAGGACCGCCCATTCGACCGCCGGGTCGCCCATCAGCCTCTCCTCGATCGGCATCGGGGCCACGTATTTGCCCGTCGAGGTCTTCATCAGCTCCTTCTTGCGGCCGGTGATCGTCAGGTAGCCGTCCGCGTCGAGGTTGCCAAGGTCGCCGGTTCGGAGCATCCCGTCCGCCATCACCTCGGCGGTCGCCTCCGGATTGGCGTGGTAGCCGAGCATCAGTCCCGGCGAGCGGACCATGATCTCCTGGTCCTCGGCGATCTTGATCTCCACGCCGGGCAGGGCCCGGCCGACGGTGCCCCAGCGATGGGCGACCAGGGTGTTCAGCGTCGCGCCCGAGCTGAGCTCGGTCATGCCCCAGCCCTGCAAGATCGGGATGCCGACGTCCCAGAAGAAGCGCTCGACCTCGATTCCCAGCGGCGCGCCGCCGCTGACGAAAAAGCGGAGCCGGCCGCCGGTCAAGCGCTCGCGCAGGCGACCGAGCACTAGACGGTCGGCGAGCGGGTGCTCGAGCGGCAGGTGCCGGCGACCCGCAGCGTGCGCCCATTCGAAGAGGCCCCGCCGCAGCGCACTGCTCGATCGCACCGTGTCAAGCACCCGCTCCCGCACCTTCTCGAAAATGCGAGGGACGCCCAAGATCACAGTCGGCCGCGCGGCTGCCACGTCGTCGACCAATCGGTCGACCCCACGCGAGATCCAGATGGTCGCGCCCGCGCGGATGCCGACGCAAACGCTGGAGACGCGCTCGAAGACGTGCGCATAGGGCAGCGCCGAGAGGATCACGTCTTCCTCTCCGACGTGGATGGCGGCCAGGCTGGAGTCAGCCATATCGACCAGGTTCCGGTGGGCGAGCATGGCTCCTTTCGGTTCGCCGGTGGTTCCGGATGTATAGACGATGGTCGCCAGGTCGTCGCGCCCCAGCCGTCCCAGCCGGCGTTCCACCTCGGCCGCGTCAGCCTCGGCCGGCTCGGCCTGCAGCCAGGCCGCCACCTCCTCGTCGATCAGTCCGATCTGGAAACCGGGTCGCGGCTGGCCCAGCTTCTCCGCCAGCGCTGGCGTGGAGGCGATGGCGAACACCGCCTCGCTGTTCTTCAAGATGGAGTGCACGCTGGCCGGCGGGCTGCTGGTGTAGATCGGAACCGTGACCGCGCCGGCGGCCTGGACACCGAGGTCGCAGAGCAGCCACTCGGGGCGGTTCTCGGAGATCAGGGCAACCGTGTCGCCCGGCCGGACGCCGGCCCTGACCAGCGCCGCCGCGATGCGGGACACGCCGGTTGCGCCCTCCTCCCAGGTGATGGTCCGCCAGTCGCCGTCGCGGTGGTGATGCAGCCACGTGCGATTGCCGAGGCGAGCCGCCTGGGCGAAGAAGAACGCGGGCACGTTGGTCGGCTCCATCGCGGCTAAATCGTAGGTCCCCGAAGTCCGTCCTAACCGTGTACTCAGGTCCACGGATCAAGCTAGGAGCAATGCGCCTGCCGGGCCTAAGCTTGTCGGGGCTAAGAGGGATGGGGAGCCGGTCTGTGACCCGCGCTGCCGGCGCTGCTCAGTCGGCGCCAGAACAAGATCTGCAGACGGCCGCGCCTGCCGCGCCAGGGCGGCCGCTCGTAGAGGTGACCGGGTTGGCCAAGAGCTTCGGCAAGCTTGGCGTCTTCGACGAAGTCAGCCTCGCGGTCGGGCCCGGCGAGCTCGTGGTGGTGACCGGCTCCAGCGGATCCGGGAAGACCACCCTCCTGCGTCTCCTGCACGGCCAGCTGCGGCCCACCCGTGGGAGCATCCGGGTCGCGGGCCGGAGCCTGCACCGACTCTGGCGCCGCGGCCTCGGCCGCGTCCGCCGCGACGTCGGCTTCATATTCCAGGATTTCCGCCTGCTGCCTCGCTTGACCGCGCTCGAAAACATCATCCTGGCGCTTCAGATCAGCGATCCGCAGCTGCCTCACAGCGTCATCCGGCGGCGTGCGCTGGAGGTTCTGGAGGCGCTCAGCCTCGGCCATCGCGGGCGGGCCTATCCAGCCCAGCTGTCAGCCGGCGAGCAGCAGCGCGTGGCCGTGGCTCGGGCGCTGGCCGGCCACCCGCAAATCCTGCTGGCCGATGAGCCGGTCACCGCCATCGATGCGCAGAACGCCCACATCGTGGTGCGGCTCTTGGAAGAAGCCGCCGCCAACGGCGCGGCCGTGATCGTGGCTTCCCACCACAACACTTATCGATCCCACCGCGAGCTGCGCCTGCCCGAGGGCAAGATCCTGCCCGGCCATCGCGGTCGCAAGGCTGGTGTTAGCGCCCAACCGGTTCGCCCGCGGCTCTGGCGCCGGCTTCTCGCGCTCTGCGCCAACAGCTTCCGGCTCGTCGTGCTGAGCGGCCTCCGGAGCTGGCGCCGTGACCTCCGCCTGATCGCGCCGGCGCTCGGTTCCATGGCGCTCCTGTTCCTGCTCTGCGGCCTGCTGTCGCTGGTCGGGGTGGCGGTCGCCGACGTCGGGGCCCGGGCCGCCGACCAGGCTTCTGTCGTGCGGGTCTACCTGGCGCCGGACGCGGCGCCGGCGGACGTAGCCGCGCTCAAAGCCCGCCTGGCCGCAGACCCCAGAGTCGAGTCGATCCGCGAAGTGAGTGCTGAGCAGGCGCTGCGGGAAGCCAACGGCCGGCCCGGGCTCGGCGCGCTGGCAAGCCTCTCCACAAGCAACCCGTTCCCGGCCAGCCTGGACGTGCGCGCGCGCCGCCTGACCGACGTCGGCACGATCGCCGCGTTGGCAAAGGGCGATCCGGCCGCCGACCCCTCTTATCCGACCTCCTACGACCCTGACGCCTACTCCCGCCTCCAGCGCATGGGTCTGATCGTCGGAGGCATCGGCGCCGGCCTGCTGCTGCTCTTCCTGTTCGTCGCCTACAGCGTCGTCGCGAACTCGATGCGGGCGATCGCGACGGCGCGTCGCGAGGAGGTGCTGGTGACCCGCCTGCTGGGAGCCCGGGGCTGGATGCTGCGGGGACCCTTCGTCGTTCAGGGCCTCGCTACCGGAGCTTTCGCGGGCGCCCTGGCCGCCGCAGTCGTCGCCGGCGGCTGGTTTCTCGCCGACCGTTTCGCGGCGGCGACTTACTCGCAGGTTCTCCCCGGCGCCGGCCCGGTCGCGATCCGGTTTGTGGTTGCCGGTCTCCTCACCGCCGGCCTCGTCCTGGGCGCGCTGACGGCGCTGCTCGGCTTCCGTCGGCTGCGGGCATGAAGCGCGCGGTCGGCGGCCTGTCCGTCCTGGCATTCGTCGCCCTCTTCCTCCAGGCCGGCACCGCCGCCGCTACCGGGCTTGCGCCGGCGCCGTCCCCTTGCGCGTCTCCGGTGGCCGGCACGTCACCTTCACCCAGCCCAAGCGCCAGTCCGACGCTGAGTCCGGCTCCGAGCCCGGCCCCGAGCCCCGCCGCGTCGCCGAGTCCCAGCCCGTCAGCCAGCTCTGCGCCGGCGCCGTCCGCCGCGCCGTCTGTGGCCGCGGGCATTCCTTGCCCGACTCCCGACCCGAATCAGGCCCTTTACGACCGCCTCCGGACGCGTGTGGGCGCCGATGTGGCGCGGACTCTGACCGCCCAGCAGCAGCTGAGCGCGTCCCTCGACGCGGCCGCGGCCAAAGAGGCAGCCTGGAGCGCGCAGGTCGCGGATGAGGAGAACCTGATCGCCGACCTGACCGACCGGATCTCCCAGCTGGACGATCAGATCGCGCAGACCCAGGGTCGTATCGACGACGAGCGGGTCCAGGTGAAAGGCCTCGCGCTCGCCCTCTACAGGCAACCGGACTCCTGGCTGCTCATCCTGGCCCGAACGGGTAATCTCCGCGACGCCCTCCAGGCCGCGGCCGACCTCGTCATCGCCGGCGAGCGGGCTCACGCCGTCCAGGTCAGGCTGGAGGCCGATCTCGCCAAGCTCGCGACCACCCGCGCGGCCCGTCAGGCGGAAAACGATCGCGCCAGCGCGATCCGCGACGACCTGACCTCGAAGGTTGCGGTCCTCGACGACCTGCTGAGCCAGCAGGCGGACACCAGCAGCCAGCTCGACGACCTGGTATCGAGGATGCGGGATCTGCTCAGCGGACTGACCGGGCAGCCCCCGGACGTGCAGGCAGGGCTCTTGAGCTTGCTGGAGCAGGTTCAGCGCGACCTCATCGCGAAGTCAGCGACGCAGGCCTGGAGCGAGGCGATCGCCGGCGCCAGCCGCGTGCCCGGCTACACGATGTCGTACATCACCGGGTCGACCAACCTGCATCTCTCCCTTCCGATCCAGGGCGCGCAGCTGACGCAACCTTTCGGCCCCACGGGTTTCTGGTTCGAGCCGGCGCTTGGGCGCTTTCCGCACTTCCATTCGGGCATCGACCTGGCGGCGGTGGAGGGCACTCCCGTGACCGCGGCCGCGGAGGGGGTGGTGCTTACTGTCGGGCACACCACGACCGGGTACGGCACCTATGTGATCGTCGGGCACCGCGGCGCGGCCACCCTTTACGCGCACCTGGACAGCACTACGGTCAAGCCTGGCGAGAAGATCCAGCGCGGGCAGCGCCTCGGATTCGAGGGCTCAACCGGCTATTCGACCGGACCCCACCTGCACTTTGAGGTCCGGGTGAACGGACAGCCGGTCGACCCCATGGCGTACTTCACCGAGACGCCGCCTGGCGCAACGAACCTGGCTGCTTAGGAGAAAGGGCATGAAGCTCCTGCTCGAGATCCTGCTGGCGATCTTCCTGCACCCGATCGCCTTCGTCCTTTGCGTCGTCAACATCCTGGGAAGGCGCGACCTGCGCGGCCTGCAGAAGGTGCTCTGGATCGTGGTCACCTTCATCTGGGGCCTCGGCCCCATCCTCTACGTTCTGCTCGGGGACGGCGCGTTCTGGTAGGTGAGCGTCTAACCTTCCCCGGTTGCTGAAGCGGTCACTCGCCCTCCTGCTCGGGGCTGCCCTGCTAATCGCCGGCTCCTGCGACGTGCCCTTCCTGACGCCCGCCAGCGCCGCCTTGAACCTGAGGGACGGCCAGGTGAACGTCCAGCTGGACCAGCCGCTCATCCTGCGCTTGAGTCGCACCGTCCAGTCCAACCTGCTGTCGAAAGCGTTCCTCATCATGCCCACGACCGATGGCTCGCTGGAATCTCAGCCTGACGGGCGCAGCTTCACCTTCCGGCCGACGCGGGGCTGGCTGGAACTGACCGAGTACCACGTCTACCTGGCCGGGTTCCGCGACTCCGGAGGCAGCGTCGCCGGCCGCAGCTGGACGTTCCTCACCACGGTCATACCCCGCGTGCTGAGCGTCGCCAGCGCAGCTGGGACGGCGGTCGCCGAAGGGGAGGAGGTGGACCAGGGAAGTCCACTGACCCTCACTTTCAACAGCCGCATGAATCCCGCCGCGACAACCCTGACCGTGAACGGCAGCAACGTCGAGCCGACCTGGTCTTCAGACCACTACTCCGCCGGCGTCCCAACCGACGGCCTGCCCGCCGGCGCCGCTGAGCTGGCCCTCGTCGCAGGGCGGGACGACCTGGGCCACATCGCCGCGGCCTGGAAGTTCGAGGTCACCGTCGCTTTCAGCATCCATATCGCCACGACGCATGTCGGCTTCCCGGTGCTGATCCAGGTCCCCAACGACGGCTATGGCGCCCGGCCCCAGGCAGGCCTGCAAGCCGCGGAGATGGTTTTCGAGTATCTGACGGAGGGCGATATCACGCGCCTCACAGCGCTCTACACGGACGTGCCGGGCGTGGTGGGACCGATCCGCAGCGGGCGCCGGATTTCCTTCCGGCTGACCCGGCACTACCACGGCGCGCTCTTCCTTTCCGGACTCTCCAACGACGCCAACTCCGTTCTCCGGTCTGACCCGGTTCCCGCCATCTTCGAAACTGGCGGCTTCTATCGAGATCACAGCCGCTACGCCCCGAACAACCTGTTCATCAGCGGGGATGGGCTGGTCTACCTGGCCGGCGGGGTGCGGCTGCCGGACTTCGCCGTCCCAAAAGTGCGGCCCAAGCTGAGCGGCGGGAGCGACGGCGGCGCTTTCGACGTCGCCGAGCACCACAGCAGCTACCGCTACGACGCCGTGACCGGTACCTACGGCAAGGTGGAGGACGGCCAGCAGATCATGGACGCGGGGCTGGGCCAGCCGGTCAGGGCCTTCATGGTGGTACTGATGCACACCAGGGAGTTCCTCGTGCGCGACATCGAGAGTGGCTGCTGCACCCACGGCCGGGACTTCGACCTCGATTCCAGCGGGACCGCCGAGTTCTGGTACCGCGGGCTCCACTACGGCGGGACCTGGTCGGCGGCGGATCGCTCCAGCCCGTTCGTATTCAGGCTCTCGGACGGGAGCGAGCTGACCCTGCCCAGGGGAATGGTCTGGGTCGACGTGGTCGGCGGCGGCTGACGGCCCGGCGAGGTAACGTCTTGGCGGGATGTACGCCTGGCTCGTCGTGGCTTTCCTGTGCGGCGCGGCTGCCGGCGGGTTGATGGCGTGGTACCTGCTCAGCCGCCGCGTCCGCCCGGCTGATGCTCCGGCCGCCAGCCGCACGCCCTCGCCCGTGCCTCCGCCGCCAGACCGGGAGGCCACCCTCGAGGTCGGCCACGCCGTCAGCTCTCTGAGCGAAACCTCCCAGCGGATGCTGACCGACCTGGAGCGCCGCTACGAAGGCCGCCAGGAAGCCGAGCCGGAGGCTCCCAAGCGGCGCCGGAAGACCCGGCCTCCGCGCCGAACCGGCTAGGTTGTAGAGGCTAAGTAGCGGGGTGGATGTTGGCGTTCAGGTGGAAGACGTTGTCCGGGTCATAAACCGCCTTGATCCGCGCCAGCCGCTCGTACTTGGCCGGACCGTAGCTGCTGCGGACCCGGTCGTCAGCGAACTCTGACTCGCCGTTGACGTAACTCCCGATTCCCAGCGCGTGGGGCTGGAGCGCGTCCCACAACGTCCTGACCCACTGCCGGTCGGCCGCCAGCCCTTCGACGCTGTCCGCGAGCGCGATGATGAATAGGGCGTAGCGCGGCGAACGGCCGCCACCAAATGCCGTCTCGTCTTCACCGACTGCGCTGTACGCGCCGTCCAGCCTGTAGAAGAAGAGTGCTGACAGTGGCGACTGCTTGCGCGGGAGCTGCTCCGCCACCACCGAGATGGCGCCCTCGGAGAGATCTCCGAGATAGACCGACTTGTCGTAGCCGCGGAAGCCGAAGGCGTTGCCCTCATCGAACATCTTCAGCAGCTGCACGTACGGCAGAGGCGTCACCAGGTCGAAAAGAGGAGGCAGCTCTGCGCGGATCCGGCTCACGATCGCTGCGTGCTCTTCCGCCGAACCGAACCCCGTGACCAGCAGGGCAATGCCCGGCTGGAAGCGGTGCTGCTCCGGGACGAAAGGTTCCGGTGGCGCGTTGATGGCCGCGATCATGATGTTCAGCTCCGCCGGCAGAGTCGAAAAGAGATCGCGAGCCAGGCGCAGCACCTCGGCGGTCCGGTCGACCGACCAGAAGAAGAGGCCGAGCTGCACCATCGGCTCCAGCGGATGGAGCTTGAACTCGAAGGCTGTGACCACGCCGAAGTTGCCGCCTCCGCCGCGGATCGCCCAGAAGAGGTCGGGGTTGTCGCTCGCGGACGCCCTCAGGATCCGGCCGTCGGCCGTGACGACCTCAGCCGAGACCAGGTTGTCGATGGCCAGTCCGAACTTCCGCGTCAGCCAACCCATGCCACCGCCGAGGGTGAGTCCGGCGACACCGGTGTGGCTCACGAGGCCGCCCGTGGTCGCCAGGCCGTGGGCCTGGGTGGCGTCATCCCGGTCGCCCAGGGTGGCTCCGCCGCCGACCACGGCGCGCCGGGCGACTGGGTCAACGGTGACTTCCCGCATCAGGCTGAGATCGATCATGAGACCGTCCTCGACGATGCAGGCGCCGGCGGTGCTATGCGCTCCGCCGCGCACGGCAATCTCCAGGTTTTGGCGCCGCGCGAATCCGATGGCGGCGCTGACGTCGGCAGCGTTCGCGCAGCGGACGATCACCGCCGGACGCCTGTCGATGTCAGCGTTCCAGATGACCCGAGCCTCCTCGTAGCCAGGATCGCCGGCTTGCAGCACCTGTCCGGCTACCGCTGTTCGCAGGCTCTCGACATCCGGGCTCAGTACCTGTGCCATACCCTCTCCCTCCTAGCTTGTGGCGCCGCCCCCCGGCGAAGCCGCCGAATGAAATTCGTGTCAACTCGCCCTCCCAGGCGGTTGCTGGGACAGCCTGCACCAGACTGGCCGCGAAGGCAAGGGGGACGTGATTACCCGTTAGACGAAGCGCACTTCCTGAAAGCCTTCCGCTGCCAGCTCCGGCATCGATTCCTGCAGATCCGTCCATTGCCGCCTCACCGCGTCTTCTTCGACGAGCCGGCCGGGACGCAGCCGGTTGCGCTCCAGGCAGACGAGGAGCGGCACATCGAAGACGAGCGCGACCGCGGGCCTGCTGAACCTTGACGCCAGCTGCAGGAACGGCCTCCGGTCGCGGGGCCTGACGTTGGTGGCGTCGATCACCGTCAGCCGGCCGCGCGGGAGGCGCCGCGCAACGATAAATCTAAGGATCGCAAAGGCCTGGCTGCTGGCGGTTTGGTCCGACGCGTCATCGGAGACCAGCTGCCGCGCGTAGTCCGAGGAGAGCACCTGGCTCGGTTCGAAGTTGGCCGCCGCGAAGGTCGATTTGCCGGCGCCGGCGGGACCGACCAGGAGGATCAGCGCCGAGGCCGGGTACGTCCCCTCCGGCGGGGCGTCAGAGGTCGGCGACGGCGGGGATGAGCTCGCGGCCGATGATCTCCAGCGGCTTGATCCGCCAGACGTCCTTCACGCTCCCGATCGCGGCCTGGATCCCCAGCTTGTTGAGCTGCCGGAGGCGGCCGATCATCGGGCCCAGCTTTTCGCCGTTCTCGCCTGCGTCGAAGTTGAACATGCAGGTCTTCTCGATCTCGTCGTAGTTGCGTCCTTCGGCTTCGCAGTGGGCCTTCAGGACGTCAAGCTTGCGTCCCACCTCCGGCGTCGGAAAGAGGTTGCAGGCGTCGGCGTAGCGGGCGACCAGGCGGAGAGTCTTCCGCTCGCCCATGCCACCGATCATGACCGGCGGATGGGGCCGGCTCAGGCTTTGCGGCGAGTTGAGCGGCCGCTCCAGCTGGAAGTGCTCGCCGCGATAGGGGGTGGTGTCGCCGGCCCACATCTGGAGGCAGATCTGGAGGGTCTCCTCCAGCCGTTCGAATCGCTCGGCGAGCGGCGGAAACGGAATCCCCAGACCGCGCGCCTCCTCCTCGTTCCAGGCGGCGCCGATCCCGAGCCAGGCCCGGCCTCCGGAGAGCACGTCGAGCGCGGTGACCGCCTTCGCCAGCATCCCCGGATGCCGGTAGGCTGCCGCCGTCACGATGGCGATGAGCTTGGCGCGTGAGGTCA
This sequence comes from Chloroflexota bacterium, assembly GCA_005880695.1. GTDB lineage: Bacteria > Chloroflexota > Dormibacteria > Dormibacterales > Dormibacteraceae > VBGR01. Next base: position 112,772 of record VBGR01000032.1, read on the forward strand.
CTCCCGCGATGAACCCGAGCGTCGTGTAGGCCTCCAGCATCTCGCGCGTCTGGGCGCCGACAGAGCGGATCTGGAAGAGGTGATCCATAACGCCGATGAACTCGAAGCCGCTCTCGTCAGCGGCCCGGGCCACCTCCGCCAGGTCGGCGCCCAGCTTTGCCGGACCACCCGGCCAGGTGAAGTCCGGGACCTGGAGGCCGATCCGCAAAGTCTCCTAATCTTGACCCGAAGCTCGCCGGCGGGCGGAGATATGGAAAAGGAGAGGCCAGCAGATCCCCCCAAGGTCCTCCCCGCGTCGGGCCGCGGGAGGTCGGTGGGGGGAGAGTTCGAGCCGCCCTACCTGCACCCGGACTATGTCTCAACCATCGCCCGCGCGCCCCGGCGGCAGCTGGTCCGGCTGCCCCCGGAATGGTTCCATCGCACCCAGGGCCCCGCCTTCGGGCGTGTACCGGTTCGGCCGGCGGACGCCGATCTCACCCGCCAGCACCCAGGCGAGCCGCTTGGCGAGCGGATCATCGTCGCCGGGCGGGTTCTGGACGCGGACGGCTTGCCGGTCGCGGGCACGCTGGTCGAGGTCTGGCAGGCCAACGCGGCCGGCCGCTACGCCGACCCGGCCGACAGCCACCCGGCTCCCCTCGACCCGAACTTCAGCGGCGCCGGCCGCTGCCTGACCGATGCCGCCGGCCGCTACCGCTTCCTGACCGTCAAGCCGGGCGCCTACCCCTGGGCCAACCACCTGAACGCTTGGCGGCCGGCCCACATCCATTTCTCGCTCTTCGGCGCTGAGCTCGGGAGCCGTGTCGTGACGCAGATGTATTTCCCGGGCGATCCTCTCTTGCGCCTCGACCCGATCTTCCAAGCCATCCCCGATCCGCGCGGCCAGGAGCGCCTGCTGGCCCGTTTCGACCTCGAGCTGACTGAGCCCGCCTGGGCCCTCGGCTATCGCTGGGACATCGTGCTGCGAGGCCGCTCGGCGACGCCTCGAGAGGACGGGGGATGAAGGTACCCACGCCGTCCCAGACAGTGGGTCCCTTTTTCGGCTTCGCGCTGCCTTTCGCCGGCGATTCCGAGTCGGGCAGGACCAGCGACGGCGCCGCCAGGCTGAGGATCGAAGGCCAGCTGCTGGACGGCGCCGGCGAACCGGTGCCGGATGGGCTGCTGGAGGCCTGGCAGGGAGAGCAGTTTGTGCGCTGTGCGACCGACCTCGAAGGCGTCTTCCACTTCACGCTCAGCAAGCCCGTGCCGCTGCCCGGCCCGGACGGCTCGACGCAGGCGCCGCACCTGAACCTGAACGTCTTCGCTCGCGGCCTCCTACGGCATTTGGTGACGCGGATCTACTTCCCGGACGAGGGGGTCGCAAATGCATCGGACTGGGTCTTGAGCCAGGTCGAGCCTGGCCGGCGGGTAACCCTGATCGCCCAACCCGACGGAGGGAACCTGCGCTTCGACGTCCGCCTCCAGGGCGAAGGGGAGACCGTCTTCTTCGAGCTCTGACCGCGGCTCCCTTAGCGTCCGACCTCCACCCGGCGCCCTTCTCGGGCGGACTCCAGGATGGCGTCGCAGATGACCGCCGCCCGGTAGCCGTCTTCGAAGGTGGCGCCGAGAGGCGCCACGTCGCGGTCGTTGGCGATGGCGTCCAGCAGGTGCGCGATCTCGTGCACGAAGGTATGCTCCCAGCCGATCACGTGCCCCGGCGGCCACCAGTTCTTGATGAAAGGATGCTCGGGCTCGGTGACCAGCACCTCGGTCCAACCCTTGGTCTCGGGGCGGCCGTCGCCCCGATAGAGGTTGAGCTCGTTGAGACGCTCCAGGTCGAAGCTGAGCGACGCCCTGGAGCCGTTGATCTCGAACCCCATGTGGTTTTTGCGGCCGAGCGCCAGGCGGGTCGCCTCGAGCGTGCCTGTGGCACCCCCCTCGAGCTCGATCGCGGCCGCGAAGGTGTCGTCAACGTCCACCGGCGCGCGCTTGCCACCCGCCGCTGCACGCGCTCCGCGGGGAACCTTTGATGCGGTGGGCAGCGGGCGCTCCTTGATGAAAGTCCTGGTCAGCGCCGCGACTGACTTCAGCTCCCCGACCAGGAAGCGGGCGAGGTCGACGACGTGGGCGCCCAGGTCACCGAGCGCGCCGCTGCCGGCCGCCTTCCGATCCAGCCGCCAGACGCGGGGAAACTCGGGGTCTGTGATCCAGTCCTGCAGGTAGTGCGCCCGGAAGTGGCGGATCTCGCCCAGCTCGCCGGCCCGGATCAGCTCGTACGCCTGGCGGACCGCCGGCACGAACCGGTAGTTGAAGGCGACCATGTGCTTGACGTGGGCCCGGCTGGCGGCGGCCAGCATCTGCTTGGCCTCGGCCCCGTCGCGCGCCAGCGGCTTCTCGCAGAGGAGGTGCTTGCCAGCCTTAGCGCCCGCGATGCAAGGCGCGGCGTGCACGTCGTTGGGGCCGCCGTTGTCGAGCAGCGCGACGGCGGGATCGGCCACCAGCTGCCGCCAGTCGGTGTAGGACTTGCGAAAGCCGTAGCGTTCAGCAGCCTCTCGGACGGCGACCGCGTCCCGCCCCGCGATGGCCTCCAGGCGGGGCAGCGCCGGCGGCGGCTGGATCATGTAGGGCAGCGTCCTGTAAGCGTTCACGTGAGCCTTGCCCATGAAGGCGTAGCCGAGCATCCCGACGCCGATCTCGGTCAATGCGTCCACCAGGCCTCAGCGAGTGGCGGCTCACTCGGCATGATCTGACGCAGGAAGGCGACGCATTTGCGAAAGCCTTCGTCGACCGAGAAAAGAGCGTCCTCATGCTCGATCGAGAGCGCGCCCTCATAGCCCGCCAGGCGAAGCGCCGTCAGGATGCGCTTCCAGTCGATCTCGCCGTGTCCGTAGCCGACCGTCCGGAAAACCCACGAGCGGCGCCCGACCTGGTCCAGCGGCGTCGTGTCGAGAACCCCGTTGCGAGCCGTGTTGACCGGGTCGATGGCGGTGTCCTTGGCGTGGACGTGGTGGAGAGCGCCGGCCCGGCCAATCTCGGCGATCGCGACCGGAACGTCGATGCCCTGCCAGAAGAGGTGGCTGGGATCGAAGTTGGCGCCGACCGCATCCCCGCAGGCCTCGCGCAGGCGCAGCAGCGTGGCGGGGTTGTAGACGACGAAGCCTGGATGCATCTCAAAACCAAGGCGGACGCCGCGCTCGGCCGCGAAGGCCGCCTCGGCCTTCCAGTAGGGGATGACCTTCTCCCGCCACTGCCAGTCCAGCACCTCCTGGAAATCGGTCGGCCAGGCGCAGGTGACCCAGTTCGGGAAGCGCGCCTGGTCGGAGTCGCCAGGACAGCCGCTGAAGAGGTTGACACAGGGCACTTCCAGCTTCTGGGCCAGCTCCACGGCCCGCCGGTAGACCGCGTGGCTGGCCTGCGCGATCTCGGTCCGAGGATGGAGTGGATTGCCGTGGCAGGCGAGGGCGCTGACCTCGAGCCCGCGGCTGGCGATCGCTTGCTGGAGTCTTTTGCGGCTGCTTTCGGATTCGAGCAGCTCGGCCGCCTTCAGGTGGGCGTCGCCCGGGTAGTTGCCGGCCCCGAGTTCGACGCAGTCGAGCCCGGCCTCCTTGACGATGTCGAGGACGGCCTCCAGCGGGCGGTCGGCGTAGAGGGCGGTGAGGACCCCAAGCTTCATGGCATGACTTCCTCCAGCAAGCGCACTCGGCGCGGCGCGTCAAACGCCGCCGCAGCTAGGCTACCCTCTGGGCGATCAGCGAAGCCCTCTTCGAACAGCTCGAGTACATCTACTCTCCCAGCCGCGACGTTGCCGCCGATGCCGCCTATTTCGTCGATGTCCTCGGGGCGAGGCTGGTGTTTGCGGTCGAGGGGATGGGCGCACGCGTGGCGATGCTCGAACTCGCGGCAGGCCCGCCGCACCTGCTCCTGGCCGACCATGTGGAGGGCGACCGGCCCATCCTCATCTACCGGGTTGCGAATCTCCAGAAGGCGATGAAGGAGCTCGCCGGGCGCGGCTGGCAGCGGGGCCTGACGATCGAGATCCCGCCAGGTCCGGTCTGCTCCTTCACGACGCCTGGCGGGCACCGGCTGGCCCTGTTCGAGGCCGCTCGCCCAGAGGTGCTCCGGCACTTCGAGGGCCGGAAGGACTTCTAGCCTTCAGCCCGGAACCAGCTCGGCGCGCTCCGCTCCATGACGGGCCCGCAAGCCGATTGGTGCGCCCCGAATCCAGAGCCTTTCCACTTCAACCGAATCCCAGAGGGACGGCATGCAAACGGGGCGCGCCGGCCAGCTCCCCGGATCGTCGGGGCTCGGCTGCAGCCCGGGCAGCTCGAGGAGAAGGGTGTGCAGCAGCCCGCCCAGGTTGGCGAAGAAAGGGCCTGTGACCGGCTTGTCCGGGTAGCGGGTCCGGCTGAACTCGTTCGGGTCCAAGAAAGGCTCGTTTACGAACTCGGAGTAGCCGGCCTCATAGAGGCTGGCGGCCCGGTCGCGATCTCCGAGCCAGGCGGCGAACGCGCCGAGCGGCGCGCTCATCATCGGGTGGCCGAGGTAAGGCTCGACCCGGTCCAGGTAGAAAGCGATGGTGGCCTGCTCCTGTCCCGGCGGCAGCCGCTCGCCGAAGACCAGCAGCGCCGCCAGCGTTTCCGGGGTGGCTCCGACCGGGCCTGGCTCGGCGGTGCTGAACCGCTCGTGGTTGAGGATGACGCCGGTCTCGGCGTCGGTCGGAATGTAGAAACGCTCGGCGGCCTGGCGCCAATGCTCGCCGCCCCCGGACCGGCTCAGCCGGTGCGCCGCCCGGGCCGCCTCCCGCAGCGTCGCCGCCGCTGCCAGGTTCACATAAGAGCTGTTGTCGATCGGCTGCTCACGTCCTTCGGCGATCCCCAAGGTGCGCAGGATCTCGAGCCCTCGGGGTGTTTTTGACGCGCGGCTCAGAATCCAGCGGGCCACGCCGGACAGGACCGGCCAGGCCTGGTCGCGCAAGAAGTCCTCGTCGCCGGTGATCTGCCAGTAGAGGGCAAAGGCCCGCGCCACGGCCATGTTCACGTGCTCCTCCAGGTTCACCACGGTTGTGTCGGTGCGCAGGACCTCGTGACCGTGCAGCGGGCTGCTCGCCCACGGGAATTGGATGCCCAGGCGCCCGCGGAGGGCGGCGTTGTCCTCCGCAGCGGTCAGGCCGCGGCTCCGAAAACTGAGCAGCGCGGCCGCGGCCTCGGGATCGGTCAGGAGCAGAGGCGGAAAGGCGAACGCTTCGATATCCCACATGACGTGGCCGCGGTAGTAGTGGTAGTTGGGCCAGTAGGCGAGCCCGAACATCGAGGTGCTGAAGAGCGAAGACGCGTGCGCGGACGCGTGCAGGTAGAAAAAAGCCGCATCAACAAGTCCCTGCCAGCGCCGCTCGGCGCCGCCGAGAACTACGCGACCCTTCCAGAGTTCGTTCCAGGCGCGCTGGTTCTCTGCGCGAAGCTCCTCGAAACCCAGGAGCGCCCCGACTGTCGCCAGACGGGTCGCCTGGCGGTGGGGCTCCTGATGCAGCTGGCTGCAGACGAGACTGGTGAGCTGCCGGAGCCGGTACTTCCGCCCAGGTCGCGCCGCCACCTCGTAAGTTGTCTCGAGGGGCATCAGCAGGGTTTCGTCGAGGCTGCGCCGGGGAGCCTCGTCGCCGGCGAAATCCGTGTGATAAGCGGCACCGCAGCTGGTCAACCCGCCCCAGGCCTCCCACTGCAGGCAGCCATCTACCAGCGGGTTCCCGGCGCCCGGAATCCTGGTCTCGCGGTTGAGCCAGCGGCCGGGCACACCTGTCGGATCGACCATGGCCGACAGCCGCAGGCGGCAGGCCGCCGTCACCTCCGCGACGATCTCCTGGACCACCAGCGAAGGCTGCGAGCGGCTGCAGAAGGTGAGCACCTCGAGGATCACGTCGGCGTCTTTCCCGGCGAACTTGAAGCGCGTGCGCAGCTCGCCGGCGCCGAAGTCGTAGACCTGCTCCAGGAGCTGCGCGCGTTGCGGCAGGGCCTGCAGCGAATAGCCGTCGACGCCCACGTCACCGGCCAGTGGGTATGGTGCCCGCGAGAATCCCACCACGCGTTCGTCGGCCTGGATCGAGGCCAGCCCGTCCAGCGTTGCTATGCCGCCGAGGAGGGGAAACGGGCCGGCCCGGAGCCCGATCATCCCGTTCGAAAGGTAGGCAGGAATGTATTCCGGGCGCCAGTCGGTGACCGGCTGCGGGCTGCTGGGGCTGCCAGGCATTTCCGTATTAAACCCTACAGTCTGAGTATCACTTTAAGTTGACCGGAGGGTATGGCGAACTTTCGCTCGGATGGCGTAGGGTAGCCGCCGCAGAGGTTGAGACCATGAGCTCGGAGCAGCTACTTCTGACCGTCGACTCCGGCAGCCGGCGGGTGGAAGTGGTGCTCCCCACGGACACCCCGATCGCCGAGCTGGTGCCGCGCCTCCTGGAGGTCTGCGGCATCCCGCCTGCCGGCGAGGCTGGCGACCGGTCGCAATGGGTGCTGGCGCTCCCCGATGGCGAAGTGCTGCTCGGGAACCGCACGCTCAGCCAGTACGACCTCGGCGAGGAGTCGCTGATCCAGCTGCGCGACGTCGTCGGCGCCCCCCTCCAGCCGGCGCCGCCGACCGATTCCACCGCGGACACGCCGCGGCCGGTCGCCCGCCGGGTCAAGCTGCCACCGCCGACGGCCCTCCCGCGGCGGCTGCAAGCTATGGGTGAGGCGCTGGTGGCGCCCGGTCCGAGCCGGAAATCGGGCGAGCTGGCGGCGGCCGCAAGCGCCGAGCGACTCCGGATCCCGCGCACGCACTCGGCCCTGGAGCGCGCCCGCGGCGCCTGGCACGACAGCGACTATCGGAGCCAGCTCGACGAGATGATCTCCGCGCCCCGCCTGACCAGGTGCGCGACGATCGCGGTGATCTCGCCGAAGGGCGGCGTCGGCAAGACCACGACCGCGGCTCTGTTGGGAACGCTGCTGGCGATGATCCGGAGCGACCGTGTCATCGCGGTGGATAGCAACCCGGATTACGGCACGCTGGGCCGCTCGCTGGCGCCCGAGCACCCGATCTTCGTCGATGACCTGCTGGACGTGATCCACCAGCCGGCACTCACCGTGACCATGCTGGAGCGCTGCCTCGGGCGCGCCTCGCATGGCCTCCTCGTCCTGCCCGCGCCGACCGAGCCCGAGCGCATGGAGAAGCTGGACCATGACGCCTACGACCGCGTCATCCGCCGCCTCCAGGAGCTGGCCGGCATCATCGTGCTGGATTGCGGGGCCGGCCTCCAGGACCAGGCGACGCGCGCGGCCATGGAGGCCGCGGACCAGCTGGTGCTGGTCTCCGACGCGGAGCCGCCCACCGCCAGCCTTGTCGCCGGAGCGGCGTTGCGGCTGGCGGGCTCGAGCTCCTTCACGGTTGTCGTGAACAAGGTCCCCCGATCCGGCGGTCGCCTTGACCTGGGGCACCTGGCCGAAGATCTTGGAGCGGCGCGCGGCCTGATCCGGATCAACCAGGACGTCGAAGCCGCGGCTCGCGTCGCCGACGGGGAGTTCAGCTGGGACACCGCACCCGAGGCCTGGCAGGTCGCTCTCAGGGAGCTGGCCGCCGTCCTCGCCGTCGACTGGGAAGACCTCGGCCTCACCGCCTGACCGGCCCGCGCGCCCCGGAAGGCTGGTACCCGAGGTGGAAACCGAATTGACAAGATTCGTGTAAGAGAGAACGTTATTGGGGCGATGGCGCGCCGGCTCCGGTGCCTATTCGTGCTGCCCCTGGTGTTGCTGCTCGCGCCTGCCCCGGCCCAGGCGAGCGCGCCGTTTGCGTTCGAGCCGGCCATGGAATCGGCGGCG
>VBGR01000009.1 GCA_005880695.1 Chloroflexota bacterium
GGCTCACTCCTGCTCGGCCGGGACATCTACGGACCGCGACGCCAAGGGCGACTGCGTCAGCAAGGTGGCCAAGTCGGGCTCTCACGGCCACTGATCTGATCGGCTAGAGCGAAGGCACCCGAAGTGGGCATTGATTAGCTATTGAATGAGCCCCGCACCGGCCGGAGGCCAACGCAGCCCTCCTCTTGGTGGGCAACGGTACCGACGGTTTCGGCATGCCGGTGCCGCTCGGATTCGGAGCTGCGTAGACAACGCCGACTGGCAAGGAAAACGCGGCCAGCCCAAAGGCAAGCAACAGCTTCCGCCTCCTGATCTCAGCCCTCCGATTTACAACGGGTGGCGGCGCTGAGCCGCACCCGTACAGTTACGAATAACCGGACTGGTAAAGGTCCAGATGTGAGACCGCTGCTTTAGATCGGCCGGAACTACGATCCTGGCGATGCGGCGGGAGCGGAGGCTCGTTCCTATGGCAGCAAATAGCGGTCAGAGGTGGCGCTGAAGCCAGCCGCCACGATCCCCGACCCGAGTTGCCTCATACGGAGTCGCTGACAGCGGAGGTGCCGGCAAGGGAGTGATAGCGTTTCGTTGTCTAGTGCCAGATGGCTGGCTGGATCGTTGGTGCAGCATGAGGGCCTGAGGGTTGCCAGAAGGCGTGAGCTTGAATCCCGGGCTATGCCTTACGTGCCAGCATTCGCGTCAAATTCAGGCCCGCCGCACGGTCTTCTGGTTCTGCGAGCGGTCTCAGCGTGAGCCCACGTTTCCGCGCTATCCCAGATTGCCTGTGACCCGCTGCTCGGGCTACGAGATGGATCAAGACAAGCAGCACGAGGCGGGCGTTTGCTAGTAATCCTGCGTGGATAGCGCCGGCGCTAGGTCGAGCTGCATGAATCCTGGCTCAGCGTGGATCTCCCCGGCGCGCCAGGCCACAGGGTGTTTGAACATCGGCCCTGCGAAAGCGAAGGAATGGTATTCGCCGTTTTCGCCGCAGGCATCGACCCTGGCTTGGCTGATCGCATCCAGAAAACGCTCATCGATGAGGCGACCCAGCCACGATGAGTCCAGCCGGCTCAAGTCCACGCAAGTTATAACAGCGCGGCCTCCAGCTTCCACGAACTCCTCCACCAGCTTGGGGGGAGACTCACCCCAGATCGGTTCGACGTGCCGCAAGCCGGCCGCAGTCACCCTTTCCTCGTACCAGGCGCGGACGTCACCGAGGTGAATATCGCCGAACACGACGCCATCGAAGCCGTCTGACCGGAGTGTCGTGAGCTCTTGGGAAAACCGCACGTCCATCTCGGCCCAGGTGCTGCCGACTGCGCGTAATTCGATTCCCAACGCCTCAGCCTGGACCTGCAGCATCGTTACCGTGGTGGCATGGAACCGCACACGTCCAGTCGTCACGTCGTAGAAGTTGAGGAGCTTCGTCACATCAAGTCCTAGTGACTGAGCCCGGCTCACAGCCAGGGCGCTGTCCTTGCCACCGGACCACATCAAGGCGTATCGCTCAGTCATGGCACTGACGATGACAGCGAAAGCCGATCCAAGTGTGATCTGCTAGGTAAGTGAGGATCGTCTCGCTGCTGCCGAGCGCCACGGAAAGCCTTTTCGCTCTCGGGCTGGGTGACCAGGTAGTGGGCGTGACTCATGAGTGCGACTTCCCACCCGAAGCCGCAGCACGGCCGATCGTGACCCGCTCCACCCTGCAGCTGGACCGCCTCGACAGCGCCGGGATCGAGGCTGTGGTCTCGCTGACGGCACTCGAAGGTCGATCGCTCTACGACGTGGACACCGAGGCTATCCGGGCCCTCGAACCTGACCTGGTCATAGCTCAGGATGTCTGCCGCGTGTGCGCAGTCTCCGCCGCGGAGGTGGCACCAGAACTCGCCGGAATCCGCATTCTCCGGCAGCATCCCCACTCGCTTGATGACGTGCTCGCGGACATCGATGAGCTAGCGGACGCCTGCTGTGCCGACCCGCGTCCGCTCATCCGCAGTCTTCGTGCGCGCATCGGCGCCGCGTCCCGGACGGCTCACGAGCTCCCTCCCGTGCGCGGCGTCTTCCTCGAATGGCTCGATCCCCCCTATCGAGCAGGTCATTGGACGCCCGACCTGCTCGCGCTGGCAGGCATTGAGGACCCGCTGGGCCGACCCGGCGTCGCTTCCGTTGCGGGGTCTTGGGCCGAAGTGGCGGCCGCTCGGCCCGAGCTTCTGATCTTGGCGCCCTGCGGGTTCGATCAGAGACGTGCTGAGGCGGAGGCGGCCCGAGTCCAAGCCGCGATCGACTCGGTGGGGGCCGCACGAGTTGTTGTCTTGGATGGCTCGTCTTACTTCAATCGGCCGGGGCCCCGCCTCGTCGATTCCCTCGAGCTGCTCATCGCGCATCGCTGAACGGCGACACGTCAATCAGAGCCCAACGAAGTCGGCGCGGTAGTCCTCACTTAGAACTTTTCCTGGTTGAGAGGGTCGAGGCGTCCTGCCCTCAGGGGGGATCCACCAGATGGGAGCACCTGCCGGCGCTGCAAAGGATGAACGTCTTGCCTCCCCCTGCACTGTCCGGCATCCAAGAACCCGTCTGGCAAGCCATACCGTGGCGGGGCGTTAAGCGGGAGTCACCAAGGCTTCGCGCTCGACCGCGAGCAGGTCGCGGGCTGACACCATTCCGACCAGCTCGCCGCAGTCCAAAACCGGCAGGTGGCGGATACGGTGCTCGAGCATCATGAGGACCGTTTCGGTAGCGGTGTCCGCGGGCGACGCGGCCAGCGGCTCTGGGGTCATGCGCATGAACACGGTGACCAGGTCAGGATTGAGCCGCTCCGCGATCGCGTGGGCCATGTCCCGTTCGGTGATGATCCCCACCATCCTGACGCCGTTGAAGACCGGAAGCGCACTCACTTCCAGGGCCCGCATCCGCTCGGCTGCTTGCGCCAGGCTGTCGGTGACCTCGGCCTTGACGATCCCGCGGCGCATGAATTCACTTACTTGCATGGCTGAACCTCCGGCTCGATATTTCCGCAGATGGCGCCGTGCGATAAGGTCCGTTGGCATCGATTGGAGAGGGCCAAAGGTCCCGAACTCCTCTGCGTTGTCTGGTGGTCGGCGGCTCGGGAAGCAGCCGGTGGGCCAAAGGACCCGCGTGGGGCAGACCCTCGACTCTACCTGCCTGAGGGGCGTTTGCCCGGGACGCGCCACGGCCCTTCATTTGGCTACGTCCTCATCCCGGCCAGAGCTCGCTCTATGGGCTTTGCGACCCGGCGCAGGGCCGATGTCCTGGAGGCTCGGGTACTCCTTTTAGGCGGCCAAGCGCTGGGAGGGCGCTGGGCCTAACGCAGCTCCAGATGCAGGTCCAACGCGGGCGCGCCGTCCTGCCTGCCGATGACGACTAGCGTGGCCCCCTCGGCAGGGCCGATGGTCATCGTCGTCGAATTGTTGAACAAGTTCTGATTGCCGCCGAGCCTACCCGCCGTGTAGTGGGGTAGCGCGCCGACGGCCTTGTCCTTGGCGCCCACCGAACCGGCGATCGTCAGGTTGGTCGTCGTGGAGGGGATTCGTACCGACACGCCGACTCCGATCCCTATATTGAGAAGGGCCAGCACGATGCCCACAGTGAGCACGAAGAAGAACCCGCCGCAGCCGAATCCACATCCGCGGTTGCGGTAGCGCGTCCGGCTAGGCGTCGGC
>VBGR01000023.1 GCA_005880695.1 Chloroflexota bacterium
CGGCTGGAAGCGGACACGGTCAGGGTCCAGCCGGTTGCGTTCGACCTCCGCCGGGCCGCCGCCGACGCGGTCGAGCGGGCGCGCTCACGCAGCACGCTGGTGGGCGCCCGGCTCCTGATCAAGTCGCCGCGGCGGTCGGTGCACGTTGCCGCTGACCCTGGCCACGTGGCGACGATCCTCGACAACCTGGTGAACAACGCGCTCAGCTACAGCCCGGATCCGCCCTGGGTACAGGTTACGGTCAGCGGAGGGGCCCAGCCACGGGTGGCTGTGGCCGACCATGGCTACGGGATTCCGCGCAGCGCCCTGGAGCGCGTCTTCGAGCGCTTCTTCAGGGTCGACGACCCGAACTTGCGCCACATCCCCGGAACCGGCCTTGGCCTTCCCATCAGCCGGGAGCTTGCGCAGCGGATGGGCGGTTCGCTCAGGCTCGAGCAGAGCCGGCCCGGGAAGGGGAGCGTTTTCGTCCTGAGGCTTCCCCGAGCTTGAGCAGACCCTGACGTCGCGCCACGGCGACCAGGCGGTCCTGGCGGACCCGCTCGGCGAGGTGGTCGGCCGCCCCTTCCCACAGCAGCACGATGGGCAGGAAGGCAGTCAGCTTCTCCAGGCGCAGGCGCGAGACGGCGGCGACCGCCGGCGCGGCGGGCAGGTCCAGGAAGACGATGTCCGACGGTCTGGAACGGGCAGCGGCCAGGAGTGACTCCAGGTCGGGGACGACGATGACCTCGTACTGGGTCCGCAGGGCCAGGCGCAGCAGCTCCGCGCCGCGCTGGCTCGGCGCCAGCAGAAGTGCCACGGGGTATTCGTCGGCGAGCGTCCTCTCGAACCGCCTTGCCATGCCTGCCTGAATGGCATAGGCGATCTCGACGGTTCCGTCAAGTGGCGTGAACTCGAAACTCAGTCAGGTTCGGCCTCGAGCAGCACGCCGGTCTCGGAAAGGGCCACGGCCGCGGCGATGTGGCTCAGGTGTGTGAGGGCCTGGGGATAGTTGCCCAGCATCTGGTCGTGCTTGCTGTCGTACTCCTCCGAGAAGAGACCGAGCTCGCTGCCCGTCGAAGCGGCGCGGTCGAAGATCTTGGTGGCCTGGTCGTGGCGCTCCTGGCGCGCCAGCACCTCAACCAGCCAGAACGAGCAGGGCAGGAAGAAGCCCTCCTCGCCTGTGAGCCCGTCGTCGAGCTTGTCGACCCGGTAGCGGAGGACCAGGCCGTCCAGCATCAGCTCCTCCATGATCGCGTCGGTGGTTCGAAGCATCCGCTCGTCGCTCCAGGGCAGGAAGCCGACGATCGGCAGCAGCAGCAGGGAGGCGTCCATCGCCTTCACGCCGAAGGCCTGGGTGAAGACTCCCCGGCGACGGTCGTAGCCCTTCTCCTCGATCGCGGCCCGGATCTGCCGGCGGACCTTTTTCCAGCGGGCGCTCGGCGCCTTGCGCAAGCTCTCCTCCGCGAGCCGGAGCCCGCGGTCGACAGCCACCCAGCACATGACCTTCGAGTGGACGAAATGCTTCGCCCTGCCGCGGATCTCCCAGATTCCCTGGTCGGGCTGCTCCCAGCGCTCGCAGGAGACCTCGACCAGGTCGACCAGGAATCGCCAGTAGTCGTCATCTGGAGAGTGGCCGCGCTGGTGCCAGCGCCAGCTCAGGTCGACGAGGGTCCCGTAGGCGTCGAGCTGGAGCTGGTTCGCCGCCGCATTGCCGATCCGGACCGGCCGGGCGCCCCGGTAGCCATCGAGCTTGAGGAGGATCTCGGTCAAGCGCCGTTCGCCGCCGACTCCGTACATGATCTGGAGCTCGTGGGCGCTGCCGGCGGCGCTGCGCTGCACGAAGCGGCGGAAACCGTCGGCCTCGTCGACGAATCCGATCTCGGTCAGCGAGCGGCTGCTCAGGCTGGCGTCCCGGATCCAGCTGTAGCGGTAGTCCCAGTTTCGCTCGCCGCCGGGCGTCTCGGGCAGCGAGGTGGTGGCGGCGGCCGCGATGGCCCCGGTGGGCGCGTGCGTCAAACCCTTCAGGACCAGCGCGGAGCGGATGACGTCCGTACGGTGCGTGCTCGGCAGCTTCACCTGGCCGGACCAGCGCCGCCACCAGCGGAGCGTCTCCTCGAGCCGGGAGTCGAGGTCTTCCGGCTCGGGCGTCCGCGGGAGCTCGAACTCCAGCTCCTCGGGGCGGACGAACTCGATGGCGAGGCGGAAGCGCTCCTGCTCGCGGACGCTGACCTCTTTCAGGAAGCGGTGGTTCGTGGTGTCCACCTCGAGATCCCTGTCAGCAACCAGGAGCAGGCCATCGTTGCCGCCGATCGCGCTGTGGACGCGGGCGGCCTGATGGCGGATCCAGGGCCTGACCTCGCCGTAGTCGAAGCGAGGCGTCACCTCGATCAGGAACTCCACCTTGCCGCGAACTCCCTCGATGATCCGGATCAGCTGCTTTTGGGGCTTCAACGCTCCGCCCGGGCGCATTACGAAGAAGTCGATGACGCGAGCTTCGGCGCCCTCTGTCCGGAAGGTGGTGCAGAGCACGAGCGTGCCCTCCAGGTAGGACTGGAAGGCTGTCGCGGCCTCGTCTTGGGGCGCCACCTGGCAGTAGCCGCCGCGCTGCCAGTCGAGGAGGCGCCCGAACACGCTGGCGGCGTCGACGCGGGGCATGCAGCACCAGTCGATCGAGCCACAGCTGCTGACGAGGGCCACCGAATGGCAATCGCTGATGAATGCGTAGTCGCCGATCGGCGGATACGGCTTCTCGATCACTGCCCGTACTAAGAGTGGACCGAGCCGCTAGTTAAGAGTGGACCGACCGCTCGCGGGGGAGGGCGGCCGGTCCTACGCTTGGCAGCAGTTTACATCAACAGACTCATTTTGCGAGAGTGTGTTTGTGGCGGGAAACCCGCGCGGGCGGCAGCAGGCCCCGATATAGTCGAGTGATGGCGCGAGCAACCGGGGTGGAGGTGCTCGGAAAGGTTCCGGCCGGCCTCGAAGCGATCGTTTCGAACGAGGCTCTGGAGTTCGTGGCCGGGCTTCAACGCGAGTTCAATCCGACCCGCCAGGCGCTGCTCCGGCGCCGGCGCGAACGGCAGCAGCTCCTCGACGAAGGCGGCCTCCCGGACTTCCTGGAGGAGACCGAGCCGGTTCGCTCCGATCCCTCCTGGAAGGTGGCGCCCATCCCTGCCGACCTCCGCGACCGGCGTGTCGAGATCACCGGCCCGACCGATCGCAAGATGGTCATCAACGCCCTCAACTCGGGCGCGCGCGTGTTCATGGCCGACTTCGAGGACGCCAACTCGCCGACCTGGACGAACATGGTCCAGGGACAGCAGAACCTGATCGAAGCGATCGAGCGGCGCATCTCGTTCGAAAGCCCGGACGGCAAGTCGTACAGGCTCAACGAGACGGTGGCGACCCTGCTCGTCCGGCCGCGAGGGTGGCACCTGCCGGAGCGCCACGTCGTGGTCGACGGCGAGCCGGTCTCAGGATCCCTCTTCGACTTCGGCCTCTTCATGTTCCACAACGCGCGCCGGCTCCTGGAGAAGGGATCGGGGCCCTACTTCTACCTGCCCAAGCTCGAATCGCACCTCGAGGCCAGGCTCTGGAACGACGTCTTCCTGTACGCGCAAGAGCGGCTGGGTGTGCCCGTCGGATCGGTCCGGGCGACCGTGCTGATCGAGACGATCCTGGCCGCCTTCGAGATGGAGGAGATCCTTTACGAGCTCCGCGCGCACTCGGCCGGGCTCAACGCTGGCCGCTGGGACTACATCTTCAGCATCATCAAGAAGTTCCGGAACCGCTCCGACATGGTGCTGCCGGACCGGGCCTTGGTGAGCATGACAGTGCCTTTCATGCGCTCCTATACCGAGCTTCTGGTCCGCACCTGCCACCGGCGCTCGGCGCACGCGATGGGCGGCATGGCCGCGTTCATCCCGTCGCGCAAGGACCCGGAGGTGAACGAGCGTGCGCTGGCGCGCGTCCGGGAGGACAAGGTGCGAGAGGCGGGGGATGGGTTCGACGGGACCTGGGTGGCGCATCCGGACCTGGTGCCGGTGGCAAAAGAGGTTTTCGACGGGGTCCTGGGCTCGCAGCCGAACCAGATCTCGCGGTCGCGCGAGGACGTCGTGGTCTCGGCCGGCCAGCTGCTGGACGTCCGGGTGCCGGATGGCAAGGTGACCGAGGGTGGGCTGCGCAACAACGTGTCGGTGGCACTGCAGTACCTGGCGTCCTGGCTGGACGGCAACGGCGCGGTCGCGATCTTCAACC
Source organism: Chloroflexota bacterium (assembly GCA_005880695.1). Taxonomy (GTDB): domain Bacteria; phylum Chloroflexota; class Dormibacteria; order Dormibacterales; family Dormibacteraceae; genus VBGR01. The sequence goes on from VBGR01000023.1 coordinate 4,237, forward strand.
TGATGGAGGACGCGGCGACCGCGGAGATCTCACGGTCGCAGGTCTGGCAGTGGCAGCGAAACTCGGTCCGGCTCGACGAGGGGCCGGAGGTGTCGGCCGACCTGGTGCGGGAGATCGAGGACGAGGAGCTCGGCAAGATCCGGGAGTCGCTCGGTGACGCCTACGGCCGCTACCGCTGGGACGACGCGCGCCGGCTCTTCGAGGAGGTTGCGCTCGCGCCCGAGTTCGACGAGTTCCTGACGCTGCCGGCCTACGAGCGCCTCGCCTAACGCATCCGTTTCGTCCACCGAGTCTGTGGGGGATCAGGAACAGACCCGCCTGTTGCAGCAATAGCGACGTGCGCGACCGGGCACGACGATCGGGGACTCACGTTGTTCGGGGTATCGAACGAGGAAGGGGCGGATCAGGCCAGGTTTTGCCCTCGAAATTCGGCGCTGCATAGACATGCATTGTCTGGGCATCTTTATGCAGCCAACGTAAGGCCTGGAGCCAGCCTGACTTTCCTCGTCCGCAACGAGTTGGCGGGAAAGTGCCTAATCGGGGTCGAAATTAGGCGCGTTTGCCGACACCCGGGGCTGAATACTTATGCAGCATTCCGCCGACAAACCGGCCCGGAACTGCGACCTACCGCAGCGTCTCATGGTCGAATCCTCCAGTCGCGGCGTCACCGTCAGTAGCCGCATCCGAAACTCCCGCGTCGAGTTTGAGACACGGCTGTGGTTGCGATCTCGATCAGCGACTCATCGCCGATCCGCGCTCGCACGTGGCTTCGGGCGCCGTCGAACGGCGTTTTCCGATGAGGTTCGGTGTAACCTCTCCGCGCTGGCGATGAGCGGACTGCTCCTCTTCTTGCAGTACGCCGTCAACCTGGCTTTCGTCATCCTGGGCCTGCTCACCCTGCGCGACTGGCTCGTGCACCGGGAGCGCAGCCGCGGCTATCTCGCCCTTGCCATCGGCCTGCTCGCGATCACCGCCCTGATCGGCCAGGTCCAGACCTTCTTCGGCAACCCCTTCGGTGAGGCCGGGACGGATGTCGATGCGCTCGTCTTCCTGGCCTCGGCGTACGCGATGCTGCTGTTCCGGTCGAGCTTCATCCCGCTCTCGCGCCGGGGCCATCTGCTGGCGCTCGGCGGGCTGGCGCTGGCCGGCGCCCTCTTCATCGGTGCCAACCTGCCGCAGCGTCCCGAGGCGCAGCTGAGCGTCTTCCAGCAGGCGGTCGTGATCGTGTTCGTGCTGGCCTGGGCCGCTTGCGTCGGCGAGCCGCTCTTCCGCTTCTTGCAGGCATCCCAGAGCCGGCCCGCGGTGCAGCGGGCGCGGCTGCGGTCCCTGGCCGCCGGCTACCTCTCCATCTTCCTGATCCTGCTGGTGGCCGCGTTCGGCGGCAGCCTTGCCACACACCCATACGTCGTGCTTGCGATCGACCTCGCGGCGCTTGCCTCCGTGCCCCTCATCTACGCCAGCTTCGCGCCGCCCAGCTGGCTGCGGCGGCTCTGGCGGGAGCCCGAGGAGAGCGCCTTTGCCGCCGCGGTCAAGGAGCTGCTGCTCTTCAGCCCGACGCGCGAGCGGCTGGCGGAGCGGGCCGTCGAGTGGGCCCTACGCCTGGTCGGCGCCGACGCGGCGTTCATCGCCGACGCCGATGGGGAGGTGCTCGCCGCGCGCGGCATGGACGCCGGGGCCGCCCGCCGGCTCCAGGCCCGGCTCGGGGCCTTCGGCGAGGAGCAGGTCGTTCCCGTCCCGGATGGGCCGATCCAGAGCGCGATCGTCGTGCCCCTCACCCTGGCGGATGGCAACGGCGCGCTGGTGGTCCTTTCCGGGCCCTTCACGCCCATCTTCGGCACCGACGAGGTGACCCGGCTCGGCCAGTACGGGACCAACATCACGGCCGGCCTCGACCGAGCGGTGCTGACCGAGCGGATCGCTGCCCTGGAGCGCACCAAGACCGAGTTCCTGAACCTCGCCTCGCACGAGCTGCGGGGGCCGATCACGGTGCTTCGGGGGTACCTCTCGATGCTGCAGGGCGGGATGCTCGGCAGCGTCAGCCCCGAGTTCGGCGAAGTGCTGCCGGTGCTGACCGCCAAGTCGGACGAGATGAACTCGCTGATCGAGCAGATGATCGAGGCCGCCCGTCTCGAGGAGGGAAGGCTCGAGCTCAGCCCGGTGCGTGCCGACCTGCGCGACATCGCCCTGCGGGCGCTCGAGACGGTCAAACCCTTCGCAACGTCCAGCCACCCGGTGCTGTTCGAAGGCCAGGAGAAGGAGATCCCCGTCCTGGTCGATAGGCGGCGGATCGAGACCGTCGTCAGCAACCTGCTGAGCAATGCCATCAAGTACTCGCCCGATGGCGGCGAGGTGAGGATCAGCTTTGGGCAGGACAACGGGTTCGCGCTCTTGAAGGTCACCGACCGCGGCGTCGGCATCGACCCCAAGAGCATGGAGAAGCTGTTCACCCGCTTCGGCCGGATCGTCACGCCCAGCACCCGGCACATCTCGGGAACGGGCCTCGGCCTCTACCTCTCTCGGGAGCTGGCCCGACGGCATGGCGGCGACATCACCGCCGAGTCGGCGCCCGGCAAGGGAAGCACGTTCGTCCTGACGGTGCCTGTCGCCGATGAATGAGTTCGTCGCTTCGCTGCCGGCGGCGGAGCCCGCACTGCTTGCCTGGTGGGCCGCCCCGTCAGTGAAGCGCAAGCCACTCCTGGTGATGATCGAAGATGACGTCGCGATCGCGGAGATGTACCGCCTCCAACTCCGCGCGGACGGCTATGACGTCGAGATGGCGGCGGACGGGAAGCGCGGCCTGGCGTTGCTTCGGCGGCGTCCCGCCGACCTCGTCCTGCTCGACATCCGGCTCCCAGAGCTACACGGCTTCCAGGTGCTCGAGCAGATCCGGGCGGACGCCACGCTGGGTGGGATTCCAGTGGTGGTGCTCTCCAACTTCGGCGATCCTGGCCTGATCGCCCAGGGCCGGCGCCTGGGTGCGAGAGCTTACCTGATCAAGTCCGACACGACGCCGGCCCAGCTCTCGGCCGTAGTGCGGCGCATGCTCGGCGCAGAACCCGCCGACTAGTAAATCGGGCCCTAGTGCTTCAAGTGCGGGAACCGGCCCGCCTGGCCCACGCCTGGCGGGCTGCCTCATCGCCCAGCGCGCAGGCGCCGTAATGGCGGCCCGGCCGTCTGGGGTCCTGCCCGACGAGAAGGTGGAGGCAGGTCGCCACGGGCGCGAGCTGGCGGTAGGTCATGTCGACAGCGGTGTACTCCGCCGCCAGGTAGCCCGGGCACTCATCGAAGTCCGGCCGGAAAGGTCGCGAGAACGGACAGGCGTCGGAAGGAAGGTCGCCGGTCTTTCGCTTTGTAGGCACAGCTGCCCCCACGGCATTCACCGCCACTGAAACGAGCGCTGAAACTTAGCACGCCTGAACCCGCCTGCGTAGGCCAGCTATTGAAGAGAGGGTTCAGGCGACGCGGCGACGCAGTGTGGCGGCGGCCAGCGCGATGACGAGCGCGGCGAAGGCGAGGCCGACGAGGAGGTCCACCTGCAAAGCGGTGGTAGAGAGGTCCGAGCCCTTCAGCATCACCTCCCGGAGCCCGTAGACCGCGTAGGTAAGGGGCAGCACGTTCGACAGGTACTGCAGAGGGACCGGCTCCGATGTGACCGGGAAGAAGATCCCACTCAGGAGAACCTGCGGCGCGATGACGAGCGGGATGAACTGGACCGCCTGGAACTCTGTCCGCGCGAACACGGAGAGGAAGATGCCGAGGTTCACCGCCCCCACCGCGAGCAGCGCCACCAGGACGAAGATCAAGCCCACGCCGCCCTGGTTGTGGATGTGCAGGACGTAGAGAGTGAAGAGCAGCACGAGAACCGACTGGACGAGGGCCACCAGGCCGAACCCGAGCATGTAGCCGATCACGATCTCCCCCCGGCGCAGCGGCGTCGCCATCAGGCGCTCGAGCGTCCCCTGCGTGCGTTCGCGCAGGAAGGAGACGGAGGTGACGATGAAGACCAGGAAGAAGACGATCAGCCCGATCAGGGCCGCGCCCAGGTAGTCGAGGCTGTCCAGGTTCGGACCCCCGTGTAAGTAGAAGACCTTGGGAGCGACGCGGGTGCCGCTGCTCGCGAGGGCGCCCTGGAGCGCGCCGGTGACGGCTCCCACAACCGCGGCGGCAGGCCCGGGCTGGGTCCCCTCCAGGTGGATCTCCGGCGCGATCACGCCCTGGCGGGCCCGGAGCGAAAAGTCGGCGGGGAAGAGGACATAGCCGGCAAGCGTGCCGGCGCGCAGCCCGTCGTCGGCGGTCGGCCGGTCCATCTGGCTGGCGCTGACCTTGCTGGACTTCAGCAGCTGGGTCGCGACGGCGCCTCCCACCGGCCCGCTGTCTTCGTTGACCACACCCACTGCCGGCGAGCTGCCGCCGCCGCGCAACAGGTAACCGAGCAGGGCCAGGATCACGAGCGGAGCCACGAAGAGCAGGGCGAGCGTGCGGCGGTCGCGGCGGAACTGCTGGAGCAGCCGCCTGGTGATCGCCAGGACGCGACGGCCGTTCACGCGGCCGGGCCTGCGGAGAGCTTGAGAAAGGCGTCCTCCAGGCGGTCCACACCGGCCTGGCGGCGGAGGTCGTCGACGCTCCCCTCGGCCAGCAGGTGCCCGCTGCGGATCAGTCCGAGCCGGTCGCAGCGCTCGGCCTCGTCCATGACGTGGCTGGAGACGATGATCGTCGCGCCGGCCGCGGTGAGCGTCCGGAAGTACTCCCAGAACTGGACCCGAAGCTGAGGGTCGATGCCGACCGTCGGCTCATCCAGCAAGAGGAGCTGGGGTTGGTGGACGAGCGCGCAGGCGAGGGAGGCTCGCTGGCGCATGCCGCCGGAGAGCGTCGACACAACGCTGTCGCGGCGGTCGCTCAGCTCGACGATGTCGATCGCCTCAGCCACATTCTTCTCGGCGCCCGTCACAGCGGCGAAGAAGCGGACGTTCTCTTCGACCGAGAGGTCGGTGTAGAGGGCCGCCGCCTGCGTCATGTAGCCGATCCGGCCCAGCACGGCCAGGTCGGGCATGCGAGCTCCGAGCACGGTCACCTCGCCGGCGTCGGGGGCGACCAGGCCGACCAGCATCCGGATCAGCGTGGTCTTGCCCGAGCCGTTGGGCCCGAGGAGTCCGTAGACCTCGCCCCGCCGGACCTCCAGCGAAACGCCGTCCAGCGCCCGCACCGGGCCGAACGACTTGGCCGCGCCGCTGACTGTTACCGCGCTTTCGATGCGACGAGACTAAAAGATACGGCCCGTCTCTGGAAGCCTCATTCGAGCTCCTGTTCAGCCCGGAATGGTTGACGCCAGGTGCAGGCGGTCCCAGTCGGACCACTCGCCGATCACGTGAATGATGCGTCGGAACCCGGCTTGCTCGAGCAGGCTGGCGGCTGTCCCGGCACGGTAGCCCGACGCGCAATGGACGGCGACGGGGGCCTCGCGCGGGACCTCGTGAGCGTGGTGGGCCACGTCCGGCACGTACATGTGCACGGCGCCTGGGACGTGGCCGTGCACCCACTCCTCCATGGCGCGCACGTCCAGGACGGTCATCGGCTCTGCGGAGAGCACCCAGGTCGCCAGGTCCTCGACCTCAGCGGTCTCGAAGCTGCGCACTTCGAGGCCGCGTTCCTGCCAGGCGTCGACGCCGCCTTCCAGATAGCCGAGGACCGAGTCATAGCCGATGCGGAGCAGCTGGCGCTGTGCCTCGGCGAGCTGGGCGTGGCTGCCGCCGGCCAGCACCAGGGGCCGGCCGCGCTCGATGACCCAGCCCACCCAGGCGCTGAAGGGGCCGCCGAGGCCGACGCTGTAGCTGCCGGGGACGTGGGCGCGGTCGTAGTCGCGGCCCCGGCGGATGTCCACGACGGCGGCCTTTCGCTCGCGCATGAGCGTCTCGACCTGGTGCGGCTTGAGCGGTTTGAGCGCCGGCAGGTGGCGGCCGAGGAGTGGCGCGCCCTTGCGGTTGACCGCCGCCATGTCCAGGTAGTAGTCGGGATAGCGGTCCTGGTGCAGCGCGCGCGCCAGGAACGGCATCAGCTCGGTGGTCGTCAGGAAGGGGTTCGAGACGCGCTCTTCACCAAGCGTGCTCATGCGGGCGTCGCTGGTCGCCGAGCCGCAGAAGGAGCCGCCGCCGTGGGTCGGGTAGAGAGCAACGTCGTCGGGCAGGCCGCGGAGCCGGACCTGGACCGTCCGGAAGGCTTCCAGCGCGAGGTGAACGGCGAGGTGAGGCCCGAAGAGGTCGGTGCGGGCGATGGCGCCCACCATCAAAGCACCGCCCGAGAAGAGCGCCACCTCTTTGCCGTTCGAGTCCGAGAGCAGGTAGCTCAAGTGGTCAGGGGTGTGGCCGGGGGTGAGCATCGCCCTCAGGCGCCAGCGGCCGACGGCCACCTCTTGCTGGTCCGCGAGCGGCTCGATCACCGCCCCCGCCTCCGCCGCCAGCTCCCTGCCGCCAGAGACGAAATCGTTGTGGAGGTGAGTGTCGAGGGACCGTGTCAGCCGGACCTGGAGCCGGCCGGCGCGGTCCAGGTACTGGCCGATGTCGCGCAGCGGGTCGATGGCGACCGCCTCGCCCGCGTCGGGGTCGGCGATGAGAAAGCTGGAGTTGCCGAGCTCCCGCGCCACGAAAAGCTCGATCTGCGGGGCCGCCACCGGCTGATTGTCAGCCATAGAATCAGGCCGCCGTGAAACTCGAGGGGTACGGCTGGATCCGGGACCTGCCCGACAGGCGCGACCTCCTTTACGTGGCGCCGCCAGAGGTCTCCGAAGCCCTGCCGCCGAGTGTCGATCTGCGCTCCGGCTTCACTCCGCCCTACAACCAGGGAGAGCTCGGGTCCTGCACCGCGAACGCGATCGCCGGAGCGCTCCAGTTCCTCGAGCAGAAGGAGGGCGAGGACGACCCGGTCATGCCCTCGCGGCTCTTCATCTACTACAACGAGCGCAGCCTGGAGGGGTCGGTGGGGACCGACTCGGGCGCCCAGATCCGGGACGGGATCAAGACGGTGGTGAAGGACGGCTTCTGCCCGGAATCGGCCTGGCCGTATGACATCGTCAGGTACGACCGGCGGCCGCCCAAAGAGTGCTACCGCCTGGCTCTACGCGAGCGCGTCAGCCAGTACCTCCGGCTCT
>VBGR01000024.1 GCA_005880695.1 Chloroflexota bacterium
CGAGATCGAGCGCCTGCTCCACGACTCCGCCGTCGAAGAAGCCGAGCCGGCGCCGAAGCGGCCTTCCAAGACGCCCCTGCTCGACCAGTTCGGGCGCGATCTCACCGACCTTGCCCGGAAGAACTCGCTCGATCCGGTGATCGGCCGGGAGACGGAGATCGAGCGGGTCATCCAGATCCTGAGCCGGCGGACCAAGAACAATCCCGCGCTGATCGGCGAGCCCGGCGTCGGCAAGACGGCGATCGCCGAGGGCCTCGCCCAGCAGATTACGCTCGGCAACGTGCCCGAGAGCCTCCTCAACAAGCGCGTCCTCACGCTTGACATGGGCGCGCTGGTCGCGGGCACCAAGTACCGCGGCGAGTTCGAGGAGCGGCTGAAGAAAATCCTCGACGAGATCCGGAGCACCCGCGAGGTGGTGCTTTTCATCGACGAATTGCACACGCTCGTGGGAGCCGGTGCTGCCGAGGGCGCGATCGACGCCGCGAACATCCTGAAGCCCGCCCTCGCGAGGGGCGAGATCCAGTGCATCGGCGCCACAACTCTCAACGAGTACCGCAAGTACATCGAGAAGGACGCGGCTCTCGAGCGCAGGTTCCAGCCGGTGTTCGTCGACCAGCCTTCGCTGGCCGAGACCATCGACATCCTGCACGGCGTGAAGAGCCTTTACGAGAAGCACCACCGGGTCACGATCAACGACCAGGCCATCAAGGCGGCGGCCGTCTTGAGCGACCGCTACGTCTCCGACCGGGCGCTGCCGGATAAGGCGATCGACCTTATCGACGAAGCGGCCGCGCGTGTCCGCATGAAGCTGACGACGACGCCTCCCGAGCTGAAGGACATGCAGAAGGAGATCAAGCTCCTCCAGGCCCAGAAGGAGGAGGCGATCGCCAAGCAGGACTACGAGACAGCGGCCAGCTTCCGCGACCAGGAGAAGAAGCAGAAGGACAAGTACGCCGCCGCTGAGACCGACTGGCGCGACAAGCTCGGCGAGATCGTGCCGGACGTCTCCGAGGAGGACATCGCGCACATCGTGGCCTCCTGGACGGGCGTGCCGGTCAGCCGCCTGGTCGAGGAGGAGACGGCGCGCCTGCTGCGCATGGAGGACGACCTCCACAAGCGCGTGATCGGCCAGCACGAGGCCATCGTGGCTGTGTCCCAGGCCGTGCGCCGAGGCCGGGCAGGGTTGAAGGACCCCCGCCGGCCGATCGGGTCCTTCATCTTCCTGGGCCCGACGGGCGTCGGCAAGACCGAGCTGGCCCGGGCGCTGGCCGAGTTCCTTTTCGACTCCGAGGACGCTCTGATCCGGCTCGATATGTCCGAGTTCATGGAGCGCCACACGACCGCGCGCCTGGTCGGGTCGCCGCCCGGCTACGTCGGTTATGACGAGGGCGGCCAGCTGACCGAGGCGGTGCGCCGCCGGCCCTATTCGGTGATCCTCCTCGATGAGATCGAGAAGGCGCATCCCGAGGTCTTCAACATGCTCCTCCAGATCCTGGAGGACGGTCGCTTGAGCGACGCCAAGGGCAAGGTCGTCAATTTCGCCAACTCGATAGTGATCATGACCTCCAACCTGGGCGTCCGCGACCTGACGCAGGCGCAGTCCAGCCTCGGCTTCCAGGCCGCGCTGGCGACCGAGGAGGCCGAGTCCGAGCGCCGGCACAAGGCTATGAAGGAGAAGATCGACGAGGAGCTGAAGCGGATGTTCCGCCCCGAGTTCCTGAACCGCATCGACGCGGTCGTGACCTTCAAGAGCCTGACCCCGGAGCAGGTCCGGCAGATCGTCGACCTGATGCTCGCCAGGACCTCAAAGCACCTGGCTGAGCAGGACGTCCACCTGGACGTCTCGATGGCCGCCAAGGACTGGCTCGCCAAGGAGGGCTTCGACAAGGTCTACGGAGCTCGGCCGCTGCGGCGCGTGATCACCACTCGGATCGAGGACCCTCTGTCTGAGGAGCTGCTCCGAGGCAGCTTCCGGAAGGGCGACACGGTCTTTGTGGACGCCGACGAGAACGGCATCAAGCTGGTTCCGCGGCCGGCTCCCAAGGAGACGGCCGGCTCGGCGCCGTCGAAAGAGGACTGACCGGACAAGGGTCGACATCCGCCGTCCGTATGACCCGCTGAGCTACCTGGAGGCCAACGCCTCCGAGAGACCCGACGACCCGGCGGTATTCGACCTTGGTCGCGTAGTGTCGTTCAGCGAGCTGGCCGCGTCGGTGAAGGCTCTGGTGCGCGTGCTGCGGGCCGGCGACCTGGGGGCCGGCGAGCCGGTGGGAGTCCGGCTGCCGAACATTTGGGAATACGTTGCCCTCGAGCTCGCGATCCCCGCCGCCGGCGGGGTGATCATGCCGCTCTCACCGGCGCTCGGCGAGGCCGAGCTGGGCTGGGCGATGGAGCGCTCGGGGGCTCGGTGGATGATCACGGAAGCCGACCTGCCGGCGCTCCTTTCAGGCCGGCCGCCCCAGCCCCAGCCCCAGGCCGCCACCTCCCAAACCCGCTACCAAGGGCCCGCCCCCGCCCCCAGCCGCCACCTCCGGATCGTGGAAATCGCCTTGACGTCGGGCACGACCGGCCTGCCGAAGCTGGCCTCACTCTCGGCCAAGCTCAAGCAGGCCACCTTCGAGGGCTTCACGACCCGCCTGCAGGTCACCCAGGCCGACCGCGTGCTGGTCATGTCCCCGCTTACCCAGGGCATCGGCGGAATGTGCCTCTTCTGCCTCCGCCTGGGGGCGGCGCTGATCATGCTGCACGACGCCAGACCGACGCCAGAGACGCTGTTAAGGCTGGCCGCCACCCACCAGGCGACCATGCTCGTCGGCGTCCCCACCAACGTCATCCGGATGCTCCAAAGCCCCGACCTGAAAAGCACCGACCTCTCCCACGCCCGCCTGACCGCGGTCGCCGGCGCCCCCTTGCCACCCGCCATCGCAGAGGCGTGGGAGCGCACCACCGGCTCCAGGGTCTGCAGCTTCTACGGCTCCATGGACGCCGGCCAGCTCAGCGTCGCCAGCCCCAGCGACCCGCAACAAAAGCGCTGGACCAGCGTCGGCCGCCCCCACGCCACCACCGAGGTCAAGATCGAGCCCGACGGCGAGATCGCGATGCGCGGCGACACCGTCCAGACCCGCTACTGGGACGACCCCGACGGCAAAGGCCCCCAGGACGCGGAGGGCTGGGCGCACCTGGGCGACCTCGGCCACCTCGACGCCGACGGGTTCCTCTACGTCACCGGCCGCAAAAAGGACCTCATCATCCGGGGCGGCGCCAACATCAACCCCACGGAGGTGGAGGACGCCATCCGCCGCCATCCCGACGTGAAGGACGTCGCCGTCGTCGGCAAGCCCGACCCGGAGCTGGGCGAGCGCGCGGTCGCCTTCCTGGTCGCCGGCCCGCCCAGGCCGATCACCCTCGACCAGCTCAAAGCCCACCTCCAAACACAAGGCCTGGCCCGCTACAAGTGGCCCGAGGAGGTCCGCCACCTGGAGGAGCTGCCGACCAAGGGACCCGGAAAACTCGATAGGCAGTCCCTCCGAGATCGCCTGTTAACGTAGACGCACGATGCCCACGGCCAGGACCGGCGACATCTCGACCGCCTGGTTCGAGATCGGCCGCGGCAGCCCGATCGTCCTGATCCACGGCCTGGCCGACGACCACCGCCTCTGGCGCAAGCTGGTCCCCTCCCTCGCCATCCGCCACCGGATGCTCCTCTACGACCTCCGCGGCCACGGCCAGACGAGCCTCGGCGACGCCGACGGCTCGCTGCAGCAGCTCGGTCAGGACCTCCTGAACCTGCTCGACGCCCTCGAGCTCGAAACCGCCGCCCTGACCGGCTACTCGCTGGGCGGAACCGTTGCCATGCGCCTTGCAATCGACCACCCGGAGCGCGTCGAGGTGCTCTTCCCGGTCGCCACCTCCAGCCGCGTCGGCAAGGCCGCCCTGCCCTGGTACCAACAGCGCGCGGCCGCCCGCGACCAGGAGCTGCGCCAGCTCATCGACCGGGACACGGTCGATCAGTACCACATCGCCCCGGGCGAGCTGGAGGATGCCCTCCTCATGCGCCGGGAGGCGACCGCCGACCTGGGCGGCTACCGCAACGCCAGCCAGGCCATGGCCAGGCTCAACGAGGAGCCGCTCGACCCCGAGCTGGCCAGGATCACCACCCCGACCCTGGTCGTATCCGCCGACCTTGACCAGCACTGCCCGCCGCGCGCGGGCGAGATCATCGCCCAGGCCATCCCGGGCGCCTCGCTGGAGATCATCACCGGCTCCGGGCACCCGATCCCGCTGGAGCAGCCGGACCAGCTCGCCGGACTCATCGAGAGCTACCTCCGAGAGTCGCTGCCGGCCTGACTCCCAGCCTGACCTGCAGTCCGACCTCGCTGACACCGCTGCTACCGGCGCTTACAGACAAAACTTCCCCAGCCCTTTCCTGGAATGTCGGCGCTGAACTGTCTAATGGCGTCCCGTGCCATACGAGTGGTGGGCTCGGGCGCTGCTGGCGGGAGCCCTGCTGACAGCAGTTGAAGTCGGCTCCGTGATCGGGCTGCACTATGCCCCGCCGGCCGCCTCTCCCGCCCGCGCAGCCTACTTCGGCCAGGCTCAGGCGCGAGACCTCCCGGCGCCGAAGCCGCTGCGCAGTGACCTCGGCCCGGACGAGCTCTTCGCCAGCCTGGCCGGCGACGCCCAGGACACCCCGCCGCCGCCGGCCGGCAGCCCCCAGGCGATCGTCGTCCAGGCAGCCCAGCAGGAAGGCGTCGACCCCAACCTGCTCCTCGCCCTCTCCTACTGGGAGAGCGGCTATCGCCAGGAGGCCGTCTCCAGTGAGGGCGCGGTCGGGCTCCTCCAGGTGATGCCGCAGACCGCCGAGCAGGCGGGCCCCCAGCTCCTCGGCCGCCAGGTCGACCTCGCCAACCCCGACGACAACGCCTTGATGGGCGCCGCCCTATTGAAGGACCTCCTCAACAAGTACGACAGGCGCACCGCGCTGGCTGCCTACTACCAGGGCGAGCCGGCGCTCTTCGGCGGCTACGCCGCGCCCGACACCTGGTCCTACGCCGACGGCGTCTTGCAGATCGCCGGCGCGATCGCCGCGGGCCAGGACCCGCACTCGGCCGATCCCCGCTGACCGGCCAGCAGCACTACCGACCCCGCTGATCCGGCACCCCCGCTAGCCTCATCTCCCGTGATGGCCGCGGTGCTGGGCCTCCTCGTCTCACTCGACGTCGTGGAGGCCCAGCGCGGAAAACCTCTCGCCTAAAGCAAGAGTTGGGCAGTGGCCCTCTAGTGGCCCCACATGGCACGCTCGGCGTGCTGGACGGTCTCCGGGCCCCGCTCGCCGGTCCGGATCCGAACCGCCTCTTCGACCGGCATCACGAAGATCTTGCCGTCGCCGACCTCGCCCGTCCGGGCGGCCGCCGCGATCTTGTCGATCACGACCGCCACGATCTCGGTCCGCATGACCGCCTCGATCTTGATCCGCGGCCGCAGCGAGATGTTCACCCGCGTCCCCCGGTAGGACTCGGTGTAGCCGCGCTGCGCGCCGCAGCCCTTGACCTCGGTCACGGTCACGCCCGAGACCCCGCACTCGTCCAGCACGTCCTGGACTTGCTGCAAACGCTCGTGGCGGATGATCGCCTCTACCTTCTTCATGCTGTCTCCCGCTTGGCACCGTGCTCGAAAGCGGCACGGGGAACCCCAACATACTCGCCGGTGTGCGGGTTGACAGTCGGCTGCTCAGCCGGCCGGTAGACGCCGCCCGGAACCGGCATGAACGACTCCGGGTATCCCCACATGCCGTGCTCGGAGATGTCGAGTCCGTCCATCTCCTCGCGGGCGCTCACGCGCAGCCCGACAGTCTGCTTGATGACCCAGAAGAGCGCGAAGGAGAGTGTGAAGACGGTCACCGCGGAGACCGAGACGGCCAGCGCCTGCGAGCCCAGCTGGTGGAAGGAGCCGGTGTAGACGAGGCCGCCCTCGCCGACGCCGTTGAACTTGGCCAGCTGCGGAGTCGCGAAGAGGCCGCAGGAGAGAGTGCCCCAGATGCCGGCCAAACCGTGGGCCGGGATGGCGCCGACCGGGTCGTCCAGGAACCTGTCCAGGGCGAGAACGCCGAAGACCACGATCACGCCCGCGACCAGGCCGATGATCACCGCCGCCCAGGGCTCGACATAGCCCGACGGCGCCGTGATCGCGACCAGGGCGGCGATGGCCCCGTTGCCGATCATGCCGACGTCCAGCGTCCGGGTCATGAGGTAGATGCAGACCAGCGCCGCGACCGCGCCCGACGCCGCCGCCAGGTTCGTGGTGATCACGACGTCGGCGAAGTGGAGGTTGGTGGCGTTCAGCGTCGAGCCCGGGTTGAAGCCGAACCAGCCGAACCAGAGGATCAGCACCCCCAGCTGGCCGAGCGGCATGTTGTGGCCGGGGATCGCGTTTGGCTTTCGCTTGCGCTCGTACTTACCGATTCGGGGCCCGAGCAGGAGCAGGCCCGCGAAGCCGGCGGTGGCGCCGGTCAGGTGGACGACAGTCGAGCCGGCGAAGTCTTGGGCGCCGACCGTCGCCATCAGCCAGCCGCCACCGAAGAGCTGGTGCGAGATGAGCGGGTAGATGAAGCCCGCGAAGGGGATGGCGAAGAGGATGTAGACGATGAACTTCGTGCGCTCGATCATCGTGCCCCAGACGATGGCCAGGGAGACGGCGCAGAAGACGAACTCGAAGAAGAACTTCGCCGCCGGCGGGGCGGTGCTCCCGGTCAGCGCCGGCAGGTCCATGGTGAAGCCAGGGTGGAAGCTGGGGGCGAACCCGCTGCCGCCGAGCAGCCAGAAGGCGCCCCCACCGCCGAAGGCGAGGCCGAAGCCCACCGCCCAGTAGACGATCGAGGCGATCGAGAAGTTGGTGACCACCTTGGCCACCACCGTCCCGACGTTCTTCATCCGGCTGAACCCGACTTCGAGCATTGCGAAGCCGGCTTGCATGAACATGACCAACACGGCGGTGACGATCACCCAGACGGTGTCGCTCGCGATGTCGGCGGTGGTGGGCGGCGGCGCGTCGGCCGCAAAGGCGGCCGCCGGCACCAGGGCCAGGGAGAGGGCGGCAGTCAGTGCAAAGCCGAGGCGTTTTGTCATGTGCACACGGTAGGGTCGGCCAGCAGGCGCCTTCCATGTGTGGAATGAACGAAAAGGTGGGGGGGTCCCTTGGGCAAGCCGCACGAGACCCGGCGGGGTCCTACTAAACAGTTGACAAAAGCACGTGCGGCAGGTACGTTTCCCGAAGTCAGTTCGACAATGTCGAACACCAGTCAGCAACAAGGGGGTTCGGAAAAGATGTACACCATGCCACAGCGCGCCCTGGCCGAGATGCTGGGCACAGCCGCGTTGGTCCTCGTCGGCCCGGGGTCGGTGATCGCCACCCTGACCTTGGCGGGCAAGGCCACTCCGGCGGTGACCGAGGCCGACCTGCTCGCCATCAGCTTCGCCTTCGGGCTCATCATCACCGCGCTCGTGTACGCGATCGGCAAGGTCTCGGGCTGCCACATCAACCCGGCGGTCACCTTCGCGCTCGCGGCTACCAAGCGCTTTCCATGGCGCGAGCTGCCCGTCTACTGGGTGGCGCAGGTCGTCGGGGCGGTCATCGGCGCTTTCGCCATCTGGGGCGTCTTCGGCCAGAACGCGGTCACCTTCGGCATGGGCCAGACGCACTTTGCGGCGGATGCCTCCACCAGCGTCTACTTGCAGGCGGCCCTGGCCGAGGCGATCGGCACCGGCCTCCTCCTCTTCGCCATCCTCGGCATCGTCGACCCCAACTCGCCGAACCAGCTGGCCGGGCTCGTCATCGGCGGCGCGGTAGTCGCCATCATCCTCATCTTCGGCCCGATCACGGGCGCCTCCCTGAACCCGGCCCGCGCGTTCGGCCCGGAGCTGGTCCAGGCGATCGCGGGCGGGAGCACCTTCTGGACGCAGTACGTGCCTGTGTACCTGGTGCCTGGCCTGGTCGGCGCGGCCGGCGCCGCCTTTATCTATGACTTCCTCGCCAACCCGCGGCTCGTCGAGCGGCCCATCAAAGAGGCCGTGACGGTCGAGGACCGTGCCGCCGCCGACGACCGCAGCAAGGCTGCCGTCAGCTAGAGCGCCAAGGAGAAAGAGAAACGAACATGGCAGTTGAAACCAAGGTCCGTAAGTTCCTCAACGACCCGGCGTTGGTGGTCAAGGAGTCGCTGGCAGGCCTGGCCGCGGCCCATCCCGACCTCCTCCGCTACGACGCCCAGCAGCAGATCGTCGTGCGCAAGGGAGCTCCCAAGCCGGGCAAGGTCGCCCTGGTCTCGGGCGGCGGCTCCGGGCACGAGCCGCTGCACGGCGGGTTCGTCGGGCTCGGCATGCTCGACGCCGCCTGCCCGGGCGAGGTCTTCACGTCACCGGTCCCGGACCAGATGCTGGCCGCGACCAAAGCTGTGGACGGCGGGGCCGGCGTGATCCACATCGTCAAGAACTACACCGGCGACGTCTTGAACTTCAAGATGGCCGCCGAGGAAGCGGCGGACGCCGGCATCAAGGTCGAGGCAGTGGTCATCGACGACGACGTCGCCGTCCAGGATTCCCTCTACACGGCTGGGCGCCGGGGAGTGGGGGCCACCGTGCTCGCCGAGAAGATCGCGGGCGCGGCCGCCGAGCGCGGCGACGCCCTGGCCCAGGTGACCGGATTCGTGAAGCGCGTCAACGAGCGTTCCCGCTCCTTCGGCGTGGCGCTCTCCTCCTGCATCCCGCCCGCCTCTGGCAAGGCGATCTTCGACCTGCCCGAGGGCCAGATCGAGCTCGGCATCGGCATCCACGGTGAGCCGGGCCGCCGCCGGACCACGCTCGGCAGCGCGTCGGAAGTGGTCGACGTCATGGTCGAGGCGGTCCTCTCCGATTTGAAGCTCAGCCGGGGCGCCAAGGTCCTCGTCTTCCTGAACGGCATGGGCGGCACGCCGCTGCTCGAGCTCTACCTTCTTTATGGCGAGGCCGACCGCAAGCTGCGCGCGGCCGGCGTCGAGCCGGTCCGCAACCTGGTCGGCAGCTACATCACCTCCCTCGAGATGGCCGGCGCCTCGCTGACCGTGCTCGAGCTCGACGACGAGATGACCGGCCTCTGGGACGCTCCGGTCCACACGCCCGCTCTGCGCTGGAGAGCGTGATATAAGCCTTTGATCACCGAGCGCGACTTGGACGCGGCCACCGTCAGCAACTGGATGCGGGAGATCGAGTCGGTCATCCGGGCCGAGCGCGATCACCTGGTGCAGCTCGACGCCGCCATCGGCGACGGGGACCACGGCACCAACATGCTGAGGGGCTTCGAGGCCGTCGTCCAGGCCCTCGGCGCCGACTCGGGGTCCCCACCCGGGCGGCTCCTCGTCCTGGCCGGCCGGACCCTGGTCTCCTCGGTGGGAGGCGCCAGCGGGCCACTTTGGGGCTCGGCCCTGCGCAGCGGCGGGCGGGTCCTCGGCGACCAGGCCACCTTCGAAGGGCAGGAGCTGGTCGAGGTGCTGGCCGCCGCCCTGGCCTCGGTCAAGGACCTGGGCGCAGCCTCCCCTGGTGACAAGACCATGGTGGACGCGCTCGAGCCGGCTGTGGACACCCTCCGCGAGCGGGTGGCGGCCGGCGCCCCGCTGGCAGACGCGCTGGACGAGGCCTGCGCCGCCGCCGAGGCGGGCGGCCGCGCCACGATCCCGATGCAGGCGCGCAAGGGCCGGGCGTCCTACCTGGGCGAGCGGTCGATCGGCCACCAGGACCCGGGAGCCACCTCCACCGGGTTGATCCTGCGCGCCCTCCAGCGCGCCGTCGCCACCGGCTCCTGATGCGCGAGCGAATCCTGCCGGGGGTCGCCGCCGCGCCGGGCGTGGGCGCAGGCCCGGCCTGCGTTCTCGACGCCCCGCCGGCGAGCCGGCGGCGGGGCCTGGCTCGAGCCAAAGACGGGCTGGAGACGGCCGCCACCGAGCTGGAGGAGATCGCCCGGGGCCTCCGGGAGCAGGGGCGGCAGGCTGAGGCGGAGATCGTCGAGACCGGCGCTTTAATGGCCCGCGACCCCACCCTCTGGGCCCGGGTGGAGGCGCTCGTCAGCTCGGCAGGCCGCCCGGCCGCGGCCGCGCTCAAGGAAGCCGCCGACGAGATGGCGGCCCAGCTCGAGGCCCTCGACGACCGGCTCCTGGCCGAGCGCGCCGACGACGTCCGCAGCCTGGGACGGCGAGCCGCCGCCCGCGCCGCCGGCGTCCGCCGGGAGGCGGCCAGCGGCTTGCTGGTCGCCGAGAGCATCGGCCCGGCCGAGGTCGCCGAGCTGGCGCCCGAGGTGAAGGGCATCGCCCTGGCGGGCGGAGGCCTGACGGCCCACGCCGCGATCGTGGCCAGGTCGCTCGGCGTCCCGCTGGTGATCGGGCTCGGTCCCGCGCTCCTGGACGTCACCGCCGGAGAGGTGATCGTGGTCGACGGCGACCGCGGAGAGCTGGTCCGTCACCCGGCTCCCGCCCGGCTGGCCGCGGCCCGAGAGGCGGGCGAGCGGCGCCAGGCGGCGCGCGAGCGGGCGCTGGCTGGTCGCGCGGAGCCGGCGGTGACCAGCGACGGGCGGAAGGTGCGCGTGCTCGCCAACGCCGCCAGCCCGGCCGAGGTCCTGGAGGCCCTCGCCCAGGGCGCCGAAGGAGTCGGCCTGCTCCGCACCGAGCTCCTCTTCCTCGATTCGGGGTCCTGGCCGGACGCGCGCCAGCACGCCCGCTTCCTGGAGCCGATTCTGGCCCCGCTCGCCGGCCGGACCGCCACCGTCCGCCTCCTCGACTTCGGCGGGGACAAGACCCCGCCCTTTCTGGAGGGCGCGGCCGGTCGCGGCGTCGAGCTGCTCCTGGAGGCGCCGGCGGCTCTGGAGGCGCAGCTGCGCGGCATCCTCACTGCGGCGGGCGGCGTCGAGCTCCGGATCCTGGTCCCGATGGTGACCTCTCGAGCGCAGGTGGAGGCGGTTCGCGCCTGCCTCCAGCGCGTGGTCGCCGGGGGCCGGATGCCCGCGCTCGGCGCCATGATCGAGACGCCCGCCGCGGCGCGGGCGGCGGGCGAGCTGGCGGCCGTCCTCGACTTCCTGAGCCTGGGGACGAACGACCTGACGCAGCTCGTCCTGGGACTCGACAGGGAGCGTTCCGCAACGGCGCCGGTCCTCCACCCGGCGGTGCTGAAGCTGGTCGCCGCGACCATCCGGGCCACCCAGGCCGCCGGCATCCCGGTCGAGGTCTGCGGGGAGGCCGCCTCAGATCCCACCGCGACGCCGCTGCTGGTCGGCCTGGGCGCCGACGAGCTGAGCGTGGGCGCGGCGCGGGTCGGCGAGGTCAGGGAGTGGGTCCGGGCCCTCAGCTACCAGGAGTGCCGCGCCGCCGCCGAGAGGGCCCTACTCGGTCAGCCG
>VBGR01000087.1 GCA_005880695.1 Chloroflexota bacterium
ACACCTACCAGTCGGCGGGCGCGGTGCCGCTCGCGTTCGCCGATTGGGGCATCAGCTTCGGCGTGGGCGGCTCGGTGAAGTGGCTGTGTGGCGGGCCGGGTGCGGGTTATCTGTACGTGCGACCCGACCTGCGCGATCGGTTGGACCCGCGGTTGACCGGCTGGCAGGCTCACGCTCGGCCATTTGCCTTCGAGCCGGGGCCGATCGATTACGCGACGCAGTCAATGCTGCGCTACGCGCACGGCACGCCGGCGGTACCGGCTTTGCTGTCCGCCGAGGCTTCGTATCGAGTTATTCGCGAGATCGGGATCGAGCTGATCCGGACTCGCTCGCTCTTCCTGACGCAGTACCTGATCGAGAAGGCTTCCGAGCGGGGGTTGAATATTTCATCGGAAACGCGGCCGGAGCGGCGGGGCGCCTCGGTCGTGATCAAGGTGCCCGACGAGGCGGGGATGGAAGAGCGGCTGGCGGCCAACCGGATCATCGTCGACAGCCGGCCGGGGGCGGGCGTGCGGGCGGGGCCGCACGTGTTCAACACGCTCGAGGAGCTGGACATCCTCCTGGAAGCGCTGGCCTAGTCGGCGACGGCGACCGGGACGGCGTCGATCCGGCCGGCGGCCCAGGTGTCTTCCATCGCCTTCGTGTCGTGCTCGACCGATTTGAGCGCGAGATAGGCGAGCAGCGCCGCGATCAGCAGCATGGGCGTACCCGTGATCAGGAGGGCCAGCTGGAGGCTGTGAAAGGTGTCGGAGAGGATGCCCACGGCCGCGGTGGACCAAGAGTCGCCGAGTAGGTGCGGGATGAAGAGGCCCAGCGTCACGGCACTGGCGCGGAGGCTGGGCGGAACGATGTTCTGGCCGAGCGCGGTGAAGGGGCCCGAGTAGAGGTAGAGGGCGATCACCGAGATCAGGAAGAACGGGATGAAGAGGATGTAGACGGGCGAGAGCACGGCCACGCCGACGCCGATGGCTCCGACCAGGAAGCCGACCAGGGCCACCTCGACGTTGCCTTTGGCGCTTTTCTTGCCCCGATGGTCAGCGACCCAGCCGCCCGTGAGGGTCCCGATTAGCCCGCCGGCAACGACCACGCCGCCCGAGAGGCTGGAGGCGCCGCTGGGCGAGAGGTGGAACTGGCGGACCATGAAGATCGGCAGCCAGCTCACGTCGGCCGCTAGCACCCAGAAGAGAAAAGTCTGGGCGGCGATGGTGAGCGCCAGGGTCCGGATCCTGAGCAGCTGGCGGAAGGCCTTGAGGCTGGATGCGTTGGCGGTGGCTACTCGCGGCCCGCGCTCCTCGGCCGCGCCCCGCAGAGGTTCTTTCAGGGTGAAGGCGAGAACGGCGAAGATGAGGCCGGGAATGGCGGTCACGAAAAAGGCGTAGCGCCAGCCGAACTTCTCCGCGATGATCCCGCCGCCGATGAAGCCGACCGCGATGCCGAAGGCAGTGCCGGCGCCCCAGATCGACATCGCGCGGCCCCGGGTGTGCTTGGGGAAGTAATCGCCGAGAAGGCTCGTGCCGGCCGGGTAATAGCTGGCTTCGCCGATGCCGACCACGGCGCGGCTGGCGATGAGGTGGGTGATGTTCTGCGCGAAGCCGGTCAGCAGCGTGGCGAGGCTCCAGATGGTCACGCCGATGCCGACCACGTTCCTTCGTATGGAGCGGTCGGCCCAGTAGCCGAAGGGGAGGGCGAAGACGGCGTAAACGATCAGGAAGCTGCTGGCGACGACGCCGACCATGAAGTCGCTGAGGTGAAACTCCTTCTGGAGGATGGGCGAGACCGCGGTAGGGACGTAGCGGTCCATGTAGTTGAGGAAGTTGATCCCGACCATGACGGCCAGGGCGTAACGGGCGTAGCCCTTGGGCATGCTTGCGCTGGATCATAGGTGGGAGGCGGCTCGGCCAGGGCCCGGCCACGGCCGCTTGATACGCTAGGTCGGGCCTTCGGGCTTCAGTTCAGGCGTCCGCGCGCGCCGGGTTGGGTCGGCAAGGGCACGTGGCGAGCCCAGCGGTCTGTAAAACCGTAGCGAAAGCTGTGGGGGTTCGACTCCCTCCCGGCCCACCAGCTTGGAACTATTTTTGGACAGGCCTCCGAGAGGTACGCTGAATTCGGGTTTCAAAAGGCGTCCGCCCCTGCGCTCGGCTTGATTGCCGACAGCCAACGCAGCACTTCCTCCAGTGGCACCACGTCCGCGTAGCGGGCGTCGATGTCGAAGAGATTTGCCTCGTGGGCAGTGGGCGAACGGTCGCCGACGGCCTCCAGTGGAACGATCACATGTAGGTCATTGTCGAATGCGGATTCGCATGTGGCTCGGATACAACCACTCGTGCTGCAGCCGGTGACGACAACGGTGTCCACGCGTTCCTGCTTCAGGATCTCAAGGAGAGGCGTCCCGAAGAACGCCGACGCCCGAGGCTTTACCAGTAGCGGCTCCTCGGGCCGGCGCTTGAGGGCCGGAACCAGCTGAACACGATCCGAGCCGGTGATCATCTGGTGAAGGTTGGTGAGCTTCCTGCTAACCACGGTTCCGATCGCTTCGGGCGAGTCATAAGCCATGGTCGTGAAGTAGACAGGTGTCTGCGATGCGCGAGCAACGGTGAGCAACGCCAGGATGGAACGAAGCACACCGTCCAGATTCGAGCCGAGCTGCTCGCGGGGTTCGGTCCAAGCACCGGCCATGTCGATCACGAGGAGTGCCGCTCGCTCGCCAAAGCCCACTCGGCCCAGGAACCCGGCTGCCTCGTAGCGGCGGCGTAAGTCGGGGTCTCCGTAGCGGTGGGCGGATTCAGGCATCTCTTTGGCTCGCCTCCTCGTTTCGCAGTCGTCGGGTTGCCGGTAAGTCCAACTCCCACCCATCCTTTTCGGGTCCGCCCGTCTGCACAACCACGCCGTAATCCCGGCGCGCGCTTTCGGCGCTGACAAAACCATCGCGGACGTCTTCCAAGACTCGCACGGGCTCACGTTCCAGAGGGTCGCCGAATCCCCCGCCCGAGGGCCCGACCGTGCGGATCGTGTCCCCGGCCCGGAGGCTGCGGTATGGAAACTTCGACGCCAGGGCGGCCTCGTCTGGATCGCCAGGGTTAAAGACCACCGCCCCGACCTGGCCCTGGCTGCCACCGAAAAGGCCAGGGGGAGGAAAACGGTTGCCATCGCCTTCCATGCTCATGCCGCCAGGTGCGGTGAAAGTCAGGTCGCGCACGGAGCCCAGACCTCCTCGCCAGCGGCCTGGCCCGCCTCTGTCGGTTACCAGCTCGTAGCGGGAGACCCGCAGCGGGTAGTGGGACTCGATGTCCTCGATCGGGTTGTTGCGGGTGTTCGCGAACAGCGTGTCAACCGCGTCCATCCCGTCCTTGCCGGGCCGCCCACCGTAGCTGCCCTCTGAGATATCGATGTACACCCAGTAACCGCCCTCGACCATTCCGCTCGAGGCGGTGGCCTTGAGGTTGCCCACCCCAGCTGACACCCGATCCGGGGCGGCAGGCGCAAGAGCCCGCATCAGCGTATCGGCAATCATATTGCCCGCGTAGAAGCGGGCGATCGTGGGTGCCGGAAAGACCG
>VBGR01000054.1 GCA_005880695.1 Chloroflexota bacterium
TGTCGCCGTTTGTCGGCGAGCTGGACCCGACCATCGCTGAGTTGGTACCGCCGTGGGCCGCGGTCGAGATCGACGCCGAGCCGGCGCTGGTCCAGCCATTGAGGTTGCCGCTTTCAAAGTCACCGTTGGTGATTCCGGCTGCTGGCGGCGGACCGGACAGGGTCAGCGTCACCGTCGTGCTGTGGGTGGCGCTGCTGCCGGTGCCGGTGACAGTCAGCGTGTAGGTGCCCGCGGCCGCCGTGCCGCTGCTGACGTTGAGGGTGCTGGAGCCGCCGCTGGTGACGCTGGTCGGGTTGAGCGAAGCGCTGGCGCCTGACGGAACGCCGCTGACCGTCAGACTCACGGTCTGAGCCGAGCCGGTGGTGATCGCCGTGCTGATGGTGGATGTCGCAGGGGTGTTCGGAGCCAGCGAAAGGCTCGAGGGGTTCGCCGAGATCGAGAAATCGTTGGCCGGCGGCGCCGTGCCACAGCTTGGGAACTTGAAGCTGGCGATGCGAGTCACCCAGTTGAAGGAGCCGTTACTTGGGAGGTACTCGTTCGTGTACCAGAAGGTGCAGCCATCGGCCGGGTCGACCGACATGCTGCTGTAGTCGCCCCAGCGGCTCAGGCCGCCAGTCTGAGAGCCACCTCCCGAAACCACAGTCGACTCGCCTTGCGGCATCGTGCCGGTCGCGTCATTTGCAAGCCGGCCTGTGTAGGCGATGCCGGGATGCGTGCTGGAGCTGGAAACGCTGAACCCGAGCCCGACGTCCCCGGCGCTGTCCATTGCCGCGCTGCCCATCCAGCGGTAATTGCTGTCCGGGGCGTAAGTGCCCGACTGAAAGAGGCTTGGGCTGCCGTCCGACTGCATTCGCAGCTCGTACCAGCGGACGCCGACGCTCGATCCCGCCGTCACGCTGTGCGTGGTGACGAGCGACTCGTGGTCGCCGAAGTTTCGGTAGGCGAGGCGGTACATGAGGCGGTCGGCGAGCGAGTCGAGCTGCTGGGTTGTACCGCTCTGCGGGATGCAGGTGCCGCCGCCGCAGGCCTGCGAGAAGGCCGGCACCGGGATCGGGGTCAGTCCGCTGAATGTTGAGTTGCCGGGCGCGGACCAGTCGACATGGAAGTTCCAGGCCGCCAGGTGACTGTTGTCGGTCCCGAGCCCGACCACGTGATTGGGGGCACCGGCCGGCGGCAGCGTGGCGCCGTCAAGGGACGACGGGAGGAGGCCACCATAGGCCGTACTTGTCGTGAACAGCTGCTGCGTGGCGGCCGCGCCGGTGAGCATCCTGCTCCGGTCCATGACCGCGACGCCGGCCCCGCTAAAGGTCGAGCCGTTGGCAAAAATGTTGACGGTCAGGTAGTAGCCGTCCGGCCAGATGCCGAGCTTGGGGTAGTCGGGGAAGTTCGTGTTGCCCCAGTTGAACCCGTATCGGTAGTAAGAGCCGGTCGGGTCACCGCTGGTCGAGACGGCCACGCACATCATGTAAGGCAGCGTTGAGACCGAGAACTGAGTCACGAGCCAGCGGTCGGCGATCTGGTCATAGAGGACCGTCGGGTCGCCGTCGTTGTTGGCCTGGCAGCCACCTCCGAATCCGCTCCAGATGGATTTGATCGGAACCGGTCCATAGATCGCCGAACCGCCCTTATTGAAGATCGCGAAATCGGTGTTGACGATCTGGAAGTAGTGGTTGGGCCCGGCCGCGCCGTTGGTGTCCGGCGGAGCCGCGTTCACCGTGAAGGTCCCCGCCGGTCCGCTGAAACCATTCCCGACGCCCGCGAAGTTATTGAGAGTGGCGGGCATCGCCGGCGTCAGCGTGCCGGAACCGGAAGTCGCCGAGTTGGTGGCGTGGTGAGTCTTCGGCTTTTCCGGCAGCGCTCGGTGCGGTTTCTGGTGGTTGCCTTGGTTGTCGCCGACCTCACCCTGCGAGACCAAAGGTGCCGAGACGTCGTGATAGGGGGAGGTGATGATGATCGGACCTGGGCTCCCCGTCGTCGCCGCCGCGGGGTTGGGCGCGGCCCCCACACTGAAGGCGACAGTAGCGAAAAGCACCGAAAAGACACGAAGCCGAGATTTGGTGATGAACACCCCGCCCTCCCTGAACCAGCAGCCGAACGAAGAGCAGTGAATCAAGCCATAAGCAGAGCGGCCTTGTCAAGGCGACCCGCCGCGCCCGACCTTCCGTGCTGAGGTCGATCGTCTTCGCGGCCATCGCGCCCCATGGCAGCCTGGCCATACCGGACGCTCGTGGGCCGGAAGAGAAGGGCAAGGGAGACGCCACCGCGGCGGGCATGGAGGAGCTCGGGCGCCGTTTCGCCGCGGCCCGGCCTGAGGCGGTCGTCGTCTTCACGCCGCACAACGTGCACGTCGAAGGCGCGCTGGCCGTGGTCGTGTCCGGGAAGGCTGCCGGCGACCTGGCTCAATGGGGAGGACCCCAGGTCAGGCTGGAGGGGCCGCTCGACCGGGAGCTGGCCATTGCCGTCAAAGAGGCGATTCGCAACTCCGGGCTGCCCGTGGTGGGCATCTCGTTTGGCGGCAACGACCCGGCGATGGCGGTGCACCCGATGGACTGGGCGGTCCTGATCCCGTACTGGTACCTGGGCGGTCGCTCGCAACCCCAGGTCCCGCTGGTCATCATCTCGCCTTGCCGCGACCTCGGTCCTCAGGAGCACGTCCGCGCCGGCCGCGCGGTCGCCTCCGCGGCGGCCTCGAGCGGGCGCCGGGTGGCTCTCGTGGCCAGCGCCGACCACGGGCACGGGCATGACGCTGCCGGTCCCTACGGGATCCGACCTGAATCCAGGGCATACGACGACCGTGTGGTCGAGATCGTCAGGTCAGGCCGGCTGGAGCGACTTCTGGAGCTCGATGCGGACTGGGTGAACGCCGCGGCGGCCGACAGCTGGTGGCAGATGCTGATGCTCCACGGCGCGCTCGGTGACGGCCTGCGGGCCGATCTGCTCTCCTATGAAGCGCCCACCTACTACGGAATGCTGACCGCCGCTTTCGAGGTCAGTTGAACTCCAGGCTGTAGCCCAGCCGGCGGCGGTGGACGATGGCCGCAAGGGCTCCGACCTCCAGCAGCTTGCGCCGCAAGTGGCTGACGTAGATCCGGATCTGCTCGGCCGAGAGCCGCGGCTCGCCCCAGGCCTCCTGCAGGAGGACCGCCGTGGTGAAGCTGCGGCCCGGGTTTGCCAGCAGGAAGGCGAGGAGCTGCGCCTCGCGCCGGCTGACCGGGATCGATTTGCCGCCGAAGAGCAGCTGTCGGGTTCGCAGGTCGAGCTGGAGGCCGCGGAGCTGGTTGTGGCGGGTCTCCCAGTAGAGCCGGCGGGCTTCTAGCCGGTCCCAGCGCTCGCGGCCGGCGATCGGGTCAGGCGCGCCGGCAGCCAGGCGGCCTCGCCGCTCGGATTCCAGCGCGACCAGTTCCGAGTAGATCCGCAGCCAGTGGAGCGCCGTCTCGGCGTCCCGGGTCCCGGTGTCCTCGCCCTCGATCCCTACAAAAGCCGGTATCGACTCCGGCTCCATCGGAGGAGCTTTGATTGGAAACCCTCCCTTGCGGCCTTTAGAGTCGCACTAATGACGCAAACAGGCGAGCAAAGAAAAACCTGCGTTCGCCTGCCGGGCCTGGCGACTGGAGGAGGAGTCGACCGGCGAGAATTAGTCGGCGGCGCCGGTGTAGCTCAGCATGGCAGAGCAGCGGCCTTTTAAGCCGAGGGTCCAGGGTTCGAATCCCTGCGCCGGCACCATCCAGAAGTCCGAGCGGGCTCTAGTCAGGCATCAGGACCGCGCCAGCTCCTCGACCCGGTGGGATATTTCGTCGCGGATCTCGCGAACTCGCTCCAGCGGCTGCCCGGCCGGGTCGGGCAGCTCCCAGTCGAGGTAGTGGCGGCCCGGGATGACCGGGCAGGCGTCCCCGCAGCCCATCGTCACGACTACGTCCGCCCAGCGGCCCAGCTCATCCGTTAGCCGTCGCGGCTGGCGCCCCGCCAGGTCGATGCCGAGCTCCCGCATCGCTTCGATGACCTCAGGGTGCACCTGGCCTGCCGGCTCGGTGCCCGCCGACTGCGCCTCGTGGCGGCCGCCCGCCGCGCGCAGGAAGAGCGCCTCGCTCATCTGGGAGCGCCCGGCATTCTGTTTGCAGACGAAGAGCACCTTCACCTTCACTGGAAGATAACCTCAGATCCGGCGTGAGCTTCCTCGTCCAGGAAATCGGCCGAGCGCTGGCGATGGCATTTGCGATGTTCTGGGAGGTCCTCTGGCCGCTGGCGCTGGGCTTCCTCCTCTCCGCGGTCGTCCAGACCGTGGTGCCCAAGACTGCGGTGACGAGGACCCTCGGCCGGGCCGACCTTCGTGGCCTGGCCTTCGCCTGCGCCTTCGGCGCCGCCTCCTCGAGCTGCTCCTACGCCGCGGTCGCGGTCGCCCGGGCGCTCTACCGGCGGGGCGCCAGCTTCGCCAACGCGATCATCTTCGAGTTCGCCTCGACCAATCTCGTGTTCGAACTGGGCCTGGTTCTGCTGATCCTCCTCGGCTGGCAGTTTCTGAGCGCAGAGCTGGCGGGCGGCCTGCTGATGGCGCTGATCCTCTGGCTCCTCTTCAAGTTCACGCTCCGGCCGCGGCTGGTCGAGGAAGCCCGGGAGCAGGCGGAAAAGGGCGTTCCGGGACGCATGGAAGGCCACGGCGCCATGGACATGTCGGTCACCGAGGGTCCGCTCCTGAAAAGGCTCTTCTCACCGCAGGCCTTCACGGCAATCAGCCACTACTTCTTCATGGACCTCTCCAGCCTCTACCTGGACATGGGCGGCGGCTTCCTGATCGCGGGAGCGCTCGCGGCCTGGGTGCCCGAGAGCTTCTGGCGTGCCTTCTTTCTGACCGACCATCCTGTCCTGAACGAGTTCTGGAGCCCTCTCATCGGGCCGGTGATCGCCATGCTCAGCTTCGTCTGCTCGGTCGGCAACGTGCCGCTCGCGGTGGTCCTCTGGAACGGCGGGATCAGCTTCGGCGGCGTCATCGCCTTCATCTTCGGAGACCTCCTGATCCTGCCCATCCTCAACATCTACCGGAAGTACTACGGCGGCCGGATGAGCCTTTACCTATTGGGCGTCTCGTATGCGGCCATGGCCGTCGCCGGCCTGCTCATCGCCGGCCTCTTCCAGCTCCTGGGCCTGGCTCCGGCGCACTTCCACGCCGCCGTTTTCGAAACCAGACCGGGCTGGGACTACACGACCTGGCTCGACCTCGCCGCGCTGGTCTTGGTGGCGCTCCTCGGCTGGCGCTTCCTGGGGACGGGCGGCCCGGAGATGCTGCGTATGATGGCCGCGTCGGGAACCGGCCATTCAGAACATGAGCACCACCACGGTTCGGACCAGAGGCAGGACCACTGAAACGCAACACTTGATGGAGTCTTTTCTTGAGACCGAATATGGTAGATAATCGATAACCATGGCTGTTGGCATTATGCATATCCTGTTGGTAGAAGACGATCCGACCGTCTCCGACATGTACAAGCTCAAGCTGGAGATGGACGGCTACCGCGTCTCGGTTGCCGCCGACGGTGAGGAGGGGCTCCGGGTCGCCCGCGACCAGAAGCCGCACCTGATCTTCCTCGACGTGCGCCTGCCGAAGATGGACGGTATGACCGTCCTCGAAGCACTGCGGGGCGATGACCAGACCCGGCACATCCCGGTCCTGATCCTCTCCAACTACGGTGAGCCGCCTCTGATCGAGCGCGGCCTCCGGCTCGGTGCGCGCGAGTACCTGCTCAAGTCCCAGACCACGCCAGCGGGCGCATCCGCCCGGGCTCGCAGCTGGACGGGGCCACCCCAGGACCGCAACGGCCGCAGGCCGCAGGCGGTGCCGGCCAAGGCCAAGCGCCCGCGCAAGCGCGACTCTGCCTAGCCGCGGGGAGCGGCTAGTCGACGTCGAGCGAGTAGATCGGGATCGGGTCGACCGCGCCCTTCAAGATCATCGGGTCGCGGGGCGTGGTCTTCGCTTCCGCCTTCAGCTCGAGGAACGTGTTCTGTGAGACGAACACGTCGGGCGGACGGATCTTGGAAAGGTAGGCCGCGTTGTTGACGGGCACGCCGATGAGCGTGTACTCGAGGCGGCGCTCGGAGCCGATGTTGCCGCCCACGACGTAGCCGCTGTCGAGTCCGAAGCCGACATTGATGGGCGCCAGGCCGGCGGCCTCGCGGGGCTTGTTGATGTCGCGGATGGCTTTGATCATGTCGCTGGCGGCGCCGACCGCCCGGGCGGCCGAGTCGGTCACCGGCACGGGCGCGCCGAAGACGACCAGCAGCCCGTCGCCCTGGAACTTGTCGATGTTGCCGCCGTGGCTGAGCACGATGTCGACCATGAGCCGGAAGTAGTCGTTCAGGAGGGCCACCAGCTTCTCTGGCTCCATGGCATGCGAGAGCTTGGAGAAGCCCGCAATGTCGGAGGCGAGCATGGTGACCTTGAGCTTTTCGCCGGCCAGGAAGTCGCCCTTCGGATCACTCAGGACCCGCTCCATGACCTGCTTGTTCACGTAGCGCTCGAAGATCCGGCGCATGTGCTCGGATTCCTCGTAGCTGCTCTTCAGCTGGGTGTAGAGGCGGGCATTCTCGATGGCGATGGCGGCCTGATGGGCGAGCGCCTGCAGGAATTCTTTGTCGCTCTCTTCGAAGAGGCCGGCCTTGAACGGGTTGTCGACGTAGACGGCTCCGATCACCTCGCCGCGGACGATCAGCGGGACGGCGATGATCGACCGCAGGTTGCGCAGGATCACGCTCTGCTGGCCCTTGAAGCGGTCGTCGGAGATGGCGTCGGTCGTGATGACCGCGGTCGCCGTGGCCACGACCTGCTCGACAACGGTCCGGGAGCCTTCGAACACCGACGGGTCGGAGCCCGACTCGCTGCGGGCCATCCGCACCCGCATGACGCCGTCTTCGACCAGGACGATGAAGCCCCTCGAGGCGTTCATCAGGTCGATCACCTTGTCGATCAGCGTCCGCAGGACCTGGTCCAGGTCGAGGGTGGAGGTGAGGTCGGCGGCGACCTCGTAAAGCAGCCGGTCGCGGGAGGTCTCGGGCTCGGTCGCCATCTGTGAGCGCGGCCCAGTCTAGCGACAAAGCCCTCCCTAAACTGCGATCAGTGTCCACCACCCCGGCTGTTCAGCCCGACCTGCCCAAGATCCTGGATGGGCTCAATCCCCAGCAGCGGGAGGCGGTCGAGCACGTGGAGGGGCCGCTCCTCATCTTCGCCGGCGCGGGTTCCGGCAAGACCCGCGTGCTGACCGCCCGGATCGCCTATCTGATCGCCACCCGCAAGGTCTGGCCGGACCGCCTGCTCGCGGTCACCTTTACCAACAAGGCGGCGCGCGAGATGCGGGCGCGCGTCGAGACGTACGTCGGCGAGATTGCCAAGCAGATGTGGGTGGGGACCTTCCATCACACCGCCGTGCGGATGCTGCGGCGGGAGGCCGAGCGCCTCGGTTTCGAGCGCAGCTTCACGATCTTCGACGACGACGACACGCGGGCCGCCCTGAAGCGGGTCCTCGACGCACTGGGCCTGGACCCGAAGCGCTACCCGGTGGGGATGATCGCGAACCAGATCTCGACTGCCAAGAACGACCTGAAAGGTCCCGACCAGATGCCCAACCGGAGCTACGTCGACGAGGTCGTCCGGCGCTGCTACGTCGAGTACGAGGCGATCCTGCGCCGCTCCGGCGGCCTCGACTTCGACGACCTGATCCTGAACGTCGTCCGCCTGCTGCGCGACTTCGAGGATGCCCGCCTCTACTGGCAGGACCGCTTCCGCTACGTGCTGGTGGACGAGTACCAGGACACCAACCACGCGCAGTACGTCTTCGTGAACCTGCTCGCCGCCGGGCACCGCAACCTGGCGGTCGTCGGCGACGACGACCAGTCCATCTACGGCTTCCGGGGGGCGGACGTCCGCAACATCCTCGATTTCCAGCGCGACTACCCCGACGCCCGCGTCGTCCACCTGGAGCAGAACTACCGGTCCAGCCAGTCGATCCTGGACGCCGCCTACCACGTGATCCAGCACAACCCGGAGCGGGCGCCAAAGCGGCTCTGGACCGACCGCAAGGGTGGCGAGAAGGTCTTCGCCGTCCAGCTCTACAACGAGGTGGAGGAGGCCGAGTACGTCGCGGACGAGATCGACCGCCTGCGCCGCACCGAGAACCGCAAGTACCGCGAGTTCGCGGTCCTCTACCGGACGAACGCCCAATCGCGCGGGTTCGAAGAGGTTTTCGTGCGCCGCCGGATCCCCTACCGGCTGGTGGGCGGGACCCGGTTCTGGGAGCGCCGCGAGGTGAAGGACCTGATGGCCTACCTGCGCCTGCTGGCCAACCCCGCCGACACGGTGAGCTTCGCCCGCATCGTGAATGCCCCCCGCCGGGGCATCGGCCAGGTCACCGTCGACCGGCTTGTCAACCACTCCCGGGAGCGGGACGTGCCCGTCTGGCAGGCCCTCGAGGAAGCCGCCGGGGCGGGGGTTCCGAAGGCGGCCCTCGGTGCGGTCGACCACTTCTTGAAGCAGCTCCGCACGCTCCGCCAGTCGGTGGGCGTGCTCCGTCCGAGCGAGCTCGTCGACCTGGTGGTCGAGGTGATGCAGCTCAAGCCTTACTACACGGACGGCACGCCGCAGGGCGAGGCCAGGCTCGAAAACCTGCTCGAGCTGCGTGGGCTGGCCGAGGAGTACGACCCGCTGGACCCGACCGACTCCCTCTCGGAGTTCCTGGCCGACGCGGCGCTCACCTCCGATGTCGATACCTACGACGAGTCCGAAGAGGGCGTGACGCTGATCACGCTGCACATGGTCAAGGGACTGGAATTCCCGATCGTCTTCCTGGTCGGGCTCGAGGAGGGCGTGCTCCCGCATCAGCGGGCGCTGGAGGAGGACAAGGGCCTGGACGAGGAGCGGCGACTCTGCTACGTCGGGATCACGCGCGCCCGCGACCGTCTCTACCTGACCTGCGCCTTCAGGCGGCACCTTTATGGCCGCGCCGCGGCAGGCATGACCAGCCGCTTCTTGCTGGAGATCCCGCAGGCCCTGATCAGCGCGCCCCGCGAAGGCAAGGCGCCGGCGCCGCCACCCCGGCACGAGTACCGCGAGCGGTTCCTGGAGCGGACCGTGCAGGCTGCCCCGGTCCCACCGCCTGTACAACGTTTTACAGAAGGCGAGCGGGTGCGCCACTCGGCGTTTGGCGACGGCGTGATCGTGAAATCCACCTTGACGCGCACGGATGAAGAGCTCTTGATCAAGTTCGACAAGGCGGGGCTCAAGATCCTGAGCGGCCAGCTGGCACCCCTGGAGAAACTGGCATGAGTCTCCGATCCCGATCACTGCAAATTGCTCGCCGCGCTTACCTGTGGGGCTCTGCCCCCCCGACAACGCCGAAGGAGCGGCGCCGCCCCTGGTCCTTGGCCGGGGCCCCAAACCAGGCCACCCCGTGAGCAAGGCCCTCGCATCGAAGGCGGAAGCACTGCGGGAGCAAATCCGGCGCTGGGATTACGCCTACTACTCGCTCGACAACCCGGAGGTCTCCGACGCGGAGTACGACGCCGCCTACCTGGAGCTGCGTCAGATCGAGGAGGAAAACCCCGACCTCGTCACGCCCGACTCACCCACCCAGCGCGTCGGCGGCGAGGCCGGCGAGCAGTTCGCCAAGGTCAAGCACCGATCGCCGATGCTGAGCCTCCAAAACGCCTTTGACGAGGACGAGATCCGGGCCTGGGACAAGCGCGTCCGGGCCGTGATCGGCGACGACGTGGCCTATACCGGCGAGCTGAAGATCGACGGCCTGGCGATCAGCCTCAGTTACTCCAAGGGCCGCTTGACCCGCGCCGCCACCCGCGGCGATGGGCTCGTCGGCGAGGACGTCACTGCCAACCTGCGGACCCTGAAGAGCGTCCCCTTGAGCGTCCGGCCCGCGGCTGGCCTGCCTGACGAGTTCGAGGTCAGGGGCGAGGTCTACTTCCCGATCAAGGCGTTCGAGAAGCTGAACGAGGAGATGGAGGCCCAGGGCCGGCCGCGCTTCGTCAACCCCCGGAACACGGCCGCCGGCAGCGTCCGCCAGCTCGATCCCAACATCACCGCGTCACGCAACCTGCAGACGTTCATGTACACGCTGGACCCGGCCGGCGCCGCCCATTCGCAATGGGAGGTGCTGGAAGCCCTCGAGAAGATGGGCTTCCGGGTCAACCGCAACCGGCGCCGGCTGGCAGGAGTGGAGGAGGTCATCGCCTACCACCAGCACTGGGAAGAACACCGCCACGACCTCGACCACGAGATCGACGGCGTGGTCCTGAAGGTCGACCGCCACGACGCGCAGCTCGAGCTTGGCTTCGTCTCCCGGTCGCCGCGCTGGGCGATCGCCTTCAAATACGCGCCCCAGACGGCGGAGTCGGTCGTGGAGGAGATCAGCGTCTACGTCGGCCGGACAGGCGTGCTGACGCCGGTCGCTCACATCCGTCCGCTGATAGTGGGCGGCGTCACGGTGCGCAACGTGACGATGCACAACGAGGACCAGGTCAACGAGAAGGGCGTGCACGTCGGCGCCCGCGTGGTGGTGCGCCGGGCGGGCGACGTCATCCCCGAGATCGTCTCGGTCGTCGATCCCAAGCCGGGCTGGCGGATGCCTGCCAAGTGCCCGCGCTGCGGTGGAGAGGTGGTCCGCGAGGAGCCCTATGTCGCCCATCGCTGCATCAACCCTTTCTGTCCAGCGCAGCGCCTGGAACGTCTGCGGCATTTCGGCGGCGTCATGGACATCGAGGGGCTCGGCTACTCAACGCTCCAGCAGCTGATCGACCGCGACCTGGCGCAGGACCCATCCGACTTCTTTGCGTTGACACAGGACCAGCTCCTCGAGCTCGAGCATTTCGGCCCCAAGTCGGCGGCCAACCTGGTCGAGCGCATCGCAGCCAGGAAGACTCCAGAGCTCGCCCGCTTCCTCGGCGCGCTCGGCATCCCCCAGGTCGGGTGGGCGACCGCGGAGCTGCTGGCCGGCGAGTTCGGCAGCCTGGAGCGAGTTCGGAATGCTTCGGAGGAGGAATTGCGCGCGGTCGAGGGCGTCGGGCCGAGCCTGGCCAGCGAGCTGCGCCGGTTCTTCCAGGGCCAGGGCGGCGAGCTGCTTGACAAGCTTCTGGCGGCCGGCGTCCAGCCCGAGGCGGCGGCGCCTCCCAGCGAAGGCCCGCTGACGGGCAAGACGCTCGTCTTCACGGGCACTTTGGAGGTGATGCCACGCCCGGACGCGGAGGCCCTGGTGCGCTCGCTGGGCGGCAAGGCGGCAGGCAGCGTCAGCTCCAAAACGGACTACCTGGTAGCCGGCCCGGGCGCCGGCTCCAAGCTGGAGAAGGCAGAGCGGCTCAAGGTCCGGGTGCTCAGCGAGCAGGAGTTCCTCGACCTCGTCGGCCACAAAGCAGCTAGCTAAACTCGGCCAGTGACCCTCTCCCGCGACCAGGTCCGCCATGTCGCGCTGCTCGCCCGCCTCGGCCTGGAGCCAGGCGAGGAGGACTACTACGCCGAGCAGCTCTCGCGGATCCTCGAACACATCGAGCGGCTGCAGCAGGTGGACACCGACGCAATCCCGCCGACCGCACAGGTGGTCGAGGTGCTGCCGGTGATGCGCGAGGACGTGCCCGGCCCTTGCCTGAGCCAGGAGGCCGCGCTCGCCAACGCGCCCGAGTCGGAGGGCGGTTTCTTCGTGGTCCGGGCGATCCAGGAACCCGATCCAGGATGACCGACCTTTACGCGCTCACCATCGGCGAGCTGGCACCGATGCTGCGCGACCGGGAGATCTCAGCGGTCGAGCTCCTGGATGCCCACCTGCAGCGGATCGAGGCTGTCGACCCCAAAGTGAAGGCCTACCTGCGCCTCACGCCCGATCTGGCCCGAGCACAGGCCGCCGACGCCGACCGGCGCTTCCAGGCCGGCGAGGCCGGACCTCTGACCGGCATCCCCGTCGCCATCAAGGACGTGCTCTGCGTGGAGGGCGTCGAGACCACCGCCGGATCGCGGATTCTGGCCGGCTTCAAGCCACCCTACGAAGCGACCGCCATCGCCCGGCTGCGGGCCGCGGGCTGCGTCTTCCTCGGCATGACCAACTGCGACGAGTTCGCCATGGGCAGCTCGACCGAGAATTCTGGGTTCTACACGACGCACAACCCGTGGTCGCTGGACAAGGTGCCCGGAGGCTCCTCCGGGGGCAGCGCGGCCGCGGTGGCAGCCGGGGAGGCGGTCTTCGGGCTCGGGACCGACACCGGTGGCTCGATCCGGCAGCCGGCCGCGCTCTGCGGCGTCGTCGGCATGAAGCCGACTTACGGCCGCGTCAGCCGCTACGGCCTCATCGCCTTCGCGTCGAGCCTCGACCAGATCGGGCCCTTCGCGCGCAGCGTTGCAGATGCGGCGCTGGTGCTGAGCGCGGTGGCCGGAGCGGACCCCAACGACTCGACCTGCTTCGAGAGGCCGCTCGACCTTTCGCAGCTGGAGGCCGGCGTTAAGGGGATGCGCCTGGGCGTGCCCAAGGAGTACTTCGAGGTGGCGGGGATGGAGGCGGGCGTGCGAGAGAGCGTCGAGCAGGCCCTGGCGGCGCTCCAGGGGGCGGGTGCGGAGCTGGTCGACGTCACGCTACCGCACACCGACTACGGCCTGGCTGCTTACTACATCATCGCGCCGGCCGAGGCGTCCTCCAACCTTGCGCGGTTCGACGGTGTCAAGTACGGGCTGCGCGCCCCCCGGACCGAGAGTCTGCTGGACACTTATCTGCACACGCGTCGCGAGGGTTTTGGCGCCGAGGTGCGGCGCCGCATCATGCTCGGGACGTACGCGCTATCGAGCGGCTACTACGACGCCTACTACCTGAAGGCGCAGAAGGTGCGCACACTGATCAAGCGCGACTTTGACGCGGCTTTCGAACGCTGTGACGCAGTGGTCTCGGCGACCTCGCCCACAGTTGCCTTCGAGATTGGCGCCAAGACCGGCGACCCTCTCGCGATGTATCTCAACGACGTCCTCACGCTGGGCGGCAACCTGGCGGGTCTGCCGGGCGTCAGCCTGCCCTGCGCGCCGGCTGGCGGCCTGCCGGTCGGACTCCAGGTCCTGGCGCCGCAGTTTCGGGAAGACGTCGCGCTGCGGGTGGCCCGAGCCTACGAGCAGGCCGGTGTGCGCGCGGAGGTGGCAAGCGTTGCCTGAAGCGGGCGAGTGGGAGGCGGTCATCGGGATGGAGGTGCACGCTCATCTCAAGACCGCCTCCAAGATGTTCTGCGGCTGCGGCACCGACTACCTCGGCAAGCCGCCCAACAGCAACGTCTGCCCGGTCTGCCTGGGCCTTCCCGGCACGCTGCCGGTCATCAACCGCCGGGCGGTCGAGCTCTGCCTCAAGTCGGCGCTGGCGCTCAACTGCGAGATCCAGCTCGCGACCAAGTTCGACCGCAAGAACTACTACTATCCCGACCTTCCCAAGGGCTATCAGATCAGCCAGTACGACCTGCCCATGAGCCGCGCCGGCTGGCTGGAGGTCGACGGCAAGCGGGTCGGCATCACGCGAGTCCATCTCGAGGAGGACACCGGCCGGCTGGTCCACGCCGGTGATCGCCTGGAGTCAGCCGACCGTTCGTACGTCGACCTCAACCGGAGCGGGATGCCATTGATGGAGGTCGTCAGCGAGCCCGACCTCCGCTCGGCGGCGGAGGCCCGCGATTTCGCGATGGCCCTGCGCGGCATCCTCCGTGCGGTGGGCGCCGGTGAGGCCGACATGGAGAAGGGCCAGCTCCGCGCCGAAGCCAACGTCTCGATCAGGCCGCGCGGCTCCGAGGAGCTCGGCGTCAAGACCGAGCTCAAAAACATCAACTCCTTCCGGGCGCTCTTCAACGCTGTCGAGTACGAGATCAAGCGGCAGGCTAGAGAGCTCGAGGCCGGCCGGAAAGTGGTCCAGGAGACGCGTGGCTGGTCGGAGCCCGAGCGGCGCACCTTCAGCCAGCGCTCGAAGGAGGTCGCGCAGGACTACCGCTACTTCCCGGAGCCAGACCTCCCGCCTCTCGCCTTCGCGCCCGACTGGATCGCGGACCTCAAGGGCTCGCTGCCGGAGCTGCCGGCCGCGCGCCGGGAAAGGCTGGTCTCCGAGCGCGGATTGAGCGAGTATCAGGCACGGCTGCTCGCCGGGGACCTGGAGGTTGCCGACTACCTCGAGGAGCTGGTCCGCCTGGGCCTGCCGGCTCAGCCCGCCGCCAACTGGATGATCGGCGAGATGCTGCCTCGCGACGAGCCGCTGGTCGTGGCGGCCGCCGAGACGGCCGAATTGCTGCGGCGGCTGGAAGCCGGTGCTATCAACCGCGACCAGGCGCGCGCGGTGCTCGACCAGCTCTACGAGACGGGCAAGCCGGTCGTCGAGCTCGCCGCAGGCCTGGAGCAGATCTCCGACGCCGGCGCGCTGGCCGGCGTGATCGACTCCGTGCTCGCGGCCAATCCGACGGCTGTCGCCGACTTCAAAGCCGGCAAGGAGGCCGCGATCGGCCCCTTGGTCGGCAAGGTCATGCAGGCGACCGGAGGGAGTGCCAACCCCAAGCTCGCACGTGACCTGCTGCTCGCGCGGCTCAAGCGCTAGCGCCGGTGGCTGCCCCGCCCCGGGCCCTGCCGATCGACGGCCACGTCCACACCGAGTGGTCCTGGGACGCTGCCCGCGGATCGATGGAAGGGACCTGCCGCAAGGCGGTCGACCTCGGCCTGCCCGCGGTCGCGTTCACCGAGCACGCCGACTTCGTCACCATTCACGACGGGCAGCACGCCCTCGACGTACCGGGCTACCTGGAGGCGGTGGAGCGCTGCCGCGCCGGCTTCCCGGAGCTGCGAATTCTGACCGGCGTCGAGCTTGGCGAGCCACACTGGTTTCCGGATGCCGCCGCCGAGGTGCTGGCAGCCGGACAGCTGGAGCGCGTCCTGGGCTCGGTCCATTGCATCGAGGTCGATGGCCGGACCGTGGACATGAGCATGAAGGGCCTGCTCACGCCGGAGGTGGCCGCCGCGCTGATGCGCGCCTACCTGATGGAGACCCTGGCGATGCTCGAGAGCGAGCCCGCGTTCGAGGTGCTCGCGCACCTCGACTACCCGAAGCGCTACTGGCCCCATGGCGAGCTGCCCTTCTTCGAGAACGACTTCGAGGAGGAGTATCGCGACGTCCTCCACACCGCAGCCAGGCGCGGCTGCGTTCTGGAGGTCAACACGACGCGGGGCATCGAGCCGCACCGCGGGCTCTGTCCCGGGCTGACAGTGGTGCGGTGGTGGTGGGAGGCGGGGGGCAAGGCCGTCGCCTTCGGGAGCGACACCCACGAGCCCGCCCGGCTGGCCGGCGGATTCGAGCTGGCGGCACAGGTCGTCGAGGCAGCGGGATTTCGGCCCGCGCCGGAGCCGACCGCCTACTGGCTCCGCTGAAGCCCGCAATTGCCTGACGCCGACCTGACCTTGCAGACAGGGAACCCGGCCCACGGGGGCTCAGTGGTGGCCCGCGATGACGGACGAGTCGTCCTGGTCCACTACGCGCTGCCCGGCGAGACCGTCGAAGCCCGCCCGCGTGGCAAGCGCGGCGGCGTTGCCTGGGCGACGGCCGAACGCATCCTCGAATCCTCTCCGGAGCGGGTGGCGGCGCCCTGCCCTCACTTCGGCCAGTGCGGGGGCTGCCAGTGGCAGCACGCCCGCTACGAAACCCAGCTGGAGATCAAGCGAAAGGTGGTCGAGGACCAATGGTCGCGTGCCGGCCTGCGCTTTCCGCCGGCGGCGCCGGTGCTCGGGATGGCAGACCC
The DNA here is from genome assembly GCA_005880695.1 of Chloroflexota bacterium. Classification (GTDB taxonomy): domain Bacteria; phylum Chloroflexota; class Dormibacteria; order Dormibacterales; family Dormibacteraceae; genus VBGR01. Next base: position 15,775 of record VBGR01000054.1, read on the forward strand.
CTGGCGCTACCGCATCCGCGGCGAGTTCGAGGCCATCTACCCCGCGGCCGGCGGCTTTGAGCTCGGTTTCCACCGGCTCCGATCGCATTCGGTGCTGCCGATCCGGACCTGCCCACTCCACGACCTCCGGATCGAGCGCGCGCTCGGCGCCTTCCGGCAGGCGGTGCCGGAGCTCGGAATCAGGGGCTTGAAGCACGTCGAGCTGACGGTCGAGCCGGCCGGCCTGGGACTCCTCTGGCGGGCTGCTCTGGAAGGCCGCCCAGCCGCGGCCCCGGGGGAGCTGACAGCGCGGGTCGCCGAGCTCCTGCCAGACCTGGTCGTGCTCGACGACTCCCTCGACTACGAGTTCTGGGGCCTCCGCTTCCGCGTCCGCAGCGACACCTTCGTCCAGGCCAATTACCGCCAGATGCAGGTGCTCTACCAGACCGCGCTGGACCAGCTGGCGCCCACTCCGGGGGATGCCGTCCTCGACCTCTACGCGGGCATCGGGACCATCAGCCTGGCCCTGGCCCGCCGCGCCGGGTCCGTGACCGCCATCGAAGAAAACCCGCAGGCGGTTGCGCTCGGCCGGCTGGCGGTGCGGATCAACGGCGTCACCAACGTGGAGTTCCGGACCGGCAGGGTCGAGAAAGCCTTGCGCGAGGTTCGGCTCGGCGCGCATCAGGTCGCGCTCCTCGACCCGCCCCGAGCCGGCCTGGAACAGGCGGCGGTGGCAGAGCTGCTCCGGCTGGGGCCCCAGCGGATCGTCTACGTGTCGTGCGAGCCGTCGACGCAAGCTCGCGACATAGCCGCCCTGGTCCGCGGTGGCTACCGCGTGAGGAGGGCGGCTATCGTGGACATGTTCCCGCAGACGTACCACATCGAGTCCGTGGTGCTGCTCGAGCGGACCGGTGCCTGACGAAGGGGGTAAGAAACGTGATCGTTGTGTTCCGGACCCGCGGCAACGACTGGGATAAGTTCGTCCACGTCGTGCGCCACCACAAGCAGGACATCAACCAGGCGGGCGCCGAGCACGTCTGGGTACACCGCAACCGCAAGCACCCGGACGAATGGATGATGGTCCAGGGCTGGCCCGACAAAGCCACCTTTGACAAGTTCGCCGAGGGCAAAGGCAAGGAGCTGGACCAGGAGGCGGGCGTGAAGTGGACGGACGTCTCCACCTGGGAAGAGGTCGAGGTCTAGGTTGTCCTGTCCCTGAGTCGAGACGAGACAGGCTGAGCTGCCGCAGTCGCCAGGTCTGCAACCAGATGCGACGACTGGGAGAACTCGACGACGAACCCTGAAAGGTGCCGACTATCGCCTCCTCCTAGTCGAATCTCCGGTCGCGGGTCCGACGTCTGACGTTGCATTCCGAAACTCCGGCGTCGGGACTGAGTTCAACGGTCCCACACCGCAGAGAAACGCTGCTTAGGTTTTCTCCGCTCCCGAGCGTTCAGGTGAAGCGACTTCAGTCCTGGATCCTGAACTGGACACGGCTGATCCAGGCCGTGATGGGGCCCGCCAGCTCCCGCCGGATCCGGTTGTGCTCCTCGTCCTGGTCGTAGCGGTGGTAGGCCTCGATCGAGTTGAAGTCGGCAACCACGGCCAGGTCAGCGTTGCCCTCGCGGAGCCCGAGGTCGGGCTCGACGTCGATCCAGTCCATCCCCTCGACCGTTAGAGCGCGGAGCGCGGCGGCCAGCTCCGCGATCGACGCCGGTGCCGCCTCGGGCCTGGCGCCGATCAGCGTGACGTTGCGAATCGAGCCCGACGGCCGCTCCTCCGGAGGCTCGAACTGGACCCGATGGCCCACGAGCACGATCGGCTGCGCGAGTTCTCGCCGAATTCGGTTGTGCTCGGCGTCCTCGTCGTAGCGAACCCACGCCTCCGCGTCGTCGAAGTCGGCCACGATCGCGAAGCTGTCGTTGCCCGCTCGCAGCTCGAGATCTGGCCCGGCCAGCAGAGCTTGCATGCCCTCGATCCGGAGCCCTAGCAGAGCTTCGCGCCAGGCGGCTATCGGCTCCGGCCGGACGCCCGGCTTCAGCTTCGCCGTGTAGAGGTGCCGGATCATCGTCCGGCCTTGATCCTGACAGCTTCGGCAAGCCGGGTGACGCCCTCCCGAAGGTCGGCGTCCGAGCTCGCCAGGCTGATGCGCACCTCCCCGGCGGCAACCTGCCCAAACGCGGTGCCGGGCGCAATCGAAAGGCCCCGCTCGCGGACGAGCCAGAGGGCGAGGTCGCGCGAGTTCATGCCGGCGGCCGAGACGTCGGCCATGCAGTAGAAGGCGCCCTGCGGCACGCTGACGAGCATCTCCGCCTCGGCCAGGAGATCGACTGTCAGGTCGCGGCGATGCCTGTACGCGGCGACCATCTCTGCGACGCAGTCCTGAGGTCCGTCGAGCGCCGCCTCGGCGGCTTTCTGGGCGATGGTGTTGGGCCCGGAGGTGTTCGACTCCAGGACCTTAGTGATGGAGTCGATCGCCGCCTCCGAGCCGACCGCGTAGCCAAGCCGCCAGCCGGTCATCGCGTAGGTCTTGGAGAACGTGTAGATGCTGATGACGCGCCCGTCGCGGAGGAAGCTGGCCGGCGCCACGTGCTCGCCTTCGAGCACGACCTGGTCGTAGCACTCGTCGCTTACGAGCCAGAGGTCGTGACGCACGGCAAAGTCGGCGAGCGTCTCCATGACATTTCGCGGGAAGACGGCACCGGTCGGGTTGGCTGGACTGTTGATCAGCAGGACGCGCGTGCGGGGAGTCACCAGCGTCTCGAGCCGTTCCATGTCGGGCAGGAAGCCGGTAGCCGCCTCGAGTGGGTAGAAAACGGCGCGAGCTCCAAGCCAGGGCGGCATCATCCGGTAGTTGGGCCAGCCCGGGTCCGGCAGCAGCACCTCGTCGCCGGGCGCCAGCGTGGCCGCCAGGGTGGCGGCGAGCGCGCCCACTCCGCCCACGGCGCAGGCGATCTGCGCCGGACTCACCGAGTAGCCGTTGACGCGTCCGACCTTGGCCGCGATCCGCTCCCGGAGCGAGAGCAGGCCCTGGGTGTGCGTGTAGAAGGTCCAGCCCTCGTCGATCGCTCGCTTGGCGGCCTCGCCGATGTGGTCCGGCGTGCGGAAGTCGGGCTGGCCGACGTCCAGGCGGACGGTGCCTGGGGTTGCGATGGCGATGTTCGAGATCTCCCGAATCCCGGAGTGGAGCATCTCCGCCGGGCCCGCGGAGAGCGGGGGGAGGGCCACCCAGCCATGGTAGGGGAGCCACAATGGCGAGAAGTAGTGAAGGCGCTGGTCTGGCTCGGCCCCGAGCGGATGGAAGTTCGCGAAGTGGATGAGCCGCGGCCGGGACCCGGCGAGGTCGTCGTCAAGACCGAGGCGGCCGGGATCTGCGGCTCCGAGGTGGAGGGCTACCTCGGACGGATGGCCAATCGCAAGCCTCCTCTGGTGATGGGACACGAGTACGCCGGCGCGGTCAGTGAGGTCGGAGAAGCGGTTGACCGAGCCTGGCGCGGCCGCCGGGTGGCGGTGAATCCGATAGTGGGCTGCGGGCGCTGCCGCTACTGCACGTCCGGGGACCGCAACCTCTGCCCGGACCGCCACCTGGTCGGGATCGGCGTCCCGGGCGGGTTTGCCGTGGCGAGCGTGGTTCCGGAGCGCTGCCTGTTTGCACTTCCGGACGGGATGGACGCTCGGTTAGGCGCTCTCGTCGAGCCGCTCGCCAACGGCGTCCACGCGATGCGCCAGCTGGCCGGAAAGCCAGGGCGAGTCGCGGTGATCGGCGCCGGGACCATCGGTCTGGCCTGCGTGCAGGCGGCGCTGCTCAACGGCGTCGAGGTGGTGACGGTCGTCGAGCGCCATGCCAAGCGCCGGGAGCAGGCTCTTGGCCTGGGCGCCCATGAAGCCTTCGAGGACCTGTCCTCAGTCAAGCCGGGCCAGGACGTGGTGGTCGACGCGGTCGGTGCCGAGGCGACGCGGGTGGGCGCCGTCGAGCTGCTGGGCCCGGCGGGGACAGCGGTTTTCATCGGCCTTCACGAGGACGAGAGCGCCCTGCCCTGGCACCGGGTCATCCGAGCGAACATCCGCGTGCAGGGGACCTTCGGCTACGCCGACCGCGATTTTCAGCAGGCCCTGGATTGGCTGGCCGCCGGCAAGGCGGTGCTGCCGTTGAGCCCGATCCGGCCGCTGACGGAGGGGCCGGCGGCCTTCAGCGCGCTCGCCGCCGGCCCCCTCGACGAGATCAAAGTCTTTCTTGGCTGATCCTTTTGGCTGATCCTCTTGGCTGACCTGGGCGGGAAGGTCGCCGTCTGCACAGGCGCCTCCTCAGGGATCGGCGCCGCCATCGCCGATCGTATCGAGGCGGCCGGGGCGACCGTCCACCGCGTCAGCCGGCGCGGGCCCATCGCCCTCGACGTCACCGACCGAGCAGCCGTCGATCAGTTCGTGCAGAGCCTCGAGCGGCTCGACATCCTGGTCTGCGCCGCCGGGGAGAACGTGCCCCGCCGGGCGCTGGCCGAGCTCGCGCCGGAGGATTGGGACCGCATTCTGGCCGTCAACCTGACAGGCGCCTTCAACTTCGTCGCCGCGGGATTGGCGAAGCTGCGAGAGGCGCGCGGCGACGTCCTCTTCGTGGCCAGCGTCTCCGGCCACTGGCCCGACCCGAGCGGCCCGGCCTACCAGGCCTCCAAGGCCGGCCTCATCGGGCTGGCGCGGGCAGCCGGCTTTGAGCTCCACGGCGAAGGCATTCGCTTCTCGGTCATCAACCCGGGCGCTGTCGACACGCCGATCATGGACAAGCGCCCGACGCCTCCGCCCGCTGAGATGCGAGCCAGGATGCTCCGGCCCGATGACGTGGCGGAGGCGGCCTTGCTCATCCTCGCGCTGCCGGGCCGAGCCTGGATCCCCGAGCTGACGATCCTGCCCACGGCGCTTCAGGCGCTTGGGCAGACGTCCGGCGGCAGCGTCCCGCGGCCGGGTTAGACTAGCCGGCGCGGGGCCCGCCAACCCGAACCATCAAAACAATGGCGCACGCCCCAACGAGCTTCGTCCACCTCCACAACCACACCGAGTTCTCGCTCCTCGACGGGGCGAGCCGGATCGGCCGCCTTGTGCGCAAGGCCGCCGACCTCGGGATGCCGGCGATCGGCATCACCGATCACGGCGTGATGTACGGCGCCATCCACTTCTACAAGGAGTGCCTGGAGGCCGGGATCAAGCCGATCATCGGCTGCGAGCTCTACGTGGCGCCCCGCTCCCGGTTCCAGCGCGAGGGGCGGGCCGACCGTGATCCGCACCACCTGACGGTGATCGCGAAGGACGGCGAGGGTTATCTGAACTTGCTCGAGCTCTGCAGCGCCGGGCACCTCCAGGGCATGTACTACAAGCCGCGGGTCGACAAGGAGATCCTGGCCCAACACTCGAAAGGCTTGATCGCGCTCTCCGGCTGCCTGGCCGGCGAGGTCGCCTCCAAGATCTCCGGCGGGGAGGAGGACGGCGCTCGCGAGGCCGTCGCGACCTACCGCGACATCTTCGGGCCGGACCGCTTCCTGCTCGAGGTCCAGAGGCACGGGATGGAGGAACAGGAGAAGGTCAACCAGGCGCTGGTCGGGTTCGCCAGGGAGTTCAAGCTCCGGCTCTGCGCCACCAACGACCTCCACTACGTCGAACCGGACGACGCCGAGGCGCACGACGTGCTCCTCTGCCTGCAGACGGGCGCGCTCTACGAGGACCCCAAGCGCTGGAAGTTCGGGTCCCAGGACTTCTACTTGAAGAACGCTGGCGAGATGGCCGCGATGTTCCCGGACCTGCCCCAGGCTCTCGCTTCGACGCTGGACGTCGCCGAAGGCTGCGACCTCAAGATCGAGCTTGGCCGGACGCTCCTGCCGCCCTTCGACGTCCCCGACGGCTTGACGCCCGACCAGTACCTCCGCCTGCAGGTGGAGGAGGGCCTCGCATGGCGTTTCGGAAAGCCCGACAAGGCGCACCTGGACCGGATCGAAGAAGAGCTGGCCGTCATCACCCAGACCGGCTATTCCTCCTACTTCCTGATCGTCTGGGACTTCTACCGGTTCGCGCGCAAGAACGGCATCGCCGTCGGGCCCGGGCGGGGCAGTGCCGCCGGGAGCCTCGTCAGCTACTGCCTCGGCATCACGAACCTGGACCCGATCCAGCACGGGCTCATCTTCGAGCGGTTCCTGAACAAGGACCGCGTGAGCATGCCCGACATCGACTGCGACTTCTCGGTCGAGGGGCGCGAGCGCGTCATCCGCTACGTGACGGACAAGTACGGTTCCGACCGCGTCGCCCAGATCATCACGTTCACGACGATGGCGTCGAAGGCGGCGATCCGCGACGTCGGCCGGGTGCTCGATGTGCGGCTCTCCGAGACCGACCGGCTTTCGAAGCTGGTCCCGGTCTTCCAGGGGCGGTCCAAGTCACTCGAGGACGCGCTCCGGGAAGTCCCCGAGATCCGTGACGCGTACGAAAGCGACCAGCAGGTCAAAAAGCTCATCGACGTCGCCAAGAAGCTGGAGGGCGTGTCACGCAACGTCAGCACGCACGCGGCCGGCGTCGTGATCGCGCCTGATGCCTTGGTGCGTCATGCGCCCCTCCAGTTCGGACCAGGTCGCGAGGCTGTGATCACGCAGTACGACATGAAGGCGGTGGGCGACATCGGCCTTCTGAAGATGGACTTTCTCGGTCTCCAGAACCTGGACATCATCGCCACCGCGGTGCGCCTGATCAACGAGCGGCAGCCGGACTTGAAGCTCGACATCGACCAGGTCCCCTTCGACGACCAGAAGACGTACGAGCTGATCGCGGCTGCCGACACGCACGGTGTGTTCCAGGTCGATGGACCGGGTATGCGCCGGATGATCGCCGAGATGAAGCCGAACCGCTTCGAGGACATCGTGGTCACGATCGCGCTCTTCCGGCCTGGGCCGATGGCTGACATCCCGGCGTACGTGGCGCGCAAGCACGAGCGAGAGCCGATCACCTACATGCACCCCCGGCTGGAGCCCATCCTCCGGAATACGTACGGCGTCTTCACCTACCAGGAGCAGGTCATGGAGGCGGCGCGACAGCTGGCCGGGTTCACGCTCTCCGAGGCCGACATCCTGCGTTCGGCGATGGGCAAGAAGGACAAGGCCAAGATGGCCAAGCAGCGCGAGAAATTCATCGCGGGCGCGGTCAAGAACGACATCGACCGGCCGGTCGCCGAGGCGATCTTCGACCGCATCGCGCAGTTCGCCTCATACGGGTTCGCCAAAGCGCACGCAGCTGCTTATGCGGTCACCACTTATCAGACCGCCTACCTGAAGGCGAACCACCCGCTCGAATACCTGACCTCGATCCTCGTCCACATGGAAGGGAGCTCGGACAAGGTCGCCACCGCCATCGTCGACTGCCGGGCGCACGGCATCAATGTGCTGCCCCCGGACGCGAACCACTCCGACGTCGACTTCTCCATCTCTGGCGAGGGCATCAGGTTCGGTCTAGCGGCTATCAAGAACGTCGGCGTCAAGGCGGTTGAGACGATCGTGCTGGAGCGAGAGAAGGGCGGCCCTTTCAAGTCGCGCGCCGACCTCCTGGACCGCCTGGCGGGAACCACGGAGGTCAACTTCCGCGTCATCGAGGCGCTCGTGCAGTCGGGAGCCTGTGACGGCCTGGACGACCGCAACCGGCTCCTCTTCGACCTCGACAAGGCCTGGGAGGGCGCGGCCCGGCGCCGGCGGGACCGCGACGCCGGTCAGACGATGCTTTTCGAAGAGGTCGAGATCGAAGAGTCGATCCCGGTCAGCGTGGCCGCGATGCCGTCGGAGGAGAAGCTGCGACTGGAGAAGGAGCTCCTCGGCCTCTATCTGAGCGACCACCCGCTGCGGCGGATCGAGGGCGAGCTCCTGAAGCTGACCGACGCCCAGGCGGTGGAGATCACCTCCGACCTTCAGGACACCGAGGTCCGGGTCGCGGGCCTGGTCCGTAACGTCCGTCGGGTGGTGACGCGAAAGGGCCAGATCATGGCCTATGCCGAGCTCGAGGACCTGACCGGCCCGATCGACGTGATCCTGTTTCCCCGCACCTACGAGGAATACCGCCACGTCTTTCAGCCCGAGGCGGTCGTGGTCATCGCGGGAAAGGTGGACGCGCGCGGGAGCTCGGCACGCGCCGGCAACGCGCCGCCGGCGCTGGAAGGCGAGGAACCGGAGCCGGCAGTCGACGCGGAACGCGCGTCGGTCGTGGCTGACCAGGCCTGGCCCTGGGACGACCCGGACTGCGCTCCCGTCGCGCGCCGGCAGGTCGTCCATTTGAGTCTGCCCTCGGCGGGTCCGGAACTCATGGGCGACCTGGCTCAAGTGCTGGTGCGCCATCCCGGCCCAGACGAGCTCTATCTGCACATCCAGGTCGCGGGCCACGAGGTCGTGGTGCAGCCTGGTGATCGATATCATGTCGCTGCCGGTCCCGACCTCGCCGCCGAGGTCGACGCGCTCTTCGGCCGGCCGGTCACGCGGCTGGAGACGGTGCGGGCGAAGGCCCAGTCCTCGAACGGAAACGGGAGATCGCGAAGAAATGGACAGTGAGGCTGGCGACCACATCCCCGAGGGTGGCTCCGGGCGCTACATCGTGGTCAAGGCCCTGGAGGACGGAGTGACCATCATGGGTCTGACTCGCGGGAGAGACACCCGTTCGCATCACTCAGAGCGGCTGGACGCGGGCGAGGTGATGGTGGCCCAGTTCACCGAGCTGACCGCCGCGATCAAGATTCGCGGCAAGGCCGAGATCTTCACCGACGTCGGGCGCGTCGACTCGGAGACCGCCAGCCGGCACCCCGTCGGGTAATAGCCGTCCGCCTGGGACCCCGTCGGGTAATAATCGAAGTAGCCTTCGTTACCCCGGCGCACCTGAGGCGTTGGGTTGCTAGGGATCTATGAGGACTCTCCGCCTCGTCGCCGTCCTCGCAGCAGCCTTCGCGGCTTTGCTGGCGGGTCCGGCACGGGCTGACGACCCGAGCCTCCAGGTCGATTTTGCCGCCGGCTGGGACGGCGGTGGCGTCGCCGGTGCCTGGGTCCCGCTCTGGGTGCACGTCGCCAACACCTCGCCCACCGAGTTCCGGGGGACGCTGGTGCTGCGGCCGAAGGTGGTCCACTCGGTCAACATCGGCGGCGCCCTGGACCCGAACGTGGGGACCATCTACGAACAGCCCATCACGATCCCCGCCCATGGCGACAAGACGGTCGCCATCTACGGCCAGGTCGTGGACCACAGCGCGTACGAGGCAGTGCTCCTCGACTCCCTGGGCCGGGAGGCCGTCGCCAGCGCCCAGGCGGGCGTCAGCTCCGGCATCCTCTCGGTGGCCCTGATGAGCGAGGTCACCGGCGGCGAGTCTTCGCTCAAGGCGGCCAAAGGCCCGCGGCAGGTCGGCGTGGTCCGCTACGGGAGCGCCCAGGGGTTCCCGAGCAACCCGCTCTTCCTGGGCGGAATCGCGGCCGTCGTGATCGAAGACTTCGACGCCTCCACGCTCAGCCAGGCCCAGCTCAGCGCCATCGCCGAGTACGTGGGCCTCGGCGGGAACCTGGTCCTGGCGGGCGGTCCGGCCTGGCGGCGGACGCTCTCGCAACTCCCCACGGCCCTGCTGCCTCTGCACCCGTCGGCGACCGGGTCCGCGTCACTCAAGCCGATCGCCACGCTGGCCGGCCGTGACACCGACCTGGTCGCCCCGGTCGTCCTCGGCGAAGTCCAGCGGGGCGCTCGCGTCCTCCTCGGGGATCCGAACGGACCGCCGCTGGCCGTCGAAGCCGACTACGGCGCCGGCCGCATCGTCGAGCTTGCCTTCGACCCCGGCGCCGCTCCCATCGCACAGTCAGGCGACCTGCCGAGCCTGGCCTGGCAGGAGGTGTACGGGATGGCCGCGGCCGGCCCCACGGCCAACTCCGCGATCGGCCGCCAGACGGGGACGCCCTGGATCGGTCCGCTGCCGGCCCAGGCCGGCGCGGCCGGCGGAGCTGCAAGCGGTTCGCTGATCGCCGTTCCCGCCCGCCCGCTGGGTCGCGGATCCGTGGCGCTCGACCAGAACGTGGTGCCGCTCCTCCTGCAGACACCCGCCTCCGTGGTTCCGCCGGTCGGGCTGCTGGGTGGGCTCCTGATCGCCTACATCCTGCTGGCCGGACCCGTCAACTACGCGGCCGTCCGCGCGATCGGCCGCCGTGAGCTGATGTGGGCCACGGTGCCCCTGATCGCCGTCGTGTTCACGGCGGGCACGTACGCCACCGGGCTCATCCGCCACGGCTCCGACTACGTGGTGACCGAGGTCTCGGTCCTCCGCGTCGCGCCCGACGGCGCGGTCGACACGGTCTCCTACGACGGCCTCTTCTCGCCCCGGCGGGGTGACGTCTCGGTGCAGCTGGCGTCCGATGTCCTGGCCAGCACCAGCATCGGCTACTACGACACCACCCCGGCGGATGACCGGGTCATCCTGAAGCGCGTTCCCGAGGTGGTCCTCCGCAACCTCGCCCTCTGGAGCTCGCGGGCGTTCAAGACCGAGTCTTTCCAGCCGGCACACCCGTCACAGCTCGCGCTCGAAGCGCACCTGTCGCTGCAGGGCACCCACATCACCGGCACCGTTACGAACCATGGCAAGACCGCCGTTCAGCGCCTGGCGCTGGCCACCACCAGCGGCCAGCGCGCCGAGCTCGCGGCGAACCTGGCGCCGGGTGCCACCCTCAAAGTGGACAGGGCGCTGGCGACCGCACCAGTCGCCTGGCCCTACACCTGCGGCGTTGGCGTGAACGTGAGGTCCTGCCAAACAGCCGCCTGTCCGGACAACGCCAACTGCGCCAGCTCCGGCACGCCGTCCTCGTCAGCAGCCAGCCAAAGCCTGCGCGAGGTCGCCGTCGAGCAGGCAGCTGCCGCCGACCTTTTCAGCCGGACCTCTGATTTCCAGGCCCTGGTCGCCGTCGTCGACACCAAGGCCAGCCTGACGGTTGAGGGCAGCCCGCCCGGCCGCAAGGCGGTGGCGGCCAGCGTGGCACCCGTCAAGCTGGAAGCTGTGGACAAGCTGCTGCCCGGCTGGGCGACGGCTCAGCCCCTGATCAGCATCTCGAACAGCAACCGCCAGACCGACGTCTACGACTTCGAGCTGCCGGCCACCGTGGGCGGCCCGCTCGTGATCGACGAAGTCGGCTCGGCCGGAATCGCCCAGGGCAAGCCGTTCTTCCGGCAACCCCTGGTCACCTACGAGGTGTATGACTGGGCGAAGGGTGACTGGGTGACCTTCGACCCGAGCAAGCCCGCGGTGCTCACGGGCGGGGAGACGGCGGGCGGCGTCGTCCGCGTCCGCACGACCTCGGACCTCGGCTTCTACATCGGCAACCCCCTCGAGGTCTACACGCAGGGCGCGCCGCCGGCGAACGGGGACCTGCTGCCGTGATCGCGGTCGACCACCTCCAGAAATCGTTCGGGCGCCAGCTCGCGCTGGACGACGTCTCCTTCGCCGTGCCGAAGGGCGAAGTCTTCGGTTTCGTGGGTCCCAACGGCGCCGGCAAGACGACCACCATCCGGATCCTGGCCACCCTCAGCGCTCCCGACGGCGGTGACGCCACCGTGGGCGGCGTTCCGGTCAGCGAGAATCCCGCCGAGGTGCGGGCGCTGATCGGCTACATGCCCGACTTCTTCGGCGTCTACGACCGGCTCACCTCTGGCGAGTACCTGGAGTTCTACGCGGCCTGCCACGGGGTGCCCCGGCGGCGGCGGGCGCGCGTCGCCCAGGAGCTGCTCGAGCTGGTCGACCTCACCGATCGCCGGGACGTCGCGGTCGACACGCTGAGCCGGGGGATGAAGCAGCGCCTGGGGCTGGCCCGGGCCCTGGTCCACGACCCCCAGGTGCTGCTTTTGGACGAGCCGGCCTCCGGCCTCGATCCCCGCGCGCGCGTCGAAATGAAGGAGCTGATCCGGGAGCTGCGCCGGATGGGGAAGACGATCCTGATCTCGAGCCACATCCTGCCCGAGCTGGAGGAGCTCTGCACCTGGGTCGGCTTTATCGACGGCGGCAAGATGGCCGCGGCGGGGCCGATGGAAGAGGTGCGGGACCGCGTCACGATCGGCCGCCGCCTCCGGATCGAGCTCGCCCAGCCAAGCGACGAGGAGACCGAGCGCGTGAGCGCGCTGCTCCGCGACCATCCGGGGGTGCTTTCGGTGCGGCCCCTGCCCGACCACCTCGAGGTGGCGGTGAACGACGAAGTCGAGGACGAGCAGCTGCTCTCGGCGCTGGTCGAGAAAAAGGTTCGCGTGCGGTCCTTCTCGCAGGTGGCGGGCGACCTCTCCGAGGCCTTCATGCGCCTGACCGAGGACCACAGAACGTGAGCATGACGCGCCGCCTCTTGCAGGGCCTGGACAACCCGATCGTGGTCAAGGAGGGCGTCTCCCGAATGCGGACCTGGCGGGCTCCCGTGGTGGCGACGCTCTACCTGAGCCTGATCGGCGCCGTCGGCTACGCCTGGCTCAACGTGGACATCGGCGTGACGCAGCAGTCGTTCGGCGCGGTCAGCGCGTCGGCGATCGGCAGCCATGCGTTCGCCGCCATGGCCTTCTTCCAGCTCACTCTGATCAGCCTCTTCGCTCCCGCGCTGGCCGCCGGCGCCGTCAGCGGCGAGCGCGAACGGCAGACCCTCGACGTCCTCCTGGTCAGCCGCGTCTCGGCCTTCGGGATCATCTGGGGGAAGCTGGTCGCCTCGATGGCCTACACGCTGCTTCTGATCTTGACCGCGCTGCCTCTCTTTGCCGCCGTCTTCCTCTTCGGAGGGATCGACCCCTCCCAGTTCTTCGTGTCCCAGCTCATCACCGTCGCGACCGCCATCGCCCTCGGCGCCATCTCCATCTTTTGGAGCACGCTCTTCAAGCGCAGCCTGGCGGCGACTGTGATGTCCTACGTCTCCGCCTTCGGCTTGATGGTCGGTACGGCGGTCTTGAGCACGATGCTGATGGCAGCCCAGTTCACGGCCGGGCGCAGCGGGTTGGTCGCCACGACTGGCGCGCAGACTCCCGGGCTGCCCGCTCTCTGGTACCTGAACCCGTTCTTCTCGCTTTACGAGGTGCTCTTCCCCCAGGGCTACGCCTGGCCGACTTTGCGGACCTTCCTGCAGCTCCTGATCTTCGGCCCCGGTGCGGGCGGGTACACCCCGATCGGGGGGCCGGTCGTCGAGCCGTGGCACGCAACCATCGTCGCCGAAGGGCTTGTCGCCATCGCCTGCACGATCGCCTCGGTCTGGCTCCTGCGCGGCCGGCGGACCAGGCCCCGGCGTCGCCTCGAGCCCCTGGCGCAGGAGCCCGCCTGATGCAGGAGCTGGACCGCTTTCTCGCTCGGGCCCGCTCGATCGTCGCGGGCGGCCGGGCGCTGACCTGGAGCGCGCGCGGGCTGGCCGCGGCCGGCACGCTCGCCCTGGGCGTCGAGCTGCTCTTCCGCGTCTACCCGGTCGACCCCGCCTGGCCGGTCCTGGCCGGGTGCCTGGCCTTCGGCGGCGTGCTCGCGGCCGGCGGCTGGGCGCGGGCCTGGCCCTCGCGGATGGAGGTCGCGCGGCTTGCCGACCTCCGCCTTGGCGCCCGCGAGCGCCTCTCAACAGCGCTCGAGTTCGCGCCCGCGGCTGGCGTCCTGGTCGGCCGCCAGCGCAGCGACGCGGCGGGCTGGTTGGTCGGCGCTGACCCCAAGCTGGTGCGCGATCCGGGCCTGCCCTGGCGCTCCGCCGCTCTGGGCGCGGTCGCCGGCCTCTTCGCGCTGAGCCTGGCGCTCGCCCCCAACCCCGCCCTCCAGCAGCTGCGCTCGGAACGTGCCCAGCAGGCCGCTCAAAACGGCGCCGCCGACAGGATCGAGACCATCGTGAAGCAGGTGCAGGCGAGCCCGGGCGCCGCCACCGACGAGCAGAAGCGAGCCTTGCTCCAGGACCTGAAGCAAGCCGAGCAGAACGTCCGCAACGCCAAAGACACGCAGAGCGCGATCGCCGCCGTCAGCCAGGCCCAAGCGGACATCTCCAAGCTGCAGGACCCGACGCTCCCCTCCAAGAACGCGGCCAGCGCGGCTGCCGGCAAGGAGCTGCAGGGCAATCCCAACTCGGTCAAGGCCGGACAGGCTCTGGCGCAGGGGAACAACGCGGCGGGAGCGGCCGAGCTGCAGAAGCTCGGCTCCAACGTGTCGAAGCTGAGCCCGCAGGAGCAGCAGCAGCTCGCCCAGTCACTCAGCAACGCGGCCCAGGCCTCCAAGGACGGCAGTCCCGAACTTTCGAAGAACCTGCAGCAGGCCTCCGACGCCCTCCA
>VBGR01000055.1 GCA_005880695.1 Chloroflexota bacterium
GCGCGGCCGCTTCGTCGATAAGGTCGATCGCCTTATCCGGCAGCGCCCGGTCGGAGACGTAGCGGTCGCTCAAGACGGCCGCCGCCTTGATGGCCTGGTCGTTGATCGTGACCCGGTGGTGCTTCTCGTAAAGGCTTTTCACGCCGTGCAGGATGTCGATGGTCTCGGCCAGCGAAGGCTGGTCGACGAACACCGGCTGGAACCTGCGCTCGAGCGCCGCGTCCTTCTCGATGTACTTGCGGTACTCGTTGAGGGTGGTGGCGCCGATGCACTGGATCTCGCCCCTCGCGAGGGCGGGCTTCAGGATGTTGGCGGCGTCGATCGCGCCCTCGGCAGCGCCGGCTCCCACGAGCGTGTGCAATTCGTCGATGAAGAGCACCACCTCACGGGTGCTCCGGATCTCGTCGAGGATCTTCTTCAGCCGCTCCTCGAACTCGCCGCGGTACTTGGTGCCCGCGACCAGCGCGCCCATGTCAAGCGTGAGGACGCGCTTGTTGAGGAGGCTCTCGGGCACGTTGCCGAGCGTGATCTGCTGGGCCAGGCCCTCGGCGATCGCCGTCTTGCCGACGCCGGGCTCGCCGATCAGCGCCGGATTGTTCTTGGTCCGCCGGCTCAGGATCTGGATGACCCGCTCGATCTCCGTCTCCCGCCCGATCACCGGATCGAGCGAGTTCTTCCGGGCAAGGTCGGTGAGATCGCGCCCGAACTGGTCGAGCAGGGGCGTCTTGGAAGGCCGTTTCGGCGCCGGCTCGGCTTCTTCGACGGCGGAGTCGTGGAGCAGGCGCTCGATCTCGGCCCGAACCTTCTCCAGGTTGGCGCCGAGGTCCTCGAGCACGTGGGCCGCGATGCCCTCACCCTCGATCAGGAGCCCGAGCAGCAGGTGTTCGGTCCCGACGTAGTTGTGACCCATCCGGCGAGCCTCTTCGAAGGAGATCTCGATGACCTTCTTCACCCTGCTCGTGGGGATGATCTGCTGGATGATGATCCGCTCGTTGCGACCGAGCACCGACTCGATCGTCTGCCGGACCTTGCCGATCTCGACCCCGAGGTTGGCCAGCACCTTGGCCGCGAGCCCTTCGCCCTCTCGGAGCAGCCCGAGGAGAAGATGTTCGGTCCCGATGTAGCTGTGGTGAGACCTTTCGGCCTCCTCCTGCGCGAGGGTCAGGACCTTCTTAGCACGCTCGGTGAATCTCTCGAACGGATACAAGGTTGCTTATCTCCTTTGGGCTGGGACTCGTTCGACGGGGTGGACCAGCACCTCCTCACTTGAGCTACGGATTCCGGCGGTCAGACGCTCACCTAACTATAACGCTCGGCATTCTGAGTTCATTTCGGTCTGAAGGCCGATTTTGAACTCGCGAACGGCCCTGGCCGGGTCCTTGTTAAGGACCGCGCCGGCCGCCTTGCTGGCGGGCCTGGTGCCCGTTGTCTTCATACCCGGGACGGTCGGCTCTTACACGCTTGGGCACGGGGTCGACGTCTTCATCCTGCCCCGCGCCTCGTTGGTCCTGGTCGGCGGCTGCCTGGCCGGGGCCGTCGGTCTGCTGGCCTGGCGGTCGGCGATTTCCGCACTGGGCTCGCTGGGCCGGCCGGCCGGCCTCGTTCTGGGCGCAGTAGTGCTGTCCACCCTGGCGTCCATCGCCTGGCCGATGAGCCTGGTCGGCTCCTACAGCCGCTACGAGTCAGGGCCGATGCGGATCGCCTACCTCCTGCTCTTCTGCCTGGCGGTCTGGACTCTGCGCACAGCGTTCGAGAGGCGGCTGGTGGTGACCTGGTTCCTCTGCGGCTGCGCCGTGATCGGTCTGGAGGCTCTCTGGGCTTCGCTGACCGGCCAGGCGCGGCCGGACGGAAACCTCGGGCAGTCGAACCTGCTCGGCGTCCTGCTGGCGATGGCGGTCCCGCTGCTGGCGGTGCGATCGCTGGGGACGCCCCTGTGGTCGGCGCTGCTGGTGCCGGTCGTGGGCGGGCTGGTGGTCTCCTCCTCGCGCTCGGCCTGGCTCGGCTGCCTGGCTGGGGTGGCGGTGCTGCCGGCCTTGCTGGCACCGTCCTGGCGGGTGTCTCGCTGGCTCTGGACTGGGTGGGCCGCGGCCTGCCTGGCCGCCATCGTTTTCGTGCTGGCGTCGCCGCTGGGATCCCTGCACGCCGATACGGGAGCGGCGCGGCTGCACGTCTGGCGGGACACGCTCGGGCTGGTGGCGGCGCGGCCGCTCTTCGGGTGGGGGCCGGACACATTCGGGCTGGTGTTCGGCCGGTTCGTGACGGGGGATTGGGAGCCGGGGGTTACGTTCGACCGGGCCCACAACCTGGTGCTGGACCTCTGGGCGGCGCAGGGCCTGGTGGGGCTGGCGGCGTGCGGATCCTTTTTCCTGGTCTGGGCGGTGGGGTGCTTTCGGGGCCGGTCGGGGTCTCGGGTTGGAGCTGGGGCTGGGTCGGAGTCACCTCTGGCGAGAGCCGGGCCGCCCGAGGAGGTCGTCGGGCTGCTGGGCGCCTGGCTCGCCTACCTGGGGTGGGTGCTGCTGAACTTCGACTGGGCGCCGGCGACAGGGATCTTCTGGCTGCTCTGCGGGGTCGGCTGGTCGGCGGTCAGCGCAGACCGAGCTCGGTTTGGTTTTGGCGGGTTGAGGGCGGCGCGGGTGGCACGCCTGGGGGTGCAGCTGGGCGGGGGGCTGGCGTTGGTCGCAGCGGCCGTCTACCTCGGGGTGCTGCCGCTGGCGGCCGACTGGCGGTATTCGGTGGGCGATCCAGCGGGGGCGGTTGCGTTGGATCCAGTGCAGGCCGAGTACCACCGGGCTTTGGGTGGCCGGCTGGTGGGGCTGGGTCGGTTACGGGAGGGGGCGGCCGAGCTGCAGCTCGCGGTGCTACTCGGGGTGTCGGATTCGACAGCCCTGGTACAGCTAGGGGATGCCGAGGCGGCCCTCGGCGATTTCGCGGCTGCGCGGGTGGCCTACCGGAGGGCGGTCGAGCTGGACCCTTATAACGGCACCGCCCAGCAGCGCCATGCTTCCCTCCCCCACTGACCACCCACCCAGGGGGGCCTCTTCCTTTTTCGGGCGGAGCGTATTCGGCCGCCGGCAGGGCGGTCAACCCGGGCTGTTAAGACCCGAGCCTGAGGCCTACTCCTCCTCTTCTTCCTCGTAGGCCGCGGCCGGCGGGCGGCTGGCGTAGCCGGCCGGCGGATTCGTGAGCTGCTTCAGGCTCAGCGAGATCCGGCGCCGAGCGGTGTCCACGCCGATCACCTTGACCTGCACGACGTCGCCGACCTTGAGCACATCCTCGGTCTTCTCGACGTGATCCCAGGAAAGCTCCGAGATGTGGAGGAGGCCCTCGATGCCGGGCACGATCTGCAGGAACGCGCCGTACTTCTTCGTCTTGGTCACGGTGCCTTCCACCACTGATCCGGCCGGAAGGTTCGAGACCACCTGCTCCCAGGGATCCTGCTGCAGCTGCCGCAAAGAAAGCGAGATGCGGCTCTGATCAGCGTCGAGCTTGATCACCTTGACGTTGACCTCGTCGCCCACCTGGAGCACGTCGCTGACCTTCGAGACGCGGTCCCAGGAGAGCTCCGAAATATGGATCAGCCCGTCGGCCCCGCCGATATCTACGAACGCGCCGTACGTCGTCAGACCGGACACGGTGCCTTTGACCATGTCTCCAACCGCCAGGCGGTTGAAAAGGTCGTCCCGGCGACGAGCCCTGTCCTCGTCCTCGGCCGCCTTCTGACTGACGATCAGGCGGTTCCGCTTTCGATTGACTTCCAGGATCTTGACCGGAATGCGCTGGCCGACCAGCTGCTCCAGGTTGCCGGAGTAGGCACGTGCGACCTGGCTCGAGGGCAGGAAGCCTCTTAGCCCGAGGACGTTGACGATCAGGCCACCTTTGTTCTGTTCCCGGACTTCGGCGTCCATGACCTCGCCTGCGGTCTGCTTCTCAGCAGCGGTAAGCCAGGTGGTCTCGGCCTGGGCGCGCCGGCGGCTGAGGACGACGTTGCCCTCTTCGTTCTCCGGCTGGAGGACGTAGACCTTGATCAGGTCGCCCGGCTTCAAGTCGACGGTGTCGGTCTCGCCCCGGAAACCGAGCTCCTTGTTCGAGATCACGCCTTCCGCCTTGGCCCCGACATCGACGAGAACCTCGTCTGGATCGACCCTGACCACGACGCCATCCACGATGTCGCCATGGTTGAGAGTCCGGAAGGCCTCCTCCTCGAACTGGAGGTAGTCCTCCATTGTCATGCCAACCGAGGACTCCTTCTCCTCGGTCAGCACCGCGCCTGTCTCTTTGGTCAAGAGATAACCCCCTAAGAAGTATTGGTGTGGTCTTGGTCGTCAGATAGCCGCCGCCAAAACGAACTCCCATTCTACCCCGAGAGGGCGGCCGCGAACGGTTCCCCCAGCTGGTGGTTGTCAATCAGCCGTGTCCTTCCAATCCGGACCGCCAGAACCGCCAGCTGACCCGGTCCGGCAAAGTCGACGGGATCGACAACGTCTGCGTAATCGACGTTGGCGCGGGGTTCCTCCCTCAGCATGTCTTGCAGCAGTCGGCGTAGTTGGCCGGGGTCTCTTTCACCTTTCAAAAAGGCGCTATTTGCGGAGCGCAGCGCGCGCGACAGGGCAAGCGCGGCCTCCCGTTCCTCGGTGTTCAAGTACGCGTTGCGTGAGCTGAGCGCAAGGCCGTCGACGTCCCGAACTATCGGACAGACCCGGATTTCGATCCCCGTGTCAAGGTCGCTGGCGAGCCGGCGGACCACGGCTACTTGCTGGGCATCTTTTTGTCCGAAGTAGGCTCGGTCGGGCCGGCTGGCATTGAAGAGCTTGGCCACGACTGTGGCCACGCCTTCGAAATGCCCGGGCCGGGAAACGCCCTCAAGGACGTCGCTGAGTCCGCTGACCCGGACGCGGGTCGCCGCTCCCGCCCTGTACATCTCGCCTGGACTCGGAGCATAAATGGCCGCAGCCCCCAGCTCCCGGGCCAACTGCCGATCTTTCTCGAAAGGCCTCGGATAGCTTTCGAAGTCTTCGCCGGCTCCGAATTGCAGCGGGTTCACGAAGATGCTGACCACCGTCCGGTCGTTCTCCGCTGCAGCGGCTCGGATCAAGCTCGCATGACCCGCGTGAAGGGCGCCCATGGTCGGGACCAGGCCGACCGTAAGATGCTGTTGCCGCCAGGCGGCGACAACCTGCCGGAGCTCGCTCGCTTTGCTGACAACGAGCGGAGTGCTGGTCTTAACCCCCGTACTTGACCTCATCGGCGACCACTGAGATCGTCGGACCGTACGAATGTTCTGGGCCTGGAAAGACTCCTGCCTCGACCTCTTGGGCGTAGCTGCGCGCCGCCTGCGTGATCTCCTCGGCCAGGTTCGCGTATTGCTTTACGAACTTGGGCCGGTGGCCGACGGTCAGGCCGAGCAGGTCGTGAACGACCAGCACCTGGCCGTCACAGGCAGGTCCCGCTCCGATGCCGATGGTCGGGATCGAGAGCGCGGCGGTGACCTCCGCCGCCAGCGCGGCCGGGATGCCTTCAAGAACCACCGCGAAGGCACCTGCCTCTTCCAATTCGCGGGCGTCGGAAAGGATCCGCTTGGCGCTAGCCAAGTCCTTGCCCTGGACCTTGAACCCGCCCAGACCATGAACGCTCTGAGGAGTCAGGCCAAGGTGTCCCATGACCGGAATACCGGCTTCCACAAGTCGCTGAACCAGCGCCTTGAGCGCCCGACCGCCTTCGAGCTTGACGGCGTGCATGCCGCCCTCTTTAAGAAAGCGGCCAGCGTTAAGGAGGCCATCTTCAAGCGACCCCTGGTAGGAGAGGAATGGCAGGTCGCCGACCAGAAGAGCATTCGACGCGCCGCGCGCGACCGCCCGCGCGTGCACGAGCATTTCGTCGAGAGTGATCGGCAGCGTGGTGGAGTGGCCGTGGACGACCATTGCCGCCGAGTCGCCCACGAGCAGGACGGGGATTCCTGCATCGTCGAGCAGGCGAGCTATCGGGTAGTCGTAGGCGGTCAGCATGGCGAATCGCCGCCCCTCGGCCTTGAATCTGCGCAGGTCGAGCACCGTGGTCATCGACGGGTCACCTCCGGGTCGCTGCCGGCGATGCGGTCAGCGCCTTTCTTATTTGGTCCCCCGGGCCTGCTTCGAGTCCCGCCTCGAGCGCCAGGTCCAGGGCCGCCAAGCCGAGAATACGGTAAACGGCGGCCGCGTCGCGATTCCCGCTCGCCTCCAATGCTTCCAGATGGCGGCGAACGGTGGCCGGGTCGCCGCGGCGAATGGGACCGATCAAGGCTTCTGGGAGACCGAGCGTTTCCAGGTTGGCGACGACTCCCTTCATCAGCGGAACGATTGCCGCGAGAGCCTCATCGCGGTCGAAGCCCACCGTCTCCAGGACGCCGGCTGCCCGACTGCTGAGTGCGATCAGCAGGTTCGAGCTGAGCACTGCAGCCGCGTGGTAAAGGGTCCGACTTTCATCGGGAACCCGGCGTGGAATGCCGCCCATTTCTTGAGCAAGCGCTTCGAGCTGTCCATAGAGCTGCGGAGTGGATGCGTCGATTCCTATAAGCGAGCCCCGGAATGCTTCTGGAGGCCGCTCGACCGGGAAGGACTGGAACGGGTGAAAGGAGCCCACAGGGTGGCCGGCCGCGCGGGCCGGCTCGAGGACGTCGAGTCCCATCGGACCACTGAGGTGCACAATCGCGGCCCTTCGATCAACATCGGAACTGCCGGCGATGGCGTTTGCCATCTCACCGATCGCAGGATCAAGAACCGCCAGGAAAAGATGAGTAGGAGCATCGGTTTTCGCTGCCAGCTCAGCGGCCCAGGAGCGGCCGCTGACCAGATTTACTCGATGGCCCGCCGCCTGAAGAGCCGTCGCCAACGAGCGCCCGAGCCGCCCGCGGCCGAGGACCGCTAGGACCAGGAGCTAGCTCCTAAGAGGCGGAGGATTCCGACGCTGCTTTCGGCGGCCGCTGGGACAGAAGCTGATCGAACTCTGCGGCGTCGATTGTCTCGACCACCTTCAGGTGCTCGGCCACAACCTCGAGTTGGGCACGCTTCTCGGTCAGGATGCGCTTGGCGGTTTCGTAGCCGTCGTTGACGAGGCCCCGGATCTCCTCGTCGATCAGTGCCGCAATCTCCTCCGAATAGTTGCGCTGCTCGCCGAGGTCGCGGCCGAGGAACACGAGCTCCTCTTTATGGCCCATCGTCACCGTTCCCAACTTCTCGCTCATGCCCCACTGGGTGACCATCCGCCGGGCCATGGTGGTGACGCGCTGGATATCGTCCTGCGCTCCGGAAGTGATGTCCCCGAAGACGATCTCCTCGGCAGCTCGACCCCCCATGACTCCAGCTATCTGGTCGATGAGCTGGGCCTTGCTCACCAGATAGCGATCCTCCTCTGGGAGGCTCATGGTCCAGCCAAGCGCCATGCCACGGGACACGATCGAGATCTTATGGACCGGGTCACAGTTCGGCAGGCTCTTCATCACGAGGGCGTGCCCGACCTCGTGGTAGGCGATGACCCCCTTCTCATGCTCAGAGATCCGCCGGCTCTTCTTTTCCGGGCCCGCGATGACTCGGGCGATGGCTTCCTCCAGCTCATCCATCCCGATGACCTTCTTGTTGGCTCGCGCGGCCAGGATGGCAGCTTCGTTTATCAAGTTGGAGAGGTCAGCGCCCGAAAAGCCAGGTGTCTGCCGGGCAAGGACGTCAAGGTCGACGGTGGAGTCGAGGGGCTTGTTCCGAGCGTGCACCTCGAGGATCGCGCGCCGGCCCTTGATGTCGGGTCGGTCGAGTGTCACGTGCCGGTCGAACCGCCCGGGCCGGAGCAGCGCTGGGTCGAGCACGTCCGGCCGGTTAGTGGCCGCGATCACGATGACATGCGTGTTGGTGTCGAAACCGTCCATCTCGACCAAGAGCTGGTTCAGCGTCTGCTCGCGCTCGTCGTGGCCACCGCCGAGGCCGGCGCCGCGCTGGCGCCCGACGGCATCGATCTCATCCACGAACACGATGCAGGGCGAGTTCTTCTTGGCCTGATCGAAGAGGTCCCGAACGCGGCTGGCGCCAACGCCAACGAACATCTCGACAAACTCCGACCCAGAGATCGAGAAGAAGGGCACTCCCGCTTCGCCGGCCACGGCCTTGCTGAGCAGGGTCTTACCGGTGCCAGGGGGTCCGACGAGCAGCACGCCCTTCGGGATACGGGCGCCTAACGCGACGAATTTTTCGGGGTACTTGAGGAACTCGACGATCTCGGTCAGCTCCTGTTTCGCCTCCTCGACGCCGGCAACGTCCGAGAACGTGACCGCAGGCTTGTCGCCGGAGATCATTCGAGCCCGCGAGCGCCCGAATGACATGGCCTGGTTGTTGCCGCTCTGGGTCTGTCGAAGGATGTAGTACATGAACCCGCCGATCAGCAGAAGCAGGATCAGGTTCGGAACCAGCACCTGGAGCCAGTAGGCGTTCTGGTTGGTACTTTCGTAGTGAACGTTGACGTTTTCCTTAGCGAGCTCGTCAGCCAGAGTGTTGGTGTTGTCGGGCAGGTTGACTTTGTACTTCTTGCCCGTGTTGTCCTCTACGACCCCAGTAGTCCCTGTGATGTTGAGAGACTTGATGTCACCCTTGCTGGCCCGAGCGACGAGCTCGGAGTAGCTGAGCTCACCTGACTGCTGGCTCGACTCGATGCCCTGCCAAGTGATCCAAAAGACCACCCCAAGGACGAGCACAAGGGCGAAATAGAACAGGCTGGAGCGCGGGACGCGGATCACTTAGGAAAGACTCCTTGAGTTGGTCAGCCGATTCTATCAGAGGGGATTCCGGCCTCGACGAGCTGGAGATGAATCCCCGGTCGGTGGGGTGGCACCGCAAAGCGGGGATCCAGGGCGACGCCAGGCACCCAGGCCAGCTCGCCGTCGGCGAAAAGCAGGGGCAGCGAGTCCCGCAGGCGCCTCGGGATGTGCGCGTCCACCAGAATGTCCTGAAGCTTCCGCCGGTGGCCCCCCGGCCCAGTTCGCATGTGGAGTCCTGGCCGTCGTGACCCCACCTCCAGGTGCAGCCCCTCCCGAAGATGAACTGAGTCAGGGTGGGAGCAGCCCTCGCACGGTCGCATGCGAAGTTCCGTCGAAGGGCTTGCAGGCGCCCCCTGATGCGATGCTTCCAACTTGCCGTAGGAGTGCCAGAGAGCAACGTGGCCCGGCAGGTCAAGCCGCTGGCCTGGTGTTCCGGCCAGCGCGAGGCGCTCCATGGCTGCCAAATGGTTCCCTGAGAGCCCAGGCAGGGGTCCACCGGCGAGCACATAAAGCTGCTTGAGCGCTTCCTTCCGAATCGGTGAAGGGGCCTTGGCGAGCTGCGCGCGCTCGATGCCGCCGTCCCTGATCAGGGATGCGGCAGCCTCTTCGACCTCAGCGTAGCGCAGGGCGCCGGTCTCACAGACGCGTAGCAGGCGCTCCTTGAGGCCTGGTCTTCCTGCTGCAAGAGCTGGTAGCAGGTTCAGACGGACGCTCACGCGCGCGTGGCGCGGGTCGTCATTAGTTGGATCGGAGAGGTAGGTGACGTCCCTAGCCTCGAGATATTCGAGCACCTGGCTTCTCCATACAGCGAGCATCGGCCGGACGAAGGGTCCGCGGCGCTCTGGCATACCCCTCAAGCCAGCCAACCCGATACCGCGCCTTAGGTTGAGGACGAGGCTCTCGACTCGATCATCTGCGGTGTGCGCAAGCGCCAGGACCTCAAGTCGTGTCTGAGCCAACGCCGCGGTGAAGAAGTCGAACCTGGCTTCGCGAGCTGCCGTCTCTAAAGACCCCTGCCGCAGCGGCTTGTTTCGCCGAGCGGTGACGAGGCTCACGCCGCGTTTTTCACACTGTGATCGGACCCAGCTGGCGTCCTGAGCGGACTCGGGACGCAGGTCGTGATCGAAATGGGCTGCAGTTACCCTGACGCCAATCTCCAGCAGAGCGATGAGCAGCGCCATCGAGTCGGGGCCGCCAGAGAGTCCGAGCAGCATGCGTGGCCGGAGGAGGCTCGACTCGGCAATGCGACTCAGTGCCGTGGTGGCGGTGGCTGGGATCGAACCAGCGACGCCGCGGTTATGAGCCGCGTGCTCTACCACTGAGCTACACCGCCTCGGGCGGTAAGCCTACCGGGTGGCTCTTGCGCGCGCCTTGAGCTTCCGTTTCTTGGCTCGGTGCTTGGACACAGCCACACGTTTTCTCTTGTTCATTGGGTCTCAAGCCTCTGAAAACGAACCAGAGGAGCCGCTAACACGACTCCTCTGGGCCCCTCGTTAATTGGTTGCGCGGGTCGGATTCGAACCGACGACCTTCGGGTTATGAGCCCGACGAGCTGCCGCTGCTCCACCGCGCTCATCCATTATACCGAGGCTAGCAAGTGACCTCGGCGAGCTCAGCGGTAGCGCCCGCCTCTCTTCGCCTCTAGGTTCCGCTTGACATCGAGGAGCCGCTCCTCGCTCGACTTCATGAACTTGGACAGCTTCTCTTCGAAGGCTGGATCCGCACCCTCCGCAAGCACCCGCTCACGCTTGTTGCGACGCCATTTCGGCAGGCTGGCCGGCGGCGCAGCAGCGATCTGTTTCAGCGAGAGGTCGTACTTTCCGTTGGCTGGATTGACTTGCAGAACCTTCACTCGTACACGATCGTTGACCTTCAGGTGGTCCCTAACGTCGCGCACGTACTCATAGGCGATTTCGGAGATATGGATCAAGCCACTCTGGCCGCCGTCGATGCTGACGAACGCACCGAAATGCGTGATTCCGGTAATGACACCTTCGATTGTGTGTCCGGCCTCGACACCCGCGGATCCACCGTTGTTGTCGGGAACCGGAGCTAAGTTCGCTCCGTTCGGACCGTCGCCTGAGACCGTCGGTTCGACTTGGCTGCCGCCATTTGAGAGGACAGCCTCAGCTGGACCCGATGTCAGGGTCTCACCTGTGCCAGAGATCAGCTACCCACCGTCCTATGACTTGCCAAACCTCGCTCCCCGTTCCTTCAACTTTAGCAACTCGCTTCTGGTTCGTTGCCGGCGCGGCGGCATTGCTCGCGGGCCGGCCCACCACGTAGACCTTCTCATCTGGCCGCGCATACCCGTTGATCCGCGCTTCCTCTTCCGCCGCCGCACCCGCCATACTCGCGACGATATCCCGGTGATACCCCGCCTCCTGCACTTTCAGGCTGGCGTTCTGTTGCCGGAGCGCTGAGGCTTGGGCGCTGAGGCGGTAGTTCAAGTACGCCTCCTGAGCAAACGAGTAAACGACCCAAACCCCAATCGCCGCCACCAGAACCAGCATCGCCAACTCCTTCGAGAGCGCCCGCGATGTACTGACTTTTCCAAGACTTGCTGTGGATCTGATGCGACGCATGCTGCTTCGTTAATGCCCTGACTACCGACCCGATCGAAGGACGATTGGGCACGATACCACAGGCTTGGAACCGTGTGAACCGGGCTTTGAATAGCTAGGAGGAGTCCGCCCAGAGTGCCTCGAGCGCCGCTCGGTCGAGTTCCCGGAGCGGAAGCCCCTGCTCTTGAGCCGCCGCCTCGAGCGCCTGAAAGCGCCGCTTGAATCGTTGGCCGGCCGCTCGAAGTGCGTCTTCAGGGTTGACTTTGCGTTTCCGCGCGACGCTTACCAATGCAAACAGGAGATCTCCCATTTCCCTGAACAGCTCATCGCCCTCGGCTGCCACTGCCAACTCGCGCACCTCCTCAGCGACGCTGGCCGCAGCGGCTTCGGCGTCGCCGTAGTCGAATCCAACCCGTGCGGCTCGCTTTTGTAGATTCATAGCCCACGCCAGCGCCGGAAGTGTGGCGGGCACGCGGTCGAGCACCGATTCGTCGCCAAAGCCCTTGGCCGCCGCCTCCAGCGACTTGTTGTGCTCCCAATTGCGGAGGACCTCCTCAGCGTCTGCCACCTCTACATCTCCAAAGACATGTGGGTGCCGCGAGACCATCTTGGCCGCCGCGGTCTCGGAAACCATCGCCGCGTCGAACCGCTCATCCTCCGCGGCAATGGCCGCATGCATCGCCACCTGCAGCAACACATCACCGAGCTCCTCGCGCAACCGTCCGTCATCGTCGGAGTCAATGGCTTCGAGCAGCTCGTAGGTCTCCTCCAGGAGGTAGGGCCGAAGGGTGGCGTGCGTCTGCTCCCGGTCCCAGGGGCAGCCGTCGGGCGCGCGCAGCCGACGCACGACCTCGAAAAGCGCCGGCAATCCTGGTGGGTACGGCTTTTCAGACACCGCTCTTGATTCTGGCATCCGAGTAGAGCTGCGCCATCGCATCAAGCAGTTCGAGTAGGTCCCGCATCCACGATTCCGGTCGTCTGCGCAGCCTGAGCTTGTTGGGTCCGATGCGTAGGCGGTCGCCGAATCGCCGCAGGAGCTCATCGACAGCGAGCTCCCGATCGGGATCCACCACCAGGACGATCTCACCTTCACTTCCGATCGCCGAGCGCAGCCCGAGCCGCTGCCCGCGGAGCTTTACACGCAGCGAGTACGCGAGGTTGTCGATCTGGTCCGGCAGGCTCCCATAGCGGTCTCGCAAGGAGCGGAGCAGTCCGTCCAGCGCCCCCTCGTCTTCCGCCGCCGCTAGCTCACGATAAGCGGCCAACCGGAGTCGTTCGTCGCGGATGTAAGACCTCGGGATGAAGTGATCCAGCGGCAGGTTAAGCGCCATCTCCGGGGTGTTGAGAACGTCGATAGCCGCGCTCTCCTCGCTTCCGGCTCGAAGTCGGCTCACCGCGTGCGACAACATTTGGACATACATCTCAAAGCCAACCGCGGCGATGGCTCCATGCTGTTCGGCGCCCAGCAGGTTGCCGGCACCCCGAATTTCCAGGTCCCGCAACGCGATCTTGAAGCCCATGCCCAGCTCGTGCAAGCCAGACATCACATCGAGCCGTTTGTCGGCTGACTCAGTGAGCGAGCGGCGCGGGTCATAGAGCAGGTAGCAGTAGGCCCGTTTGCCTGCCCGACCCACCCGGCCCCGGAGCTGGTAGAGCTGCGAGAGGCCGAACCGGTCCGCATGTTGGACCAAGATCGAATTGACGTTCGGGATGTCCAAGCCGGACTCGATGATGGTCGTGCAGACCAGGACATCGTGCTTTCGCTCAGTGAACTCGACCATCACGCGCGCCAGGTCTTGCTCCTCCATTTGGCCGTGGCCGACCGCAACGCGGGCCGAGGGCACCAACTTGCGGACCCGCTCGGCCGCTCGCTGGATGGTGCGCACTCGGTTATGGACGAAATACACCTGGCCGCCACGCTCGATCTCTCGTTCGATCACCTGTTTGACGAGCTCGTCATCGTCCGCCGTCACATAGGTCTTGATCGGCTGGCGGTCTTCTGGTGGCGTTTGCACAACGCTCATGTCGCGGATGCCGGCGACCGCCATATGCAATGTGCGCGGAATCGGAGTCGCCGACAGCGTGAGAACGTCGACCTCGGCCCGGAGCCGCTTCAGGCGCTCCTTCTGAACGACGCCAAATCTTTGCTCTTCGTCGATGATGACGAGTCCGAGGCGCTTGAACCGAACATCGCGCTGCAACAGACGGTGAGTCCCGATCACAACATCGACTGACCCAGCCCTGACGCCAGCCGTGACAGCCGCCTGCTCGTCGGCTGTCCGGAACCGCGAGAGCATCTCGACCTCGACCGGGTAGGCCTTCAACCTCGCCTTGAAAACCGCGAGATGCTGTTGGGCCAGAACGGTCGTGGGCACGAGCATCGCCACTTGCTTGCCGCTCGTCACTGCCTTGAAGGCAGCGCGGACTGCGAGCTCGGTCTTTCCAAAGCCGACATCGCCGCAAAGAAGGCGGTCCATCGGCCGGTCCGACTCCATGTCCGCCTTGATTTCGGCCATCGCCGTCACCTGGTCAGGCGTCTCCTCGAAAGGAAACGACGCCTCAAGTTCGACCTGCCACGGCGAATCGGGCTCGAAGGGAAACCCGGGTTTCGCCTCCCGGATGGCGTACAGCTTGAGCAGCTCGTCGGCGATGTCCTGGACGGTGCGGCCCGCCCGTGAACGAGCCCTTGCCCAGTCCGAAGTCCCCAAGCGATGCAGCGACGGCTCGCCCTCACCGCCACCCAGATATTTCTGAACACGATCGAGAAACTCGACCGGGACGAAGAGCCGATCGGCGTCCGCGTACTCGAGTTCCAGGTATTCGCGCTCGACGTCGTCGATCTCCTTGAGAGTCATCCCACGGAAGCGCGCGATCCCGTGGTCGACATGGACGACCAGCTCGCCCGGCTGAAACTCGAGGGCGATCCCGCCGAGGTCCCTGCCCTTAGTTCCCCGCTGTCGAATCGATGGCCGACGAAGGCGTCCGAACAGCTCCGCATCTGAGAGAAAGGCGACTCCGAGGCCCTCATTCTCGAAGCCCACAGCGAGATCGAGATCGGCCCGCAGCAGGCGCTTCTCGGAATCCGCGGGCAGCAGCTCAGAGTCCAAATCGAGATCGAGCTCCGCAGCCTGTGATTGGCTTGATTCAGCCAGCAGAGCGTCCAGCCTCTCACGCTGCGAAGTAACGAGAATCACGACCGGCCACAAGCTCATCAACCGGGGGAGCGCATCCGCCCGCTTTACCTCGGCCTCGGGCTGTCGCCAACCGAGATCAACGCCGTCCGCCAACTCGCCTGCCCCAGCCGTCACGCGCGCAAGGCCGTCAACAGACAATCGGCTGACGGGAACCATCGCGGGCCGAAAACCCCTGGGCAGCTCACCGTCCGCGCTCTCAGCCGCGGTCAGTCCGATCGTTTCTTGCTCGAGCTCGCCCGCCTCGGCAAGTTGGCGCACTGGGTCGAATTGAAGAACCACTGCGTCCTGAGGCAGATGGTCGAACAGAGAAGGGAGCGACGGATCCAGATACGCCGAATAGAACTCGATGCCGGGAAACGTCGATCCAGCCTGAAGACGGCTTAGCTCGTCGTCCCAGTCGGCTTTGACGTCGGGCCTGAGCGAATCGAGCGAACCATTCGATCGGACCCGACCGGCTGCCTCGGTGCCACGTGCGGTCCCCAGGACGACCTCTCTTCCCGGTCGCACCGTCACCTGTGGCACAGACATGATGGAGCGCTGATTCCCGGCATCGAATACCCGCAAGCTCTCAAGCTCGTCACCAAGCCACTCAGCTCGCACCGGTGAGCGGGCGGCCGCTGGAAAGATGTCCAAGATCCCGCCTCGGAGGGAGAACTGGCCCCGATCCTCGACGAGCGCCTCCCGCGTATACCCGAGCTCAACCAGACGAGCTGACAGCTTGGCAGGGCTGATCCGAACGCCGGCACGGAGCTCGATCGTGGCTGCTGCAAGCACGGAGGGTGCCAGCGTCGGCCGCATCGCGGCTCGAAAACTCGACACGATTAAGGTTGGCGCTGCGCTGCTGGTGGCCAATGCTGCCAACGCGTCCAACCGCTGACCGACTGCGAGGTCGATTGCTGGAGGTCGGTCCAGAAACGAGACTCCGACCTCTGCGAAGAGATGGCTTGACGGAGTCCCTGCCAGCCACGGTCTGAGCTCAGCCAAGAAAACCTCGGGGTGTCTAGTCAGTACAAGCAGAGACCGGCCCGTGTCCGTGCAGGCGCGTGCGATTGCCCCGGCAACCACCGGCCACGCACCGATCGGCAGCCGTCCCAACTGAAGTTCGCCAGCGGGCGCCTGCAGCCAAGCCTGGAGCGGGCCCGAGCCGACGACCTCCTTCCAAAAGGCGCTCAAGCCACCTCCGTGCATCCGAGCGAGCCAGGCCGGTTGTACACCTCCATCGCCTTGTCGAGACCGGACTCCAGCGCAAGGATCAACGCATCCGCGACCCCGGCTCGCACAGAAGGGAGCAGCGCCCGCTCCTTTCGCGAGAAGGGCGAGAGGAGGTAGTCGATCGGGTCAACGCGCGGCGATAGAGGCCGACCAACACCTACTCGGAAACGGGCGAACTTCGGTGTCCCGAGAGAGGCCATGATTGAAGCCACCCCGTTATGCCCTGCATCGGAACCTTCGCGCCGGATACGCAGTCGGCACAACGGAATGTCCAGCTCGTCGTGCACGACCCAAACCGACGAGCTAGGTAACCCCAGGGCACGAACCGCTTCTGCCACGGCGCGCCCGCTGAGATTCATATAGGTCTGGGGCGCAATGAGCCAGACCTGGCCGGACGACCTCAAAGGTGCGGAAGCGACTCGCGATCGCCAGCGGCGCCGCGAGAGGGTGACGCCCAACCGGCTGGCCAGCTCCTCGACGCACATGCAACCGAGGTTGTGGCGCGTGCCCGCATAGTCGGGACCAGGGTTACCGAGCCCGACTATCAGAAGATCCTTGGTTGGCAACCGCAATCATCCCCATACATCCGACAAGCAGCCGACAGACACGCCAGTGCCCGCGGCGAGCGCCGCAGAGAGACCGGCAGGTTGCAAGCCTACCCATCATTCAGCCGTCCAATCGGGACGTCGGCCCTCACTTTCTCAAGAGCCAAAACCGTAAGCCTGTTCATCTCCTTCTCGGCTTCACGAGCTGCGTGGTCCCAGCCGAGCAGATGGAGAAGTCCGTGAACGCAGAGCAGCGCCGCTTCAACCTCCGGGGTATGGGTAAAAGCAGCGGCTTGCCGGAGGACAGCCGGCCAAGAGATGACGATGTCGCCCAGATAACCTGAGGCCTCGGCGTCGCCCGATGGAAACGAGAGGACGTCGGTCGGCTCGTCCTCCCCCAGAAAATCACGGTTGAGACGGTGCAGCTCGCGATCTCCGCTGACCCGGATCGTTACTGACCAGCCGGCAAGCGGGAGTCGCGCGGCCACCTCGGGAACTTCCGTAGCTGCCGTGACAACCGAACGAATGAATCTAGGGGCCAACGGCGCGCGAACGGCCTTGACAACCTCGACCACGCTCGAACGGAGTCTATCGGCAGTCGGCCCCCCAACCGGCCCGGCCGCCACCACCGCTTGAGCGTCCGCCACTTGGAGTCGGTTTACCCTGACTCCGTGGTAGGCATCCTGACCTTCTTGCACGCCCGCCTCGCCATCGCGCTACTTGCGCTGGCCTTCGTCCTGGCGGTCTGGGGAAGCTACGGCTACCTCCGTCAGCGTGCAATCAGCGGCGGCTTCCGGTCGACTTACCTGTTACTTGCCGCGTTGACTGCTTTCCAGGGGTTGGCCGGCCTGGCGGCCATGGCCTTCGGAGAGCGCCCCCACTACCTCCTGCACCTCGTCTATGGAGTCTTTGCGACAGTCTTCCTCCCGGGGGTTTACGCCTACACGAGCCGCGGGGCGCGCGATCGCGAGGCAGTCCTGCTCGCAGCAGCCTGCTGGATCGTCCTGGTCGCTTACGGCCGTGGATACATGACCGGACTCGTGCGTTAAGCCTTCAGCGCAGCCGGCTGGGCAAAGCGCGAGTTTCTCGTCTCATACTCCTCCGGATGGATCGGTTCATGGCTCGGCTGGAAGAGCGTGGCGCTCTCCTTTTTGACGGCGCCATGGGCACCGAGCTCTGGGCTCGTGGCGTGCCCCCCGACCACTGTCTCGAAGAAGTGAACCTCAGCGATCCCTCCCTGGTGCGAGCGATACATCGGGATTACATCGCCGCCGGGGCCGACGTTATCGAGACGAATACCTTCGGAGCCAACCGGTTTCGCCTGGCGGAACACTATCTGGAGGGTCGCGGCCGGGAGATCTTGGAGCAGGGAGCAAAGCTCGCGGTCGAAGCCCGCAACATGAGCGGTCGGCCCGTGCTGGTAGCCGGGAGCGTCGGACCGCTTGGCAAGCCTCTGGAGCCGATCGGGGCAATCAAGCTCAGCGCGGCAGAGAGAATCTACGGCGAGATCGTCGAGTCCCTGGCTGAGAGCGGCGTCGACCTCTTGATCTTCGAGACCTTCACATCGGTTGGCGAACTCGAGTTGGCCGTGCGGGTGGCTCGCGAAGCCGCTCATCAGCTCCCCGTTGTGGCTTGCATGAGCCTGGATGATGACGCCGACGTCGGCATCCTCCGTGCAGTGAGCGGGCTCGGGCCGGCGGCCCTTGGCTTCAACTGTGGAAGCGGTCCTCAGGCGGCTCTCCAGATCGCACGCAGACTCCACGAGGCCGGCCTCGGGCCGATTGCTGTGATACCGAACGCCGGTCTCCCGCAGCGGGTCAGCGGGCGGCTCGTGTACGCGGCTGGCCCCCGCTACTTCGCCGAAAGCGTGGAGCCTCTGCTCCAGGCTGGCGCACGGGTGTTGGGCGGCTGTTGCGGCACGCGACCAGAGCACATCTCAGCGATGCGAGCTGCGCTCGATGCGTCGCGTAACGCGGGGGACTCCATCGCACCGGCCGTTCGAGTGCGGCGGGCCAAACCCGAGTCAGAGTCGAATCCGCCGGCGTCGCGGCTCGCTGCCTCACTGTCGCGCGGGGACTTCGTCATCAGTGTGGAACTGACCCCGCCGCGCGGAGTGGATCCGAAGCGCATGCTCGATGGTGCTCGCCTGCTGAAGGAAGCGGGCGTCGACTACGCGAACGTGACAGATTCGGCGATGGCCCGGGTTCGCATGGGCGTCATCACCTGCTCGGCGCTGGTCCAGCAGCAGGTTGGGCTGGAGGCGATCGCCCATTTCACGACGCGTGATCGCAATGTGATGGCGATTCAATCCGAGCTGATCGGCGCGCACGCGTTGGGCATCAGGAACATCCTCTGTCTGCGCGGGGACCCGCCCAAAGCCGGCGACAACGCGGTTGGCATCTGGGAGGTGAACTCGGTTGGCCTCATCAATATCGTTGCCAACCTGAACCGTGGCCTGGATGCGAACGCTTCGCCTCTTGGCCAGCCCGCGTCCTTCTTGATCGGCGCTGCGGTCAATCCAAACGCCCGAGATATCAGGAGAGAGATCGGGCTCCTCGACCGGAAGGTCAAGGCCGGCGCCGGCTTCGTCGTGACTCAGCCGATCTATGAGCTTGACGCGTTTGAGCGCTTCCTGGAAGCCGCGGGCGACCTTCCGATTCCATTGCTTGTCGGCGTGCTGCCTCTTATCTCGGGACGCCATGCCGAGTACCTGGACAACGAGGTGCCTGGCATTACCGTCCCGGATGCCATCAAGGAACGCATCCGGGCAGCAGGCGAGCAAGCTGCCGAGGTCGGAGTCGAGATCGCCGTCGAGTTCCTCGACGCGGCCCGACGCTGGGTGCGCGGAGCGTACGTGATCCCCTCGCATGGCCGCTACGATCTCGCGGCCGTCATCGTGCAGCGGGCACGAGAGATGGTCGGGTGAGCCGTGCGGAGACAGCCTCCCCTAAGGAATCAGCTCTGGTGCTGCGACCGGAGCTTCTCGAGCCGCTGCCGCTTCTTCGCGAGGGCCGTTTCGAGCGCGTGTGCGAGTTGGGCGTCGTTCATAGGTACGACACGGAGCCGCGCTTCGAGTTCGCGTACCTCAAGCTCGGCCCGAGTCAGTTCTAGATCGATGGTCCGGTTGCTCATGGCTGAAGTCCTCTGAGGTGAGTAACTACCCGCAAGACCGGTTAGTTATTCCAAGCAGGCGAGCTCGACTAGTGTAGTTTCTTATACCGCTACTATCAACCTGCGTCTAGTCGAGGTTGATGGCCTCGCGAAGTTTATCGAAGAAGCCCTTGGCGACCTTTTGCGGCTTTCCAGTCAGTCCGCCGACCTGTCTCAGAAGATCCTTTTGCTTCGCGTTGAGGTCCTTCGGCACGATGACCTTGACGACCACGAACTGGTCGCCCCGCCGGCCGCTTCGAATTTGGGGCATGCCTCGTCCGCTCAGCTTGAAGGTCTGGCCGTGCTGAGTGCCGGCCGGGATCGCCACCTCGACCAGGCCGTCGAGCGTGGGGACCTCGATTCGGTCTCCAAGCGCGGCCTGGACCACGTTGACCTGCAGTTCGAAGACGACATCCTGGTCTTGCCGCTGAAGCAGGGCATGCGGCCGAACTCGGATCACGACATAAAGATCGCCCGGACCGCCGTTCTGCAGCCCTGATTCGCCCTCCCCGGTGAGACGGATCTGGGAGCCAGTGTCGACCCCCGGTGGGATGCGCAGCTTCAGCCGCTTGGTCCGCTCAGTGCGACCCTGGCCGCGACAGGCGGTGCAGACCTGGCGAATCACCCTGCCGGATCCATGACAGGAGGGGCAGGCCGACACGTTCACGACCTGACCGAAGATGGACTGGGAGGTCCTGCGGACCTGACCGCTCCCGCCACACGAGCCGCAGGCCTCGACCGAGCTACCTGGCTCGGCGCCGGCCCCCGAGCATCTCTCGCAAGTCATGAGGCGGGGGACCTCGATCTCCTTTTCGACGCCACGAAAGGCTTCCTCGAAACTGATCGTGAGGTCATATCGGAGATCGGATCCACGCATGCTTCGGGCTCGATCGCGGGCCGAGAACCCACCGCCGAAGAACGCGTCGAAGATGTCCGCGAAGCCAAACCCCTCGAACCCGGAGACGCCTGCGCCAGCTACGCCGGCGTGACCGAACATGTCATAAGACCGCCGCCGGTCAGGGTCGTTAAGGACCTGGTAGGCCTCCGCCGCTTCCTTGAACCTCGTCTCGGCTTCTGGGTTGCCGGGATTGCGATCTGGGTGAAGGTCCATCGCAAGCTTGCGAAAGGCGCGCTTCAACTCTTCTGGCGAAACACTGCGGGAAACCCCGAGGATCTCGTAGTAGTCGCGCTTAACCGCCAACCGGACGAGCGACCCTCACCAGTGCCGGCCGGACGACCCTGTCGTTGAGCCGATAGCCCTTGCGAAGCTCGGCTACCACCGTGTTCTCTGGATGCTCGTCTGAATCCTCGTGGCCGATCGCCTCGTGCATGCTGGGATCGAACGGTTGTCCCACCGCGTCGATCTCCTTGACTCCGAGGGCGGCAAGGACGTCTTCCAGCTGCTGGAGAGTGAGTCGCGCTCCCTTGAGCCAGGACTCATCCACACCTGCAGGCGCGGTCTCGAGAAGTCGGTGGAAGTTGTCGAGAACAGGCAAGAGTCGGGTGAGCAGCTCGGCATTGGCAAACTGGATGGTGTCTGCTTGCTCCTGGCGGGCTCGCTTTTTGTAGTTCTCGAAGTCCGCCGCTAGCCGAACGTACCGGTTGGAAGCCTCGTCCGCCTCGCCCTGCAGACGCTGCACCTCCTGCTCGAGGTTCTCGATCCTTCCTTTGAGACTCGTGGTCACGGCTTAATTCTTACCGAGGAGTCCGTAACCCTAACCCTTGGCTTGAAGCCCAGTCAGGAGGCTATTTCGGCGAGCCGCTGGCTGGCTGCTCGGGCCACCGCTCCAAGTCGAGCCACGATCTGGCCGTACTGCATACGGGTTGGGCCAACGACCCCGAGGGTGCCTTTGAGTCGGCCTGACGGCCCGTACGTCGTCAAAACCACCGTGCAGCTCCGGAGCTGCTCCGTCAGGTTCTCGGACCCGATGACAACCTGAAGGTCGGACTCCATGATCAGCTGGCGCAGCAGGGCGGAGAGGTGGCGGCTCTCCTCAAGGATCTCGAGCACCTCGTGGAGCCTCGCCGTATCGGTGAACTCCGGCTGCTTCAGCAGATTGCGAACGCCATCGTGGACGACAAGGGTCTCCGCCCCCTGCTCGAAGTGGTCGAGCAAGACCAGGACCTGGCTGAGCACCTCGTTCTCCACGCCCGGAGTCAGTCGCTCCGCAAGCGACCCAACCTCTTCCCTGTCTTTGCCGGCGACGTTCTTCAGGATCCGACCCGCGAGCCGGCTCAGAGCTCCTTGCTCGACCGGCTGGCTGATCTCGATGACCTGTTGTCGGAGCAGGTTTCCCTCCATCAGGAGGATGAGCAGGACGGCCTGCGGATCCAAGGAGACAAGGTCAAGGTGCTTGATCCGCGCCCGCGGCCCGTACGCAGCGCTGACAACCGAGGCGTTGTGCGTCACTGCCGCGACCACCATTGCCACGCGCTCGACGAACAGTTGTCCATCCGCCGGAGCGCCCTGGACCTGTTCCTCGATGAAAACTTTGACCGGCCGCGGCAACGGCTCGGTTTCCATCAGGAAGTCCACAAAGTACCGGTATCCCTGGTCGCTCGGGATCCTCCCGGCCGAGGTGTGTGGCTGAACCAGGTACCCCAGGTCTGCCAGGTTCGACAGCTCGTTCCGGATGGTTGCCGAACTCAGGTTGAGGAAGTACCGGTTGGCGAGGATCTGAGATCCGACCGGCACCGCGCTGGTAGTGAACTCTTGCACGACCGCTTTCAGGATCGCGCGCTTTCGGGCTTCCATTAGCACTCCCTCCGCTTGAGTGCCAATTCTAGCGAAGAAACGGTCCTCACGGCGGGGGCCAGCCGGGAAGCCAATGGCAACCGGCTAGAATCAAGAAACGTGATAGCGGGGGCATCAGCAAAGGAATCGCTTGCTATTGCCCTCCTGAGCTATCGCGGAAACCCCTTCTGCGGCGGTCAAGGCGTCTACGCTCGGCAGCTCTCCAGCGCACTGAATGACCTCGGCCATCGAGTCACGGTGGTGACCGGTCCGCCCTACCCGAGCCTCGATGAGGGCGTTGACGAGGTCAGGCTGCCAAGTCTTGACCTCTACCGGCCGGGCGATCCGTTCCGGCCAGATCGAGAAATCCAAAACTGGATCGACGCCGCCGAGTTCGGAATCATGTGCACCGCCGGATACCCTGAACCGCTTACCTTCAGCTTGCGGGCCTGGCGTTACCTGCGAGGCCACAGCGGCGATTTCGATGTGGTTCACGACAACCAGTGCCTGGGCTACGGCCTATTGCTTGCGGCACGGTCGTTTCCGGTCGTGGCCACCGTCCATCATCCGATCTCAGTCGATCGCCGGCTGGAGTTAGCGCAGGCCCCTTGGAAGCGCAGGATGGGGCTCCGCCGCTGGTACCACTTCGTCGGAATGCAGGGGCGGGTGGCCCGGCGCTTGAGCGGAATCATCACCGTCTCGCAGTCGGCTCGCGATGAGATCAAGCGCGAAATGCGCGTCACGAGGCCGCGAGTTGCCGTGATTCCGAACGGCGTCGATCACGAGCGCTTCAGGCCCCTGCCCAGCGTCCGCCGAATCCGGGGTCGAATCGTAACGACCGCCAGTGCGGATATACCTCTCAA
Organism: Chloroflexota bacterium; assembly: GCA_005880695.1. Classification (GTDB taxonomy): domain Bacteria; phylum Chloroflexota; class Dormibacteria; order Dormibacterales; family Dormibacteraceae; genus VBGR01. The sequence continues at coordinate 23,036 of VBGR01000055.1, forward strand.
AGGGCTCAGTCACCTTCTCGAAGCGGTCGCCATCCTTCGGCGCAGCCATTGCGTCGAGCTGGTGGTCATCGGCCAGCCTCGGCCTGACGGTCAAGTCTCGAGAATGCTGAAGCGCCGAGAGCTCGCAGCGTCCGTCAAGTTCGTGCACGGCATTGATGAGAGTGCTCTCGTAGCCATCTACGCAGAGGCGGAGGTGGCGGTCGTGCCGTCCCTTTATGAGGGCTTTTCGCTGCCCGCCCTGGAGGCGATGGCCTGCGGCGTGCCGGTGGTCGCGACCTCAGCGGGTGCCTTGCCGGAGGTGGTCGGCCAGGATGGCGAGACAGGGCTTATTGTCCCCCCGGCTGACCCGACCGCGCTGGCCGGGGCGATTCGCCGGTTGCTGGATGACCCCGGATTGCGTTCACGAATCGGCGCCTGCGGGCGCCTTCGGGCAGAGCGGCTCTTCAGCTGGAAGGACGCAGCGCGGAAAACGACTGCGGAGTATCGCCGGGTGCTTGCCGGATGCTGACATTCAACTTCGACAGGCTGTCGCTCAAGCCTGGCGATCGCGTGATCGACATCGGGGCTGGCAATGGCCGGCACAGCTTCGAAGCTCTTCGGCGCGGCGCTTGGGTCGTCGCTCTCGACCACGAGCCGGAGGATCTGGCGACGGCAACCGCGATGGCCGCCGCCATGGTGAGCGCGGGCGAAGCGCCGGCCACGGGCGGTTACCGCGGCGTCAGCGGCGATGCCTTACAACTTCCCTTCCCCGATGCCTACTTCGATCGCGTCATCGCAGCTGAGGTGCTCGAACACATCTCTGACGACAGGCGCGCGATCCACGAGATGGCGAGGGTGGTCCGCCCTGGCGGGACTGCCGTCGTCACCGTTCCGCGGTGGTTTCCTGAACTGGTCTGCTGGGCGCTGTCCGACGAGTACCACCGAAAGCCGGGAGGACATGTGCGCATCTATCGCGGCACCGAACTGCGAGCCAAGCTTGAGTCAGCCGGCTTCCGATGCCTCGGAACCCAGCACTCGCACGCACTCCATGCTCCTTACTGGTGGCTGAAATGCGCACTCGGCATCTCAGACGAGGCGGCGGTTCTGCCACGCCTCTATCACCGCTTTTTGGTTTGGGACATTGTGCGTCGCCCCAGAGGCCTCCGCGTCTTTGAGTCGATCCTCAATCCAGTTCTTGGCAAGAGCCTCGTTCTCTACCTGGAGAAGGCTTGCTAGCGCGCCGGACCGACGAAGGGCTGAGCCCTGCGGAGGTAGCGATGACCGCGAAGGCGATCACATCCGTGCAGGCTGACGACGGCTCGATTCCCTGGGAGGCAAACCGGCACGCTGATCCTTGGAACCACACCGAGGCAGCCATGGGGTTGGGTGCCGCCGGCGAGTTCGAGGCTGCTCGGCGAGCTTTCGACTGGCTCCAGGCGACGCAGGCTGCCGACGGGTCCTGGGCTACCTCCTACCGGGACGGCCACGTTCTCGACAGCGCTTCCGATGCCAACTTCTGCGCGTACGTCGCGGTCGGAGTCCACCACCACTTTCTCGCGACTGGAGACCGAGACTTTCTTCAAGATCTCTGGCCGGTGGTCGACTCCGCCCTGGAGTTCGCGCTCAGGCTTCAACTGCCGACCGGTGAGATCTGCTGGGCGCGAGATGCCAGCGGCCTGACTTTTCCAGGAGCCCTTTTGACCGCGTCGGCCTGCATCCACATGAGCCTCAGCAGCGGCTTGGCGCTAGCCGTGGAGCTGGGCCAGGAGCGTCCCAATTGGGGATTAGCCCGGCACCGACTGGGAAACGCGATCCGTCGCCGTCCGCAAGCCTTCCTGCGAAAGGATCGCTACTCGATGGATTGGTATTACCCAGTCCTGGGTGGGGCGGTTACAGGCGCCATGGCCCAGGCGCGGCTCGAGAGCGGCTGGAGCTCTTTCGTTGTCGACGGCTTCGGCGTTCGTTGCGTGAGCGACCGGCCGTGGGTCACCACGGCTGAGACCTGCGAACTCGTTCTCACTCTCCGCTCGATCGGACTCGAGCGCGAAGCCGCGAATCTATTCGGATGGGTCCAGGGGCTGCGCACTCCATCCGGAGCCTACTGGACCGGTTGCACCTATCCGGACGGTCAGACCTGGCCGGAGGAGATGCCAACCTGGACGGCAGGCGTGGTGCTGCTGGCGTCAGCTGCGCTCGACGGCGACTCGGCAATGTCGAAGATCATGCGTTCAGCTGCGCGCGAGCACTCGGAGGCTACGCTCAGCGCAGACCTCGACGAAGCCTGACTCAAGTGCTTGGAGGTAGGCATGGTAGGGGGCTTGACCGCCCTCGGCAGGATTCGGAAAGACGTCGTGCACAGCCAGTAAGCCGTCGGGTTTCAGGTGTGGAAGCCAGCCCGCCAGGTCGGCCTGAACGTCCTCCTCTGAATGTCCTCCGTCAACGAAGAGCAGGGCCAGGGGGGTTGCCCACGCTCCCGCAACGACCGAGGAGCGCCCCACGACGGCCACCACGACGTCTTCGAGATTCGCGGCTGCGATCGTGCGTCGGAACATAGGCAGGGAGTCGATTCGACCTCTCTGGTCAACGAGCGTCGGATCGAAGTACTCCGCGCCGGGCTGCTGTTCCTCCGAGCCCCGGTGGTGATCGAGGGAGTAGAGGACTGTCGAGCGCGAACGCGCTGCCGCGCCGAGGTAGATGGCGGACTTGCCACAGTAACCGCCGATCTCCAGAAACGGCCCCTTCGGAGCTGTGGCCAGAGCTGTCCGATAAAGCGCGAGGCCCTCCTCGTCGGCCAGGAATCCCGGTGCCGCAATCGCGACCTGCCGCAGCACGCGATCCACTAGAGAACGGCCAGTGCCACCTGATTGTTGAGATCCAGTCCGCGCCGCGTCGGACGAACCACTCGGCCGACCGTCTCGACCAGCCCGGCCGACCGGAGCCGCTCGATCTCGACTTCGAAACCTGGCTCCGTCCGGACTCCAGCAACCGTCCGGAGCCCCAGCATGAGGCGCTCGGCGGCCGCTTTGCGCGGCCCCAGCTCCTCACCAGCCTCGATGAAGGTGTCGGAAGAGATGTACGACTGCGGTCGCGCCACGTTCCACCAACGCCGCGCTCCAGCACCAAGCCGCGCGTAGGAATGCGCCCCACATCCCGCTCCGTAAACGGGCCGGCACTGCCAGTACGACCGGTTGTGACGCGATTCGAATCCGGGACGCGACCAGCTCGAAACCTCGTACCGATGGAAGCCGGCGGAAGTGAGCGCGGACTGGCACTTCTCGAGGAACATCCACTGCTCGTCGGGATCGACGGCGGGGAGGTCTCCGCGCTGCCACTGGCGGAAGAGTTGGGTGCCCTCCTCCAGCGTCAGGCAGTAGGCCGACAGGTGCTCCGGCGCGAGGTCGATCGCTCGCTGGAGGGTCTGCTGCCAGGACTCCAGTGACTGGTAAGGGACCGCGTAAATCAGATCCAGGCTGAGGTTCCGGAAGCCTGCCGCTCGAGCCAGGCGAACGGCCTGCTCGGCCATCGCTCCGTCGGTCCTTCGCTCGAGGACGGCCAAGGTCCGGCGATCGAACCCCTGAACGCCCAGGCTCAGTCGATTGACTCCGCCCCGGCGCCAGGCCTCCAGCCGCTCGACGTCGGTTGAGGCTGGGTTGGCCTCCAGGCTGACCTCGGCCCCGGCTTCGAGGCTGAACTCGGTTCGAACTCGTGTTAGGAGCCTCGAGATCAGCTCCGGCGACAGGGTGCTGGGCGTGCCTCCGCCGAAGTAGACGGTGCGCAGCTCTCCAAAGGGATAAGACGAGGCGGCGAAGGCGAGCTCCCGCTCGAGAGCATCCACGTAGGGCGCCATCAATCCATCCAAGCCCGCGTAGGCGTTGAAGTCGCAGTAGCCGCATTTGTGTCGGCAAAACGGTATGTGGATGTAGAGGTGCCGGAAACTGTGCATGTTAAGGAGAGCCGCCAAACACGGTAGACGAAGGTCAAGCCTGCAGGGCGGCCAGTTCCTCCTCGACCAGCTCGACCAGCTCCCCGATGGTCGCCGCGTCGAAGGCCAGCTTGATGTCCGCGGCTCGGTAAAGCTCCGGCAACGGCCTCGTCGAGCCCAATGCCAGGGCCCGCCGGTAAGCCGACACCGCCGCCTGCTGGTCTCTGCGTGCATTGCGCCAGATCTGCAAGGCGCCGAGCTGAGCGATGCCATACTCGATGTAGTAGAAGGGCACCTCCCAGAAGTGGAGCTGTCGGTACCAGCGCGCGACCCACTCCTCCGTCAGTCCCGTGTAGTCGACTCCAATCTCGAACTGCCTCCGTAGGCGCAGCCACTGGTCATCGCGTGCGCCAGCGTCCTCGCCGGCCGGATCCGTGTAGATCCAGTGCTGGAGCGCATCCACTGTGGCGCAGTGCGGGAAGAAGAGAACGATTCCTTCGAGGTGATCGATTCGAGCTCGCCGGTAATCCTCCTCGGAGTAGTAGCCGCCAGATCGACGACCCCAGTAAGGCGCCGACAGCAGCTCCATCGCCATCGAGCCCACCTCCCCCATCTCCATTCCAGGCATGCGCTGACAGAAAAGCCGCCCCGCCTCGAAGTACTCAAACCCGTGAAAGCAGTGACCAGCCTCGTGGACCAGGGTGTGGACGTCACCCGCCACGCCAGCCGCGTTCATGAAAATCAGCGGGCGCTTGCGGTGCGGTAGCTCGGTCATGTAGCCGCCTGGCGCCTTGCCCTTGCGGCTTTCGAGGTCCAGCAGGTCTTCATTCGCGAGCGTGTCGAATCGGGCGCCGAGAACTGGGTCGACCTGTTGGAAGATGGCTCGCCCGCGATCGATGAACTCCTGGTTGGTTGAAAACGGCTTCAAAGCCGGTCTGCCATCCGGATCGACCTCGACGTCCCAGGGGCGGAGCGACTCCAGGCCAAGCTTCTGCAAGTGCCGCTCGTAGATCCTCTTGGCAGCGGGAACGGTCTTTTCGAGCACCGCCTCGTGAAATCGGTAGCAGTCGTCGGGCGTGTAGTCGAAGCGATGGAAGACCTGATGTTGGTAGTCGCGGAAGTTCTTGAACCCGGCGTTGCGGGCAATCTTCTGACGCAACCGGTACTGATCGGTGAAGATCCTCGCCAGGATCTCGCGCTGACCGATGTACTGCTGCCGTTCCAGCCGCCAGGCCTTCTCGCGGATCGAGCGGTCCGGATCGGCCATGAACGGCCGCAAGCGCGGCAAAGGCAATTCCTCGCCGTTCCAGTCGGCGACCAGCCCGCCGGTGACCTTCTGGTATTCAGTGGAGAGCCGCTCGACCTCTGCCTTGAGCTCAACATTCTCCTCGCGGAAAAGCTCGATGTCGGTGCGAAAAGCGCGCAACGGCTCGAGAAGATCCGGGCGCTCATAGCCGCTCTCGACCAGCAGCCTGGCGAGCCGAACGCGCTGCTCAGCCGCCTGCGGCTCGATCTCCGTCTGAAAGCGGAGGTTGGCCGCCTCCTTGGCCTCATCTGCCGTGTCGCACGTGTAAGCGAAATAGGCCGACTCGCGCGCTTCGCCCAGCAGGTCTTCGAACTCAGACCAGTCCTGCAGCCACTCCGCGGCAGTTTCCTTCGTCACTGAGCGCGATGCGAGCTGGTCGTAGTAGGGGAGGACGTCGGACCAGACCGCGCCAGCGAAGACAGCAGGCGATTCGGGCAGCTTGATCATCTGGTCTCCCTCCCGAGCCCGCTGAAGCGACCGCAGCGATTCATTTGATATCCAAGACAGCGGCCCGAGCGAGTTCGCGCAGGCGTGCTGGCGAGATGGCGAAGACAGAATCCGGACGGCCAGCTGCCGCCCAGACAACGTCGTATTTCAGCAGATCCCGGTCCATGTACACAGGCAGCGCGGAGGCATGGCCAAAGGGTGGCACGCCGCCGATCGCGAAGCCGGTGGCGTCGCGGGTCCGCGCCGCGTCCGCCTTCAAAAGAGGCGCCCCCACGGCAGGCTCCAGCCGCTCGAGGAGGACGCGGTTGGAACCGCTCGCGAGAACGACGATCGGCCGCCCGCCGGCTTCGAAAACCAGCGACTTCACGATCTGTCCAAGCTCACAGCCGATGGCTCGGGCTGCGTCCGCGGCAGTTCGCGTCCCCTCTGGAAAAGTCCGGACCGAGAACTCGGCCAGGAGCTCGCCTAGCCCGGCGGCCATCCCATCCGCCGGCCGCCGATCAGGTGCAAGTGAACGTGGAAGACGCTCTGCAGGGCGTCGGGCCCGACGTTGAAGAGGAGCCGGTACCCAGACTTGTCCACGCCGCGGTCGCGCGCAATCCGGTGCGCAGCTTCGAAGAGCGCGGCCAGCAGTTGCGGGTCGTCAACCTTCTCGACCGACTCGATGTGGCGGCGCGGCACGACCAGGACGTGCACGGGAGCTTGCGGATTGACGTCGTTGAAAGCCGCCACCAGCTCGTCTCGGTAGACGAGCTTGTCCTCGGGGCCCTCGGCTAAGGAGCAGAAGATGCAGGCTGCCACACCACCTCCTCGAGCTCGCCCGCTCGCCGGCCCGCGGCCGGCGCCGTGACCTGGATGTAGTTTTCGCTGACGCCACGGATGAGCCCCCCGAACTGCCGATCCCAGATCACGGCCAGCCGCTTTCCGTGAAACCGTTCCTCGTACGCAGACTTGAGGCGCCGGCCGAGGTCGATCAGCCGCCGGGATCGATCGTGCGACTCCACCGCCGCCACCTGGTCGGTGTAGCGGGCGGCCGCCGTCCGCGGCCGGGGCGAGAAGCGGAATACATGCAGGCCCATGAACCAGGCTGTCGCCACGAGGTCCAGGGTCTCTCTGAAGTCCGCTTCGGTCTCGCCCGGGAAGCCGACCATCAAGTCCCCGGTCAGAGCCAATTCGGGCCGCACCGAGCGGGCGAGCTCGACCGCTCGCCGGAAGCCGGCCACTCGGTAGCGCCGGCCCATCCGGGCGAGCACGCGGTCCGACCCTGACTGCAGCGGCAAGTGAAGGTGCGGGCAGAGGCGCGGATCCGCGAGCAGTTCGATGAGCTCACGATCCACATGGGACGGATCGATCGAGCTCAGCCTGA
>VBGR01000104.1 GCA_005880695.1 Chloroflexota bacterium
CGCGTCCAACCCCCGCCCGCGCCCAAGAAGGCTCCAGCTCCTAGGAAGCCGGCCAAGGTGGTCGCCACGCGACGGTCGGCGCGAGGCGCCCGTGAGGTTGAGCCAGCGGCCGAGCCAACCGAGCCCGCCGGCCTGGCGGCCGAGCCCGCCACAGAGCCAGTCGAGGCGGTCGCCTGGCCTTACGCGCCAGTTCCAGAGCCGGAGCCGCTTTCAGCAGGCGAGCCGGAGGAGCCGCACGGGGACTTGCTGTTTGACGAGCCCAGGGCTCACGTCGATGACCTCGAGCCCGTGGCGCTCGAGATGGATGACCTCGAGCCGGTCGCGGTCGAGCCGGTCGACGCCGGCGAGCCCGAGGCTCAGCCGGTCAGTCTGGAGACGGGAACCACCGGCGACACGCCGGAGGAATAGACCAGGTAGCCCTCCGTACCGGGGCTTGAGTTGACGCTGCCATCCTTGTTGACGCCAAGCTGGAACTGGATCCAGCCGGCGAGCCAGCCGCCGGTGACCGGCGCGCGCAGCGCGTCGTTGGTGGTGACCCGAATCTTCGCTGCGGGGGCATAGATGGCGCCGATGAAGCCCGAGAAACCGGCGCCCACCAGGTTGTTGCCGGTGTAGCTGTCGGGGATGCCCGGGTCCGGCGTCAGCGCCGGCGAGCTGCAGGCGTTGCCGGGCGGTTCGAACACCAGCAGCCAGTTGTACTGATAGCCACCGAACACGTAGGTGTCGCCATTCGCCGTCAGGTTGATGCAGTTAGGGCCGGGGAGATAGAACTGCACGGCGCCCGGCGTTGTATTGCCTGTAGCGCAAGCGGTGGGGGTGCCGCCCTGGCTGCAGAAATTCTCATTGGCGAGGTCCCCGGACGGATAGGTGGCGCGGTTCGGGTTCTGGTTCGGAGCGGGGGAGTAGCCGGAGCCGGCTGGGGCGTAAGGAGAGGTCTCGGCGTCAGGCGGAACGCCACCATTGGTTCCGTACGGCTTCGGCGGGTTCCAGCCGGAAAGCATGCCGCCGTCGACCGTGATCCTGACGTGGCCCAGCGTGCAGCTCGCTGAGTCGGTCATTGACGGGCACCCGCTCGTGTTTCCGTTGCTTTCGCAGGTTGGCCAGGGCGCGGTCGAGCAGTCAAGGCCATTCGCGATCTGCGCCGCCGTGATCAGGCCAAAAGTGTTGCCGCACCCGCCCTGGGCCGCGTAGACGTTGTAGGCGTGGGCGCCGGGCACGTTGCTGATGTCGATCTGGACGGCGGTGCCATTGACGTTGATCTGCTTGCACTGGGAAGGAGCGCTCTCTCTCTGCACCCCGTTGTCACTGCGCAGGCTCGTCAGCTCGACTCCCCAGGTTCCGGCGTTGAACGAGCCCCCGACCGGCGTGAGCGAGAAGTCGCCTGCGCACCTGACGCCGTTGGTATTCCAGAACGGCACGCCCACTTCGCCGGGGGGCTTGAGCTCGTTGCTGACGAAGCCGCCGTTCAGGGTCAGCCCGTTCTGCCACGTGTACTGACCCGGGGTCAGGAAGTAGCAGCCGCCTCCGAAGTTGGGGTTGGAGCTGTAAATGCCCGGCTGGAGCTTCACGATCGTGGTCGGGTTGCCCTGGAGGGAGCCCGCTGCGGACGGCACCGGGTAACCGGGGTCGGCAACGCCCGGATAGACCTGGCTGCCGGCGCCCTGGCGGAGCGCGCCGACCATGTTCCCTGGCCCGCAAGGCGGAGCCAGCCCGCTCGGCCAGCACTGGAAGTTGGCGGTCAGGTTCACCTCGTTTGGAATCGGACAGCTGCCTGAGCCGGGCGCGACCTGGGCGTTGCCCGCCACGAACTCGCGTGATCCCGGACTGCTGTAGAAGCCACCGTCTGCGACCACGTCGCCCAGGATGTGGGGACGGGAGAACTCGAAGAATCCGAGCGGCCACTGCGTCTCGGCGCCGCCGTTTGGACAGGAGGTGCTCAAGGCTCCGAGAGTGGGGTAGAGGGAGACGTCGTTGGCGGTTGCAGCGCTGGCCGCCTTGACCGTGATCTTGGGTGAGAGCCCGAGTGCCTGGATGAACGCCAGCGTCAGGCTGCGCTGGACGCTTACTCTGAAAGTCTGCCCGGTTGGTCCCTGATCGATAGCGGTGAAGGTCACTGCCGTCCCGTCGGAGAGGGTGCAGTTGGTCGTGACCGGCGCTTCGACCGGCCAGGTCGTAGGCACTGGGATGGCGAAGCCACCGCAGGCGGGTAGGGTGTAAATCTGGATGTTGTCTGCGAAGAGCTTCGCCGCGTCGGACTGAGCAGTCGCCCAGCTTTGCCCGGTCCCGTATCTGTCGGCGGCTTTGAGCGCGGCGGCATCGGCTGCGCCCTGCATGTCCCGGCGAGCGGTGAACGCCCGGCCGCTATCGATGGCAAGCCCGACGAACCCGAGCAGTACCGTCATCATGAAGGCGACCATCACGATCGCCTGGCCGCGCTGGGCGCGTCGTGAGACCACTGCCTTTCAGTACTCCGTCCGGTAGATAGCGACCGCCTTAAAAGTCAGGAGGTTGCCGATGACGCCGCTCACAAGAGGCGTTACGGGCGCATAGCTGAAGATCACCGTCACCTGCAGCTGGTCGCTGCCCAAGGCAGGGTTGATCGAGCTGCAGGAACCCGTTGCTGGCGCGCCAGGCTCGCCTCCGGGGGCGTCAGGCGGCGGCGAGGCTTCGACGCCCGCCGGCGGGTTCGGTTCGGTCACGAACACCCAGGCTCGGTTCGGAGGCGGCGTGGCCGCCGTGATCGGGCCGTTGGAACAGGGCGCGGCGGTCACGATCCCGAATGACTGCGAGCTG
>VBGR01000025.1 GCA_005880695.1 Chloroflexota bacterium
AGGTCTTCTACAACCTGACGGTGACGGGGCTGAGCGTGTTCGTGGCGCTGTTCGTGGGCATGGTCGAGGTGACGCAGATCCTGATCCAGGCCGGGAACCTGAGGGGCCAGCCCTTCGACGCCATTGCGGGCCTCAACTTCGGCCAGCTCGGTTTCGTGATCGTCGGCGCGTTTGTCGTGACCTGGGTGGCGGCCTTCGCGATCTTCAAGTACCGGCGG